>DATNNV010000010.1:0-46824 GCA_035601655.1 Candidatus Dormiibacterota bacterium
ATTCATCCTGACATATGACGGCAAGCCGTCCTACACCGTGAGCATCATGGAGTTCAGGGACGACAAGGTTGCGCGGGAAACACAGTACTTTGCGGATCCATTCGTGGCTCCCGCATGGCGCGCTCAATGGGTCGAACGGATGGACAGATAATCTCGAGACGCGAGAATTCCTATTTGTCCCAATATGCGCCTCGCCGTTCCGCATACCTGTTAATACGCTCCCGCAATCTGCGAACCACCTCTTTGTCTGTCTCCTTGACGTGCTCCGACTCGGTCGCGAGCACCAAACACCGGATTAAGACAAGTAGTTCTTTGCTCGTCAACGGCATCGGTAGTTCTTGTTGCTCATTTATCTCCCGCTCGTCGATTTTCCACCCGTCCATTTGCCTCCTAGTTCGCAGCGTCATCCGCGAGATGAAGCCGACCGATGGCCATCTACAGTGGTCCGCCAGAATATACCGAACGCCGAGAGGCGGCCAGAACATCATTTCGCGTATAGCCCTAGTGCCTGGTAAACGCGGTGGATTCAACGGGTCGATGCAACGCTAACTCAAAGCCCCCGGGAGGGGCTTTGAGCGGCTAAGGATCGTTCGCGAGGGTTGATTCAGACGAACCCCCTGGCTAGGGTCTGGTCGAGCACAGCCGCCTAGATCGGTTCTCTAGTGGGAAGCATTGTCGGATCAACAGCTTAGATGGTGTTGCATCGACCAGTTGAACTCGCACGACTTACCAGGAGTTACCTATCGATGCCAAGGTTATTACAGGGGCCGAAGCGATTTCCTGTGCTACTTAGGACTTCCTATTTCAAAGGCACAACCGCGATGTGCAACGACTCGAGCTTGGTCATGTCGACAATTTTGCCGTCACGATCTAGGTTGTCGATTCCCGAATCGGCAATGAAGTAGAACTGCTCGTCGAGAATGGCTCCCGTCGTTGGATTCTTAACCAACTCCGTTCCACGTTCCAGCACTTCGCTGGACGTGACGCGCCGCCCGTCGGGCGACAGGTTCCAGCGCATCACGCGATTTGCGCCGGTACCGTACTGCACGCCCACGAAGCTGCCGTTGTACCAATACAAGCCGTCGATTCCGGCCAACGTATCGTGGGGCGCAGGAGCCACGTCCTCCGACTGGTCTGTCTTCAGGTCCAGGCGCACGACACCCAACAGGTCCGCAATATAAAGCACGTTGCCATCGTCGGAGATCGTGATCCCATTGGGCCAGAAGACCGGGCGCGACAATTTCAGCTGCGTAAAGCGATGCAATGTTCGGTCGAACCAATACACGCGATTTCCTCGGGTATCCGTCACGTAGATCTCCCGGGTATCGCGCAGCACCAGGTCGTTCAGCGCATGCGGTCCAGTTCCCGGGGGCGTGTACCTTTCTAGCAGTTGGCCGTGCTCATCGAAGTGGACAATCTCCGAGCGATTCTTCTCGCCGGGATAAGTCGCGCACCAGACGCTATGGTCCGCGGGATCTACATGCACACCAAGGACCAGCATGAGGTCATACAGATCGGGGCTGACAAAGTCCGCTACTTCGCCTGTCTCCGTAATCTTGACGATCTTCTTGAAGTGCATGTTGCTCATATAGAAGAGCCGCTTTGCGGTATCCACTGCCAAACCTTCTGGAAACAAGTCTTTTTGCGCCAAGGTGAAAGCTACGTGGGCGCGGTGCACTGGAGGATAGCGTCGACGCACCTGCTCGACGAGTTGGCGGAAAGCTGCATCGTTTTTTAGGGACACAAATGTGGGGTCGTCTGTGGGATCGAAGCCTTCATCAAGCGTCACGCACCGTTGGAGCAGAACGAGCGCTTTGACCCGATCGCCAAGCTGAAGGTAACGGTCCGCCAGAAAATAGAGCGCAGCGCCACGGTCGGCAAAGCCTGAGCGTGGTGAAGCCGACATTAAACCTTCCACGATTTTGATTTCGTCGCGAAACCGCGCTGAATTCGGCGGTTCCGAGGGCGCAGACGGGAATGTAGGAGGCGCCGCCGGCGGAATCTCTTGTTGGTTCGCGCTTGGTACGCTCGCATCGGTGGTGGATGTACGGCACGCCGCAATAACGGCAAGCCCCAGGACCAGCGCCGTCAATAGATTGATCTTTGTGGCTAGCAACCTCATCTCACACCTCTGGCCTAAGACGGACGGCGCGACGATCCAACCGTAAGCATGGTAACGGATTTGTGTGTGGAGGTCGGCTTTAGCCCGTCAACTAAACGAGCCTAAACGCCTGGTTAACGCGCCAACGGGAAACTGACCACTTATCCCCTGCCGATTCCCTTTTGATTTCGCCCCCCCGGCCCCCCAACTTCGTTACTCCGCTTGGCGCCTCACCCTGTCGAGCCGCCTCACGCCAAGCCAATCATGCCAGTCCTTTCAAGGCGCCCGCCGCCAGTTACCTCCGTACCCGGCGGTTGACCAGTTTTCGATAGTGCCGACTCACGAGAACTTTGCTCCACACTTATTGCAACGATATAAAACTTTGAACATGGACTCCTCCCGCATCGAGGGTCCATGTCTAACCGCTCCGTCGTCTATTTATGTGAAGTAACTGCGCGTGCTAGAGCTCCAGAAACTCCTGCATCTGCTGCAACGCCTCGTCCAGCGCCCGCCGAAAGGTGCTGCCGCGCGGCCGTGGACCGGCAAAGCCCAGTTCGTGCTGCAGCCGTCCATCGACCACCTTCAGATTGGCCCAGCCCACCATTTGCTCGCCCCATAGCATGGGCATAGCGTAATGGCCCAGCCGGCGCTTGTGGGCCGGCAAATAGGCCTCCAGCTTGTATTCCCAGCTCCAGAACAACTGGAAGCGACGTCGGTCCCAGACCACGGGGTCGAAGGGCGCGAGGAAGCGCAGCCTGTCGTCGGCCTGGTGCCGGACAGCCCCGGGGTTCTCGCCCTGCGGCCAGAACCACAGCAGGCCGTCGACCTGGGCATGGGTATAGCGAGATTTGGCGTGCTCCTGGAGCTGCCGCACCTCGGCGGCCAAATGCGGCACTCCATAGCTTAGCAGTCTGCACACATAGACCAGGCTGGCCGCAGGAAGCGGCGCGTAGAGTTGCACCACCATATCCAGCAAATGGCCGGCGCGCACGAGCCGCGCCTCGGGGCTGTCGTCGCGCGGCGGGTGCTCGACCGTCTGGTACACCCGGGTGCCGCCCTCGCGCCGCGCCACGCGCAGCAGCCCACGATAGTGCAGACCCTCCAGTAGATGATTGCTGACATTCAGGTCGGCGCCCCAGCGCCTGATTCGGCCATGGTCGAAATGCGCCTGCACGTCCTTGGGGTAGGTGGGACCATGCTGGCACACAAAGGCCAGCACCTCCTGGGCGCGCGCTTGCATCTTAGCGTCCCATGCGTCCCAGGCGCGTGGCGCCCCGCGCGGATGCAGCAGGGACAGGGTCTCGCTGGGCAGGAACCCATAGTTGATGAAGAAGGCCTCTTCGATCGCCAGGCGCGGATAGCGGCGCTCCAGCTCGCCGGCGCGATAGTCTTTAACGCGGTGCGCGAGGATCAGATCCTGGGCGCGAGCGGGCGCGCGAATCGGGTCGGCCTGGACAAAACCCAGGCGCGCAATGGCCCGCAGCAAGCTGGTGGGCTTGAAAAGGCTGCGCGCAATCGTGTAGCGGCGAAGCTGCTGAAGACTGGGGACTTTGACAGGGCTCACGTGTGGCGTCCGGTAGGGGCAAGGATCATTACCCTTAATTGATACATCGCACAGTATCTGTGACTCTTCAACTCCTGCTAAACATAATTTCCGATTGGTTGGTTACACAGAAGCGGTAACCGGAGACTGAGCATTACCCCCACCGATTCCCTTTTGATTTCGCCCCCAAGCCTCCTAGAATCGTTATTCGCGTGGCGGCCAGCCTTCTCTTTCGGTCCGCACGCAAAACGAATCGTGCCCAACCCATCCAAGCCCGCCAGCGACACCAACCAAGCCCGCCGCATTGACTCCATTCTCGCCGGACGCAACGCCGATCCCTTTTCCGTCCTCGGCCCTCACCGCACCAGCGAGGGCTGGGCCATCCGCTTTTTTCTTCCCTGGGCCGAGCGAGCCAGCGTCGCCTTGCGCGGCGTCACCGTCAACCAACTCACCGTTCCTCCTCCGGTTCTCATGGAAGCCACCAAGCTGCGCCCCGAAGGGTTCTTCGAAGCCATCTTCCCCACCCAGCAAACCAATCCTCCCGCGCCGTCCAGCTACAAACTCCTCGGCCGCACCCACAAAGGCGAATCCTTTGAACTCTACGACACCTACGCCTTCCCGTATCTCCTCACGGAGTTCGATCTTCATCTCATGGGCGAAGGCCGGCATTACGACACTTACGACAAACTCGGCGCCCACATCATCACTCTCGAAGGAGTCCGCGGCGTTCAGTTTTCCGTCTGGGCGCCCAGCGCTCGCCGCGTCAGCGTCGTCGGCGATTTCAATCGTTGGGACGGCCGCGTCCATCCCATGCGCGCACGCGGCTCGTCCGGCATCTGGGAACTTTTCGTCCCCGAACTCACCGAAGGCGCCGTCTACAAATACGAACTCCTCGGCCCGCAGGGAAATCTTCTCCCACTCAAAGCCGATCCTTACGGCTTCCGCTCCGAGCTTCGCCCCAACACCGGCTCCATCGTCGCCTCGCTCGATCATCATCAATGGCAAGACCAGGCATGGCTCGTGCACCGCGCCGCCACCAACTGGCATCAGTCTCCTGTCTCCATCTACGAAGTGCATCTCGGCTCCTGGCGCCGCGTTCCCGAACAAGCCGATCGCTGGCTCACCTACTCCGAACTAGCCGACCAGCTTATTCCCTACGTCAAAGATCTTGACTACACGCATATCGAGCTGCTCCCCATCATGGAGCATCCCTTCGACGGCTCCTGGGGCTACCAGACTCTCGGCTATTTCGCCGCCACCAGCCGCTACGGTTCTCCCGCCGATTTCATGGCCTTCGTCGACCGCTGCCACCAAGCCGGCCTCGGCGTTATTCTCGATTGGACTCCCGCACATTTCCCGCGCGACACCCACGGCCTGGCGCAATTCGATGGCACGCATCTCTACGAGCATTCCGACCCGCGCCAGGGCGCGCATCCCGATTGGGGCACGCTGGTCTACAATTACGGCCGCAACGAAGTGCAGAACTATCTCATCTCCAACGCGCTCTTCTGGCTCGACAAATATCACCTCGACGGTCTGCGCGTGGACGCCGTCGCCTCCATGCTGTATCTCGACTATTCCCGCCAGCCCGGCCAGTGGATTCCCAACCAATTCGGCGGCCGCGAAAATCTCGACGCCATCGCTTTTCTCAAGCGCCTCAACGAAGTTGCGCACGGCCGTTTCCCCGGCGTTCTAACCATCGCCGAAGAATCCACTTCCTGGCCTGCCGTTTCCCGCCCCACTTATCTCGGCGGCCTGGGCTTCTCTTTCAAATGGAACATGGGCTGGATGAACGACACGCTAAAATATTTTTCCGCAAATCCCATCCACCGCAAATACGAACACAACAAACTGACATTCTCACTGCTCTACGCCTTTACCGAAAATTTCCTTCTCCCCTTCTCCCACGACGAAGTCGTTCACGGCAAGAACTCTCTCCTCCACAAAATGCCCGGCGACATGTGGCAGCAATTCGCCAATCTCCGTCTCCTCTACGCCTACCAGTACGCGCACCCCGGCAAAAAGCTCCTGTTCATGGGCCAGGAATTTGCCCAGCGCAGCGAATGGTACGAACCCCGCTCCCTCGATTGGGATTTGCTCCAGCACAGCTCGCATCAAGGCGTGCAGCGCCTCGTACGCGATCTCAACCGGCTCTACGCCGCCGAACCCGCTCTTCATCAGGTGGAGTTTGACTGGCAGGGATTCGAGTGGATCGATCCCAACGACGCGGACAACAGCATCTTCTCTTTCGTTCGCCGCGCCAAGGATCCCAGCGACATGCTCGTCGTGGTCCTCAACGCCACTCCGGTAGTCCGCTACAACTACGTCATCGGCGTGCACCACTGCGGCTTCTATCGCGAAGTTCTCAATACCGACTCCGCGCAATACGGCGGCTCCAATGTCGGCAATCTCGGCGGCATCCAGGCCCTCGCACTACCGCACCTCGGCCGCCCGTTCTCGCTTTCTCTAACCCTTCCCCCGCTCGCCGCCCTCATCCTCAAACCCGACAAATCTTCCTAGCCTTTGCCGCGCCGTCTCCGAATGTCGTACACCAAATACGCCACCACCGCAATATTCACCAGCAGCAAAAACACCTTCGCCACCGACGCTTTCTCCACAATCTCGTAAATCTCCACCGGTATCAGCGCCGCCGTGCTCACCACCGTCAAATATTCCGCCCATTTCTGATTCAGCGCCAACCCCACGCCTTCCGTCAGATACAGCACAGAAAAAAAGAACGTCCCGGCGCTGAACACCTTCAGCTTCCGGTCGTTCACCACCCCTATCTTTTCCAGCAGCATTTGCACGTAACGATGCGCCGGAGCCACGCGAAACAAATTGATCCATCGCGCAATTTCATGCGCCAGATCGCGATGTAGCAGCCGCAGCGCTCCCACCGCCAGCACCAGCAGCGCCAGCCCCTTCAAAATCTTGAATCCCGCAATCACCCACAGCGTCCGATGCTCCGATGGTTTGCTCACAGCGCTCCATCTTCCCACAACCGGCAAGGCCCACTGTAGAGGCCGTCCTTTTAGGGCGGCCAGACTGCCATCCCCGTTGGGGAGGGCACAGCTTCAGCCGCGCCGTAACTGCGGCGAAAAATATTTCGATAATTTGTCGATTCGCTGCGCGACAGCGCAGCCCCACTCGCAGCGGTCAACACTCGCCGCGCTCTAGAACTTCTGCTTATCCCTGCTTCGGCTTCCTCGCCGGTTGCATCCGCTCGGTACACTCCGCAATCTCGTCATCAATATTCTTGATTTCCAGCGCCAGATGCGTGTCGTTCGGACTCTTCAGATACTTCTTGAACAGCGGATCTCTCCGCGCCTTCAATTCGTCGCGTTTGCTCTTCCAATCCACTAGCGTGGCTAACATGGGCGGCACTCCCTGCCACCAGTATGCGCCTTCGTCGCCATCCGCGTACGCCTTTCGCGCCGCCCTATTCCAATGGCCCCGATTCGCGAACACTGTGCAGAAAGCTACAAACCCAGCCGCCCAAAAAGACTACACTCCTTGTAGGCCACAAAAAGGAGCCCTACCATGCAAACCAACGATCCCACCGGCGCAGCCATCCTCGTACAAACCATTTTCCTCAAAGACGGCCACCTCCAGGGCCTCCTCGGCGAACAAGCCTCCAAGAGCCCACAAGCCGCCATCGACTTCCTCAAGCCCTTCTACCTCGCTGCCCTAGCCCTGACCGCCCTAGCCACCAACGCCGCCGCCGCGACCACCCAGACCGCCTAAGCACCCTGTAGAGGCCGTCCTTTTGGGCCGGCCTTCCGAAGCCGTTCGCCTTAGGGCGTTTGTCTTTTTTTTCTTCTCCCCGTCCTGCCGCGCTTCCTGGGCGTCTGGCTCGCCCTCGCCGGCTTCGCCTGGGTGATCCTCATCCTTACGGGCATACTGTTGCCGCAAGTTCAGGACAAGGCGGATACCTACTCTCAGCCCGCCTTCTTCGGCGAAATAGCGTTCATGCTCTGGCTCGTCATCCAAAGGCGCCAAGCCGCCAGCGCTGGACGTCGCACCCTCATCGTCGGCGGCTGGCTAAGCTCCTGGGAGCCCATCGGCGGTTTTCAAGGCCGCCGCTTCACTTGCCCTGGGGTGCCTTCAGGGAGATAGCGATGCGAGGTCTCTTCGAGGATAATGCCCAAGTACTCTAAAGCGTTCTAAGCGTTGCGCGGCTGCCTTCGAGGAAGATTCAAATGATAGGCGCAATAGCGGGTGACATTATCGGATCGGTCTACGAGTCGAAGAACATCAAGACCAAGCAGTTCGATCTATTCAGTCCGGATTGCTGCTTCACCGACGATACAGTCCTCACCGTTGCCCTAGCCGAATCGATCTTGACCCACACCGACTATGCTTCCCTGATGAGGGCCTACTATCGGCGTTATCCAGACGCAGGATACGGAGGCTTTTTTCGCCGATGGGCGCAAGCTCACGAATCCCAGCCCTACAATAGCTGGGGCAATGGCGCCGCTATGCGAATCAGTTCTGTTGGGTTTGCGTTCAACACGCTAGACGAAGTGCTGGTCCGGGCCGCTGAATACACAGCCGTGACGCACAATCATACCGAGGGGATCAAGGGCGCGCAAGCAACTGCGGCCGCCATCTTTCTTGCGAGGACAGGAAGTACGAAGTCAGACATCAGGCGGTACACGGCGGCAACCTTCCACTATGATTTATCCCGAAGCGTTGATGAGATTAGACCTGCATACCAGTTTGACGCCTCATGCCAAGGGACCGTTCCTCAGGCGATCGTGTGCTTCCTCGAATCAACGGATTTCGAGGATGCCATCCGAAACGCGATATCGCTTGGAGGAGACAGCGACACGCTGGCCTGTATTACGGGTGGAATTGCCCAGGCGCACTATGGCGTGCCAGCGGCCATCGCCGACCGAGCTATGTCGATCCTCGACAAAGATCTTAGAAGCGTAACCGCTCGCTTCATGTCGGGCTGCTGCCCTGGTACGCCGCCCGGCTTCTCGACTCTGCCGAATTGAATTAGCCGCGAATCTGCCGGGTGCCCACCTTCGCTTTTCGAAGGCCCCGCATTCCGGGGCGGGCCGCGCATCCTGCAGGGGCCGTCCTTTTAGGGCGGCCTTCCGAAGCCGGGCGCCGGGTTGCCCCAACTTCGCTTTTTGAAGGTGGGGGTTTTGACTTTTCTTTCTTCTCCTTAGGAGGCGGAGGTTTCAACCCCCGCATTCCGGCCACCCGCACAAAGCGCTTCAGCCCCTGAAGAAAGCCTCACCAACCATCCCGCGCGCGCCGCTTGCACCACCTTCGCTTTTTGAAAGGCCCGCCTTCCAAGGTGGGCCGCTCCCCCTGTAGAGGCCGTCCTTTTAGGGCGGCCTTCCGAAGCCTTTTTGAACGCCTCGCCTTCCGAGGTAGGCAGCTCCCCCTGTAGAGGCCGTCCTTTTAGGGCGGCCTTCCGAAGCCGGGCGCCGGGTGCCCCAACTTCGCTTTTTGAAGGTGGGGGTTTGACTCTTCTTCTTCCCCAAAATTCAGGGCAACGTGGATACCTACTCTCAGCCCGCCCACGCCCACCCGTCATTTGCGTCGTCTGTATCCCGGACCCATTTACCGGACGTTTCGACTTTCAAGACGTGTCAACGTTCGACCTGTCATTCCCCGGGCGTCGTTTGCCCGGGGAATCTGCTTTTCGTCTCGAACCCGCTCCACCCTAGCGACGATTTTCCTAGGTTCAGCCCGCCTTCTTCGGCGAGACAGCCTTACCGCTGTGGCTCGTCATCAAGGCCCAAGCCGCCAGCGCTGCGCGCCACCGCCTCGTCGTCGGCCGCTGGTCAGCCGCACTTGCCCCCACCCGTCATTTCGAACGGAGCAGGCCGACGCTTTTTCTTCCCGCTTCACTTCCTATGAAGCGGTCGGCCTGCGAAGAGAGAAATCTCTCTGCTCTTCGACCCCGCCACCCCCGTGCTACACGCCCGCTATCGTGCCTCTTGTAGAATTGACTACGGCGTACTACACTGCCGCCATCCTGTCCCCACCATGAAAGAGGCGGACCCATGCCCAAGGGACTGTTCTCCCTCATTTACGTAGCCCTCGCTTTGACGTTTTGCCAGCCGTGTGCGAACGCCCAAAAGCGTCACAAAGCTGACCTGAAAAACGACATCCCGCTACCCCTCGATTTCGCGCTCGATTATCAGCTTGGATTATCCGACCGCGCAAAGGTTCGGGGCGACAGCCCCCTCCTGGAGAACACGGCTCTTAACGAGACCGGTGGCAAAGTCTTCTCAGGATTTGTTCAGAACCCATCCGTAGCAGCACTGAATCTTCCCTACCGCTGGAGCTTTACCATTGTCAACGACAACTCCATAAACGCTTCTTCCCTGTCGGATGGAGAAGTCTCGGTCGGTTCAGGACTGGCCAAGCTTATGGGAACGAATTCCGGGCTTTGGGCGGCGGCCTTGTCTCACGAGACCGAGCATGTTGCCCGCAGACACGCCGTCCGCAAGTACCTCTACGACGTATACGTCGCGGCACAACTCAGCTACTACCAATCTCTTGTTCGCGCTGGCGACAAAAACGCGAACTGGTCAATCGTAGGCCTTCGCATAGCCGCGCCTATTGCGCGCGCGAAGCTCTCACGCAACCTCGAGCACGATGCCGACATTCAGGGAATGATGCTCATGGCTCACGAGGGCTATCACCCGGACTTTGTATTTGCTTTGCATCACTTAGTCCGCACGACCTCGGGAGAACAGTCCAAGTTCGCCGCGTTCTTCTCCTCGCATCCCCGCTGGGAGACGCGCGACCAGCGAGACGACAAGGCATACGCTGACGCCCTCGCAGAATTCGACGGGCGATGGCCCGATCCGTCCGTTTCTCCCGGAGGAACGCCGCCGACAGTCGCCTTCGTGGGAAAGGCTACCGCTATAGAGAACAAGCAAGCCAAAACCGCCGATCTGACACTACCGATCTACTGCCGCAATGCCGTCGAGCCGCTAACCATGCTCATCTCATTCGAGAAAGACAACCACCCGCTCCAATCCACCTCCGCAGAGAATCGCGACGAGAAAGGCAACCTCGTTTTTCGCAGGACCTTCGAGTGCTCAGAAAAAACCGAAGCCATTCCCGTCGTAGCGCACCTACCCGCGTCCCTAGTCGGCAAGGACGACCGCAAAGTGAAAGCTCTCGTATATGTGTTTTCGAGCAACGGCACCTTCGTCGAATCATTCAAACCGTTCGCCGTCCATTTTCCAAAGCCCTAGAGGGATGCACGCGCATTTAAGGGACACTAGAATGCACGGACCTGGTCCGCATGGTTGCGGAACTAGCCCCAATGCTACACCGCGTCTCAATTGGAAATTCGGGGAAATCACAAACAAAGCATGGGAAAATATTCCGTCCGTCCCCGGCGCACCCCCTCCTAGGCGTCCAGGAACCGACGCCGTCATGAAACCGCCTGTACTATGTTATATCCACGCCTTGGGGGAGATCTCTCAATGACTCGGAAAAGCCTCGCCATCCCAGCCTGCTTTGCCCTACTCGCTATGTGCTGTGCTACATCCTCCTCGGAACAACCCTACAAGACGTTCGTCAAGGGTATCGAGCATCAGTATTTCGCCCTTCGGGCCAACGAGGCGCTGTGTCGGCGATCTTTAGCTTGGGACAAAAGAACCATCTGGGAGTGTCGGGTGACACCGAGCGATCGTTCGATCGCGATAAATGGCGTGAACGATTGGGAAGGCCGCTATTTTGTTTCGGGCAAGAGTTACAGACTGAAATCTGCAAAGCTTGACGGCGGCAAGAATGTGCTTGAGCTAAAGGTTTGGGGTGAACCGGTTTCGCGAGGGTTTCTAGAGGACGAAATTCGCCTAGAGATCCCGGACGCTTCGCAATTGGACGTTAGCAAGCTAGAAAGCATCTTTTTCGGCATTTTTCTCCGTCCCAGTGAGAATAAGGACGCATATGAGGCAGCTATAAACCGTAAGCTAATTGAGCGCTACTTGGATCCTGAGCCGGAGCTCTTCGCGCTGCCCGAGGGAAGCCGGGAAAAAGTACTGCTCGCGATCCGTTTGATGGGGTTCCCCCCACAGCCTCAGATCGAGAAGGTTGGGCGGGATCTGTACATACCCGCGAACTTCATCCCCGACAGCAACGTCTACAATGACATCCGGGTTTCGAAAAACCAACGATTAGCCACCACCATCGAGAAGCAGTTGAAGGATGTGCGGATTTTTGCAAAACAGGCGGCTGAATTGCCTGTTATTAAAGGCATAAAATTTCAATGGTCTGACTTTCACAAAAGCTTCCTTGAAGAGTCTGCTTCGCCTACGGAAGAAAGATTGGAGATGCTCGTTCCATTACCCGCTATTGGAGAGTTTCTTGCAGGAAACCTCAGCGCGTTCGAGCTGGTACAAAAATCTACGCTACGCGCGGACGGCATGAAAGTAACGCTGACGAGTTACGACCCCATCGGCTCCCAGTAAACTTGGCATCGCCTCGCCTTGTGAGCATTCGTGCGCCGGGCGGGTGGCGCAGCTTCAAGCCGCTCGAAAACCTTCCGGGGTGGCCCATCCCTTTGCGATTCTGGTTTTTGCAAAGGGTGGGCCGCTCTGCGCTTTTCCTCGCGCTCCTTACTCCCTTATCCGGATCCGGCTAACCTCGACCACCAACAACTTCCCCAGATAATGCTCCGTCCCTGGCTGTCCGTTTAGATACGCCACCAGCCGAACCATCAGCTTGTCAACATCCTCAGCGTGGTTGCGCATTTGAATCGCGACGATGCCCTTGAATCGCTTCGGCGGGTACGTCACGATATCCGCAAAATCCCCGTTCATCGTCAGCAGAAATCGCCTCTATTTCCTGGGCTTTGGCGATAACCAGCGGATCCGCCGACTCTACCGGCAAAACATCTCCCAGACGCGACACTTCATGGTTGGCGTCTCGCAGCGCTCGAATGATTGTGTTGGAAATACAGTGGTCGGCCAGGAACCGCAAGGCCATCAGACAACGGCCTCAAATTCCGCCAGTTCTCGCGCGTAGTCCAGACAAGCGGCAATCTGCTCGCTTTTCAGGTCGGGGAACTCACCCAAGATGTCTACAGCCGTCTTTCCCGCCGCCAAATACCCCAGCACCAGGCCCACGGGTATCCGTGTCCCCTTGATCCGCGGCTTCCCACGCAAGATTTCCGGGTCGCTAACGATATATTGTTTCCATTCCACTGGCATGCCCCGATGTTAACGCCGTTCGCCGTTCGGGCACAATCCTCAAACTCGCTCCTCCGATACCGACGCCCCGCCGCTCTCCTCGTTCGTCAGCTTACAAGGCAAAGCCTGATTAGATGACGGCGTCGGCACCCTCCGATCTTGAGGGTACGGCTTTGACCCTTCCTCAATAACGATTCCTGTCGGTCGCAAACGACCCTTACCTTAGCTCTCCGCATCTGCGCTTTTTGCATCCCGGTGATCTCTACCGGGACGCGACGATTCACCAGCGCGTGCGGTCGGAGATTTCCCGAAATGGGAATCGGAGACTCCGGCTCCTATCGGAGAGTCTTTTCCGTCCCCCAGCCCGGTCCGCCCCGCCGGAAGCCGGACACTCGTAGGGGCACGGCATTGCCGTGCCCGTCCGTTCCCTCCCGCCTTGAGGGTGCGGGCTTTGACTTTCCTCAACAACGATTCCTCTCGGCCGCAAACGACCCTACCTTAGGTCTCCGCATCCGCGACGATTCACCAGCGCGTGCGGAGAGACTTTTCCGCCCCCCAGCCCGATCCGCCCCCGCCCACGTTCCCTTATCTCTCAGAAGACAAACCACTTATCATATACCACTTGACAAATTCTAAAAATGTGCTATAATGGGTTATTGTTATGGGCACGGATCTCGTCCCGGCCCGCACTTTTTATGTCCCGCCGCCCGGCTGTACTTCTAACTTCCCCACGCTCCATCCCTGACTCCTCGCTCTTTTGCTTCTTTTGCACCCTCGTGCAAAAGAGCGAAGCGCATCCTCTTCCCTTTCAACCACTTCCCGCCTCTTTGCAAAAACGCCGGGAGTGCCTGCCCTCCAGCTTTCTGGAGGAGCGCCAACAGCGTTTTCCCCTCTCGCCCGCCAGCCCCGCCTTCTCCGTGCCCTCTGTGCCCTCGGTGTTAGGTCTTAGGTCCTGCTTCACTCTTACCTCGCTATTTGTCGTTGTTTTGCACCACGAGATCGAAGCACATCTCTTCTATTTTCAGTCACTTCCGCACTCTTTTGCGAAAACACCGGGATGCCACCCAGCCCGTTTTCCGTTTTCCTCAATTCTTGTGGTTTCCCTTTCAACTCTTCAACTTTCAACCTTGAACTCGCATTTAACCCCCTTTAGAATCAACACTTACGCAAAAGCCAGGGGAGGGCTGCTTCGTCTTTACATCATTGCGTCGTTACTTCCTTACTTCGCACCACCCTGCACATCGGGGCAGGGGAACCCACCCGATTACAGGGTAGAATAGGAGCATGGCTGTGCGGCTCATAGCGCTCGACATTGACGGCACGCTTCTGGATAGCCGATGGCAGTTGCCGGAGGCCAACCGCGCCGCCATTGCCGAGGCTACCCGCCGCGGCATCGAGGTGGCGCTCGTCACCGGCCGCCGCTACGACTTTGCCATGCCCGTGGCGACCATGCTGCGGTGCCCGGTCACCATGATCGTGAACAACGGGGCGCTGATCCGTACCTCGGATGGCGAAACGCGCCTGCGGCACTTGCTTACACGAGACACCGCGCTCGACGTTCTGCAGCGCACGCAACCCTGGCGCGATGGCGCCGCCGTTATCTTTGACCGGCCGTGCGAAAATCAGCTCATGCTCGAATCGCTCGATCCGGACGATTCGCTGCGCTACGCCTACTATTCGCGCAATCTGCAATACATCGGATTCGCCCAGCCCCTCGAAACCTGCCTGACCGAAGACCCCATCCAGGTCATGTTCTCCGGCCGCGTCGCCGCCATGCGCGAAGCGGAAGCCATTCTTCGCCACGAAAGTTTTGCCGCGCAATACGCGCTGGCTGTTACCCTCTATGAAGCCAAAGACTTCGCCATGATCGACGTCATCCACCCGACGGTCTCGAAAGGATTCGCGCTGGCGGAGTGGGCCGCGGTGCGCGGATTCGCCCGCGACCAAGTGATGGCCATCGGCGACAATCACAACGATCTCGAAATGCTCACCTTTGCCGGTATTCCCGTAGTCATGCGCAACAGCGTCCCCGAACTGAAGAATTTTGGCTGGCACGAAACGCTCAGCAACGATGAAAGCGGCGTAGCCGCCGCCATCGAACGTTTCGCATTGAAAGAGGCCGCTTCATGCGCCTAGCGCGACTCGTGCTCCTTGTCGCCGGCCTGGCCCTGATTGCGCCGGAGTTGCGCGCCGAATACGTAGTGCTGCGCAGCGGCCAGCGCCTTAACGTCACCGGCTACCAGATCGTCGGCGAAACGTACCGGCTGCAATTGAACGGCGGATTCGTCGAAGTGCCCGCCGCCGAAGTGCTCTCGATCGAGCCCGAAGAAGTCTTCGCTTCCGAGCCGAAGAAAGCGGAGCCCGCCATCGCCGCTCCCTACGGCGCGCTGATCACCGCCGCGGCCGCAAAATACAGCGTGGACGCCGACCTCATCAGCAGCGTGATTGCCGCGGAATCCAACTTCAATCCCAAAGCCGTCTCGCGCCGCAATGCCCGCGGCCTGATGCAGCTCATGCCGCAAACCGCGGCGCATCTCGGCGTGCAAAACAGTTTCGATCCCAAAGAAAACATCGACGGCGGCACACACTATCTCCGCGACCTGCTGCAACGCTACAAAAACGATCTGATCCTCACGCTAGCCGCCTACAACGCCGGCCCCGAACGCGTGTACACCCAAGTCCCCGCCATCCGCGAAACCCGCAACTATGTCGTCCGCGTCAAACACAACTTTGATCAGCGCAAATCAGATCAGCGCAAGTCCGAAAAGCAAAAAGCCGCAGCGCCCGCCGGATTTGCAGAGCCGAAAACCAGCGCGCCGCCAACAGCTCCAACGGCGAGCACCGCGCTGCCCGCACCGATGCCAGCAAACGCACCAGCAATGCGATGAAGTCTAGTTTTACGGCGCAGGTGGCGATGAAACCTAGTTTTGCGGTGTAGGCGGAGCAGGCGGCGGGGTTGGATTCGGATTGACAGGCGGCTGGCCAAATCCAGGCTGGCCAAATCCGGGTTGGCCCGTTTGACCGGGCTGGCTGCCTCCCGGAATCGATTGCAGCGGCTGGCTCGCCCCCCCAGCGTCCTTCGCGGGATCCCAGATAAATTCAAACAACCGGTAATTCTTAGCCTTGTCGTAAACGATGATCGAACGCCGGTCGATCTTGCTGCCCACACCGATAATCTTGCCGCCAAACACCGTAGGCGAATCCACATTGCCGGGTGGCAGATCCGGCTGGCCCGGCTGATCGCTCTGGCCGCTCTGCCCGCTGGAGGAGGCGTCGCCTGGAGTGCCAGCAGCGCTGCCTGGGGCAGTGCCAGGGGCGCCCGGAGTGCCCGGGGCGGTGCCGGGAGGCGTGCCGGGCTGCGAGCCGGGGGAGGGGGTGGCGGAGCCGAAACCGGAGGCAGTGCCGGAGGCGCCAGCGGGGGCGGCGGGGGTTGCCGGAGTGGGTAATTGAATAAGTGGATGCGGCTTGAGGCTGCCGATGAGCTGCCCGGAAGGACCCACATAAATGAAGCGCCAGGTGCCGTCGGCTTTGTTCATGGGATCTTTGTAGGCTTGGCGGAGGAAACGAATGGAGCCGATTTTGGGTTTGGAAAGATCGTCGAGGTCGGCGGGGAAACGGCCGTTTTTGCGGTAGAAGAGTTTGATGGCGTGGACGTATTGCTTGCCGCGCCAGATCATTTCCTTTTCTTTTTCGCGTTTGCCGTCGGTGATGACGCTGAGGGAGGCGGCCATGGTGGAAACGAGGAGGATGGCGGCGAGGAAAACGGCAAACAGGAGGGCGTAGCCGCGCTCGGCGCGATTTCTGCGGCGAATTGAAGCCGCTTGGACGCCGCCGAAAAGCCGCAGGGCTGCGCAGACTCCGCCCTGCGCTACAGATCCTGGGCCGAGAATTGTGCGTGCGGGTTTCACGTAGAGGGCTGACCTGCGGCGGCCTGGTCTTCGACGAGGGGAGCGGTATTGTGACGGCCGGTGGCGATTTCCTCGAATTCCAAATTCGTATTGTTTACTTTTATGATGCGATAGCGGCCGAGCAGGGTTTCGCCTTCGGCGACGATGAAAACGTCGTCGCCGTCGCTGAAGAAAGCGCGGCGGGCGGAGCCGTTGGGAACGGTGCCGTAGCCGAAGAATTTGAGAGTGGCGGGGAGCGTGGGCGGAGGCAGCGGGGGCACCACCTCTTTCTGAGGCGGTCCGTAGGCCGGGTGGCGAGGCTTTTCATTCTTGGCGGTCAGGTCCGGAGGCGGAGGAGCCTCGGGGCTGAAAGGGTTGCGGCCGTTGCTTTTGTATTCGGTTGTGCGCGCGGCCTTGAGTTCCGGCCAGTGGAGTTCGGGATTATCGATGCCGAGAAGGTGGTAGCTGCGAACGGATGCGACATTGGGATCCGCGGAGGACTTGGCGGTGCGGAAATAAACTAGATACCAGACCGAGCCGGCGACGAGAAGAAGACCTGCGAGAAGCGCGAGTTGTTTTTTCTGGTTCATGCGGCGGACCGGAAATAGGTGAGGAGGTGGAGGGTGACTTTGATGGGGGAATTGTGACCGGGATTCTGGTTATCGCCGCCGAGGGTCAGGCCCTCAAGGGTGTAGAGATTGCCGGAGCGCTGCAAACCGTTCACGAAGCGGACGACGCTCGAATAGTTGCCGATAACGGAGGCCGTGACTTCGACGCTGGTAAGATTTCTGGCGGGAATCTCCTGCTGCTTGAAGGCGAGATCCTGGACCTGGGCGGCAGCTTTTTTGGCCAAGCCGTCGAGGTCGGCGGTGACGGAGGAGTAGCCGGTACTGGCGGAGAAGAGGGAGTGCTCGAATTTGTCGCAGTCGGCTTGAATGGCGGGCATTCTGGATTGGATGCCTTTGGCGCGCTCGACGTCCGCCTGCAGGATTTTTAGCTGCCTGGTTTGATCGGCCAGATCCTGGTTTTGATCGCGGGGAGAAGAGCCCATCTTCCAACTGTAGAGAGCAAAGGCGACATCGGCGGCGAGGAGGAGCGCCAGGGCGGCGAGGATGGAACGCTTTCGCAATCGGAAGTCGCGAGTCATCAAATCCTCGAATACACGGCGGTCAAACTTAGGGTACTGACGTCGCCGGTGGTGCCGGTGGCCGGGCCGTCGTTGTCCAGAGCGATGCGCGTAAATTCCCTGGAAGCTTCGAGAGCGCGGAGAAACTTGATTTTGGCGTCCTCGCTGGTAGCGCCGACGCGGAGCTTGACCTCGACGCGGCCCTTGACCTGCTTGGGCTCGATGGAAAGAAGATGGACGCCACCGGGCAGGACGCGCTCGAGATCCATAAACATTTGAGTCCAATTGAAGCTGCGGGCATCGATGATGCCGTTGATAAAGACGGCGCGGTCGTGGACCTTGGCGTTTTCCGGCAAGGCGAAATAACGCTGCAGGGCGTCGCGCTCGAGTTCGAGCCTGGCGGATTGCAGGCGAACTTCGTTGGCTTTGGCGCGGATTTCGGCTTCGGATTTGCGCGCGGAGTACACATGCCAGCCAAGAGCGAGGAAGATGATGCCGGCGACGACGGCAATGGCGCCAGAGGCGGTCAAGAAACGGCGATGGGTTACCAGCGCTTTGGTAGCGAGATTGATCCGTGCTCTCATGCGATCGTCGTTAATTCCCTTCGCGCTATTTTAGCAACTTTCCGCAAGAGCAGTTCTCTTTCCGTGAATACCTAGCCGCGATTGAGCATCCAGCCGACGAGTCCTTCGAGTTCGCGGTCCGCCAAGGGACGCGCATCCGCGGGAATGCGACCTTCGGAGACCGCGGTGTGCAACAACGAGCTGACCTGGCAATGGAATTCGTTTTCGAGAGGACCGATGAATTCGGCGGTGCGGATGCCGAGTCCGGCGACGCGGACGGAATGGATGTTTTCGCCCCAAGTGTCCTGGTAATAGGCGGCGACGGGGAAAATTTCTTCGAGGAGCATCTGCGGGGTGAGATTGGCGCCAGTGGCAGGAAGCTCGGTGCAGCGATAGCCGCAGAGGACGCCTTCGCGAACGATGGCGGTGGTGAGAGCGGAGCCGGAGACGCGTGCGAGGAGAGTGGGCTTTTCGTTTTCGAGAAGGGAGACGGCGGCGATAGAAGAGCTGAGGACCACGCCGGGGTACAGAGCGGCATTTTCGGCGAGGGCTTCGTATTCACGGATGATGCGCAAACGGGCGAGGGCGGTGACCACATCGACGCCATCTTCGCGGGGGGCCTGGCGCATGTAGGAGATGAGGGTTTCGTCGGCTTCGAAAGGAACGCTCTTCTTGAGCTTCCAGCGGAGCATGGGAATGGCTTCCTGTGGAGAGCGGGGGAACTGCTCGAAGTGCTGAACGAAAACGCGAATGACGGGATCGGGAAGAAGGAGGGCGAGGTCTTCGTCCTTGGCGTGGAGGCGGGAGGCCACGCCGGCAAAGGCCTGGCGGACAGCGGCGAGATTGACGATGTTGGTCTCGACGGCGGAAGGCACCAGAGCGCCGACGGGAAGCGTTTCGACGGCAAAAGCATCGACGGAGCCGGTGCGGGTCCAGCGTGCGCCGGCGATACGGTCTGGAGAAATCTCGATGGCGACGGGAGGATGCGGAATGGCATCCATCCAGCGGGCGAGCCGGCGAACGAGGTCGCTCTTGTACATGCCCTGGCGGAATGTGGACACACTACTTAAGGGGCTACTCAACGAAAGTCACCTTGTTGATTTCCTTGAGAGTGGTGATACCGGCGCGAATCTTGGCCAAGCCGCTTTCGCGCAAAGTGATCATGCCTTCTTCGCGAGCGACGCGCTTAATTTCCGAAGTGGGGCGGCGGTCGATGATCATTTCGCGGATACGGTCGGTGAGATCAAGCAATTCGCAGATGGCGGTACGGCCGTGATAGCCGGTGCCGGAGCATTCGAGGCAGCCGGCGCCTTCGGCGAGCATGACGTTGCTCCAAACGGCGGGATCGAGACCGGCTTCGGTGAGTTCCTTGGCGGTATAGGTTTTCTGCTTTTTGCAATTTTCGCAAATGATGCGGACGAGGCGCTGAGCCATGATGCAGTTGAGGGCGGAAACGAAATTGTAAGGCTCGACGCCCATGTTGATGAAGCGGCCGATGACGTCGGTGACGTTGTTGGCGTGGACGGTGGTGAAGACGAGATGTCCGGTAAGAGCGGACTGGATAGCGATTTGGGCGGTTTCCTGGTCGCGGATTTCGCCGACCATGATTTTGTCGGGGTCGTGACGAAGGATGGAGCGCAAGCCGCGGGCGAAAGTGAGGCCCTTTTTCTCGTTGACGGGAATCTGGGTGATGCCGCGGAGTTGGTATTCGACAGGGTCTTCGATGGTGATGATCTTGTCTTCGTCGGTTTTGATTTCGTTGATGGCGGCGTAGAGAGTGGTGGTCTTGCCGGAGCCGGTGGGACCGGTGACGAGGACCATGCCGTAGGGCTCGCGGATGTAGCGGCGGAAACGGCGCATTTCGTCCTGGGAGAAGCCGACAACGTCGAGACTGAGGCTCTGGAATTTTTCGGAGAGCGTTTCCTTGTCGAGAACGCGAAGGACCGCGTCTTCGCCGTGGCTGGCGGGCATGATGGAGACGCGCAGATCGATGAAGCGGCCTTTGTATTTGACGCGGAAGCGGCCGTCCTGGGGAACGCGGCGCTCGGCGATATCGAGATCGCTGAGGACTTTGATGCGGGAGAGAACGGTGGAATGCCATTCCTTGGCGATGGGCTGCATGGCGTGCTGGAGGACGCCATCGATGCGGTACTTGACGGCGACTTCATTATCGCGGGCTTCGATGTGAATATCGGAGGCGCGGCGTTCGAGAGCGGTGAAGATGACGGTTTCGACGAGACGAACGACGGGACTGGCGGTGGTATCGCGGGTGAGGCGATCGCCGGAGATGGTTTCGTCGCTTTCTTCGTCGTCCTTGGAGACCTGGAGAGTGAAGGCTTCGGTGGCTTGCTCGAGGACGCGCTGGGATTGCTCGGTGCGCTTGAGGAGGTCGCCGATCTGGCGGGCGGTCGCCACGCGAATTAGAAGTTTTTTGCCAAGGAGGAGCGGAAGTTCGTCGCTCATCTGCACGCTGGGGTCGGCTACGGCGATGGAGAGGAGGTTGTCCTGAACTTCAAGAGGGACAAAGTTGTAGCGAAACATGAGGTCGGCGGGGATGGTGCGAAACAATTCGGGGTCGATGCGCTGTTCGCGGAGATCGATGAAATTGAGGCGGTAGCGTTCGGCGAGCTTGCGAGCGTGATCGCGCTCGTGCTGGTCGTCGCCTCCGCCAGGGAGCGGGTGAGGAGGTGGAAGATGTTCGGTGGTAGCCATAGGTCCCTACTTTGAGGCAGCTCCTGCAAACGAGAAGATGGGCAGGTAAAGGGAAATTAAGATAAAGGCGATTAACAAGCCCATGAATACGAGAATGATGGGTTCAATCAACGCGACCATGGCGGTAAGCCGGAGGTTCACTTCTTCTTCGTAGAATTCGGCCACGCTGGTGAGCATGGGAGCGAGAGCGCCGGAAGATTCGCCGACTTCGATCATGTCCAGAGCGAGCTCCGGCATGACACCGCGGGAAGCGAGGGCGGAGTGCAAGGATTCGCCTTCGCGGACACTCTGGGTGGCGGTAGTTACGGTCGCTCTGACGAGCTTGCTGGTGATGGCGTCGGAAGCGGTGGAGAGAGCGGAGACGAGCGGGGTTCCACCGGTGAGCAGGGTGGCGAGGGTGCGGGAGAATTGCGCGACCTGAAATTTGAGAAGAGTATCGCCGATGAGGGGAGTCTTGAATTTCAAGCGGTCAAAGGCGGCGCCACCTTCTTCACTGCGGGACCAGAAGTAGACGAAGATGACGGCGACAAAGAAGGAGGCGATAAGGCCGAGAATGTAATAGCGATAATCGACGGTGATGAGGATGAGGATTTTTGTGGGAGTGGGGAGATCGACGTTGAGATCGCGATAGAGGAGAGCAAACTTGGGAATGACGGCGGTGACGAGATAGGTGACGATGATGGCGGCGACGCTAATCAAGAGCGCGGGATAGACGAGAGTGGCGACGATTTTCTTGCGTACGCCGGTGCTGACGCGCTGATAGGTGATGTAGTAGTCCAGGACGCCGGAAAGGTTGCCGCTTTTTTCTCCGGCGAGAATGGCGGTGGAATAAACCTTGGAGAAAACACCGGCTTCCTCGACGGCTTCAGAGAGGGACTTGCCTTCGCGAACGCGATCGCGGATCTGCGCGACGATGGGACGCAGCTTGGGAGCAGCGGCGCGGGTGGCGAGGAGATCGAGGGCGCGGAGGATGGGCAAGCCGGCTTTGATGAGGGTGTTGAACTGCTGGTTGAGAATGAGGAATTCAGAACCGCCTATTTTGCGCTCGGAGCGGCGACCAAAGCCGGCGATGAGGCTGGAGCGCGCTTCGACGGAATAGACGTACAAGCCCCGGTCCGCCATCTTCTGGCGAGCTTCGTCCAAAGTGCCGGCTGCTTCGACGTGAGAAAAGACACGACCGTTAGCATCGGCGACGCGGCAAACAAACTCCCCCATAGGTCTTCAGTTTACCTCAAGTGAGTAATATGCGGGTTGGCGGACGATGGTTGGCCGTTACTGGGAGGAAACAGGGGTGGTCCAAGCGGGGGGGGAGGATGGGGCTTCTGCTTGGAAGCTAAGGATTTACGGCGTTTTCCCGGCCGGGCAATTCGCCATTGACGATGGCCGTGCCCGGAGGCGGCGCGAAGCGAAAAAGCGCCTCGGGGAGCGCCGGATTGAATTGCCAGTTGCGGAACTGGAATTCGATGGAGGTGCCGCCAGGATCGGTGACGACGATCCCGGCCAGTTCGCCGGATTGCGGGGAGATTTCGATGAGCGCGGGCGGCGCCTTGCCGGACCCAACGGCGCTTTGGCCCTGGGTTGTTGTGGAGCTGGGTTCCCGCAGGATGCAGGTGAAAACTTCGTCTCCGGCATTTACGGGGCGCTCGCTTGGTGCGTTCGCCATTTTGGAGCACACTCTGGAGAACTTCAATTCGCCGGCAAGCAGTGCCAAAGGCGTGCGCCAGTCCTCGCTCTTCTTGGCAGGAACGCGGGCTACGGTTTTGTCGCTGGGGACATAAAACCAAGCAGTCTTGCCATCCACTACGAACTGGCTCTTTTCGGGCGACTGGTAATCCCAGCGCATGCGGCCGGGCTTGCGAAAATAGGCGACGCCTGCTTCGGCACGAACAACGCGGCCGTTTTCCAGGTAACGTTCGAGGAAGGTGGCCTGCAAGGTGGAAGCGGCGCGATACCTGGCTTCCGCTTTAACGATGGCGGGAGCAGTAGGCGAAGGGGAGCTGAAAGCGACGGTCAGGCAAAGAGCAAGCAGCAAAGCGTTTCTGCCAAACATGGAAACATAGTAGCAGCGTCGCGTGCGGTGGAACGGGACAATTAGCTCTACTGGTGCCGGGCTACTGGAGTGCCGGGTCGCCCGGGCCAGCGGCAGCGGTCTGGTTGTATCGAATTACACCCGGATAGTCGCTATAGAAGCTGCGCGTGCCGGTGGTGCCGCGGTTGAAGGGATCGGCGTTGAGCGTGTAGTTGAAAGAAGGCGTTCCGCCATCGCCGTTGAAGGTGATGGTATAGCCGTCCTTGACGCCGGTGGCCAGCAAAGAATCGATCAGGCAGGCTGCTGCGGGCGATGGGGTGCACGGACTTGCGCCACCATCGCCGAGATTGGAAAGGGCGGCGGAATAACCGACCGTGGGAAAGTTAATGGCGTAGGCCGTTTCCGAGGTTTGGATGATACGCAGGCTCTGAACGACGGAGGCTTCGTTGGCTTGGCCTTTGGCGCGAAGGTAATTCGGAATAGCGATCGCGGCAATAATCAAGATGACGGCGACAACGATGAGGAGCTCGATTAGGGAGAAGCCAGCCTGTTTTCGGTTTTGCATAAGCGTTCTCGGGGTCCCGGTAAAAAGAATGGTCGAACGTACGCCGAGCAAGAGTCAGGCTATTGAAGTAGCACGCATGGTGCCAAACACGCTAACCTCGATACGTCTAAGCATATTAGATTGAACATCTTATGGGAGCAAATGAACGGTGCCTTTGCGAGCTCGCCGAAAAGCTGACATAAAGTGTCAGGAGCCTGAGTCTAGTGGACAAATCGTGGCCGAGAGACACTTGCGGCCGTGTACGTAGACTCCGTAATGCCACCAAAAAGCCAAAGCACAGGACCGAAATCCCGTGCCTTGGGAACTCCCAGCCGGAGGGCCGGCCAAAATGAAAGTTTACTGCAGCGCTGGATCTGTGGCCGTTGCCGGTGTGGCACCGCCCGCCGTCGGGCTGACGTGAATAACCCCGGTCTGATCCGTGAAAAAGGCACGGGCGCCGGACGAACCGGGAGTGATCGGATCGGCATTCACGCTATAGGTCGAAACCGGCGTGCCGGTGAGGTTCGACGCCGCAAACTTGAAGCCGCTCTTGGTGCCGGCTGCCAACGTGTCGTCAATCAAGCAAGCGTTCGCGGAAGATGCCGTCGCGCAAGCGCCGCCGTAGGACAGTTGCACCAGCGTGCCAAATCCAACCGTCGGATAGGTCGACGCGTAGGTCACTTCAGCGGTGTTAATCGACCGCAAAGAACCCACTGCCGAAGCTTCATTGGCGGCCATTTTCGAACGGAGGAGGTTCGGAATGGCGATCGCCGCGATAATCAGAATGATCGCGACGACGATCAGCAACTCGATAAGAGAGAAACCCTTTTGCTGCTTCTTCATGCTATCTCCTTGGAGGAATCGAATAGTGCCAGAGCACACGCAGTGAAATAGGCACGTTTCGGACCTTTTGGGGGTAGTCCAGGGACAGCGACACATTTTGCTGAGGATTGAAAATAGGGCACTTAGCTCTGGGAGGGGAGGACAGGGGAGGCGATCGGGCCGGAAAACGGGAGCAAATCGACGTTTTTTGTCGTTCCGGAGGAGACGAAAACTGGCCGTGTCAAACAAGGACTGGGGCGCCAAATCGGGAAGCCGGTAGTGCTTGGCGCACGGACCTCGCAAAAAAGCCAAGGCACGGGATCGAAATCCCGTGCCTTGGGAACTCCCAGCCGGAGGGCCGGCCAAGATGAAAGTTTACTGCAGCGCTGGATCTGTGGCCGTTGCCGGTGTGGCACCGCCCGCCGTCGGGCTGACGTGAATAACCCCGGTCTGATTCGTGAAAAAGGCACGGGCGCCGGACGAACCGGGAGTGATTGCATCGGCGTTGACGCTGTAGGTGGAAACCGGGGTGCCAGTCAGGTTCGACGCAGCAAACTTGAACCCGCTCTTGGTGCCCGCCGCCAACGTGTCGTCAATCAAGCAAGCGTTCGCGGAAGACGCCGTCGCGCAAGCGCCGCCGTAGGACAGTTGCACCAGCGTGCCAAATCCAACCGTTGGATAGGTCGATGAATAGGTGACCTCGGCGGTGTTGATGGAACGGAGCGAACCAACCGCGGAAGCTTCATTGGCCGCCATTTTCGAACGGAGGAGGTTCGGGATGGCGATAGCCGCGATAATCAGAATAATCGCGACGACGATCAGCAACTCGATAAGAGAGAAACCCTTTTGCTGCTTCTTCATGCTATCTCCTTGAGGAATCATAGTATCTAGTGCCAGAGCACGACACCCTATGGGCAATCACGGGGCCTATTGGGGCCCGGATTGAAGAGGGGTTACGGTATTTTCAACTTATTGATAACAGGACACTTAATTTCGCTGACGGAGCTTAGGGTGCGGCCAAAGCGCACGGCAGAGCGTGCGGACGGTTTACGTCGACAAAAAAGGTCACGGTACGAGTAACAAAATATGGCTGGCTGGAAAGGCCTCGGCCCGGGCCGACAGACGGTCGAGCTTCTAGAGATTGTGCTTTTTCGCGTAGTGCCGGAAGGAGCGGTAGGTGATTTTGAGAAGCTCAGCGGCTCTGGTGCGCACGCCGCCGGACTTTTCCAATGCACACAGGAGGTAGCGGCGCTCGGCGCCGGCCAGTTCCCTCTCGAAGTCGACGCCCTCGACGGGGAAGGGGATGTTGGGAGAGAAACTGGAAGCGAGGACGGGAGAGGAAGCATAGCCGGCGACCCTGTCTGGAAGAACCTGGAGGGAGATCTCGGTGCCGGTTTCGAGAGCAACGGCGCGCTCCATGGTGTTTTCGAGTTCGCGGACGTTGCCGGGCCATTCGTAGGATTCCAGATGACGCATGGCTTCCGGGGAGATTCCAGCGATGGGCTTCTCCATGACGGTGCGAAAGCGCTCCAGAAAATGGCGTGCGAGCAGAGGAATGTCTTCGCGGCGTTCGCGCAGCGGAGGCAGTTGGACTGGGATGACGCTGAGGCGATAGTAAAGATCCTCGCGGAAACGGCCTTCGGCAATTTCCTTTTCGAAATTTTTGTTGGTGGCGGCGATGACCCGGACATCGACGTCAATCTCTTCGTTGCTGCCGAGGGGGCGGACCTTTCCTTCTTGCAGGACGCGATAGAGCTTGACCTGCATGGTCAAGCTCATGTTGCCGATTTCGTCCATAAAGAGAGTGCCGCAGTGGGCAGCCTGGAAGAGGCCCTGGCGATTTTCGTTGGCCCCGGTGAAAGCGCCTTTCATGTAACCGAAGAGCTCGGACTCGAGAAGGGTCTCAGGAAAAGCGCCGCAATTGATGGTGATGAAAGGAGCCTGGGAGCGCGCGCTGTTTTCGTGAATGGCGCGGGCAACGAGTTCCTTACCGGTGCCGCTTTCGCCGGTGATGAGGACGCGGCTGGTCTGAGGAGCGATGGTTTGGATTAAATCGAAAAGGGAGCGCATCTTGGCGCTCTGGCCGATGATGTTATCAAGGCCGGTGAGGCGGCGGAGTTCGCGGCGAAGATAACCGGCTTCCTTTTTCCATTTGAGGCTTTCGGAAACTTCGTGAACGGCGCGGCGAAGCTGGTCGACGAGTTCGTGGTCCTTAATGACGTAGCGGTCGGCGCCGGTGTTGATGGCGGCGATGGCGGTCTCGATGGTGGGCACGCCGGTGATGAGCAGGAAAAAAGAACCCGGGGAGATTTCCTTGGTGAAGCGGAGAAGATCGACGCCGCTGGCGCCGGGCATGCGCACGTCGGAAATCACGATGTCAAAGATTTGCGATTCCAGCTTGCGCTTGGCGGCATCGACGCTGTGAGCGATTTCGACGCGATAGCCCTCCTTGCGGAAGGTGATCTCGAGAAGCTCGCAGATGGATTTCTCGTCGTCGACGACGAGGATGTTGGGCATTTCCCTGCTGGTCTCTTTGGCTGCGGTTTTGGTGCCTTGCATATGCCCTCACGCCACCCTGGGAAGCTCAATGATGAACTCAGCGCCGTGATCTTTTTCGGAGACCACGCTAATTTTCCCGGAATGCGCCTGAACGATTTGATACACGATGGAGAGACCGAGGCCAGTGCCGCCTTCAAAACCGGACTGCAGGGGCTCGAAGATTTTGGCTTTCTGCTTGAGATCCAGGCCAATGCCGGTATCGCGGAAGGCGATGCGCAACCAAAAAGGGCGCTCTTCGAGGCGGACGGTTAGAGTGCCGCCTTGCGGCATGGCGCGAAGAGCGTTGTCGCAGAGATTCCAGAAGACTTGGCGGATCTTGTCGGCGTCCACGCGAGCGCGGGCAACCTGGCCATTGTAGGAGCGGACGATGTGGTAGTTCGTGCCGATCTCGGGTTTCTTTTCCATGAGGACGAGAGTTTCATCAAGCAGTTCCCGGACGTCGGCTTCCTTGAACTCGTAGGACTTTTCGCGCGAATAATTGAGGAAGTCGGTGATGATGTGGTTGAGGCGCTCGGACTCGCGGCTGACGATACCGACGAGATGCTTCTCGTCTTCCTGGAGGGGCACGAGGCGCGCCAACTCCTTGACGGCGCCGGCCATGGCGGTGAGCGGCTGGCGAATTTCGTGGGCGATGGCTGCGGAGAGCCTGCCGAGGGCGGCCATGCGCTCTTTGGTGGCGACTTCCTGCTCAAGGCGGTGGAGTTCGGTGAGATCCTGAAAGTTGAAGACGAAGCCGCTGCGTTGGGTATCCCTGGAACGCAAGGGCGAAATGCTAATGCCGATGTAGCGGGTCTCGCCGGTAGTGGTGCGGAAATCGATCTCCTTGCGGATGGAGGGCTTGCTGGCGCCTTCATGAGAACCGGGAATCCAAAACTCTTCATTGATTTCCTGCAGCTTGCGGCCGCGCACATCCGCGAAGCGGCAACCCAGAATCTCTTCGCCGGTGCGGTTGAGCAGCAGAATGCGCCCCGCGAGATCGGTGGTAATCAGGCCGCCACGCATGGAATGTATGATGTCTTCCGTAAAGTCCTGGAGGTCCAGGAGTTCCTCGCGCTTTTCCTCGAGTTCGAGGCCCTTGCGGCGGAGGGACTGAGCGAGGAGGCCGGCCAAATAAGTGACGGCGAAGAAGCCGAAGAGGTTGCTGAGAAACCAGATGCGCAGGCTCTCGGGAGTGGGCAGGCTGGCATAGGGGCGAGGGATGGCGCCGGAATAGGCCATGGCGGTCATGCTGCCGAGAAGCGCGGCGGAGACTCCGGCGACAGCAAAGGAAATCCCGCGTGAGAAAAGGATACTGGCGACGATCATGACCAGAAGGTAGAGCGAGATGAAGTTGCTTTCGTGGAGGCCGGTGGCATAGACGAGCAGGGAAACCATGACGAGGTCCCAGCCGACCTGGAGAGCGCCGTGCCAGCGGGCATTGGGAACCCAGCGGAGAAGAATAAGATCGAGGATGCCGAGGGTGATCCAAAAGACGACCAGCGGGAGAAAAGCGCGACTATTCCCGGTGACGAGGAGAGACTGCGGCCAAACCACGCCAACGGCGAGGATCAGCGTGATGGCGAGCAGACGCACACGCGTCAGCCAATCCAGCCACTCTCGATTCGTTGAAGTCTGTGCCATCGTTCGCCCGTACGCTTTGCCCCAGGTTTCGAGCACTTCCAAGTTTAGGCGGGTACGAAGCGGGCAGGGAGAGCCGCTGCCCGCTCCGTCGAATCCGTGCGTGAACTCGACCGGCTAGTGAGCTCCGGCCAATTTGCCGATCAGCGAGAACAGCGGCAAGTACATGGAGATCACCACGCCGCCAACGACCACGCCCAAGAAAACGATCATGATAGGTTCAAGAGCGGTCAGCAAATCCTTCACGGCCGCGTCCACTTCCTCTTCGTAAAAGTCGGCAATTTTCTGGAGCATGGCGTCCATAGCGCCGGTTTGCTCGCCGACGGCAATCATCTGCGTGACCATACCCGGAAAGACTGCCGTTTCCTTCAAGGGCTCCGTCAACGACTTACCTTCCTCGAGGGCCTTGCGGACCTTGAAGAGAGCGCGTTCGACGACGGCATTGCCGGCGGTTCTTGCGGTGATGTCCAGGCCTTCAAGAATGGGCACGCCGCTGGAGATGAGTGTTCCGAGCGTCCGCGTGAAACGGGCGACGGCAATCTTTCTCATGAGGATGCCCAGCACCGGGAGCTTTAGCACAGTGGCATCGATGGCGTAGCGTCCAGTCGGCGTCCCGTACCACACCTTGAGCCCGACGAGCGCGGCTACCAAGGCCACAACGATCAGGAAACCAAAGATGCTGCCAACAAAATTGCTCAAACCCACGACGATTTTGGTCGGCAACGGCAGGTCCGCGCCCAAGCCCGCGAACAGCGTGGCGAAGATCGGAACGACTTTCCACAGCAGCAGGGTGATGACGCCACCTGCAACCGTCAAAACGCCGACAGGATAGACCAAAGCGGACTTGACCGCGCGCTGGAGCTTGACGTTTTTTTCGATGTAAGTGGAGAGGCGCTGGAGAATGGTATCAAGAATACCGCCAGTCTCGCCGGCCTCGACCATGTTGGTGTAGAGCGGGTCAAAGACCTTGGGTGAACTGCGCATGGCTGTGGAAAGAGTGGAGCCACCTTCCACCTGGGCACGCGTGGCGGTGAGGACCTTCTGGAAGGTCTTGTTTTCCTGCTGGCTGGCAAGAATCTCCAGGCATTGCACCAGCGGCAGCCCTGCGTCGATCATCACGGAGAACTGGCGGGTGAAGATGGCCAGCTCCTTGGAATCGACACCGCTGCCGAAGGTCGGAATGTTGAATTCCTTGCCCTTCTCGCTCATCTTCGTGGGCGTGATCTGCTGGCGCTTCAGAAGACTGGCCAGCTCGGTCTTGTTGGCGGCGGTCGCCACGCCACTGACACTGGCACCGGAGCGATTGGTTCCGCGATACTTGTAGTCCGGCATGTTGTATCCTCCTCGAATCACTCAAAATCATCGCTGCGCGGGCGCTGGTTCAGCGTCCGGAAAAGCTATCGCTTGCTGGAAACTGGTGTTTTTGCGCCGCCGGTGGGCGTCGCTACTCCCCGGTTGATCATGTCCTGGAGCTCGTCGGCGTTCGAAGAGCGCGTGAGAGCCATGTCCAGGGTAATGAGCTTGGCCATATAAGCACTGGCCAAACCCTGGTTAAACGTCTGCATCCCGGTTTGGCCGGTACCGGTTTGCATGGCCGAATAGATCTGGTGAATCTTGTCTTCGCGAACCAAATTGCGGATGGCCGGAGTGGGGATGAGCACTTCCATGATCATGACGCGGCCGCGGCCATCGGCGCGAGGCAAGAGCGCCTGACACAGAATGCCTTCAATGACCATGGAGAGCTGGGCGCGAATTTGCGGCTGCTGGTGGGAAGGGAAAACGTCGATGATGCGGTTGATGGTGGAGACGGCGGAGTTGGTGTGCAGAGTGGCGAAGGTCAAGTGGCCGGTCTCAGCGATACGCAGAGCGGATTCGATGGTCTCGAGGTCGCGCATCTCACCGATAAGAACGACGTCTGGATCTTCACGAAGAGCGGCGCGCAAGGAGTTGGCAAAGGAATGCGTATCGGCGTGGACTTCGCGCTGATTGACGAGGCACTTCTTGTGGTTGTGGAGGAACTCGATGGGGTCTTCGATGGTGATCATGTGCTCGTCGCGCTCGCTGTTGATCTTGTCGAGCATGGCGGCGAGAGTAGTGGACTTGCCGGAACCCGTGGGTCCGGTGACGAGCACCAGGCCGCGGGGTTTGTCACAGAGTCCGCGAACCACGGCGGGCAAACCGAGAGCGTCGAAGCCTTTGATTTCCCAGGGAATGGTACGGAAGACGGCACCGACGGCGCCGCGCTGGTTGAAGACGTTGCCGCGGAAGCGCGCGAGGTTCTTCAAGCCGAAGGAGAAGTCGAGCTCGAGGTTTTCCTCGAAGCGGTGTTTCTGTGCGTCGGTCAAAACGCTGTAGGCTAGCGACTTGGTATCTGCGGCGGTAAGAGGCGGCATGTCCAGAGCGCGCAAACGGCCGTGGACGCGGACGCGGGGCGCACTGTTGGTGGCAATATGGAGGTCGCTGCCTCCCATCTCAATCATTTTCTTGAGCAACTCGCTCAGTGTGATTCCAGCCATTGCGCACCTTCTCCGTTATAGAACCGTTTCACGCAAAACTTCTTCCATGGTGGTCTGGCCCAAGGCCACTTTGACCAGGCCGCTTCGCCGCAGAGTAATCATGCCCTGCTCGATAGCCTTCTTTTTCAGCTCGAGAGCAGAGGCACCGACAAGAATCAGTTCGCGCAGCTCATCATTGATCTCCATGACTTCATAGAGACCAGTACGTCCTTTGTAGCCACCCTTGTTGCAGGTGGTGCAGCCTTTGCCATGATAAATCTTGGTGACTTTAGCTTCCTCGGGGGTATAACCGGCGTCAATCAAAGCTTGCTCCGGGACTTCCAGCTCTTCCTTGCAATTGACGCAGACGCGGCGAACCAGGCGCTGCGCGCAGATCAAGTTCACGGAAGTAGCCACAAGAAAAGGTTCGATGCCCATGTTCATGAGGCGGCTGATGGTGGAAGGGGCATCGTTGGTGTGCAGAGTGGAAAGCACCATGTGGCCGGTTAAAGCGGCTTTTACGGCGATTTCCGCGGTTTCAAAGTCGCGAATCTCGCCGACCAGAATGATGTTGGGGTCCTGGCGCAAAAAGGCGCGGAGCGCGGCGGCGAAGTTGAGGCCGATCTGCTCTTTCATCTGCACCTGGTTGATGCCGGCCAACTGAAACTCGACGGGGTCTTCGGCGGTCATGATGTTGGTGTCGACCTGGTTGAGGCGGGCGACCGAGGAATACAGGGTATTGGTTTTGCCCGAACCGGTAGGGCCAGTGACGAGAACCATGCCGTAAGGCTTGAGAATGTTGCGCTCGAACTTTTTCAAGGATTCCTGCTCGAAGCCCAGCTTGGTCATGTCCAGGCGCAGGTTTTCCTTGTCGAGCAAGCGGAGAACAATTTTTTCGCCGTAGAGGGTCGGCACGGTGGAAACACGGAAGTCCAGCTCTTTCTTCTTACCGTCGGCCTTGTACTTGATCATGATGCGGCCGTCCTGCGGCAAGCGCTTTTCGGCGATGTCCAGCTTGGCCATGATCTTCATGCGGCTGGTGATGGCGTCTTTCAGGCGCAAGGGCGGGGTCATGACGGTGTGCAACTGGCCGTCCACGCGGAAACGGACGCGCAACTCCAGTTCGTAAGGCTCGACGTGAATGTCGCTGGCGCCGCGCTTGACGGAATCCGTGAGGATGAGGTTCACGAGCTTGATGATGGGAGCTTCTTCGGCGGCCTTTTCGAGCGATGCCGCGTCGATCTCGGACTCTTCGGCGGCAAGCTCGAGTTCCTGGTCTTCGTCGACCAGGTCCTTCATTAGGTTGCTGAGTTCTTCCTGATTGTTTCCGGAGGAGCCGTAGAAACGGGAGATGGCCTCGGCGATGGCGGACTCCGAGGCCACCACCGGCTCGACGTTGAAGCCGGTCATGAACTTGATGTCGTCCATGGCGAAGACGTTGGTCGGGTCCGTCATGGCGATGGTGAGTACGGAACCCACGCGGGAGAGGGGGATAACCTGGTAGCGCAAGGCGGTGTCTTGAGGAATCAGCTTGATCACCGTCGGATCGATCTCGTAATACTTCAAATTGATCGAGGGGACGCCGTACTGGCGGGAAAGCACACCCGTGATGTCATCATCCGTAATGAAGCCCATCTTCGTCAGGCAGCTCCCCAGCTTGCCACCATTGGCGCGCTGGAACTCCAAGGCCTTCTGGAGCTGGTCCTGAGTGATCAGGCTTTCCTTGATTAGTATCTCGCCCAAACGGACGGACATCCGCAGCACTCCTGCCGAAAAACACCCAAACTCACCTTAGCAAAAGCCAAGGTAAGGTTACGGCAGAATTTCGCGCACCGTTCTGAAATGGCTAACACCTGTACGATGGAACAGGGGCGGGACGCCGGGTACGGGAGGGTTTCTTGACTTGGTCTGGCGCGGTGGTTATCTTGCGAACAGGGTTGCGAGCGTATAGATGCGGTTAGCATTTCATACGGATTGGCGTACCTGACGAAAAATGCCCATTCTCGGCGCGGCGTGAAGCGGCCATGAGCCGGCCGGACGCGAAACCGCGCCTGCGGCTGGCCATTGGCGGGATATGTCTCTCGCTGCTCTTCGCCGCCGTTTTCACCTTTGGATCGCTGAACGTACCATTCGAGCCGCAAAACTGGCGGGATGCGCTGACGCTGTACGCGGTGTCCGCGTTCATCACCGCTGCGTTTCTAGTGTTTGGACTGATTCTGACGCGGACGCTGCTGCGCCTGTGGGCGGAAAGCAGCAAAGATCATCTGGGTGCGCGGTTCAAGTCGAAGATGGTTTTGGGGGCGATGGCTATTTCGCTGCTGCCGGTGCTGTTCATGTTCTTCGTGAGCTATTCGCTGTTGAACCGGACGCTGGGGCGATGGTTTCCGCGGCCTCTGGAGATTGCATCGGAGCAGACACAGTTGCTGCTGAACGATCTGGGGCGCTCACAGCTTCCGCGGTTGCACACGCTAGCGTTGCAGGCTGCGCCGTTTGTGGCGCTGCCGGTCGAACAATTCCTGCAGCACGCGCTTTCTTCAGGAGCGGACGCGGCGTGGATCGTCGACAAGAGCGGCAAGGCGATTCGCGGCGGAGTGATTTGCGAGAATGCGCCGGAGGATCGCTCTGCGCCGGTGTGCGCGTTGCCTGGCGTGCTCGGAAGGCAGGAACGCGTGCTGGCGAGCGGTCTGGAAGCGTGGTCTGCCGGGGGGAAAATATATCTGGCGGCGAAGGTGCCGCTGGGAGATCGCGGCGCCGGGGGTTCCGATGCTCTGGTTGCGGGATTCCGCACCAGCCCGGACTTCTACAGCAGAGTCAGCGCCATCCAATCGCAAACCCAGGAATATTACGCACAAAAACAGAACCTGCGCGCGCTGAAGCGGCAGATGCTGTTGATCCTGCTTTTCTTCACGGTGCTGGCGCTCTCCGCGGTGATGTGGGTGGCGCTGTTCCTGGCCAAGCAAGTGACCGTGCCGATCCAGGCGCTGGCGGAAGGCACGCGGGAAGTTTCCGCGGGCAATTTCGAGTATCAGGTTCCGGAACAGGCTCAGGACGAACTGGGTGTTCTGGTGCGCTCGTTTAATTCGATGACCACACAGTTGCGCGATAGCCGTTCGCAGATCGATCAGTTCACGCGCAACCTGCAGCAGGCGGTGCAAGAACTGGAGCGGCGGCGGCAGTTAATGGAGACGGTGCTGGAGAGCATTCCGACGGCGGTGCTTTCGCTGGATGCGTCTGGCGCGATCCTGCGCACGAATTCGGCGGTGGCGCGGATTTTGGGCGGAGCGCAACTGGAAGCGCTTACGCTGGAGAATCTGCTCGGCAGCGAGGCGAGCCGGGTGGTGCAGGAGCTGATGCGCCGGTCGCTGCGCATGGGCGTGGTGTCGCGTGAGCTCGAGACGGTTGTGGCCGGCAGCATGTTGCACCTGGCGGTGACCGTCAGTTCGCTGGGGCCGCGGCGGGCCAATGCGGGATACGTTCTGGTGCTGGACGATTTGACGGAATTGCTGCGGGCGCAGAAATCCGAGGCTTGGCAGGAAGTGGCGCGGCGAATCGCGCATGAGATCAAGAATCCGCTGACGCCGATCCAGCTTTCGTCACAGCGGCTGTCGCGCTTTCTGGACCGGCGGGAGCGTTCGGGAACGGTAGCGGCGAGCGATCCTGAGTTGACCAGCTTGACGCAGGAATGCTCGCGATTGATCGAGCGTGAAGTGGCCACGCTGGCGGGGCTGGTGAATGAGTTTTCGCAATTCGTGCGCTTCCCGACCGCGAGGCTCAGCCCGATCGGCGCGAACACGATTGTGCAGGAAGCGCTGGAGGTGTTCGCGGGCCGGCTTGACGGCATCGTGGTGAAATCGAATCTCGCTGAGGCGCTGCCGGCGATTCGCGCGGATGCTCCATTACTGCGCAGCGTGGTCGTCAACCTGATCGACAACGCCGCTGAGGCTCTGGAAGATTCGCCCTTGCGCGAGATTCTCGTAGCGACTCGTGTGCGGCCGGAATCGGACTGCGTCGAGATCAGCGTCGCGGACACCGGCCACGGAATTTCGCCCGAGGACAAAGACAAGCTGTTCCTTCCGCAATTTTCTACGAAGGATCGCGGCACCGGGCTCGGCTTGGCCATCGCTGCACGCATCGTCGCGGAACACGGCGGCAGCATCCACGTCGAAGACAATTTTCCCGTGGGCTCGCGCTTCCGCATCGAACTGCCCGCCGCCGATTTGACGGCCGCTTCCGTCATTGAACAAAATGGAAGTGAAGCCGCACGATAGATCACCCGATGACGCAAAAACCTTATCTCCTGATTGTGGACGACGAAGCGGGAATCCGCGAATCTCTCGCCGCTATCCTTCACGAAGAAGGGTATTTCGTGGAAGCGGTCGGTTCAGCCGAAGAAGCGCTGGAGCGCGCCGCTTCCGGCGACGTGGAAGTGATTCTTCTCGATGTATGGCTTCCCGGAATGGATGGCCTGGAAGCGCTGGGGCGCTTGCAGGCGTTCCCGCGACCGCCGGCGGTCATCATGATTTCCGGGCACGGAACGATTGAAACGGCGGTGCGCGCTACCAAGCTGGGAGCTTTTGACTTCATTGAGAAGCCGTTGTCCCTCGAGAAAATTATCGTGCTGGTGCGCAATGCGTTGCAGCAGCGGCGCCTCGAGGAAGAAAACTATCGGCTGCGCAGCGAGTTGGGGGCGCGCCACCAGGTGCTCGGCGACAGCGTGCCGATGAAGGCGCTGCGGCAACAGATCGCGGTGACCGCCCCGACCAATGGGCGCGTCTTGATTTATGGCGAGAGCGGCACCGGGAAGGAACTCGTCGCTCGCGCCTTGCATGCGGCCAGCCTGCGCAGCAAAGGGCCCTTTGTCGAAGTGAACTGCGCGGCCATTCCCGAGGAACTCATCGAGTCCGAGCTTTTCGGCCACATCAAGGGCAGCTTCACCGGCGCTACGGACGACAAGGCAGGAAAATTTCAGAAAGCCGATGGCGGCACGCTTTTTCTGGACGAAATCGGAGACATGAGTCTTCGTACGCAATCGAAGGTGCTGCGCGCGCTCGAAGAGCAGCGCATCGAGCCGGTGGGTTCGAACCAGACTATCAACGTCGACGTTCGTGTGATTGCCGCCACCAACAAGAATCTCGAACAGGAAATTGCACGCGGGGCATTTCGCCAGGATCTTTTTTACCGGCTAAACGTGATTCCCTTCCTCGTACCGCCCCTGCGCGAGCGACTCCAGGACATTCCCATTCTGGCCCGCCACTTTCTCAGCGAATACAGCGCGGCTTACGGGAAAAAGCCTAGGGAACTCAGCGAAACCGCAACCGACGTTTTGCTGCGGTATCCCTGGCCGGGCAATGTGCGCGAACTGCGCAATCTCGTCGAGCGCCTGGTGATTATCTGCCCGCAGGCGCGCATCGAGCCGCATCATTTGCCGCCGGAGCTTTTTCGCGGGGTCGCGGAAGCGCCGCAGCACCCGTATTCCACGCTGCATGAGGCGCGCAGCGCATACGAGCGCGAGTTTATATTGCGGAAGCTACAAGAGCACCGTTGGAACATGACGCAGACCGCTTCCGCGCTGGGCCTCGAGCGCAGCCACCTCTACCGCAAAATGAAGTCGCTGGGCATCGCCGCGCCGGACTAGTTCTCGTTCTCTTCCGGGACCGCTTTCTGGTATTCGCTGAGCGCTTCCATCTGGGAGTGCCAATCCAGCTCGCGGACGCGTTGCGGATTCTCGCGCCAGTCCGGCATCACCTTGACGAACAGCCCGAGATACACTTTCCGGTCGAACATTTCTTCCAGTTCTTTGCGCGCCTGCGTTCCAATCTTCTTGAGCATTTCGCCCTTGCGCCCAATCAAAATCTTCTTCTGCGAATCGCGCTCCACGTTCATGGTCACTTCGATGCGCACCAGCTTAGGACTCTCTTCCCATTTCTCCACAGCGACGTTTAGCGCGTAAGGAATTTCGTGATACGTCAATTGAATGGCTTTTTCGCGAATGATTTCCGCGGCCAGAAAGCGTTCCGGCTGGTCGGTCACCTGGTCTTCGGGAAAGTGCGGCTCCCCTTCGGGCAGCAACTGCAGCAGCTCCGCCAGCAGCTCTTTGCAACCGTCACCCTTCATCGCGGAAATCGGCACGATGGCTTCGAACGCATGCGCCTTCCGGAACGCTTCCATCAGCGGAAGCAGCTTCGCCTTCGGCAGCTTGTCGATCTTGTTCAGGACCAGGACGGTCTTCCCGCCGAACCGGGTCGCTCTCTGAATCAGCAACTCGTCCGAATGGGGCAGTGTATGGCTCGCGTCCACCATCAGCAGCAGAATGTCGATTCCTTCGACCGCCGCTGCGACTTCATGCATCATCTGCCGCCCCAGCGCCGAGGCCGCATCGTGCAATCCAGGCGTGTCGATGAAAACGATCTGCCCGTCTGGACGCGTGACGATTCCCTGAATGCGATTCCGTGTGGTCTGCGGTTTCGACGTGACGATAGCCACCTTCTGGCCGACAAACCGGTTCAGCAACGTGGACTTCCCCGCATTCGGCCGCCCCACAATGGCAACAAATCCCGAGCGATGCACTTTCCCCGTTTTTTTATCTGTGCTCACGCATTCCCTTCACTTGACTACCGGCAGCTCCAGCACGCTCGCATGTTCACCGTCATGCACCAGCGTGATGTGCGCGATTCTGGCGTCTCTGCCGGTTTCAGCAGCGACGACTCCCCCGCTATTGTAGTTCTTCTCGGCGCCAATCGAGTTGATGCTGTGAATCACCAGCCGCAAGCGGCTCCCCTTGGCGATTCTGCGTGAAAAGAACGTGAAATTGTCAAAGACATATTTCTCTGTCTTCCCTGCCGGAACCGGCGAAGGCTCGCGCAACGAATTGCGGTAACGCGCCCGCATCGCCGCGCTCGTCAATTGCAGCGATCCTCCGTCTGCCAGGATCTCGTAGAGGTCCGCCTGAAGATCGGTGTCGGGGACATCCATGCTCAGCCAAACTGTCAGCTTCGCAAAGCCGGTAAGCTCCGTCGGTACCGCGAACACATCGCCGTGATAGATCGCCCCTTCGCCAAAGAGGTTAAGCACACCACGTTGCGACGTCAGCCCCGCAGGATCGTCGTCGGGCTCCGCGTCGCCCGGCCTCGTGTCGAGCGGATCGTACGTCCACTTGTCCGCATCCGCGCCCGCCGTTCGCACTTCCTTCATGTGGCCCGAATGAAAAATGTCGCCAGCCGTTCCATTCGACCCCAGATAAAGCATCAACTTCGCGTTCGAAATCGCCTCCAGGCTATCGGCGTATTTCCACTCCTCCGCCCCCACAACGTAGTACGCCACGCGTTTTTTCAAAAACTCAGGTTTCGCGCCGCCCTTCATCGTCCAGTCGTACCACTCTCGGTGCAGCTTGTTCAGATCCAGCAAACTAGCCACGCCAAATTTCAAACCGCCGACCTCCGCCTTGGGCGTGCGCGTGCCCGGATGATCCCACGGCCCGATGATCAGAAAATGATTCGCCTTGGCGTCGGCCGAGCCATTTTTCATGTGCCGCTTGTAATACTCGAATGCGCCCGGCTGATCGCCGTCGTAGTGCCCGGTGATCGTCAGGATCGGCACGCTGATTTTCTTGTAGTCCTCCGGCGTAGGAATCATCGCGTCGTAATAAGCATCCGGCGTCGGATGTTGCACCCACTTCTGAAACGTTTTCGACGGATTCCCTGCCAGCTTGTCGTAGTCCTGAAACGCCAGATGCTGGTTGTACATCTCGCGCGCTTTGCCGGCCCAGAATTCGCTATTGCCAAACAGCGAGCCATTGCTCGTCACGCCGCTAGTAAATGTCAGCCACTGCTCGTCATACGGCCCAAACAAATTGTACTGGAACGGAAAATCCACTCCCGGATGCGCCGCCGCCGCGGGAACGATGGTCGCCAGGTGCGGCGGAAATTCTTTCAACACTGTCCACTGATCGAAGCCCGCGTAAGACCCGCCCCACATGGTCACTTTGCCGTTGCAATACGCTTGCTTGGCCAGCCACTCCACAACGTCATATCCGTCGCGCCCTTCGTTCACAAACGGTTCGAATTCCCCAGCCGAATTCCCTCGGCCCCGCACATCGACCAACGCATAAACGTATCCGTGCTTGGCAAAATAAACCGCCCTGTCGGTATACGAATCGCCGATATACGGAGTAAACGTAAAAACCACCGGCAGCGGCTCTTTCTGCGCACGCGGCAGAAACACCGTAGCGTTGAGCGCCACGCCGTCGCGCACCGCAATCTTCACGCCCCACTTCATGTCCACAGCAGCGTCAGGTTTCTCCTGCGCCAAGCTCACAGGCGCTCGCCAGCAGCAGCACCATGCCGCCAGCACCACCACGCACGCCAGCCTCATTGTTCCGCGCACGAAACGACCTCCTCGCGCCTAACTCGCTACTCTTCAAATAATTTCACGAATCTGTGTATCACAGATCGGGCATAGCCGCTTGTGCCTGTAGCTTGCGAATCCGTACGCGCAGCACTTTGCGCTGATTGGCTTCCAACACTTCGAATCGGTGTCCTGCCAGATCCATGCGGTCTCCCGGCCCCGGCACCTTGCCGGAGTTGTGGCTGAGCAGCCCCGCAATGGTGGTCACGGTCTCGTCCGTTTTCTCGCCGAACTGCACTCCCAAAAGATCCTCGATTTCGTCAATCGCCGTGCTTCCGCGCACCAGCAGCCCGCCGTCTGTTTCGCGCACCACATCCGGCGCCGGCGCTCTGCGGTCGCTTCCGCTTTCTCCCACAATCTCTTCCACCAAATCCTCGACGGTCGCAATCCCCGCCACCGAGCCGTGTTCGTCGATCACTACCGCTAGCGGCTGCCCTTTCTGGCGCATTTCCCGCAGCAAATCCGAACCCGCCTTGGTCTCCGGTATAAACAGCACCGGCTTCACAAACTCGCGCACCTTCCTGCGCGGCAAATCCTGATCCGCAATGTGCAGCAAGTCCTGGCCGTACGCGACGCCGAAAATATCGTCGAGGCTCTTCTCGTACACCGGGATTTTCGTAAATTTCGTCTGCACCACTTTTTCGTGCAATTCCTCCAGCGTCGCATCCGCCGCGATCGCCACGATATCCGGCCGAGGCGTCATCACCTCCCGCACGCGCTTGTCGCTGAACTCCACCACCTGCTCGATCAAATCCGCCTGCTCGCGTTCGATGATGCCTTCTTCTTCCGCGGCTTCCACCAGCGCTTCGATTCCCTCTTCCGTGCGCTGCTCTTCCGTTTTTTCCGGTTCCTGCTCGGAAATCCGCGCCAGAGACTCCGCTCCCTCCAGGAACATGCGCACCGGCCAGACCAGCAGCATCGCCGCGCGAATCACTGGCAGCAGCGGCAGCAGCCACCGCCCGGTAGTCCGGTACAAAAGCATATCCGGGATAAAATGCATCAGGATGACCACTTCGAGCGTCAGAAAAACGCAGAACTCCACGAACGATTCCCACGTTCCCGGAACGAAATACACCACGCCGCGCGTCGTCTCCAGCACCAAAAAAGCCAGCCAGAAATGACCCAGGATCCGGAACGTTCGCCCGCCGCTTTTCCGCTTGATGCGTAGCTTCGGCTCGATCTCCGCCTCAAAGATGTCCAGGTGTTCGTGGACGCGCCCCGTGGTCATGCGCCCCAGTTCGCGGTAGATCAGTGTCAGGTAGGAAAAAATCGGCAGCGAGAGCGCCATCGCCGCGACGCTCGCCCAAAACGCCAATTGCCAGGTCATCACGTCAGTCCGAGCCGCCGTCTCAGTTTTTTCTCGATGCGGTCCATTTGCCCGTGGTCGGTTTCGTGGTCGTAGCCCAGCAGGTGCAGCGCGCCATGTAAAATCAGAATCTTCAATTCATCCTTCAGCTTGCGCCCGTCCCGCAGCGCGTATCGCCGCGCCGTCTCCGGCGCGATTGCGATATCCCCCAGAAATCGGGCGCCGTCCGAGTCCGCTTTTCTCCGTTCCTTCGCTGGAAACGATAAGACATCCGTGGGCCCGCGCTTTCGCCGGAACTTCTGATTTAGCCGCGCCATCTCCGCATCGCTCACCAGACAAACCGTAAGCTCCGCATCCTTCTCGCGCGTCTCCGCTTGCACTCGCTCCAGAAACGCTTGCAGCGGCCCGACCGCCACGCGGATCTTTTTCTGCCGGTTCAAGATCATTCTTACCGCGTCTCGTGCTCCGCGGCTTGTTGCGCTTCTTTCTTGAACGCTTCGGCTTTGCCATTTCCGCCGCCGCGATGCGGATGCGCCGAGTCGTAATCCTCATAAGCGCGAATAATTTGCTGCACCAGGTTGTGCCGCACCACGTCTTTTTCGCCGAATTGCACTACGCCGATGCCTTCGATCTTTTCGCACACTTCCAGCGCCTCGATCAGCCCGCTCTTCTTCCCTGCCGGCAAATCGATCTGCGTGGTATCGCCGGTAATCACCGCCTTGGAATTAAACCCCAGCCGCGTCAAAAACATTTTCATCTGTTCGCTGGTGGTGTTCTGCGCTTCGTCCAGAATCACGAACGAATCATTCAGCGTCCGCCCGCGCATAAACGCCAGCGGCGCGACCTCGATAATTCCCTTCTCCAGAAAACGCTCCAGCTTGTCCGCATCCAGCATGTCGTACAGCGCGTCGTACAGCGGCCGCATGTACGGATCGATCTTCTGCTGCAGCGTGCCCGGCAAAAATCCCAGCCGCTCCCCGGCTTCCACCGCCGGGCGCGCCAGAATGATGCGGTTCACCTGCTTGGTCAGCAGCGCGCTGACCGCCATCGCCACCGCCAAATACGTCTTCCCCGTCCCGCCCGGCCCGATCCCGAACATCATGTCGTGCTTTTCAATCTCTTCCATGTACCGCCGCTGGCTCGCGTTCTTCGGCGTGACCACTTTTTTCCCGAACGCCCGCGTCCGCCCTTGCCCTTGCTCGAACATTCCTCGCGGCGATTCCTGCGGCTGGTCCGTGGCCACGCGAATCAGGCTTTTCACTTCTTCGCTCGAAAGCGTGCGCCCTCGCCGCGTCGCGTGGTTGTACTCCTCCACGATTTTCACGGCTTGCTCGACGGCGTCGTGCTCGCCTTCGATGGCCAGCCGCTCGTCGCTCAAGTGCGTGCGCACGTGCAGCACGTCCTCCAGCAAGCGGATATTCTCGTCCAGCGTGCCAAAGAACGGTTCAATTTTTCCGGATATGTGTACGGTACGTCTCATCCATGTGGCGGGTTTTCCTGCCGATACCGGGTGGCCGATGGCATTCCCCCTTACTTACCGCGAATGGCGCTCCAGCGCCGCTTCCAACGCAACTAACTGTCGCTGCAAGTCACTTCGGGAAGAAACTTCTTACACCCTAGCGCACGCCCCGCCCACGGTCAAGTTACCCCACCGTAAAAATCCAGCCCGCCACCATGAAGGGGCGCAGCACTGTTGCGCCCTACCTAGGCAACCAACTCAACATCCCCGCTACGCATCAATAACATCTCCTTGCGTTGTACTTCGCCCCCAAACACCACGCCATATATACTTTGAGCGATGCCGAGCCTCGGGCCAACCCAAATGACTTTCGACCCACGCGCATTGCGACGCTTTCTGCGCCCCGCCGTTCTCGTGCTTCTGGCGCTCACCGTTCTCGTCGTCTCCGCGAACAGATGGAGTCATCGCGCCTCAGTAGACAGCGCCGCCTCGCCGATCACCTACCCCCGTGAAATTGCGCGCATCACCTTCGCCGCCGCAGGCGACATCATTCCGCATCAAGCTGTGACGCAGTCAGCAGCCGCCCAGAACCAACTCGCCGCACAAGCCGCCACAGCCGCGACGTCGCAAAGCGACGCCGCCGCTTCCAAACCACCCACCCCCGAAGTTCACGGCGGCTGGGACGTTCTTCTCTCTCAAGTCGCCGACGCTTTCCGCCAAGCCGACTACGGCTTCGTCAATCTTGAAACACCCGTGGCCCCTGCGCACAGCCGGGGCTCCAAGCCCTTTCAATTCGACGCGCCCATCACCTTGCTCCAATCGCTCAAATTCAATGGTGTGAAAATCGTTTCTTTTGCCAACAATCACGTTTTCGATCAAGGCCACGCCGGCTTCTTCGAAACTCTCGATCATCTCCGTGAGCAAGAACTCCTGTTCGTCGGTGCCGGCGCCAGCGCCGAAGCTGCCTGGAAACCCGTCATTCTCGAAAAGAACGGCATCAAAGTCGGCTGGCTCGGCATGACTCGCTGGCTCAACGGCAACCGCAATCCAGACAAAGACTCCGACCCGCACGTCGCCTTTTTCCCGTACCCGGACGATTCCGGCGGCGCTCCCGGACTCGACCAGCCGGCAGTGCTCGAAAAAATCAAATCCGCCCGCGCCGAATGCGATCTTCTGCTTGTCTCGATTCATTGGGGCATCGAGTACGCCACCGTTCCCAATCCCGGCGACGTCGATCTCGCTCACGACATGCTGGAAGCCGGTGCCGCCGCCGTCATCGGGCACCATCCTCACGTGCTCCAGCCGGTGGAAACCTATCTCACGCACGACAAGCGCAACACCGTCATTCTCTATTCGCTCGGGAATTTCCTCTCCAATCAATCCAGCAACTACGTGCCAGGATTGACGCCCGACAAAGCGGGCGAACAGCGCGACTCGCTAGTGATCAAGTTTTCCGTAATCAAGAAAGACTACGGTCCGGCAGGAATACGCGTTGAGCTAGGCGACATGGGCATCATGCCGGTCTGGACCGAAAACAATCGCCTGCAGGTCCGCGCAGGTCACGCAAGAACGCTGCTGATTCGCCCCATCTTCCTCGATCGCGAAATTCCCCGCCTCCAGGCCCGCGTCGACGAACTGCAAAAACTCGGCACGCAGCTTTCCGCCGAACAAAAGCTCGAGCTTGTCCAGGCGTCCGGCCAACTACAAATGCTGAAACATCGCCGTGAACTTCTTTTGCTCCGCACCGGCGACGACTTCGTGGTTCCTCCTCCCAATCCGTAACCTGCCACTCGCCGGCCTCTGGGCCATCCGTAACCTGTCCTCTGGTACGTCCGAACCATTTACGTGGTACCTCCTCAGCGCCAGACTGCTCGCGGTGGGGCAATCTAGCATTTGAGTTGTGAACCATCTCACTGAGGAGCGGTACAACCCATGGCATACAAAACGAACTACCAGACAGCCCGCAGGCTCGTCTTCTTTAGCGCAGTAGCAGCAACTGTCGTTCTCGCACCCATTTCTCAGGCTCAGCAACTGGCCATACCCTTGCCTTCGATCGCGGGATCGAACACCGTAGCAAGGATCAGTTGCCACGGCATCACCACCGTGCCGATGACCGCCGATTCCGCGCAAACTCTGCCGCTTCAGATTGTCGCTAACGTCCCGTGCGGCGATGAAGTCGCCGTACTCTCAGACTTCGATGGCTACACCGTGGCCATCCGCACCTCCGACGGCAAGAGCGGGTACGTCGCGCGCATGTTCCTCGCTGCGCCGTCCAAGGCACCCAGCCGCCCGGCGGCCGCATCCGCATCCGCTGAGGTCAAAGGTGGCGTCGCCCAATGGCAAGCCGGCGCGCCTGGCTGCGACCAGTTCACTTCCGAAGACGGCACCGTCGAGTCCGTTACCGTGAATGGCGTGACCGTGCAGGTCTCCCTGCAGGACACCGGATGGAAGCTTCGCGCCAACATCGCCGTCGCCAACATCGGCGCCGATGAGGTCCATCTCGCTCCGGCACACTTCACCATGGACACACTTCGCCCTCACGTGAAGTCACTGGCCTATCAGGATCCCAACCGTCTGGCTTCCGCCGCCACGCACATGATCTACAACACCGCCGCCACCGCTGGCCCCGTCGTCGTGGATGCCTCCTTCCACCAGTCCACTCGCAACGGCAGCGCCCCCAACTACTTCTCGCCGGCGATTGACCCCCGCTCCGGCTTCAATGGCAGCCCGTACGCCACCGCCGAAGCTCAGCAATATGACGCCGCCGCTCTCCACGAAGGCAACGTAGCCGCAAAGGCCTCCGTCGCCGGCGCAGTCTGGTTCGAGCGTGACAAACATGCCGACCAACTGGTCCTCCGCGTCCCCGTCAACGGCATTCTCTTCGAGTTTCCGCTTTCCTTCCAACGCGAAAAATAAAAGCGCCCAACCCCACAAAAGCCCCGCGCCTCCCCCCCAGGCGCGGGGCTTTTGCTTTCCCTTTGTTTTCGACCCTCTTGCTTTCCGCCCTTTTGCCTTCCGACGATGAGCTACACTCGGGTCCAACCCTTGCGCCCCTCTTTGCATCTCCCGCAAGGTGGAAACCTTTGCTACAGTTCCAAAGCGCACCGAGAAGACTATGGGCTATTTCGCTCTTTTTTATGAAGTCGTAGACGATTTCGCTCACCGTCGTGGGCCTTATCGCGACGAACACCTGAAACTCGCCCGCGATGCCCACGCCCGCGGCGAACTGGTTCTCGCCGGCGCCCTCGCCGAACCCGCCGACGGCGCTCTCCTCGTCTTTCGCGGCCAGCAGCCCGACCCTGCCGAGAATTTCGCACGCCACGATCCCTACGTCATCAACGGCCTCGTTCAACGCTGGTACGTCCGCGAATGGTCGGTGGTCGTCGGCAACGAACCAGCCGCCTCCTCGGACGCCAACGCTACTGAAGTGCCCGGCGAGACCGGCAGCGGCACCACCACCTGACATGATCACTCGCCTCTGGTCCGCTCGCACCACACCCCAGCTCTCCTCCGCCTACCTCGAATACTTCGAGCAACACGTCTTGCCCGAACTCCGCGCTATTTCTGGCTACGTTTCCGCCCAAGTCTTAACAAACCCCAGCGCCGCCCAAATCGAAATCCTGGTTATCACCGTCTGGCAATCCCTCGATGCCATCACCGCCTTCGCCGGCCCGGACTGCGAGTCCGCCGTAGTCCACCCCGCCGCCTCCGCCCTCCTCACCGACTACGACCGCCGCGTCCGCCACTTCGCTGCAGCCCTCTCCGACCCCTCTAAGTAGTTTTTGCCCGCGTCGTTTTGTGGAAACATTTCTCCAACTTCCTTCGTTTCTATCCATAGCAAGCCAAGAGGTGTCTTCGTGCGTCACGCAGCTTTCCTCCTAGCCGGAATCCTGGTCCTGTCCCCCGCGAATCCTGCAACAGCTGACAAAATCGACGTCAAAGACCTCCCGAACCACCCCTTCGTCATCGACCTTGCAACCAATACCCACCTCCGCCTGTATCTCCGCTCCGGAGACATCCAGATCCTCGCTCGCGACGACAACAAGCTTTCCGTCCGCTACGATGGCGGTTCGACTGGCAATTTCAAAGACTTAGGCGTGCGACTCGAGCGCTCCGCTGATTCCGCCTCCCTTGAGCTCCATGGCGGACCCGACCGCGACATGCACGTCACCATCGAGGTGCCTCGCAGCACCTCCCTCTTCGTCCGTATGTCCGCTGGCAACCTCGAGTTGGCCAATATCACCGGCGACAAAGATATTCGCCTCCGCGCCGGAGAATTAATCATCACCATCGGCGATCCCAAGGACTATTCGCAAATTCGCGCCTCCGTCCTCACCGGCGGCCTCGAAGCCGCCAGCCTCGGCGAATCCCACGGCGGCCTCTTCCGCTCCTTCACCAAGGATGGCCCGGGCAAATACAAACTCACCGCCCATGTAACCGCCGGCGACCTGACCCTCCGCTAGCTCGCCATGACTTCGTCTCGTTCCC
>DATNNV010000011.1:0-30052 GCA_035601655.1 Candidatus Dormiibacterota bacterium
GCCGCAGCGGAGCCCGGAGCGGCGCGGGAGCGCCTGCTTGCGGAGGGCGCAGCTGCGGCCCCGCGGGCCAGCCCCGACCCGCAGGCGGCTGCGAGGCGCTGCCAGCCACGCGCTGCGCGGGGCTGGCGGGAGCGCCGAGCAGACGCCGAGGACGGGCTGGCCGCGCGCGCGCCGCGCATTATGCCGCCCGCACTGACACCGGGCGCGCGCGCAGAGAAGGACCGAAGCGAGCGGCATTTTGCCTGACGCCGCGTTTGCGCAGCGGCCCGAAGGGACGCGCAGCGCGGCGGCAGGCAAAATGACGAGCGAGCGAGCACCTTGTTTTAGCGGCTGAGTCCGCACCGATGGCCCGCTTCGAGGCGACCGGAAGGGAGCCGAGGCTGGATTGACACCGCGCCACCCTGCTGCTCCCGCGCTGAGATGCCGCGAATGGGACGCCCCGCGCGCGACCGCCTGCTTTTGGCGGCTAAATGATTCGCGCGCGGGGCGTCCCTTCGCGGTGAGTCGAGGCGGCTGTGTCAGCGTTTAGGATAACGGCAGAAACCATCGCTGCGGTGTCCTGGTGGCGACGTGTGCGGCCACCTCGATGAGCTTCTCTAGGGCTGCCTCGCGCTCTGCGTTTATGACACCGTGCATGGTGTGGTGGGTGTCCGCGTTTTCGTGCAGCAGTTCCCGGGTGATTTGAATGGCCCGGATGGTGGAAGGTTTGCGCTGTGTCATGTGGTGACCCGTACCGTCTGCACGAAAAGCGTTAGGTCTTCGCCTTCGCGGATTTCGATGTTGGTGCAGGCTAGGGCGTGTAGCGCTGCTCCTACCTGGCTGTTGGCGTGCGTGATTATGGTCTCTCCTGCGCGCCTGACACCGGAGTGGCTGGAAGCCACTACCTGTACGCTCCAGATCGGGCAGTCTGTGTCACGTGGGATGTGTAGGGCGAGCTTCTGCATGCGTTGGGCGTCTTCGTTGGCTGTGCTCATCTTTTCTCTCTCCTCTGGTTCGCGGTGTCGCGTCGGCAGATTGGCCCGCTGACACCGGCTTTGCCGTTCGCGTGTAGGTTTGCTGCGTAGCGGGTTTTGAATTGCTGCCCGCAGGCGCAGCATACGTAGGCCATCGCGACGACGTGGTTGTTTTCGTCGACCTTGCGCCATAGGGCGATGTTGGTCGACGCGGGCGCTAGCGCCTTTTCGATGGTGACTGCTACCGGTGTCACTCTTTTACTCGCCACGCTTCCACCCTTAGGTGGGTGTGGGCGTCGCGGCGCTTTTCTCGGTTGCTGCGATCGGAGAAAAATCCGAGTAGCGCGGCGTTGATGGCGCGGCGGATCGAGCTTCCTTCCGCTGACACCTTCTCGCTTTGCGGTCCCCACTTCCGGTGGGTCCATGACACCACGGCGCGATACCTCCGGGTGGTCGGCATTACTGCTTCACCTGGGTGGGCATCTTGAGCTGTGCTAGTAGTGGCCGTAGGGTCTGTGGGTCGCGGTTGGCTAGGTAGCTCGCCGTTGCCGACATGCTGGTATGGCCGAGCAGGTGTGACACCGCCCGGAGGTCTTTGGTGAGTTCGTAGAACGCTACCGCTGTTGTGCGGCGTAGGTCGTGTACGCGTAGCGTCTCTCTGACACCGCAGGCTTTTTTGAGCTTCCGCCATTGGTGCTCGATTGCCGCTTTGCTCATCTTCTTTCCGCGCCAGCGGTCCACGTAGGTCCACTCTTCGCAGCCTTCCGGCGCTGCTGGTGCCGCTTCGAATACGGCCATGATTTCCGGTGTCACCGGCAGGACGTGGTCGTCGCCGCCTTTTTTGCGGAAGGTGATGGTGCCGTCGTGGGCGTCGTAGTTTGCCTGGCTGATGCTGCGAGCTTCGGCGTTGCGGAGTGCGAGCTGGCTGCAGAGTAGTAGCCACACGCGCTGCCACGGTGCCGCCTGCGCGAAGAGCTTGACGCTCTCTTCGTTTTTGGCGATGACCTTCCGCGGTCCGGGATTCCTCGCCGGGTGCACGGCGTCCCTTAGCTGTGTGCCGTAGCTGGCGTCGAGGAGGCGGAGGAAGCGGCGCAGGGCGAGGGTGCGCCCGTGGATCGTGGCCGCGGCGTAGCGTTGCTTCCACCCCGCCGTGAGGCTTTCGAGCGCGAACGCCGAGAGCTGATGCGGTGTGAGCGTCCCGAAGGCTTTCCTGAGTTCTTGGGCGACTTGATAGTTGTGGGTTTGCGGCTTCCAGCCCGCGAGCCACGCCTCGACGGTGTCGCCGATGGTGCCGAGGACTGGGCTTTTTTTCTTTGTGTGGCGCGGCGCTGCTGGGTCTGATGCTTTAGCGCCGCCGCCTTCGATTTGAAGGCTTTGCGGTGCCGCTTCCCTGCGGAGTCAAACCAGTCCGCGTAGAATTTGCCGTATTTCTTCTGCATGGTGTCACCGTGATGACACCGGCTTGCGGCGGGCCTTATGTTTGGCGGGGATTCTCTCTGTCGTAGTTGTCGAGCAGCAGGATCATGATGCGTTTCCCGAATTCTTGCGGCGATGCGCGGCTTCCAAGGCGGCGAGCGAAGCGCGTGCTTTGTTGACGGACTCCTGATACTCGCCCGCAGGAGTGGAATCGGCGACGATACCGCCTCCGGCCTGCACGTGAGCTACTCCATTTTTGATGACCATAGTGCGCAAGGCGATGCAGGAATCGAGATTGCCCGCAAAATCCAAGTATAGAACACCGCCGGCGTAGATGCCGCGGCGCGTTTTCTCGAGCTCCTCGATGATTTCCATGGCGCGGACTTTGGGCGCTCCGGAAACGGTGCCTGCGGGGAAGCAGGCCATCAGCGCGTCGAAGCAGTCGACATCTTCGCGGAGGCGGCCCCGCAGGCTGGAGACGAGATGCATGACGTGGGAGAAGCGTTCGACGATCATGAGCTGTTCGACTTTTACGGTGCCGTAATCGCAGACGCGGCCAAGATCGTTGCGGCCGAGATCGACGAGCATGATGTGCTCGGCGCGCTCTTTTTCGCTGGCGAGCATGATTTTTTCGTTGCGCAGGTCTTCCGCTTCGTCTTTGCCGCGAGGAAGCGTTCCGGCGATGGGGCGATAGAAGACATCGCGGCCTTGCACCTTGACGAGCATTTCCGGAGAGCTGCCGACGACGGCGACGTCGTTCATCTGCAGGAAGAAAAGATAGGGCGAAGGATTCAGGGCGCGCAGTTCGCGATAGATGTCGAAAGCGCCTGCGGTGGTTTTGGCGGAGAAGCGCTGGCTGATGACCGCCTGAAAAATGTCGCCTGCGCGAATGTATTCCTTGGCTTTGCGGACCGCGGCGAGATATTCGGGGCGCTTGAAGTTCGAAGAGACTTTCGGTGGCGCGGATTTCTTTGGCGAGGCAACTTTCTTCGCGGCCTCGGCGGGCGCGGGCTGTTCGAGCAATCGGCGCGTTCGGCGAATTTCGCTGACGGCGGCGGCGTATTTTTGTTTGAGCGAGCCAGGGCTCTCGGTGTAGACGTTGCGCACGATCCACAGGCGATGCTGCACGTGATCGAAAGCGATGATGCCGTGATAGAACATGAGCATGGCATCGTAGAGGCCGATATCGTCGCGCAGGCGGCTCGGCAAGCGCTCGATGAGGCGCACCATATCGTAGCTGAAATAGCCAATGGCGCCGGCGACGAGCGGCGGCAAACCGGGCAGCCTGATAGGCCGGAACTTTTCCATGCGCGTGCGCAGGAAAGAAATGGGGTCGCGCTCTTCCCAGATTACGCGGTCGTGGCTTTCGAGGACGCAGGCACCGCTGGCGTAACGGAAGATTTCTTCGGGATTGGCACCGGCGAAAGTGTAGCGGGCGATTTTTTCGCCACCTTCGACGCTTTCCAGCAGAAAGGAATAGCGGGCGCCCTGCGCGATGCGCAAATAGGCGCTTACCGGGGTCAGCAGGTCCGCGGAGAAAACATCGTAGACCGGGATGAGATTGCCTCGCCTGGCAAGGCGCTGAAATTCGCGAAAGTCAGGCTGAATCATAGCAGCTGGTTCACGGGCGACAGTTTACAGGTCACGGTGAAGAGACGCCATTATCGCATTGCTTGGCGGGCGGCGCTAACGGGCGGATTCCTCCGCGGCCAAAGCGCGCAGAACGGCGCGGCGCATGGGAGCTTCGGGCGCGCGCCGGCCGGTCCAGATTTCCCACTGCGCGAAACCTTGCGCGAGAAACATTTCTACGCCGGAAATGGTGGCGATGCCTTTCTTCGCGGCGATCTTGATCAGCTCGGTTTTTTGCGGACGGTAGATGAGGTCCATTACGACTCGGCAGTTCAGTTCGCGCGGCGTGAGCGGCGAAAAACCTGTGCGCGGATGCATGCCGACCGGGGTGGCGTTGAGGATGGCGTCGAAGTATTGGGTTCGCAAAGCGCGACGCGGAAGTGCTTCGGCGCCTGCGGCACGAGCCAAAGACCGGGCAGCCGATTCGCGCCGCGCGCAAATCGCCACCGCTGCTCCGGCACGACCGAGCGCAAAGGCAGCAGCCCGCGCGGAACCACCTGCGCCGAAGATGAGGACGCGGCTTCCTTTCAGTGCAAGGATGTTTTCGAGGGCACGCAGCACGCCGACGTAATCAGTATTGCTGCCGTAGAGCGAGCCATCGCGCCGAACAACGACGGTATTCACAGCGCCAATTTCGGCGGCCAGAGGATCGCATTCGTCGAGATGCTTGCGGATCGCTTGCTTATGCGGCAGGGTAACGCTGAAACCGCGAATGCCGAGTTCGCGCACAGAGCCCAGAAAATCGCGCAGCTTGTGCACCAGGAACGGAAGGTAGACGGCATCGACGTGGCGGGCGACGAAACCAGTGTTGTGCAGCAGTGGTGAAAGAGAATGACCGACGGGAGCGCCGATCACGCCATACACCTGCGTGCGGCGGGTGAGCTGGTGCACGCGATAGAGATGCTTCATGTCTGCAAGCGCGACCTGGCCCGGCGCCGTAGCGCAGGCAACCGGCGCGTATGCCAGCGCGCTGCCTTCGCGCAGAGCCAGAACGCGCGCGGGAAAACCAACTTCGCCCATGGGGACGGCGACAAAGTTTCTCGACCGCCGGGCGAGGCGCAAGAGGCGGAGGCTGTCTGCGATGGTGTGCGCTGCGGCGGCAATTTTTATGGCGTCGACTTCACCGGGGGCGGGCACGCTGACGGTGCGAGGCAGCGCTGGAGTACGGTCGAAGTCGTGCACCGAAAGCAAGATTTTCGGCGGCACGGCGTAGCCACGCAAGGAGCGATTGGGAAGCTTGCGCAACGTTTCGATTTCCACGTCGCACCAGCGGCAACCGGCATGGCCAGCTTGCATGAGCCAAAAAAGCTCGGCGGCGACGTCGCCAGTAAACAGACCGCCGCCTTCCTTGCGGCGGCAGGTGGCGAGAAAGGTGGCGCCCGGTGGGGCATTCTTCTTGAGCCAGCGGAGGAAATGGGCGCGTTCGGCATCGCTGCGCAGCCAATCGAGGCGCAATTCCAGGGTAGGAGTGAGCTTCAAGGCGAGCCGGACCTGGCGTGCCGCCAAAGCCGCCGTAGGCGCCGCCACCACCGCGCACAGCCGATTCAGACCCTTTCCAAAGACCCCCATGAGTGCTGACATCCTTCCAACTGATTGAAAACGCGGCTTGTTAAGCAGGCCGTATCAAGAGTGTAAAGCATGCCGCGCCATTTCGTTGACGGCCTTTTTGACCCCTGCTAAGTTGACTAGCGAACGTCCCCGCACGGCCCTCTGGGCGTGTTTCTGATAAGGAGCTTTGGAATGCGCGCTAACCTCGCTGCGTTAGGCCTATCGATTTTCCTGAGTGCCGCTGTTTGTTCGGCCCAGAATGCGCCGAACAACTCCGGCGGAATCGTGCAACCCGGCTATTCTCCGGTGAATTGCTCGGGATTTATCTCGGATCAGAAGGTTCCGGACGAGATCCGGGTAGTCTCCGGCGAGCAGCCGGGGTACAAAATCACGTTCGCCCGCGGCGACTACGTGTACCTCAACCGCGGGCAGGACAAGGGCGTGCGCGTCGGCGACCGCTTTGCGGTAATGCGGCCGGACCGCGACCCATTGAACGTGCCGTGGTTCAAGTGGCAAGAAAAGCTGCTGAAAGCCATGGGCACGATCTACGTGGATGCGGGCCAGCTTCGCGTGGTCAACGTGCAACCAAAAGTTTCTATCGCCGAAGTGATTTTCTCCTGCGGGTACATGCAGCGAGGCGACATCGTTCGGCCGTACGTGGAGCGTCCGGCACCGCCGTTCAAGGATGCCGCGACGTTCGACCATTTTGCGCCGGTAAGCGGTAAACCCGTGGCCATGGTGGTGGCGGGACTCGACTACACGCAACTGTACGGCACGGGTACCACGGTGTATGTGAATCTGGGAGCCGCCCAGAACGTGAAGGTCGGCGACTATTTCCGGGTATTTCGCTATCAAGGCTCGCTGGCCGAGACCGCTCCGCAAACAAAGGACTATCAGTACAAGATGTACGGGTTCGGCGCCTCGCCGACGGTCTACACGTGGAAGGATCTTCCGCGCGAGGTTTTGGGCGAAGGGATTGTGCTTAACGTTAGCCGCAATTCCTCGACGGTGCTGCTGACCTTCAGCAGCACGGATATCAACGCGGGCGATTACGTAGAGCTCGAGTAGGAACCGAGAGTCAAGCCTAAGGACCGCCGGAGACAGCCTCTAGCGGTCCTTTTTTCGTTTTGCAGCGCGGAGCTAAGGCTTGGTGGGCCGACCCGGGCCAGGCTCAGCAAAGCGGCGCGATCCGCCTCAAAGAGGCAGCGCATCCTCGGACTTCTTCCGCGCTTCCAGCATGCGCAGCTTTCGGCGCTGTTTGATGCGGCCGTCCAAGTGGCTCCAGAACCGCCAAAAATATTGCGCCGCGGACACCAGCGCGCTGATCACCACGAGCCAGAGCAAAAACAGGGAAAGCGGTTTGAGCGAGGAATGGCCCGCTCCGGCAATCAGGACGGCGACGGCGCACACTTGCAAGACCATTTTCGTTTTGCCGAGAAGAGATGCTTTGATGGTAACGCCTTCCGCGGACGCAATATTCCGCAACCCCAGCACTGTGAATTCCCGGCCGATGATGATGACCACCATCCACGCGGGGACCAGTTGCATATCCACGAGCGACACGAAGGCAGCGGAAATCAAGAGCTTGTCGGCGATGGGATCGAGAAGAATGCCAAGCGTGGTTTCCTGCAGCCGGCGTCGCGCAAAATAACCGTCGGCCCAGTCGGTGGCCGCCGCCGTCAGCAGAATCAACACGCCCCAGAACTCGAAGTGCATGGGAAAGCCCCACAATTCGACGTTGGGGCTTCTGGTGAGCAGCACGACAATCAACACGGGCACGAAGAAAATGCGCAGGATGGTCAGTGAGTTGGGAAGGTTCATGGGCCAAACGCCGGGCGGGGACGCCACCTGTTGCACTAGCCGACGCCGTCTCACTATAGCCCGCGCACCTAGGGGCGTCAACGCCTCAAGGAGGCGTATGGGATCCGCGGCCGGAGGCGGGGCCGTGTACTATGGGGTTAACAGAAGGCGGAAATAGATGCTATGGGAATTGCTACTGTTGTGTTACGGCGATGCCCCAAAGCTGTGCAAATGTCGCGACGGGTTGCCGGAGAGCCAAAGGCTTTCGGCAGGCCAGGGCCTCTTGGTGTTTTCCGCTTAAGTTATTTAGTTTCAATTAGATATAGTTGGACCTGCGGTCAAGGCCTCGCGCCGTGTTTCTGAAGCCGTGGCCCTCCCGGCGGCGGAGGCGGTGCAGTTTCCACAGTCTTTTCCACAGCGAAAACGGCGCTCCTTGGGCATTGTGGCCAGCGGAAACGCACGCAGAAGTCTTGCAGAATGTGTGCTCTAGCCCGGTGTTACTCGGGAGTCACTGCGATCTTGGCGGCCTCGGAATCAAATCAAGCGCGGTCCACGCAACAGCCGCACCGGCAGAAGAAAAAGCGCGCTGAGGAGCCCTAGGACCCCGCCAACCGCGATCCCCACGATGCGGAAAGGCAGCAGCAGCAGCCACACGATGGGATACAGCACCAAGGCCAGCAACGCGATGGGCCAACAGAGGATGAACAAGAAGCACCACAGCAGGAAGGCGAGCATGGCAAGCTCCTCTCTTTCTCTCTACGTGCGACGCGCTCGGGAAGTTCCCTCGGAGGCGCGGCCCGTCAGGTGAAGCCTCCGGACGATGGACTCTGGCACGTCGGCGTCCAGAAGCATATGGGAGTCTTCGACTTCCGAGTGGTGCACGCGGCCGAGAGCGTGCACCAGCGCCAGTGTACGGCCTTCCGCGAGCGGTATACGCAGGGAAAGCGAGACCATCGGATCAATGGGGATGGCTTCGTCCATTCGGCGGAGCAATTCGTCCAGGCCTTCGCCGGTGAGGCCCGAGACTAGCACGGGACTGCCTTGGCCAGATCGGTCGCAGCTGCGCTTGAGGACGTCCCGCTGTTCCGCGGTCAGCCGGTCCATCTTGTTTAGCACGCAAAGCGCCGGGCGGTCCGCCACGCCCAGCTCCTTCAGAATCTTGTCTACTTCCTCGTCCAATTCCTCGTGATTGGGATTGGAAACGTCGCTGACGCGAAGAATCAGCGCGGCCTCCTGCACTTCCTCGAGCGTTGCGCGGAACGAAGTGAGCAAGCCTTTGGGCAAATCGCGGATGAATCCGACGGTGTCCGAAACAAGGACACGGCGGTTCGACGGAAGACGCAGCGCCCGGATCGTCGGGTCGAGCGTGGCAAACATGCGCGGCGACACCAGCACTTCCGCGCGGCTCAGCGCGTTGAACAATGTTGATTTGCCCGCGTTCGTGTAACCCACCAGCGCCACGGTGCCCAGCGGCACCGCGTTGCGGGCTTCGCGGCGCAGCGCGCGCTGTTTGCGCACCTGGTCGATGTCCAGCTGTATCTTGCGCACGCGGTCGCGAATGCGCCGGCGGTCCGTCTCCAGCTTCTTTTCGCCAGGCCCGCGAACTCCGATGCGCCCGGCGCCACCGCCCGCTCCGCCCGAGCCGCCACCGCCGCTCTTGCCGCCCAGGCGGGACATGGCCACGCCTTTTCCCGTGAGCCGCGGCAGCATGTAGTTGAGCTGCGCCAGCTCGACCTGCAATTGCCCTTCGCGGCTGCGCGCATGCCGCGCGAAAATATCGAGAATCAGTTGCGTGCGGTCGATGACGCGGCGTTCGGTGACTTCTTCGATATTGCGCTGCTGCATCGGAGACAAGTTGCTGTCGAAAATGATCAGCGGGGCCTGGTGCGCCGTAGCTTCGGCGCGGATTTCGTCCAGCTTGCCGCGGCCGACGAGCGTGGCCGGATCGGGTTTATCGCGCACCTGAAAAACCGTGGTGGCCACATCGGCGCCGGCACTGCGCGCTAATTCGACAAGTTCAGCCAGCGATTCGCGTCCCCGTTCTCCCAAGGGCATTCCGGGAAAGCGCTGCACGCGCTTCCAGCCCACGCCAACGAGCAAGGCGCGTTCCGCGGCGGCGATCTGATGTTGCGTTTTCGTCAAAGGGTGAGACCCGGCGTCATTTGGCAGACTCTTCAGAAAGAAAAGGAAGCTTTCACCAAGAACGCAATTATACGCCCGTGCCGGGCGCTCGGCGACTCGCGCGAGGAATCTCCGCCTGGATGTACGCGAGTGCGGCTTGCTGCAGGCGTGGCTCGTCTCCGAAGCCCTCGAACCAGTGGACCTCCGCTTCCTTGCGAAACCACGTGAGCTGGCGCTTCGCGTAGCGCCGCGTGGCTTGCTGAATTGCGGCGCGCGCTTGCTCCATGTTCGTCTCCTCACGCAGCACCGCGAGCATTTCCCGATAACCAATAAAATCGAAGGGCTTCGCGCTCTCCAGTATGCCCTTGGCGACGAGATCTTGAACTTCGCTGAGCCACCCGCCAGCCAGCATCGACTCCGTCCGCGCATGAATGCGCTCGTAAAGAAGTTCTCTCGGCGGCAGCAGTCCGATTTTCACGGGCCGCCACCCTGCCAGCGCCTGGCGCCCGCTGCGATGCACTTCCGAAAGCGGTTTACGCGTCAGCAGGCAGACTTCAATCGCGCGGATCAGCTTTTGCTCGTCCGCCGAGGCGATACGTCCTGCCGCTTCCGGATCGAGCCGCTGCAGCAAGCGGTGCAAATGCCCAGCACGATGCTCCCGCGCCGATGCTCGCAGGCGCTCGCGCAATTCTTCCGAGCGCTGCGGAGACTCCGCCAGTCCTTCGAGCAGCGCGCGCAGATACAGTCCGGTGCCCACGGTAAAAATCGGCAAGCGCTGCAGCTTGCGCAAGTCCGCCAGAACCCCAATCGCCATTGCGCGATAGCCGCCGGCCGTCGCCGCGGCGCTCGAATCGAGCACGTCGATCAAATGGTGTGGAACGCCGCGGCGCTCGGCTTCGGCCGGTTTGGCCGTCCCGATATCGAATCCCCGGTAGAGTTGCGTGGAATCGCAGGCCACCACTTCGCCGCCCAGGCGCTCCGCCAGCCACACGCCCAGCGCCGACTTACCCGACGCTGTAGGCCCGACGATGGCGACAAGCGGAAGACAGGATTCCTGCTCTTTCATCGGAAGAACAGATGGCGCGCCCGCACAAGAATGAAGATGAGCACAAACAAGGCGAGAAGAAGGCTGCCGACGATTTGTTGACGCGCGGGTTTCACTGATACGCGGCTTCGATGGGCAGATTGTATAGGAAAAAGAAGCGCAGTTCGATGGAGGGGCCGCTGAACGCCGGCGGCAACGGTTCGAACGGATTCGACGAACGAATGGCGGAAACCGCCGCACGATCGAGCGGATCTTTCCCAGAGCCGCTCAAGCGGGAAGGCTCGCCCGTCGGCACCGTCCCGTCGCGCATGATGCGGAACTGTAGTACGACCCGCCCACGATCTCCCAATTGCGCCGACTCCGGCATCACCGCATACCAATTCCGCCGCACGCTGGCGACGACGCGCGCCATGTAGTCGCTGAAGTCCACACCTTCGGTGGGCGTCAGGATTTGGTAACCGTTGCCCAACGTGCCGCCGGCTCCCTGGCTTCCGCCGTAGCCCCCGCCCGCAGCCGATGATTTGGGCATGGGCCCGACAACCGCGCCCGAGCGGCCGCCCGCATTGGGATTCCGAGCCGCTTCACGGATCGTTTCTTGTAGCGACTGGTTTGTCGTCGCTTTCGGCAACACCAGCGGATGCTGCGCCTGCGGCATGTCCGGAGTCTCCAGTCTCAGAGGCGGCTTTGGCGCATCCGGCTTGGGCTCAGGAGCGCTCGGAGGCGGCGTCGCGTTAGGCTTCGGAATGGGCGCGCTGGGCAGCAATTCCTTGGGCCGTTCCGGCTGAAGGGTCGGCTGCGGCGTGGGCGGCGGAGGCGTCGGTGCCACTCTCCTTAACTCACGAGGATCCACCTTCACGCGCGGCGGCGGAGGCGTGCGCACTTCCGGCTTGGGCGACTCGAACGATCCCGGCGGCAAAAGCAGCGTCAATTGCCCGCGCGCGATTTCGACTTCTTCTGGTGTAGGCTCATGCCGCGGGAAGAATTTCGCTTGCAGCAGGATCGCAGCGATGACCAGGACGTGAAAGGCGATAGAAGACACGCGGACGATGACATCCCACTTCGTTGAGCGGTCTTTCGACGGCTCGGCAACGAAATGCACGTCGCCGGTAAGAAACACATCGGGATTGACGATATCCGGCGTTGGGCCTACGGAAGGCTCGATCACCAGGGGTGGCGCCGCGCCAATGGGCACCGCGATGCGCTCGTCCATTTCCGATGGCTGCGCCGGCGTCGACATATTTTCCACCACGCCGTACGCTTCGCGATGAATGTCCCGCGGAACCACCACGCGCGCCGCGATCGATTCCAGCGGCAGGTTCGACGGAATGTTGGAATGCCCATCCAGCGCCACCACCGGGAGCATCGCCGGCACCAGTGTGCGCTCATCCAGGTTCGTGGGACGCCGGCGCGTGCTTATTTCCGCGTCTGCGGGAAGACGGGCATCCACCGGTACCAGGGTCCTTGGGATCATAGGTTGACTTTTTGCTGTGTCGAGAAGGCACCCAGTTGGACGCGCTCCGCGTGTTCCTGGATGCTTGCCATTACCCGGACCGCCAGCTCGAGCGCCGCGCGGCCCGCCTGTCCGTTCGTGCGCGGCTCCCGGCGTGTCTGCACCGCTTCGATGAACGCGTCGAGTTCCGCCCGCAGCGGTTCCGTCGCCGGCGCCGTCAGCTTCTCAAATCCAAATTCCGGCTGCGGTCCGGCTTTCTTCACCCCGACGCGCAGCGCATCGCGCCGCGCATAGTCGAGCGAAATGTATTCGTGCTGCTGGAAAAAGCGCATCTTTCTCACGCGCTCGGTCGACACCCGGCTCGCGGTCACGTTCGCCACCGCGCCGCCGGCAAATTCCAGCCGGGCGTGCGCTATGTCCACCTTATCCGTGAGCACCGGAATACCCACCGCCTTCACTTCGGTCACCGGCTCGTCCACGAGCGCCAGCAAAATATCCAGATCATGAATCATCAAGTCGAAGATCACATCCACGTCCAGGCTTCGCGGCGTGAACACGCCCAGCCGGTGCACTTCAAAAAAAAGCGGCCGGCTGAGAATAGGCTCGACCGCAACTACGGCGGGATTGAAGCGCTCCACGTGTCCCACCTGCAGAATTCGTCCATGGCGCCTGGCAGCGGCAAGCAATTCGTCGGCTTCCGCAAGCGTCGCCGCCATCGGCTTCTCGACCAGCACGTCGAGTCCCATCTCCATCAACCGGCAGCCGACTTCGGCGTGTGCGATCGTGGGAACCGCAACGCTCACCGCATCCAACGCATCGGCATGCCCGGACAGGTCCTCAAGCGAGGTAATCGGCGTGGTTCCAAACTCGGCCGCTACACTGGCCGCCCGCGCCGCATCGCGATCCACTACGCAGACCAGCTCGACCGCATCCATCTCCCGGTACACCCGCACGTGATTGCGCCCAAACTCTCCGGCGCCTACCACCGCGACGCGCACTTTCCCTGATGTGCCCCCGGAACCGCTCATTCTTTGTTCATTCCCGGAAACTCGCTGGTAGGTTCCGCAGGCGAAAACGCCTGGATAGCAATGCCCGCCGTATCTGCCAGTTGGATCACTTCCGTGCGGTCGAACAACAGTGTGCGTCCGGCGTCCACCCCAAGAGCCGTCGCGCCTGACTTCCTCATCTGTTCGATGGTGGGCAAGCCCACCACGGGTACGTCGAAGCGCATGTCCTGCTTCGGCTTGCTCACCTTCACGACCACCAGCGGCTTGCCGTCCGTGATGCGAGCGGCTCGCACAATGGTCTCGTCCGTCCCTTCCATCGCTTCGACAGCCACGCACGCGCGATCCGCAATCACCACGGTTTGCCCGATATCCAGCGCCGCAATCTGCCTGGCCACACTCAGCCCATAGGCCATGTCCGCGGCTTCGCGTTCGTTCGGCGCGCGCCGCGTCAACACGCCCGCTTCCGGCACCAACGGCTTTAGAAATAAAGTCGAATCCACCAGCCGAATCCCTTCCTCTTCCAGCACGCGCGCCACCGCTCCGATCAGCGCGTCCGTATTTTTTCGCGGCAGCGCGAAGAGCAGCTTCGCCAGTTTCCAGTCCGGCCGAATCGCGCTGAAAATCTTGCTGTGCTTCACCTGCCCGGCCATCACTGCTTGCGTCACGCCTTCGCTGTGCATCAACTCGATGGCCTTGCTAAGCTCCCCAAGACTCACCCAATGCAACCGCTTTGCGGTTCGTTCCAGCTCCGGCGAAGCTTCCTCTTTCAGCGCAATCACCGCCATGTCGATGCCTTGGCTCCGCGCGCCCTCCAGCACCAGAAACGGAAACCGGCCATTTCCGGCGATCAGGCCCCACCCGCTCGTGTTTGCGTTCATGGCTCCCATGCGCGCGTGAGCCTACTTCACGATGCCGCGTTCGGCTGTCTCGATGAAATGAACCAATTCCGCGACGTCTTCCGAGCCGGCCATCTGTTCGCGCATTTTGGCGATGGCCTGCGAGGTGTTCAGCTTGGACCGCAGCAACAACCGAAACGCAGTCTGCAGCGACTTCACTCGCGCAGGGGAAAATCCCTTGCGCTCCAAGCCGATCGCGTTAATCCCATAGCATTTCGTTCCGCGCTCGGTGACGATCAGCGAAAACGGCGGCACATCCTGCGTGATCACCGTCGAAGCGCCAACGTAAGCGTAGCGCCCGATGCGGCAAAACTGATGCACCGGAGAGAACGCGCCTACGGTCACAAAATCCTCTACCGTCACGTGTCCCGCGAGCGTCGCCCCGTTGACGAACAGCGTGTGATTCCCCACGCGGCAGTCATGTCCGACATGCGAAGCCGTCAGAAACAAATTACCGTTGCCGATGGTGGTGACGCCCCCGCCTTTTACCGTACCCCGGCTGATGCTCACATATTCCCGAAAGGTATTGCCGTCGCCGCAAACCAGTTCCGTCCGCTCGCCGCGAAACGTAATGTCCTGCGGATCGCCGGCGATCGAACTATACGGATAGAAAACATTGTCGCGCCCGAACCGCGAAGGCCCGCCGATCGTGGCATGCCCATGCACCACACATCCGGCGCCCAACTCCACTTCTTCGCCAATCACCGCGTACGCGCCAATCTTGACGCCCGCGCCCAGCCGCGCGCTCGCGGCAACCACGGCCTGCGCGTGAATCTCCTGAACGGTCATTTCGCTTTTTCGGCTGCCTTTGGCGCGGGATCGCGATCGATCATCTTGCACATCAGCGTGGCTTCAGCGGCCAGTTGCCCGTTCACCAGCGCCTTGCCCGCAAGCTTGCAGAAATCTCCCCGCCACGACAAAACGTCGATCTCCAGCCGCAACTGATCGCCAGGAATCACCGGCCGGCGAAAGCGCGCTCCATCCACGGCCACGAAGTAGAGCAGCTTGTTGTCGCGGTCCGGAATTTCCAGCAGCAGCAGCAAACCGCCCGTTTGCGCCATCGATTCGATGATCAGCACGCCTGGCATGATCGGCTTCCCCGGAAAGTGCCCCTGAAAATGCGATTCCGTCGCGGTCACGTTCTTGATGCCCACGATGCGCTTCAGCCGCTCCACTTCCAGGATGCCGTCCACCATCAGAAACGGATACCGGTGCGGCAAAATCTTCTGGATTTCGTTGACGTCGTAAATCATGAGCTCTCCCCAGTCATTTGCCGCTATTCAACCCCCTGACGCTGTCTCTCGCAAACCTCTTATTATAGTATGCGAAGCCTGCGGTAGCACAGGCACTCTTGCCTGTGCGCCATTTTGCAGGCGAGGCTCGATGCTCGTCGCTTAGTTGCTGCCAAGCCGTCGCGTTGCTAGCATGTCCGAGCCATGCCGGAGCCGAATCTACCCGAAAAACTTGCTCGATACTCGCGCCCGCGCGTCCGCGAGATGCTCGCCGAGTTGCGCGATCTCGTCGTCTGCGAATCGCCGAGCCTCGAAAAGGCCCCCACGGACCGTTGCTGCACCTTACTGGCTGAAAAATGGCGCAAGCGCGGCGCTCGCGTCGAGCGCCTCGCGCAAAAGCACCGCGGCGACCATCTTCGCGTCACTTGGAAACCCGCTGGAATCCGCGCGGAGGGCCAGCTCATGGTCCTCGGCCATTACGACACCGTCTACGCCAGCGGCACGCTCGGCAAAATGCCTTTTCGCGTGAAGGGCGGCAAAGCCTTCGGCCCCGGCGCATTCGACATGAAAGGCGGACTCGTCCAAGCGCTCTTCGCCTTCGACGCTCTGCAGGCCTCGCGCATCGAACTTCGCAAGCGAATCGTATTCGTCTGGAATTCCGACGAAGAAATCGGCAGCGATTCTTCGCGCAAGCTGATCGAAACCGAAGCCCGCCGCAGCGATGCCGTTTTCGTTCTCGAGCCCTCCCTCGGCCCCCGCGGCTTGCTCAAGACCGCACGTAAGGGGGTAGGCGAGGCCGAGCTCATCGTTCACGGCCGCGCTTCCCATGCCGGACTCGCTCCCGAGGAAGGCATCAACGCTATCCATGAACTGGCGCAGCAAATCGCGCGCATCGAAACATGGAACGATCTCCGCCGCGGCATCAGCGTAAACGCCGATATCATTTCCGGCGGAACGCGCAGCAACGTCATCGCCGAACAAGCCCGCGCGGTACTCGATCTGCGCGCACTGCGCATTGCAGACATGCGCAGCGTCGAGAAGCGCCTGCGCGCTCTGCGTCCTATCCACCGCGGCGCGAGGCTCGAAATTCGCGGCGGCTTCAATCGCTCCCCGCTCGAGCACAAAGTCACCGCCGCGCTCTTCGCCCGCGCCAAATCACTCGCCGCTCAAATGGGTTTGCCGCTCGGCGAAGCAACGGCCGGCGGCGGCTCCGACGGCAATCTCACCGGCGCCCTCGGCATCCCCACACTCGACGGCCTCGGCGCCGTCGGCGATGGCGCCCACTCCACCCACGAGCACCTGCTCATCCGCACCATGCCGCAGCGCGCCGCACTCCTGGCCGCACTCCTGGCCGGCACTTGAACTGGTGGCGCCGGAATCTTGCCGGCGCGTCTTTTCTTTGAAGGTAATGAAGGAAGCCTGGCGGAAAACCACGCACAAAAAACTACCGCCCGTACGTCTTCTTCAAATACTCCGCCGTCGATTTCATCACATCGCTGTAATCGCTGTGCAGCACCGCTCGCAGCGCCGCTTCCGTCGATTCTCCCGCCGCAATGCGCTCCAGAATCCGCTCAATATCCCCCATCCCATCCGCCTGCACGATGTACTCAATATTCGCCAGCGCCCACGAATACGCGTATCCCGCCGAATTGCTGTCCAGTCCCATCCACGACCCTTCCAGCCGCCCCAGCGGGACCGCATGGCCTTCACGATAAATCTGCTCCAGCGCCGCCCCGTTCTCGCCGCTGCGTTTCCCTTCCATCCACTGCGCCAGCCCTTCTTGAATCCACGTAGGCGCCAGCCCGCGCGTCTTTTGCTTGATGAAGCTGTGCGTCAGTTCATGCTTCAGGACGCGCGATAATTCCGCGTTCACCCCGCTCAATCCCTGCACCGGCACGCGGATTCTTCCGTCATTCAGCGCGCCCACCCAGCGCGGCGCCTGCGTAATATCCGCGAACGCCTGCTGCGTATACAAAATCACGCCAATGGAATCCGGCGGCGTGTAATTCAGCTCGCTTTCGATCTCCGAAAAGTGCCGCTCCAATGTGTGCAAAACGTCCCGCGCCAACGATGGTTCCGCCGCGCCGTTGTACTTCAAATTGAAATGCGCGCTTTCATTTTCCTTGTAACTCTCTTCTTCCTGCTTGTCCCGCTGCGCCTTCTCGAGCGCCGCTTTCACCTCCGGATCCGCCCGCAGCGCCATCGCGCGCTTCCATTCCGCCACCGCCTGCTCCACCTTGTTCAGCCCGTAATACGCCCAGCCCGACAGCTTGGCCACGTCCGCATTGTCCGGCGCCGCACGCTTCGCGCGATCCAGATAATCCAGCGACTGCTTGTACTCGCTCCTCCGCAAATGCATGTACGCCACATTCATCAGCAGCACCGGCTGTTCCGGCTCATACGTCAGCGCCGTCCGCTCATCCGTCAACGCGTGCTCCACATCGCCCCGCGACAATTCGAACATCGCCGCCGAATGATGCGCCACCGCTGCCACTACATTCGCCCGCGCTCCGCCCGAGCGCGCTTCCCCTTCGGCCTTGGCAATGTACCCCCGGTCAATCGCTCCGTCGTGTACCGCCGCATGCTCGATCTCGCTTCCGCCGCCGCCTCCCGAAACGTCCATCGCCGGCGGCGTAATCTCCAGGTTTGCCGCTGCTCCGCCTCCCGCGTCCATCGGCACCGCCCCGCCTTTTTCAATGTGATCCACAATTGATTTCGGCAGGCTCAGCTCGCCCGCTGAAGTCTGGTAGCGCACCTTGTCGCCATCCTCCACCGCACTCAGCGCCAAGATCCGCCGCCCATTTTTCAACACGATCGTGTCCGCCGCCGCCCGCTCGCACACCATCCCAAGCGCGCCCAGCGCCAAAACCGCAATCACTATCCGCGAACTCATTCGTCGCCCCACAACTCCATTCTAGTTTCCCGCATCCTCGCCGGCCCGCTGTCTTGTTCCCTCATGCCGAAAGTGACACACTCTGTTCATGAGGACAGGGGTGGCCTCTTTTTCACTCGCGTTTCTTTTCGCGGTGGCCGCCGCCGCCGCCGCGGAAAAGTCTCCCCACGAAGTCTACAGCTCGCTCAACGCTCTCCGCCCCGATTCCTCCGTCGTCTACCGCATCAAGCCCGAAGATCAGATCGAGCTTCGCCGCTCCGACCTCAAACTCTCCTTCGAGGAAGGCCGCATCGCTTTCTTCGCCCCATTCGACGGCCGTATCACCGGCCTGATCTTTTCCGGCCGCGGCCATGTCCTCGCCGTTCCTCGCGATCCCGTCGAAAAACAGCAGCTGGGCCGCTTCCTCGGCGCCCCCATGCTCGATGACGACATCCTTTCCGCGTACGTCCGCTTCACCGACGATACCGCCGCCGAACTTCTCCGCCAGCTCCAATCCGTCGGCCTTTCGCCCGAATCCGACACCGCATTCACCTCTACCTGGGATCCCACCGTCGCCAGTTATAATCCTCCTCACTCGCTTCGCATTCTCTTCAGCCAGCTCTCACCCGATTCCAAGCCCTATTTTTTCGCTTCCATCAGCGGAACAACGGTTGGTCCGTTCGATTTCCTCTTCGACCAGGACCGCCCCGAGCCCTTCCTCCTCGGCCAGGGCCGCAAGAACGGCAATCGCGCTTTCTTTGACGTGTGGGCCTCTTACGCGCCGCCCGGCTTCTCCGCTCCCGCCCCGCCTTTTCGCGCGCTCCGCTATTCCATCGACACCACCATTCTTCCCAGCAATTCTCTCGAAGCCTCCGCCACCATTCGCCTGCGTTCGGAAGACGGCGCGGTTCGCCACGTGATCTTTCAACTCGCTCGCTCACTCATCACTGACGCCGTCGAAGATCCATCCGGCCAAGCTTTTTCCTTTTTCCAGAATGAAGGCATGACCGTGCAGGAAAGCACCGCGCACGGCAACGATATCGTCTACGTCGTTCTCCCCACCGCCATCCCCACCGGCCAGGAATTCACTCTTCGCCTCCGCTATCACGGCAGTGTCATCGAAAACGCCGGCAACGGTGTCCTTTTCGTCGGCGCACACGAGAGCTGGTATCCCCACCTCGGCGAAGCCGCCAGTTTCGCCGACTACGATCTCACCATGCGCTGGCCGCGCAAGTTACTCCTGGTCGCCACCGGCTCCAGGCTCGATGAACGCGAAGAAGGCGAACAGCGCATCGCGCATTGGCAAACCGAAAAGCCCGCCGCTGTAGTCGGCTTCAATCTCGGCGACTACGCCACCGCTTCCCTCTCCTCCGCTTCCTACGCCATCGCCATCTACGCCAACCGCCAGCTCGAGCCATCCGTCAGCAATCGGCTCGCGAACTCGCCCGATCTCCTCTCTCCTATCCTCACGCCCGGAGCTCCCGGAAGCTCTGGCAGGCTCGAAAATCCCGGCCCGCAGCTTCCGCCTCCCCGTCCCGCGGAAGCCATGAAGCAGCTCGCCCGGGAAATCGCATCCTCCGTCCGCTTCTACGAATCCTTTAGCGGACCGTTTCCGTTCCGCACTCTCAGCGTTTCTCAGATTCCCGGCAGCACCGCGCAGGCCTGGCCCGGTCTTCTCTATCTTCCCACCTTCTCTTACTTGCCCCCCGAAGCGCAGCATCGCGCCGGCCTTTCCACCGCCGTCCAGGAACATTTCTCCGACCTCGCTCCTTTCCACGAAGTCGCCCATCAGTGGTGGGGCAATCTCGTAGGCTGGTCCAGCTATCGCGATCAGTGGATTGACGAATCCATCTCTAACTATCTGGCCATGCTCTTTGCCAACAGCCAGAAAAATCCCGAGCACACTCTTCGCCTCTGGCTCGAGCGTTCTCGCCGCAAGCTCATCACCAAACCTCCGGACGCCCGGGTATCAGGGTTTGTACTTGCAAACCCTGAGTTAAGAGACAACAGCCCCGCCGAAGTCGGCGCTTTGGTTCTCGGCAGCCGCCTTGACTCCTCGCGCTCTCCCGAAGCCTACGAACAAATCATCTACAACAAAGGCGCCTGGGTTATCCACATGCTCCGCGAAATGCTCCGCCAGCCCGGCGTCAAAGCTCCCGACGCCCGCTTCGAATCCCTGTTGCAAACGCTCATCAGCAAATACTCGTTTCACGCGCTCTCGACCTCCGCTCTGCAGCACGAAGTCGAAGCCGTCATGACCCCCGGCATGGATCTCGAGGGCAACCATTCCATGGATTGGTTTTTCGAACAGTGGGTACGCGGAACCGGCATTCCGCACTATCGCGTCGAGTTTACTTCCGTCCGCACCGAAAAAGGTTTCGCCGTTCGCGGCAAACTTTTGCAGACCGGCGTCCCGCGCTCGTTTATCGCCCGCGTTCCGCTTTATTTCAACGAAGCAGGCCGCAGCGTCTTCCTGGGCGCCGTAATCACCGCCGGCCCGGAAACTTCATTTCACTTCAACGCCGATTCCGCTCCGCACAAGCTGCTCATCGATCCGCAGCTCACTCTCCTCTGCACTTCCGACTGATTCCCGCAAATGTCTTCGCATCCGGCGCGCCTATTTCTCTGGCGCCCCTATTTCCCCGGCGCCAGCATCACCTGCGTTTCCAGCAGCGGGCTTTCCAAATTCAGTTCCGCCTTCCCGTCTTCCCCAATCACATACGGAAACCCCTCGGGATCCACCGGCAATCTCCGCACCATTCCCGCATCGAGCAATTCGCGCACTCGCTTGGCCCGGTGTCCCGTTCGCCTCGCGTATTCGTCGTTCAACGCGTCCAGCGCCTCGCAATCCTCCTCCACTTTCATCAGCTTCAAATGGTCCAGCGCGTTTTTCTTCACCAGCTCATCTTTCGTCGACTCGTAAATCTCCGACCACAAGAATCTCGACGTCGCCCGCGAATTCCCTTCCGCCGCGATGCTTGCCGCCATCACCTTCATCCAGATCTTCGCGTCCGGATTCTTGCTCCCTTGCAGAAACGCCTGCGACGCCTTCGCATAGTCTTTCAAATTGAAATAATAGATAAATCCCAAATCCTCGTAGAACCGCCAGTAATCTGGATTCTCGCGAATCCCTTTCTCGATCAGTTGAATCGCCAGGTCCGGCCGCCCCGCTCCCGCCGGCGGCTTGTCTCCCAGGAACATCGCGCCAAACCGGTACGCCGGAAGCAGATTCGGATCCAGCGTCGTGGTCATATCCAGCAGCGGCCATAGCAAATCGAGCCCCTTCGCCTTTTGCATGTGCTTGTTCCCGTAGTACTGCACCGCCCTCGTCCAGTACACATCCGCCAGCAGCGGCGCGAATTCCATGCTCATCAGCTTCGTCAGCTTCGCCGACAGCACCACCACCTCATCTTGCTCTTCCGCGAACGCCGCCCTCTGCACGTCGATCTTCCGCTGCAGTTGCCACACCCCCGCGAACCCGAGCGCCAGCACGACCCACAGCACCCACGCCAAATTCTTGGAAGTATTCATTTCAGGTTTCGCCGCGAAAACACCGCCGCCGCCGCCAGCAGCACGATCGCGCAATAAAGCGCCGCATACGCCGTGTTCTGCCAGATCAGCGCCGCAGGCACCCCACGTCCGTGCGCCGCCGCTCCCACCACGTCAAAATTGTCGAAGTTCGGCAGCACGTACGACAGCCACTTCATGAACGCCGCCAGCCCCGGACTCATCAAGTCCGTCCGCAGCGTCCTCATCTGCTGGATGAACTGCCCCGCGATGTACAGCCCCGCGGTATACAAAATCGAAAGCAGCGGCGTCGTCGCGCAGGAAAACAGCAGCGCCAGCGCCACCACCAGCGCCAGCTTCAGCGCGATGAAGTACACCGCCACCAGCACCGCCGTATCGCTGCGTTCCAGCGAATGCTTCACGTATAGCAGCGCCAGAAACAGCGCCACCGCCATCGCCGCCGTGTTCACCGTCAGCGTCAGCACCAGCCCCGCGAATTTCCCCACCACGAATTCCCATCGCCGCACCGGCTTCGCCAGCAGCGCGTACAGCGTGCGCTTGTCCATCTCCTTCGAGACCAGCCCCACGCCGATGAAAATCGCGATCAGTAATCCCACAAACGAAATCGCGCTCAATCCCAAACTCACGATCACGATCTCTTCGATCCCGATCGAAATCTGCCCCACCAGAATCGCCGCCGCGATCATCAACAGCGCAAAAAACACCAGGTTGTACAGCACGCGGTCCCGCACCGCTTCGCGAAACGTATTCAGCGCCACCGCGCCGATGTGCCTCATTGCGTGCTCACCTCGATGGCCGAAGCCTGCGCGCGGTCCGCCTCCACCAGATTCATGAAGTATTCTTCCAGCGACGCTTTCACCTGTGTCACCGACAAAATCCTCCCGCCCGCCGCGCGCACCTGCTCGAGCGCCGCAAACAACTCCTCCTCTTTCACCTGCAGCCGGTAGCGGTCGCCGGTACGCGTAGCCTTCGCCGCCAGCGCCCCCGCTTTCCCTTCTCCAGCCGCCAGCTCGAACAAAATCTCCATCCCCTCCGCTTTCATCCCCACAATTTCTTCCGGCGCGCCCACTCCCCGCAGCTTTCCGCCCACAATCACGCCCACCCGGTCGCACAGCATCTCCGCATCCGATAAAATATGCGTCGAAAACATCACCGTCTTCCCCGCCTGCTTCAATTCCAGAATAATGTCCCGCACTTCCCGCCTTCCCACCGGATCGAGCCCGGACATCGGCTCATCCAGAATCACCACTTTCGGATCGTGCAGAATCGCTTGCGCCAATCCCACCCGCTGCAGCATGCCCTTCGAATATTTCCGCAATTGAATTTTCTTCGCCGTCTCGAGGCCAACCTTCTTCAGCATCCGGTCCACGCGCACCCGTCGCTCCGCCGCGCTCAAATCGTGGAATCGCGCAAAATAATCCAGCACTTCCGCCGCGGTCAGATAATCGTAGAAATACGGCTGCTCCGGCAGGTACCCGATGTCCTGGTGCATGCCGATGTCGCTGATCGGACGCCCCAGTATCCGCGCCGTTCCCGACGTAGGAAAAATCAGCCGCATCAGCAGCTTGATCGTCGTGGACTTCCCCGCCCCGTTCGGCCCCAAAAATCCGAACACTTCGCCGCTCTCCACCTGCATCGAGAGACCTTGCAGCGAAGTTCTCTTCTTCAAGTGCAAAAACCCGTGCGGATATTCCTTCGAGAGATTCTCGATCTCAATCGCAGCCGTAGCCATGCCCTTATTTTTCGCAGGAACCGCCGAGCCGTCAATAAAACGCTAGGCGAAGTGTTCTAAGAATGCGTTCTAAGAATGTGTTCTAAGAATTAAGAATCTACTCTCGTCGACCCGATCTGCACCAGCTCCGCCGGCACTGTCTGCGGAGCGCGCTTCTTCGGCGTCGGCTTCAAATTTTGCGGGTCCCGCCAATTATCCAGCATGGCCACCTGTTGCACGCAAGACACCGTGCACCGCGGCGCGCAGAACTTCTTCGTCTCATACTCCCGGTGCCGCATCTCATCCGAATATTCCGCCAGCGGTATTCCCGGATACCCGCGCTGCTGCGAACACCAGTGCACCAGCCCATCCTCGCAAATATACAAATACCGCGAACCCGACCGGCACCGCCAGGTATGCTCTTTCGCCCGCGCCACATTGTGCTGAAAATCATTAAATCGTGAATACGACCGCTTCCCCAGCTCCATGATCTCTTCAAATATCTCGATCTGCCGCGCGTCCAGCGCCTTCAACTGCCCGTTGTGGTCGTGAATGATTCCCACCGTGCTCGTAAATCCCAGCTCCACCGCACGGTGCGCAATCGTCAGCGCATCTTCCGGATACTTCACTCCGCTTCCCAGCACGGAATTGATGTTCACCTGAAACACCGCAAATTCCGATAGCCATTCGAGCCGCGTGTCCAGCGTCTTCAAGCTCTTCTTCGACACTTCATCCGGCGTCACATTATCGATGCTGATCTGCAGGTGCTCGAGGCCCGCCTCATTCAACGTGCGGATCCGCTCCTTGCTCAGCAAAAATCCGTTGGTGATCATCCCCGCGATCATCCCGCGTTCCCGCGTATGCCGGATAATCTCTTCCAGCTCCGGATGCATCAGCGGCTCTCCCCCGCTGATGGTAATCACCGACGTGCCCATATCCGCCAGCCGGTCCAGCCGCCGCTTCATCTCCTCAATCGGCACCGGCTTGGACACGTCGTCGTACTCGTTGCAATACCCGCAATCCAGATTGCATCGCCGCATCGGAATGATATGCACCAGCACCGGGTGCTTCGTCGACGCCAGCGCCTTCGCAATCATCTTCAGCTCGCGCACCCGCGTCCGCCGGAACCGCCGCTTGCGTTCCCGCAGCACCGCCGCGTTAGCCCGCCCGATTTTGCCCGCCTCCGCCATTAACCCCTTATTCCCCCCAAAATCTCAAATAAACATTATACATCACGCACGTTTTTGTTCCGGCTTTCGCGCCGGGCTGTGCTTCGCGATGACCCTTCAGTCCCCGCCGTGCGGAATATTCTCAGCCCTCATATCCGTCAACAGATTCCAATGCTTCGCTTCCTCCGTCCGGTTCGCCCGCAGCCACTTTCTCTCCGCTTCCGTCAGCGAATCGTGGCAAAGCGTATCCTCCCGCGCCAGCCGCGACCTCTCCAGAACCCCCACGTATTCCTTCAGTTTTCGAGATCGGTTTTCATCCGCCGTCGTCCCCAGCTGACCAGCCAGCGTCGCTATAAACCCGAGGCGGTTTTGCCGGTCGTGCAGCTTCGCCGTTTGCACCATCCAATCCCAGTCCAAGTCCGCATACCGCAGCAGCAACCATGGCAGCCCTTCCACCACTCCGCTATCCAGATCGGATTCGCCCAGCGCTTCCAACAAAACCTCTGCGGGATTCCGCCGCGCCTTTTTCCCTCGTAGATGCGCAAATCCCGGATACGCCAACCACGCAAGCTCATTCCGCAGCCTTTCGCTTCCGCCCAGCCGAAACGCTGCCCCCTCTCCCAAGGGCAGCGCCGTTGCCGGAGCATCCAGAACCCCCACGGCCTTCAGCGCCAGCCCGCGCGGCAGCGCCCGCCTCCCGCGCTCCAGCATCGACAGATACGCCTGCGTCACTCCCAGCCTCTCCGCCGCCTTTTCCTGCGTCCAGTCCTTCGCCAGTCTCGCTTCCTTCAGTTCCTGCCCGTCCATACCGTCACTCCTCCCGCTCCTTCACCCACCCGTCAAATATAACATCAACTGTTATATTCCGCCAACGCGAATCACGCCTCCCATTCCTGAAAATCTAGGGCTCCTCAATCAGTATTTACTTGACAAATTACAATAATGTGCTATAATGCAGTATGTTTTCCCCACAAACTTCGCCGCGCACGGCCTTTCTTCCCCTTCCCTCTTCGTCTTCCCCCGCTCTTTTCCCATTTCGGAACTACTTTCTGCACTCTTTCCTGCGCTTTTTTGCACTCTCGTGCAAAAGAGCAAAGCGCATCCCCTTCCTTTTCAATCACCTCCGCGCTCTTTGCAAAAACACCGGGGGGTGTACCCACCGCGCCACCCCAATCCCTAAAGTTTTACTTGAACCTCCGCCTTTCCGCCCCCGCACCTCGTTACTTCCTTACCTGCTCACATCATTACCTCTTACTGCTAAACTCTTCCCTATCAGGAGCCTCCCATGTCTGAAGCCGCGAAAACTGCTCCACACACGACCATGAACAAACCCACCCGCACCGAGTCCGACTCCATGGGCAAGATCGACGTCCCCGCCGACCGCTATTACGGCGCGCAGACCGGCCGCTCGCTGATCCATTTCGCCATCGGCAAGGACACCATGCCCCCCGAGCTGATCCGCGCCTTCGGCATCCTCAAAAAGGCCGCCGCGCTGGTCAATCAGGATCTCGGCAAACTGCCGGTAGATAAAGCTACGCTCATCGCCCAAGCCGCCGACGAAGTCATCGCCGGCAAGCTCCACGACCATTTCCCTCTGCGCATCTGGCAAACCGGCAGCGGCACGCAAACCAACATGAACGTCAACGAAGTGATCTCCAACCGCGCCATCGAAATCGCCGGCGGCGAAATGGGCAGCAAAAAGCCCATCCATCCCAACGACGACGTCAACATGTCGCAATCCTCGAACGACACCTTTCCCGCCGCCATGCACATCGCCGCCGCCACGGAAACCCGCCAGCGTCTTCTGCCCGCCGTAAAGAAACTCCGTGACGCGCTCGACGCCAAAGCCCAGGAATTCGCCGATATCGTCAAAATCGGCCGCACCCATTTGCAGGACGCCACGCCGCTCACTCTCGGCCAGGAATTTTCCGGCTACGTCAATCTGCTCGACCGCGACGGCGGCCGCATCGCCATGGCTCTCGACGGCCTCTACGATCTCGCCATCGGCGGCACCGCCGTTGGCACCGGCCTCAACGCCCATCCCGAATTCGCCGAGCGCGCCGCCAAAAAAATCGCCGAACTCACCAGCCTGCCTTTCCGCTCGCATCCCAATAAATTCGCCGCCCTGAGCGCCCACGACGAACTGGTCTTCGCCAGCGGCGCCCTGAAAACGCTGGCGGCTTCGCTCATGAAAATCGCCAACGACATTCGCTGGCTCGCTTCCGGCCCCCGCTGCGGCCTCGGCGAACTTTCCCTCCCGGAAAACGAGCCCGGCTCGTCAATAATGCCCGGCAAGGTCAATCCCACGCAGGCCGAAGCCCTCACCATGGTCGCCGTGCAAGTGATGGGCAACGACGCCGCTATCGGTTTCGCAGGCTCGCAAGGCAATTTCGAGCTCAACGTTTTCAAGCCCGTAATGATTTTCAACTATCTCCACTCCGTCGAGCTCCTCGCCGACTCCTGCAACAGCTTCGTGGCACACTGCGTCCAGGGCATCGAAGCCAATTACACGCAGATCGAGCACTACGTCCACAACTCCCTGATGCTGGTCACCGCCCTAGCCCCCAAAATCGGCTACGACCAAGCCGCCCAAGTCGCCAAAGCCGCCCACCACGCCCACATCTCCCTCCGCCAAGCCGCCATCAACCTCGGCTACGTCACCCCCGAAGAATTCGACGCCCTAGTAAAGCCCGAAGACATGACCCACCCATGAGGTTCTATGGATCATTTCGTCCAATATCACAATCCTGACGGGATGCGCGGGACTTACAAGCCGGCGCCTAAACAGTTCGCCATTTTCACGGACAAGTATTTCAGTACGCTTCAAGGCGCGACTGTCTGGCTCGTAACGGGCGAGGGACGTCCTCGTCAGTATTCTCTCTGCTCGACTTTCGAGGTCGACACAATAGAGCACAAGAAAGCCGGACGCTTCCGCTTTCGCGTCTCTGGCACGGTAGGTCGGGACTTCGACCCATTCATCGAGATTGGTGCGTTGCCTTGGTTTCCCGAACTTCTCAAGGCGACTGGCAATTTCGCTTGGTTTCAGCACATCCACGGTGAAGCGGTCGTTAGCGGACTCCAGAGAATCGCGGCTGCTCCACGTGCTCTGCGGGTAGGGCAGACATAATGTGAGCTGCCCACCCGTCGGCTTTACGGGTGCGATTTTTTTGGAATACAGGAATACGGAGAGTTGGTAACTGATGAAGGCAACGAAAATAAAAGGTACCAGCAAGCTTGACCACGCCGCAGCACGCCTTGCAGAAATCGTGATCGAGCACATGTCCACTCTACCCATCGAGAAGGCCAAAGCGATGCGCGAAGAAATCCGCAGGTTAGCAGGTAGAAAAAACGGCGGAAGGGCGGCGGCCGGACGTAAGATTACCGCGAGACGACCTGCGACTCGGTAGTTTGAGTTGTCATATGAAGGGGGCACTAGTGAAGACGAGACAGAAGCGCGCTTGTCAAAAAAAGGCTGCTGGTTATGTAGCCGACTTGATCCTTGATTCTCTGGACCGCTTCCCGCAAAAGAAGCGGGAACGTCGGCTTGCCCGAGTGCTCGCGGCGCTCGATGGCTCCCGGCATGGTGAATCAAAGAAAAAGCAGATTTCTTGGGCAAAAACCGCACTCGGAATGAGAGCTGTGGTACCTGTGCTGCTCGCGTGGCTGCTTTGCGCGGGCCGGGCAAACGCCCAGCAGCCGACGTACACGCTGAAGGCTACGCCGAAGACTGTGGCGTGGGGGTATTACGACGCGAAGGCGGTGCCGGTGTTGCGCGTCAAGTCCGGCGATACTGTGGAGATTTCGACGGTGCTCACTAACAATCCGAAGCGCCTGGAAGCGGCGGGCGTGCCTCCCGATCAGGTCGAGCAGTCACTGCGCGACATCGAGGACCAGGTCAAGGACAAGGGTCCCGGCGGGCATGTCCTTACCGGGCCGATTTACGTCGAAGGCGCGGAAATTGGCGACGTGCTGGAAGTGAAAATTCTGGCGATCAAGCTGGCCATTCCTTACGCTTACAATGCTTTCGGCCCTGGCCGCGGCTATTTGCCGGACGATTTTCCTTACGCCAAAATCAAAATCATTCCGCTGGATGAAAAGCGCATGCTCGCGCACTTTGCGCCCGGCATCGATATTCCGCTGCATCCCTTTTTTGGCAGCATGGGCATCGCTCCGCCGGAAGCTGCGGGCCGCTTCAACAGCGCTCCGCCGTGGATCATGGCCGGTAATCTCGATAACAAGGACCTCGTCGCCGGCACCACGCTGTATATTCCCGTGCACGCCCCCGGCGCGCTCTTTGAAGTCGGCGACGGCCACGCCGGACAAGGCGACGGCGAAGTGGATATCACCGCGCTCGAAACTTCGCTGGTCGGCACCTTCCAATTCATCGTCCGCAAAGACATGCACCTGAAATGGCCGCGCGCCGAAACTCCCACCCACTACATCACCATGGGCCTCAACGACGACTTGAACGCCTGCGCCACCCTCGCCGTCCGCGAAATGATCGATTTCCTGGTCACCGAAAAGCACCTCTCCCGCGACGACGCCTACATGCTCTCCAGCGTAGCCGCCGACCTGCATATCACCGAACTAGTCGACGGCAACAAAGGCGTCCACATGATGATCCCCAAATCCATCTTCGTTTCAGGCGCTACGAAATGACATCTCGAACTGGAGGCAAACGGTGGCGCTGGGGTTATCTGTGGGTGCTTTTTGCAACGCCCATCGTCGTGCTGCCTTTCGTGTTGATGTTGTCGTTGGGACTGGGTGTGGATTTATCCTATTGGGCTCTCGGTGATCCAAAGTCCACCGTAATTTTCGCATTGGCCATGCCGATGGTCGTGGCCTACGTGATGGTCAGAATCTACTACTGGCGCCAGGACGAGCGCCGCGCGCGGCAGTCAGCGAGTCCCGGCGCGGACATGCCGCAGAATGCAGGTTCGCAATGACCGGCACCCGTAGCGGCCGCGGACCGTCGCGGGCATCTTCGCCTTTCCGTTTTCTCTGCGTCTCTGCGCTCTCTTTGTTAACTCTTACGCTTTTCTCTTCCGCTGCATTCGCGCGAACGGAAAAGCCAGAATGGTGCCAGAAGCTGCCGCATCCGGAGAATGCGGCGCTCGAACGCGTGCTGCCCAGCGAGCTGTGGTTCGAGGTTTACAAAGTCGCGCCCAGCGTGTTTGCGATTTACGAGCCGCATCAATCCGAAGAAGTCATCTCCTATCTGATCGTCGGGCACAAGCAAGCGCTGCTCTTCGACACCGGCATGGGCATCGCCGATATCCGCAAAATCGTCTCCCGGCTGACTTCGCGGCCCGTGGTGGTCCTCAATTCGCACACCCATGACGATCACGTCGGCGGCAACTGGCAATTCGATTTTGTCTACGGCATGGACACCGATTTCACCCGAGCCAACGCCAAAGGCTCAACGGCTGACGCGCAAGCGGAAGTCGCCCCCGGAGAAATCTGCGGCGACTTGCCCAAAGGTTTCGACCCCAAAACCTATCGCACCAAGCCGTGGAAAATCTCCCGTTTCATCCAGGGCGGCTTCAAAATCAATCTCGGCGGCCGCACCCTCGAAATCATTTCGACACCCGGCCACACTCCCGACGCCATTTCCCTGCTCGACCGCGCCAACGGCTTGCTCTTCACCGGCGACACCTATTATCCCGGCACCATCT
>DATNNV010000012.1:0-5149 GCA_035601655.1 Candidatus Dormiibacterota bacterium
CGCTGCGCGCGCGCGGATTGGCCGCAATCTCCGCGTCCGAAGCTTGAATCACTTTCTTGGTGAGAATCTTCAGCGCGCGCTCCCGCGCGAGTCGCTGAAAGCATTGTTTTACCGGCCGGTCTTCGAGAGAGTGATAACTGAGCATCACCCACCGGCCTCCTTGAGATAGTGTGGCAGGAACTCTAGAAAGAAACTGCCCGAGTTCCTCCATCTCTCGATTCACCACTATCCGCAGCGCCAGAAACGTTTTTGTCGCGGGATGCAGTCTCTGCCTTCCCCAGTGCTGTCGGGCCCCTGCCACAGTCGTTGCCAGGTGTGCGGTGTCCCGTATGGGCCGCGCTCGTACGATCGCCCTGGCGATCCTTCGTGAATCGTGCTCATCCGCTTCCCGGTAGAGCAAATCCGCCAGCTCTCGCTCTTGCCAGCGATTCACAATCTCGTCCGCGGTCACTTCATCTCCCGCGTGCATGCGCATATCCAAAGGACCAGCTTCGCGAAACGAAAATCCCCGCGCTGCTTGATCAAGCTGCATGCTCGAAACTCCCAAGTCGGCCAAGACCCCGTCCACCTTCGGAATCCCCAACTCTTGCGCGACCTCCGCAATCCTCGAAAACGGCGATTGCACCAGTTTCACCTTCTCGCCGAAGCTCTTCAGCCGTTCCCGCGCCAATTCCAGCGCCTGTGCGTCCCGGTCCAGGCTGATCAATCGCCCGGGAGGGCGTCCGTGTAAGCTCTCGGACGTTAGCCTTGCGGCGATCGCTTCCGAATGCCCGCCGGCTCCCAGTGTGGCGTCGATGTACGCTCCGTCCGCCTTTACCTGCAACCATTCCAGCACCTCGTCCAGCATTACCGGCGTGTGTGGCCTCGCCTCGCTCACCACATTCGCCTTTCACCTGCTTCGCTCTAAACTCCCAACGCATTCAGCGCTTCGTCGTCCTCGTCCGTGTACGGCTCGTTCTTCAGCTCATCGAGCACTCGCGTGTGATTCATCACCTCGAGGTAATTCATCACCCCAAACACGTCCACATCGCCCTTGGTCTGCGCCGCTTCCCGAAGCACCGGCGGCAGCAGCACTCTTCCCTGCCCGTCCATCTCCACCACTTGCCCGAAATAACTCGTCCGCATCAAAAACTTTCGCTTGGCCTTGTTCGTCGCCGGCAGCGCCGCCAGCTTGTCTTCGATCTCCGTCCAAATCTTCATCGGATAAATTCGCGCGGACTCGCCCTTTGCGCTCGTGATATAAAAGAGTGTGCCGTACTCCTTCAACTCCTCCAGAAACACGGCGGGTATCTTGAGACGCCCTTTCTCGTCCACCTTCGCTGGACTGTTTCCGCGCAGTTTCATCGTAATTTCGGCTCAATGGCTGGGTTGGGATGGCGAATTTGCCCGATTCCACCACGATCCCCCGGATGCGCCCGCTTCGATCTACTTGCCCCTACTGCTCTCTACTTCTACCCACTTTCAACCACTTTTGTCCACATCATAGGCCCGTTTTATGCCTTGTCAAGAGGAATCGCAAAACTTCTTGCAAAAAGTTGTGGATTATTGGTTTGGGAAATCGCGGCACTTTTACCGCCATCCCTTGCGGTCACGCGCTCTTCCGCTCGCTATCCCTAGTAGTAAAGTTCTGCGCGTTGCAACACTCTCATCTACGCCACCATCCGCTCCGCCGTTTGTGGTATCATTCCTTTGCTTAGCGGTTCACATCAAGGAGCACATCCACCATGGAATGGGTCACCCCTCAGCACGAAGAAATCGATCTCAACTGCGAAATCAGCTCCTACGCCAACGCCGAACTCTAGGCCTCGACTCACGAATTGCGGTTGCAACGAACGCCGGATCAGGCGAGTGTATACTTTTGTCCCCAGCCGCCAGTAGGCACCCGCATGCGAATCAAAATCCTCGGCTCCGCAGCCGGTGGCGGCTTCCCCCAATGGAATTGCTCCTGCCGTAATTGCCGTCTTCTGCGCGAAGGCAGCCCGCATTTCCACCCTCGCACGCAGACCCAAATCGCCTTTTCCCCAGACTCAGATTCTTCTGTATGGTTCCTCGTCGGCGCTTCCCCAGACCTGCGTTCCCAGATCATCGCCGCACCCGAATTGGCTCCTCACCCAAACGAACCAGGACATTCCCCCATCGGCGGCGTCTTCCTCTATTCCGCCGACGTCGACTCAGTCATGGGTCTGCTGCACCTCCGCGAATTTCAGTCCTTCTTTGTCTTTGCGACTCCCGGTGTTCAGCGCATCCTCAAAAAAGAGAACCGCATTTTCGGCGTCCTCGAGCGCTCCGATCCTCCTGTCCAATGGCAAACGCTTTCCAGCCGCGGCCGCCTCGGTTGCCACCTATCGGAAAGCCCCGGCGAATCCCCCGCGTTCATCTGCAACACTCTCCCACTCGGCGGCGCTTACCCGGACTACGCGAGCGAGGATCTGCTACGTTCCTGCTCGCCCGACGACGCCTCCGTCGCCTTCCTCCTCGAGCAAACCGGCAAGCAACTCTTCATCGCCCCTTCCCTCTCCCCGCACTCGACCGAGTGGACCAAGCCCGCCTCCTCCGCCGACCTCGTCCTAATCGACGGCACCTTCTGGTCCGACGACGAACTCATCCACACCGGCCGCACCAAAAAGACCGCCCGCGAAATCGGCCACCTCCCGCTCTCTGGCCCAGGCGGCTTACTGGAACAATTCCCCGCCAACGCCCGTGGCCGCAAGATCCTCCTCCACATCAACAACACCAATCCTATCCTTGACGAACAGAGCGCCGAGCATCGCGCCGTGCTGGAAGCGGGCTTCGAAATCGCCTACGATGGAATGGAGATCGCTCTATGACCACCGCGCTGGAAAAAACCGACAAGCCTGTGCTCTCCGAAGCGGATTTCATTGCCGGCTTTCACGCCATCGGCGAAGAGCGCTATCACCACAAGCATCCTTTCCATCAGCTCATGCATGATGGCCAGCTCACGCGCGGCCAGCTCCAGGCCTGGGCGCTCAATCGCTACTACTACCAGTCCCACATCCCGCTGAAGGACGCCGCCATTCTCGCTCGCAGCCACGATCACACCTTCCGCGTCAACTGGCGAAAACGCATCGTGGACCAGGACGGCGACGGCGCCACTCCCGGCGGCATCGAGAAGTGGCTGAAGCTAGTGGAAGCCACCGGACTTCCCCGCCTGCAAGCTGTTCGCGGCGAAGGCATCCTCCCGGCAACGCGTTACGCCGTACATGCTTACGTTCACTTTGTCGCCTCGCGCTCCGAGACAGAAGCGGTGGCGGCTTCGCTCACCGAGCTCTTCGCCCGCAAGCTCATCGCTCTGCGCATGGACCGCCTTCGCGAGCACTACCCGTGGCTTTCCACCGGCCTCGACTATTTCACCGGCCGCCTCACGCAAGCTCCCGAAGACGCCGATTTCGCCCTCGCCTGGGTCGTCCGCCACGCCCGCACCCGCGACGAACAAGATGCCGCTCACGCCGCCTTACGCGCCAAGTGCGACATCCTCTGGGCCCAACTTGACGCCCTCTACTTCGCCTACATCAATCCCGGCTGGCCCCCGCCCGGCGCCTTCATCCCACCCGAGCCCGAACCGCAATCAACCTGATGCCCCCAGATCCCAACTCCCGGCCACGCCTTGCCCCCGGCTGCCGCCTCGGCGAAAACAATTCTCAGCGCGTCCTACTGATGCCCGAACGCGCCCTCCGACTACTAGGCCCCAGCCTCGAAATCATCGAACGCTGCGACGGCAACCACACCGTAGCCGCTATCGTCGCCGACCTCCAAAAAATCTACTCCAAAGCCAAACCCGAAAAAGTAGAACAAGACATTCTCGGCTATTTGCAGCTCCTACAAAAGGAACGAGCCTTAGACTTCGTTGTAGGTCCCGCCTTCTGAGGCGGGCCGTCGTCGATGCCAACCACTTTCTCCAACCCGCTGGCCCTAATCGCCGAACTAACCCACCGCTGCCCGCTCCACTGCGTCTACTGCTCCAATCCCCAGGAACTGCAATCCCGCGAAACCGAACTTTCCACCGAAACCTGGTCCCGCGTCTTCCGCGAAGCCGCCGAACTCGGCGTTCTGCAAGCCGACTTCACCGGCGGCGAACCCCTGGCCCGCACAGACATCCTCGATCTAGTAAAATCCGCCCGCGCCTCCGGCCTCTACGTCAACCTGATCACCTCCGGCCTCCCGCTCGATGAACCCAAACTCGATGCCCTGATCGCCGCCGGCCTCGATCACTTCCAACTCAGCTTCCAAGGCGCCACAGAAGAAATCGCCGCCGAAATCGCCGGCAGCAAATCCCATCAACAAAAACTCCGCGTCCTCGATTGGCTGAAATCCCGCCGCGTCGCCGTCACTCTGAATTTCGTAATTCACCGCCAAAACCTCGACCAGCTCCCCGAAATGCTAGCCATCGCCGAATCCTCCACCGCCACACGCATCGAATTCGCCCACGTCCAGTATTACGGCTGGGCCTTCGCCAATCGCGAACATCTCCTCCCCACCCGCCAACAGCTCGATGCCTCCCTCGAATTCTTCCAACGAGCCCAAAAACGCCTCGAAGGCAAAATCCGCGTCGAATTCGTAGTCCCCGATTACTACGCCAAATATCCCAAAACCTGCATGGGCGGCTGGGGCCGCAAACTTATGCTCATCACCCCCACCGGCGAAGTCCTCCCCTGCCATGCCGCCAAAATCATCCCCAACCTTGTATTCGACAACGTAAGAGACCGCCCCCTCGGCGAAATCTGGCAATCCGCGGAAGCTTTCCAAAAATTCCGCGGCCAATCCTGGATGCAAGAACCCTGCAAATCCTGCGACCGCCGCGAACTAGACTTTGCCGGCTGCCGCTGCCAAGCCTTCCTCCTCGCCGCCGACCCCGCCGCCACCGACCCCGTCTGCTCCCTCTCCCCCCTCCGCCCCCAAATCGACGCCCTCCTAGCCACCATCAACACGCCCGGCCAGCCCAATTCCCTTACATCCCTGGTAGTGGCGCAGCATGCGCCAGGTCCCAGTGCGGATGAAGCCTCGGCACCTTCCCCAGTAGCGGCGGGGCTCGTTTATCGTGAGCCTCGAAGGACCCCGCCCGCCGATCCGCCCGGCAAGATCACCTGGCTCTACCGCCGCAACCCCTCTTAGCTCGCCTTCCCCCCCCCCC
>DATNNV010000013.1:0-82901 GCA_035601655.1 Candidatus Dormiibacterota bacterium
CGATTACGCCAGGTTCTCCTCCAGCTACGCCGCCACCGCCAACACCCTGACCGCCTCCCGCCACATCCAATTCCTCCTCCGCGAACTCCCCGCCGACCGCGCCTCCGACTACAACGCCTTCCTCCACGCGGTCCAAAACGACCAATCTCAACTCTTCACCCTAACCCGCCCCGCCCCCTAGTCCGGGCGCCTCGCCTCCGTTGTAGTGGCGCAGCATGCTGCGCCCGTATGGCAAGGCCACAATCGCCATGCAGCAGCCGCGAAGCAGCACCCCAAGCCAAAATCTCCTCAGAGCCTGCACATTTTCCTTGACTTTTTTCCAGAATGTGGTACACTAACTCCTGGTTAATACTGCGGGCGATCCAGACCGCGCTCTCGTCTCTTCTACGTCCAAAGAGCGAAAATCTAACTCCCGACAAATCATAGCCTTGCGCACTCTTGCTGCACTCTTGCACACCAGAGCACAAGCTAAGCCCCTTAGAATCTATAGCTTCCGCACTCTTTGCAAAAACATAGGGGGGTGTACCCCGAATTTTCAGTCGCCACCTAAAGTATTACTTGAAGTTCTTGGGCGGGCTTTGGCCGCAAATCCACCCATAAGTCCTTTAGAATGAACACTTACAAAAGTGTATCAAAACAAAGGACTTTAACCACCTTTAGAATCAACACTTACGGAAACTCGCGGGGATGGAAGACTGTCGGCCGGTACCTTTGGAGTGCGGGAGCCCAGCTCCCACTTTTCCGTCATCTACAATCGAGAATCAAACCGAGCGTTATCCGAACCACAGGACCTAGCGAACCAGAAGGAGCGAACAATTCACTCAGGCGGCCCTACTTAATCTCCATAATCTCTTTTTCTTTCAATGCAGCCAGGTCCTCGATCTTCTTCGTCTCCGCGTGCGACACCTTCTCGAGTTCGTCCAGTGACCGCTTTTGTTCGTCCTGGCTGATCTTCTTGTCCTTCTCGAGCTTGTCGATCGCTTCCTTAATCTCGCGCCGGATGTTGCGCACCGCCGTGCGGTGATTCTCCAGCACTTTGTGCATGTGCTTGACCATGTCCCTGCGCCGCTCTTCCGTCAGCGAAGGAATCGGCACGCGCACCACTTTGCCGTCGTTCGTGGGATTCAATCCCAGATCGCTGATGCGAATAGCTTTGTCGATCAGCGGCACCGCTCCCGGATCCCACGGCGCGATCACGATCATCGACGCTTCCGGCACCGTCACCGTCCCCAGCTGGTTCACCGGCATCGGCGTCCCGTGATATTCCACCCGCACATGATCCAGCAGCGAAGCATTCGCGCGCCCCGTGCGCAGCGTGCTCAGCTCCTTGCGAAAATCGTCGACGGCCTTCTCCATCCGCGTCCGCGCCGCCGCCATGGCATCTTTCGTCGTTGCAATCGTCGTCATAACACCTCGATGCCGCACGCCTTCAGGCGCGCGGCGCTTTTTTCAGGTCACTTGCTGTCCACTGTAAACTTACTGTCGACTTCTTCTTACGCCGGCGTCACTTTCGACCCCACGCGCTCGCCCAGCACCACGCGCTTGATATTCCCCGGCCGGTTCATGTTGAACACCACGATGGGCATCCCGTTGTCCATGCACAGCGAAATGGCTGTCGAATCCATCACCTTGAGATTCTGATTCAACACTTCGCGGTACGTAATCGCCGCGAAAAACTTCGCGTCCGACACTTCTTCCGGATCGGCGTCGAAAATCCCGTCCACGCGCGTCGCCTTCAGGATCACATCCGCCTTGATTTCCATCGCGCGCAGCGCCGCCGCCGTGTCCGTCGAAAAATAAGGATTCCCGGTGCCCGCCGCGAAAATCACGACGCGCCCCTTCTCGAGATGCCGCATGGCGCGGCGCCGGATAAACGGCTCGGAAACCTGGCGCATCTCGATGGCGCTCAGCACGCGGGTGAACACGCCCTCTTTTTCGAGCGCATCCTGCAGTGCCAGAGCGTTGATCACCGTCGCCAGCATGCCCATGTAGTCGCCGGTGGCGCGGTCAATTTCGAATCCCTTTTGCCGCGCGCCGCGAAAAATATTTCCGCCGCCCACCATGATGGCGATCTGCACGCCGAGTTCGTGCACGTCCTTCAGCTCGCGCGCAATTGCTCGAATCGTCTCGCCGTGAATGCCGAATCCCTGCGAACCCTGCAGCGATTCGCCGGAAAGTTTCAGCAAAATGCGCCCGTAAGCGGGTTTGCCCTTCTTCGCGGATTTTTTCACGCTCTTTTTTGTCACGCTCTTTGTGGCCATTCGTTCGCTGTGCGCCCCTGTGAACCGCCGAAATTGTAACAAACATCGTGCACACTCGCACGCGCCACCGCGAATTCAAGAAGCGCAAGACACAAAAAGAGCGTCCCGGAAATTCCGCGACGCTCTGGTGTTCTGAATTGTCGAAATCTTAGGCTGGAACGGGAGCAGCGTCGCTGCCGCTCGCGCCCGCGGCGACTTCGCCGACTTTGAAGCGCGAGAAACGCCGGATGGTGATGTTCTCGCCGAGCTTCGAGATGGCGGCGTTCACCATCTCCTTGATGGTCAAGCCTTCGTCCTTGATGTAGTGCTGTTCGTAGAGACAGTTCTCTTCGTAGAACTTCTCCATTTTGCCGGTCACGATTTTCTCGACTACCGCTTCCGGTTTGCCCGTTGCGAGCGCCTGGGCGCGGTAAATCTCGCGCTCCTTATCGAGCATTTCCGGCGTCACTTCTTCGCGCCGGACGTAGCGTGGATCGAGCGCCGCGATGTGCATGGCCACGTCGTGGCATAGCAATTGGAAGGCTTCCGTGCGCGCCACGAAATCGGATTCGCAGTTGATCTCCACAAGCACGCCGATTTTCCCGCCGGCGTGAATGTAGCTGCCCACCAGCCCTTCCGATGCTTCACGCATGGATTTCTTGGCCGCCGCGGCCTGGCCTTTCTTTCGCAGTATGGCAATGGCTTTCTCAAGATCGCCGCCCGCTTCGACAAGCGCGGCGCGGCAATCCGCGAATCCCGCGTTGGTGCGCTCGCGCAATTCTTTTACAAGTTGTGCTGGTATTTGCATTGCTGGCTGTTGTGTGCTCATCCCTTTTTCTCTATTCGCAATCGCTGATTCTCGCTTCGTTAAAATCGTGTTACAAGCATTCCCTTGTTACAAAACGGCCCGCCCATACGGCTCTGGGCGGGCCCAATCTCGCTCCAGCCGAACTGCTTACTTCGCTTCGTCGTCCGGGGGAACCGTGGCTTCCGCAGGCTCTGCGGCCAGCGCTTCCGCGCCTTCCACGAAATCGCCTTCCTGCTTTTCGTATTGCTCGTAGCGGCTGGTGTCCACGTATTCGACGCCATCCACGAGCGCCTGATCGCTGGCCGCTTTTTCGTCGGCCACTTGCGATTGCGCGTAAGCGTTGTGCCCTTCGAGCACGGAGTCCGCGATCTTGGTGGTGAACAGGCGGATGGCGCGCAGCGCGTCATCGTTGCCGGGGATAATCCAATCGACCACGTCCGGATCGCAATTCGTATCCACCACCGCGACTACCGGCACACCCATGCGCCGCGCTTCTTTCACCGCGATGTCTTCGGCGTTCGAATCCACCACGAACATGGCGTCTGGAAGCTGCGCCATATTTTCGATGCCTTCCAAATTCTGGTTGAGGTGCTTCATCTCGCGGTCGAGACGCGCGCGCTCTTTTTTCGAGAGCTCCAGCATGCGGCCATCTTCGTTCATGGCTTTCAGCAGTTTCAGACGCTTGATGGATTTCTGCAGCGTGGACCAATTCGTCAGCGTGCCGCCCAGCCAGCGGTGATTCACAAAAAATGCGCCGCAGCGCTTGGCTTCTTCGGCGACGGCTTCCTGGGCTTGCCGCTTGGTGCCGACAAACAATACCGCTTTGCCTTGCCCGGCAAGATCGCTCACGAAGCGGCTGGCTTCGCGGAACATCTTGAGGGTTTTCTGCAGGTCAATGATGTGGATCCCGTTGCGTTCGCCGAAAATATATTCCTTCATCTTCGGATTCCAGCGCCGGGTCTGGTGACCGAAATGAACTCCGGCCTCCAGCAATTCTTTCATCGTAATTTCAACTGCCACTTTTCCTCCTAGTTGGATAGCTGTTTATCGCGGCGCTTGTGTAGTGCTCACAAAACGCCTCGCAACAGCCTTTTGCCGGCTCCATGCCGGCCGTGATCTCGGCGAACCGCCTTGCGGTGATTCGCCGGAGCTCGCTGGGCGGCCTTAGTTGCCGTGAAAGGGCCGCCCAAAAACTTTAGCGCTTCGTGAACTGGAACCGCTTGCGGGCGCCCTTCTGCCCGTACTTCTTGCGTTCCTTCATGCGCGAATCGCGAGTCAAGAATCCGTTCTTGCGGAGCGAAGGCCGCAGTTCCGGATTGAAGAGCGAAATCGCGCGAGACAATCCCATGCGCACCGCGCCGGACTGCCCGCCCGCGCCGCCGCCGTTCGCGGTGACCACCACGTCCAACTGGTCCGCGAGGCTGGTGAACTTGAGCGGCTCGATGGCATCATGCTTCCACGCGAAATTCGTAAAATATTGTTCGACGGGCCGGCCGTTCACGGTGAACTTGCCGCTGCCCGGCCGAATGAACACGCGCGCCACCGATTCTTTGCGGCGGCCCGTGCCGTAGATCCACGTCTTGCTGTTGGTTACTGGCGTTCCTGCAGTACTCAAACGCTCCTCCTAAGAAACTGGCCTAAAAAACTTGTTCTGAGACAACCTGGCCGTAAGACAACACGGCCCTGAAGGCCAAAAGTTCACGCCGGTTTTTGCTCCCTTGCTAAGGCACCACTTAGAAAGGAACAACTGTTGGTTCAGGGTTTGCAAGTACAAACCCTGAAACCCGCACGTGCGGAAACTGCACCGGGCCCAGGCCCGGCCCTGCAAACTCGTTATTGCGCGACAGCCTGCGGCTTCTGGCCGGCATGGCGCGCGAGGCCCGCGGCATCGCGGTACACGCGCAACTTCTTGGCGCGGCGGGCGCGCAGCTTGTTCTTCGGCAACATGCCGAGAACCGCTTCGCGGACGATCCATTCGGGCTTGGTCTCGCGCACGCGCTTGGCCGGAACTTCCTTCAACCCGCCGGGATACCCGCTATGTGAATAGTACATCTTTTGCTCGACCTTGTTGCCGGTCATGCGAATTTTGTCGGCGTTGATGACCACCACGTGGTCGCCGGAATCCAGATACGGCGTGAACGCCGCTTTATCCTTGCCAATTAAAATTCGGGCCACGCGCGTGGCCAGCCGCCCGAGAACCTGGTTCGTCGCGTCCACCACGAACCACTGCGCGCCCACTTTCAGCGCTTCCGCTTCCTCACCTTTGGCTACGTACGTCCTCATCGCGCTCAGTCACACCTTTCCCTGTAGAGACAAACCACAAGTCTAAAGTTCACTCGAATATTTGTCAACGAAGTTCGCTGCGTGGCAAAGGAAAACTGTCCGGAGCGATTTCGCGAGGACGGCAGCAGATCGCGGCTGGCCAAGTGGCTACCCGGATCCGGCACGAGCAATTGCGTTTTTGCTGCCGACTACGTTGCTCCGTAAAGCAGCTCGGTGGCAGCACCGATACAACGAACTGGAGTCAGTTCCGGTTTTTCATATAAATTTCCGGGTTCCCGCAGTTCACGCCCGCGACCATTCACCATCATCTCTTTATCAACCGCTATGCTATTGGCGCGAAAGTATTTACAGAAAGGGAGGGGAGGTGCAGCGCTGGCAATCGGCGTGCCTCTGTTCTTCCCGGAAGAACAGCAAAGACAGCCTCGCGAAATCTGGAATGCGTTGTCGCTGTCATTGTTATTCGCGTTGGATGAAAACTTCCGTTTGGACGATTCGACAATTCGCGCAGCGATGGGAACGACGGAACAGGAGATGAAAGTGATGGTAACCGAAGTAGGGACGTACGGAGTAATTCGAAAATTGCTGAAGTTCGCGGTGCTAGCCGCGGTGATCGCGTGCATGTGCGGGCAAAGCTTCGCGCAAACGACGGCGAGCATTAAGGGCACGGCGACAGACGCCACCGGCGCGGCCGTGGCAGGCGCCAAAGTGACCGTGAAAAACGTGGGCGGCGGCGTGGAGCGAAGCACGCAAACCGATAGCAGCGGCGACTATGAGGTTCCTGCGCTTCCGCCGGGCGTATACCGCGTGGAAATCAGCCAGCAAGGCTTCGAGACGCAAGTGGCGAATGAAGTCACTCTGGCGGTGAGCCAAAACTCGGTTCAGAATTTCAGTCTTAAAATTGCTGCGACGGCGACTACGGTTACGATCGAAAGCACCCAACCGGTAATCGACTCGACGACCATTACCGTCGGCCAGGTTATCGATCAGGCGGTGGTCCAAGAAATCCCGCTGAACGGCCGCCACTTTGTGGACCTGGCGCTGTTGGTGCCCGGCACGGTGACGCCTCCGCAGAACGGCTTCCTTACTGCTCCTTTGCGTGGGCAGGGCTCGTTTGCGTTCAATTCGGCCGGGGGCCGCGAGGATGCCGTCAACTTCATGATTAACGGCGTGAACTTGAACGACATGTCGCAGAACCAGGTGACCTTCCAGCCGACGATCAACACGGTCTCGGAGTTCAAGATCGACAACTCGACCTACAGTGCCGAGTACGGCCGCAACTCCGGCTCCATCGTGAATATCGCCACGCGCTCCGGAACGAACAGCCTGCACGGCGAGTTGTACGACTATCTCCGCAACAACGACCTGGACGCGCGCAATTTCTTCAATCCGATCCCGGTTCCGCAAGCGGTGCTGAAGCGCAATCAGTTCGGAGGAGACGTCGGCGGCCCGATTTTCAAGGACAAGACGTTTTTCTTTGCCAGCTATGAAGGACTACGGCACCGGCAGGGATTGCCGACCACCAGCGGCGTCCTGACGGATGGCGACAGGAATCAGATCAACGCGTCGGGCAGCGCCGCGGCGCGCGGGCTGTTGCAATTCATCCCCGCGGCCAATGGCACGATCAACGGAGCACCCGCGTTCTTCGGCTCAGCGGGCGCCAACGTGAACATCGATCAGGGAACCATCGATATCAGCCACAACTTCAACGAAAAGGACCGGGTGCACGGCTACTATGCCAATCAGCACGATAACCGCTTCGAGCCTACACAGGGATCCAACCTGCCTGGCTTTGGCGACCATCGCGTGGGAGTCCGGCAAGTGTTCACCTTGGGCGAGACGCACGTATTCACTCCGGCGATCGTGAACGAGTTTCATTTTGGCGTGAACCGCATCAACATCACCTTCACGCCGAATAATCCGACGGACCCAGCGACCGTTGGGCTGGGCGGAGTCCTCGGGCCGAACCTGGCCTTCATCCCGGGAATTCAAATTCAAGACAAGTCCGGTTTGGTTTTTGGCGCGGAACGGAACTTCCCGCAAGGACGTGGAGACACCACCAGCGTGGTCGGCGACACCCTCGACTATATCCGCGGTGCGCACTCGCTGAAGTTCGGCTTCGAGTTCCGTGATTTTCGCAACGACAATTTTGCCACCGATCCGGGGCTGCTGGTATTCAGCACGACGCAGAATTTTATCAATGGGATCGCGGCGCAGTCCGCCAGAACTATCGGCGCTTCGCAGGCCAACCGCATCACCCAAAACGCCCTGGATTTCTTCGCGCAGGACAGCTACAAGCTGAAGCCGTACCTGACCTTGGAACTGGGCTTGCGGTATGCGTGGAACATGACGCCCAACGAGGCGCGAAACCGCTTTGTAACGCTGGATCAGGCAAGCGCCGCGCTGGTTCCGGTGCCGGACCCCTACAATCAGAACAACAAGAACGTCCAACCGCGAGTAGGATTCGCTTGGGACATCTTCCACAATGGCAGAACGGTGCTACGGTCGGGCTATGGCTATCAGGTGGACCAGCCCATTACCGGCGTGGTGACTGGGTTGAACGGGAATCCGCCTTTTGCCGTGCCCATCAGCGTGACCACGGCCACGCCTTTGACGGCTCTGGGAGCGCTCTACGACCCGAACAACGCGACCAACGTTGCCCCTTCGGTGGTCAACCCGAACTTCAAGAACGCCTACGTGCAATCGTGGAATCTGAACATTCAACACCAGTTGACGCGCAATACCGGCGTGATGGTGGGCTATTTTGGCTCCAAGGGCACGCACCTGGAAGTGGACCACAATCTGAACCAGTTCACCACCTTGGGCGTGGCCGCCAGCAAGCCCTTTCCGGTGATCGCCGCAACGAGCCAATTTTTGCCCGGCAAGACATTGTCGAACAACATTACTCTTCGAGACAGCAGCTCGAACTCGAGCTACAACGCACTGTGGGTAAGCGCCAACCAGCATGTCACCAGGGGACTGCAGTTTAACGCGTCCTATACGTATTCCCACTCCATCGATGACGTGTCGCGTAACCTGCAGGGAACTCTGGTGCAGGACGGCAACAACATCGCGAATAGCCGCGGAAGCTCCGATTTCGATGCGCGGCATCGCTTCGTGATGAACGCTATTTACGAACTACCCTTCAAGGGAAACCGTCTGGTCAGCGGATGGGAGATCGCGCCGATCATCAGCGCGCAAACGGGAAACCCCTTTACGGTTGTGCTGGGCACTTCGCTCACAACAGGGACTCTTAACACGATTCGGCCCAATCTTCTGGCTCCGGTGGTGATCAGCGGAAATCCCTCGCAATGGATCACCAACGCAGCGACGGCGTTTGGGATACCGGCCGCCAACAGCTTCGGCAATCTCGGACGCAACACCTTCACCGGTCCGAGATTTACGGACGTGGATCTGGCGCTGGTCAAAAACACGAAGATCACGGAGAGATTCAATCTCCAGTTCCGTGTCGATACGTTCGACCTCCTCAACCATCCGAATTTCGGGCAACCGGGGCCGACCGGTGGCACGGGCGTAGTGATCTTGCCAACCACGGCGGCCGGGCTGAAGACCTTCTCGACGATCACCAGCACGCGCTTCCCGACGGCTGATTCCGGGTCGTCGCGGCAACTGCAGTTCGCGCTGAAGCTTAAGTTCTAACGCAACTACACTTAGAATACTTCCTCGCGCGGGACGGCCTTTTTTGGGCCGCTCCGCGCGAGTTTTGTTTTGGCGGGGGCGCCGAGGGGAAACCTGGCGGGCAAACTGCTTGATTGCGGGGGAAGGTTGCATTTAACTGGCATTTAGGCGCGGAGCCGTACAGTGCTTCTGCTCTTGCTGGCAGGCTGGAATCGGCGGCAAGGGCTTGGCAATCGGGGATCACAAGCGCGACATGCAATCGGTACTCTCTTTCGTTTTGTTTTGCTTCGCGTTGAGCGGGGCGCAGTCTGCAAAGCTGGACTTGGGCACGCTTGCGGGAACGGCGCTCGATCCTTCGAGTGCGGCGATCGTCGGAGCCGATGTGACTCTTAGCGCGCCGGACGGCAGCTTGCTGGCGCAAACGGTGACGGACGCGAATGGCGGGTTTCGCTTCGACAAGCTGGCCCCTGGCGGGTACGTGATCGCCGTTTCGGCCGAGGGATTTAGCGACGCGACGGTTCCAGTGAAACTGGGGAAGACGGCGGGGAGCCCGCTGCGCGTGGTGCTGCAAATCGCCACGCAAAATGAGAGCGTGACCATCGCCGGCGGCGACGCGGTGGCGCAGATCAACACGGAAATTTCCGAGAATCAAAGCGCGAACACCATGGAGCGCAGCGCACTCGACCAGGTTCCGGTGTTTGACCAGGACTACATCACCACGCTTTCGCGCTTTCTGAGCGACGACGCGATCGGCACCAACGGGGTCACGCTGGTGGTCAACGGGGTGGAATCAAATGGCCCTGGCGTCACGCCCTCTGCGGTGCAGGAAGTGAAGATCAATCAGAATCCGTATTCGGCGCTGTTTTCGCGGCCGGGACGCGCGCGCCTGGAGATCGTGACCAAAGGCGGAACGCCGAAATACCACGGCACGGTGAATTTTTTGTATCGCGATTCCGTTTTCGATGCGCGCAACGCTTACGCGGATCTCAAGCCGCCGGAGCGGCGGCAATATTACGAAGGATCGCTCACCGGGCCGATCGGCGAATCGAAAAAGACCACGTTCCTGCTGTCGCTCGAAGGGGACATCAACGATCAGCAGGCGATTGTGAACGCGCAGGGCCTAGACGGACCTATCCACCAAAATGTGGCGGCGCCGCTGCATCATTTCTTTGGCTCGGGGCGCATCTTTCACGACTTCAACCAGGCGGACCAATTCTGGATTGCGTATTCCTTCGAGCATGAAAGCATCCTCAATCAGAATGTGGGAGGCACAACGCTGGCGGAAGCCGGGTACGACTTCAAATCGCTGGAGCACGAGGTCAACGTCAGCTACCGGCATCTTTTTTCGCCGAAGTGGGTGAACCAGCTGCGCTTTCTGGTGGGACACAACAACGAGCCGGTGATCAGCCACAATGCCGCGCCGCAGATTAACGTGTCCGGCGCGTTTGTGGGCGGAGGCGCGCAGGCGGACTCGCGGCGCACGGAATCGCATTTCGATGGACAGGACATCGTCAGCTACGCGAGCGGCAAGCATGCGGTGAATTTCGGAATCGATATTCCGGACATCAGCCGGCGCGGAGCGGACGACTTCACCAATTTCGCCGGCACGTATACGTTTGGCTGCCTGTTCATGCCCGGAGGCGACACGGCGAATCCGAGCGATCCGGGGTGCGCGAACAGCTTGCAGGCGAATCTGCCCTCGCGCTTCATCGTGCAGCGCGGACAGGGTCATCTGACGTTTCTGGAGACCACGTTCGCGCTTTTTGTTGAAGACGCGATTCGGCTGCGGCCGAACCTTTCCATATCGATCGGCGTGCGGTATTACTTGCAGAATTTTTTCCATGATGATGCGAACAATTTTGCGCCGCGCTTCAGTGTCGCATGGGCACCATCGCGCAAGAGCAAGACGGTTTTTCGCGGCGGCGCAGGAATGTTCTACGATCGCTCGGGGCCGCGGCCGATCGCGGATCTGCTGCATTTCAACGGCGTCAATCTGCAGCGCTTCATTCTGAACAATCCGACGTTTCCGGTGACGCCGGCAGACCTGGCGAATTTACCGACCAGCGTGATCGTGCTCGATCCTCGCGCGCGCATTCCGTACACCGTGCAATACAGCGCGGGCGTGGAGCGGCAGGTGACGGCAAAGAGCACGTTCAGCGCGGCGTACGTGGGATCGCACGGCATTCATCTTTTCCGCTCGATTGACGCGAACGCTCCGGTGTTTGATTCCGCTACGGGCACGTTCGTGCGGCCGAATTCGCAACTGGGGCAAGAACGGCAGATGCAGTCCGAGGGCTACCAGAAAAGCAACGCGCTGGAGCTGACCTTCCGCGGCAAGCCCAGCAAGTTGTTCAGCGGACAAGTGCAGTACACGCTCAGCAAGACGTACAACAACACCAGCGGGATTACGTATTTTCCGGCGAACAGCTTCGATGCTTCAGGAGATTGGGCGCGCTCGGACAACGATCGGCGGCACAAATTCGATTTGCTTGGCGCGATGCAGGCGTCGAAACTGTTCACCGTGGGAATGGCCTTGTCGCTCTATTCCGGGAAGCCGGTGAACGTGACGACTGGTTCGGACGACAATCAGGACGGCGTGATCAACGACCGTCCGTTCCTCGGGAATTCAGGCGGGAGCACGGGAGTGGTCTTGCCGCGCAATACGCTGCATGGACCCGGGCTGATCAATCTGGACTTGAATGTGGCACATGATTTCATTTTGTCGAAGGATAAGAAGGAAGCGCGCTCGCTCACCGTGGCGCTGAATTCGTTCAACGTGCTGAATCATCGCAACGCGACGACGTATATCGGTGTGTGCGGGGCCAGCATCATCGAGGCGGGCGGGTGTCCGGCGTCGCCGTTCTTTGGCCGCGCGGTGTCGGCACTTCCGCCGCGGCGGATGCAATTGAATCTCACCTTCAAATTTTGAGCAGACGATTTGGTTTGGAAAAAGAGGATAGGAGCTTGGCCCTCACCTCTTTTCAGTGCTCGTGTGGATGGATCAATCCGCGGACTTTGTCTCTTCTACCGCCGGAGCGACCGCGGGGATGTTGTTCTTTTGAATGAGCGCATTGAGCGCGGCCAAGTCCTTGGATTGCAGGTCGCGCCACGCCGCCAACTGTGTTTCCAGGCGGCTGTTGAGTTCGTCGAACACCGTGTAGCACGCGGCCGTCGGCGAGGCGTCCGCGCTTTCCACGGTGCCTTGCAGCGCCAATAGCTGATCGGCTGTTTGAATTGGATAGTTCAGCGGGTCTTCACCGCTTTTGGATTTTGGCTGGATGATTTTTTCCTCGACGGCGTTCATCTTCTTTTTCAAGTCTTCGGCGGCGTCGAGAACCGGCTTCACATTCGCATCGGTGCCCAGGCGCTTTTTTAGCGAATCGAGTTGCGCGCGCACGCTGCGGATTTGGTTTACGGCTTCGTGGCCCGCGCTGACGCGCTCGCGAATGCGCCCGGCAAGCTCGGCTTGCTTTTCCAGATCGGCTTGCGAAGCGCTGACGCGTGGATCTTTCTGGAGGTCGACGGGTGCGGTGTAGCTCTTTCCGTTCACCGTCAATTTGATCTGGTAGCTGCCGGGCACAACCAGCGGCCCGTGCGGCCGGCCGCCCCAGGTAACGGCGCCGGGAACTTTCGCGGGATCTTCCTGGCGCATGTTCCAGACGAAACGGTTGAGACCGGCTTCGGCGGGCAGCGATTCGCCGGTACGCGAGACGCCAAACTCTTCTTCGTCGGGCGAAGCGCCCTCGGCGACTTTTTTGCTGGAGTACTTGCGCACCCCTTTTCCTTTGGCGTCGAGAATCTCGAGCATGATGCCGTCTTTGGCGGCGGTCTTCAGGTAGTAGTCGATGACCACGCCGGTTGGCGGATTCGCTCCGGCCGGCACCGTCGGCGGCAACTGAAAGCCTCCGCCGGGATAGCGAATCGCCGCAGCCGGCTGGTAGAGATGCGCATCTTCGTTGGCGGTCGAGGAATTCATTTGCCGCACGGGGGCGATGCCGTCCAGAACCCAGAACGCACGGCCGTGCGTAGCCACGATCAGGTCGTCGCCTTTTATCATGAGGTCGTGAATCGGCGTGGTGGGCAGATTCAGCTTCAGGGATTGCCAGCGCGCGCCGTCGTCGAACGAAACGTACACGCCGTTCTCCGTGCCCGCGAAGAGCAAGCCTTTGTGCTTGGGATCTTCGCGCACGGCGTGTGCATAGCCGTTGTCCGGCAGGCCGGCGGTGATTTTGCTCCACGTCTTTCCGTAGTCGGTGGTCTTGAAGATGTGCGGCTTGTAGTCGTCGAGTTTGTGGCGATCGATGGCCACGTAGGCGGTGCCTGCGGCATGCGGCGAAGCTTCGATGATGCTGACCAGGCTCCACTCCCCGAATTCTTTCGAGGTGACGTTGCTCCAATGCTGGCCGGCGTCGCGCGTGACCTGCACCAACCCGTCGTCGGTGCCCGCCCAAATCACCCCTTTCTCGACCGGAGATTCCGCCAGCGCAAACACCGTGTCGTAGTATTCGACGCTGGTGTTGTCCTGTGTGAGCGGGCCGCCGGAAGATTGCTGCTTGGTCTTGTCGTTGCGGGTCAGATCGCCGCTGATGGCCGTCCAGGTCATTCCGCCGTCGCCGGTTTTGAAGACGGATTCGCCGCCGTGATAGAGCACGCTAGGATCGTTCGGCGAAATCAGAATCGGCGCGGTCCATTGGAAGCGATGCTTCAGGTCCGCCGCGCCCGCGCCCATGGGATTCAGCGGCCAGGACGAAACGTCTTGCACCTGCGCTGTTTTCTTGTCGAAGCGCGTGATCAACCCGTCGTAAGAGCCGGCGTAAACCACACTGGGGTTGCGCGGATCGGGCACCACGTAGCCCGATTCGCCGCCGCCGACGTCATACCAATCCGGGCGGTCGATGGCGCCGTCATCGCTGCGGCTGAGGATGGCCACGGTGGAATTATCCTGCTGCGCGCCGTAAACGCGATACGGCACGGCCGTGTCCGCGGCAACATGATAGAACTGCGCGGTCGGCTGATTATTCTGCATGCTCCAGCTTTTGCCGGCGTCGTGCGAGACGCTGGCTCCGCCATCGTTGGCCACGATCATCGAGTTCGGCTCCGAGGGATCGATCCACAAGCCATGATTGTCGCCGTGCGGCGCGCGGATAAACTCGAAAGTGTGGCCGCCATCGTTGGAGCGCGAGACTCCGGTGTTGAGCACGTACACGGAGTCCACGTGCTTCGGATCGGCAAAGATGTGATGGAAATACCAGGCGCGCTGCGTGAAGCGATGATCCGGGTTGATGAGCTTCCAGGTGTCGCCGCCATCGTCGCTGCTGTAGATGCCGCCCTTTTCGGCTTCGATGATGGCGTAGACGCGATTGCCGTCCGCGCCGGAAACGGAGACGCCGATGCGTCCGAGCACGCCGCTTGGCAAGCCGTGGCCTTCGAGGCGCTTCCAGTGGGCGCCGTCGTCGCTCGAGCGATACAAGCCGCTGCCGGGGCCGCCGCTGGTCATGCCCCAGGGCGTGCGCTGCACTTCCCACAGCGCGGCAAACAAAATGTGCGGATTGTTGGGATCGAAGACCAGATCGATTGCGCCGGTCTTGTTGTCCTTGAAAAGAATTTTCTGCCAGGATTTGCCGCCGTCGCTGGAACGAAAGACGCCGCGCGAATCGTTCGGGCCGTAGGCATGGCCGAGCGCCGCGACGTAGACGATATCCGGATTCTGCGGCGACACCAGGACCTTGGCGATGTGCTGCGTATCCTCGAGCCCGATGTGCGTCCAGGTCTTGCCGCCATCGAGCGACTTGTACATGCCGTCGCCGTAAGAAATGTTTCCGCGAAGGCACGATTCGCCGGTGCCGACGTAAATCACGTTCGCATCGGACGGCGCCACCGCAATCGCGCCGACCGACATGATGCCGGTCTTGTCGCTCATCGGCGTCCACGTTCCGCCTGCGTTCGTCGTCTTCCAGACGCCGCCGGCCACCGCGCCGAAGTAATAGGTATCCGCATCGCCGGCCACGCCCGTAACCGCCAGCGCGCGTCCGCCGCGAAACGGCCCGATCTGCCGCCACTTCATGGCCTTCAGTGCGTTTTCATCCAGCGTTTGCGCCCCCGCCGGAATAACGCTCAGAACCAGCATCATCGTCGCGGCGAAAATTGCTGCGAATCGAATGCCACTCGAGACACACCACTCTTTTTGACCACTCATCAATCTTCATCTCCCAAGAAAGAATCGCGAGCCCCAGGGCTCAACCGCCCCGCACCATAGCACGGACCACACGCCTTATATCATCGAACGCGCTTCTTCAGCACACTCCGCTGCCGCGAGCCCCGGCTGTCGTTACCCGAAAAGCCTCTCCTTCGCAGATTCTTGTTTACGCGGCGGCAGAAATATGCAATGATAGGGCTGCGTTTGTTGCTCTTGTAAAACCTTTGGATTCGTTTAGAGAGGCTGCAAGTTCACACTTGTAGCCTTTTTTGTTGCGGCTGGAGGCGGTAAAAGGCACCAAATAGCTCAAAACAAGATGAGGAACTTTTTGTGAAAGAACAAGGAACAGTGAAGTGGTTCAACGCCAGCAAGGGATTCGGCTTCATTCAACGCCAGTCCGGCGAAGACGTTTTCGTCCACTTCTCTGCGATTCAATCAGAGGGGTACAAGTCTCTTAACGACGGTCAGGCTGTCGAATTCGAAGTCGTGAAGGGGCCGAAGGGTCTGCAGGCTGCGAACGTTACTGTCCTCTAGCCAATCTGGCGGGCTGCGCATACACTGCGCGGCCCGCTTTTTTTTTGCGCAGGCTTTTGTCAAGAAACAGATTCCACCGACACAGGAGCGAATCGTGAGTGTAAAAGTGGTTGCCGGAATTCGCGCAATGAACAAGCGCGGCCATGAAGCGCACCTCTGCAAACGCGACGGCTTCACCTGGGTCGAAATCGATCACCGCATGCTGGCATCGTTCCAGGAAATGGAAGAGCTGGTGGATGGAAAGCATACCTTCGAAGATTTGGCCGAACGCTTCGAGAAAAGGTTCGCGCAGGAACCTGGCACACTCTAGCTCGGCGTTATCGCCTGGGCTTCTCCCACGTCTTTCCCGCCTTGTATCGCCCCGCTTCCCACACTTATAATTTCGCTCGGCCTGCTCGACTTGGCCCGCTCACCCGGCTTGATCAAAAGGAGCCCCTGTGCCCGTCGGAACCGCTTTTCACGAACGCACCCTCGCGCTCTGCGAGAGCCTGAACTATCGCGAGTGGTCCGGCTATTACACCGTCAGCGTCTACGAGATGCATCACGAGCACGAGTACAACGCCATCCGCAACTCCGCCGCGCTCATCGATATTTCGCCGCTCTTCAAATATCGCGTCACCGGCCGGGACGCCACCAAACTCGTCAATCGCATCATCGCGCGCGACATCAATAAGGTCGCCGTCGACCAGGTTATTTACTGCTGCTGGTGCGATCCGCAAGGCCACGTCATCGACGATGGCACCATCACCCGCCTCGGCGAAAACGATTACCGCTGGACCGCCGCTGATCCCAGCCTCCGCTGGTTCCAGCAGAATGCGCTCGGGCTGGACGTGAAGATCGAGGATATTTCCGAACAGGTCGCCGCGCTGGCGCTGCAAGGCCCTACTTCCGGAAAACTTTTGCGCACCGTGTCCGACGCCAAAATCGAAAGCCTGAAATATTTCCGCGTCACCCGCGGCAAAATTGCCAGCGTACCTGTCGACATTTCCCGCACCGGCTACACCGGAGACCTCGGCTTCGAAATCTGGATGCCCTGGAAAGACGCCATCAAGGTCTGGGACGAGCTGATGAACAAAGGCCGCGGGTTCGACATTCATCCAGCGGGAATGATCGCGCTCGATATTGCGCGCATCGAAGCCGGCCTCATCCTCATCGAAGTGGACTACAACTCCAGCAAAAAAGCGCTCATCGAGGCGCAAAAATACTCGCCGTCCGAAATCGGGCTGGGCAAGCTCGTCGATTTCAAGAAGGAAACTTTTGTCGGGCGCGAAGCGCTCATGGCCGAAGAAAAAAAAGGCGTGGAGCGCACCCTCGTCGGCCTGGAAATCAATTGGAACGAAGTGGAAGCGCTCTACGACAAGATCGGCATGGCGCCGCAAGTTCCCAGCCAGGCCTCGCGCGTTCCGGTGCCCGTGTATCGCAACGGCCGGCACATCGGCAAAGCTACCTCTACTACGTGGTCGCCGACGCTCAAGAAAATGATCGCACTGGCATGCGTCGATCGCGGACACTCCGCAAACGGCAACACCCTGAGCATGGAAATGACCGTCGAAGCGGTGCGCCACAACGTCAGCGCCACCATCGTCCCGCTCCCATTCTTCAATCCGCCGCGCAAGACCGCCGTCCCGGTCACGTAACCGCCCGCTCGCGGCGATAAACGCGCTCGTGCACGCGGCTTAGTGCGCGGCCGCGAATTTCTGCACGGAAGAGAGAATTTCATCCAGTGCGCCGCGATCCAGCAGCTTCCCGCGCAGCACCACGGCGTGAATCTTCTGCGTGTTGCGAATATCCTCCAGCGGATTCGCGTCGAGCAGCAGCAGGTCCGCAAATTTCCCCTGCTCGATCGTTCCCTGCTCTTCCAGCTTGCCCAAAAATTCAGCAGGGCTCCGAGTCGCCGCTTGCAGCGCCTGCATCGACGTCAGTCCTGCTTGCACCAGCAGCGCCAGTTCATCGTGCAGACTCGATCCCGGAAACACGAAAGGCGCGGCACTGTCCGTCCCAGCCATCAAACGCACGCCCGCTGCATTCATCTGGCCCACCATTTCGAGCGATTTCTGCAGCATTGCTTCGCGCAGCGCGAGTTCCTGCGGCGAAGTCTTCAATTCCGTCACGCGATGCTTTTGCCACACGTCCAGGAGATGGCGTGGAACAAATGGCGCGCGGGCATCCTTCGCGAAATTCTGCGCCGCAGTGGGAAAGGCCACGTTGCGCAGCATGATCAGTGTAGGCACCTGCCAGGTCTGGTTGTGCACGAATTCTTCGAGCAGGGCCGCAGTGAATTTCTCGGATTGCGTGCGCAGCAGTTCGCGTTGCCACGCCAACTGGCGCGCGTGCGATTGCGCCTGCGTCTGTTTGCGCCGCGGCACATAGAATTGCTCGCGCATCAGCCGCTTCTCATGGCTCGAGCAAGCGCGCAGCACGCCGGTGAGATGCTCGATGCTGTGCTGCCGGGCGTCCGACGCTTCCGCGGCAGTCACGCGATCCGGCACGTGTCCGACAAACGGAATATGCTCGCGCTTGCACGCCGCCGCGATAGCAAAGTATGCGTCGCGCCCCAAAATCGACTGCACTTTAATGAAATCCACGCCGCGCCCGATCAATTCGTGCACGTCTTTTTCGGCGTCGGCCGCGTTGTTCACCACCAGCGCAGGCTGAAACGACGGCGGGTTGCCGTCCAGATACGGCCCGGCAAAGAAAATCTGCGGCGCCACGCGCTTCCCTTCGCGAATCTCCTTGCGCAGCGGCTCGAGTGATTCCAGATAGCCGCCCATATCGCGCACCGTCGTGATCCCATTCGCCATCAGCATCGGCAGCATGAACTTTCGGCTGCCCTCCGGTTCGCCCGCTCCCGTGAGGTGCACGTGCATATCGGTCAGCCCCGGAATCAGAAACTTGCCCGTGGCGTCAAGCGCACGCGCGTTCGGAGGAAGCGACAGGGTGCTCGAAGCCGCAATCAGCGCGATGCGGTCGTTTTCGATCACCACGGTCATATCGCGGCGCGGCCCCGCGCCCGTCGCGTCAATCACTGTAACGTGCGTGATCGCCAGCACCGGCGGCTGCTGCCGCGAGCATCCGCACAGCCAGCTCGCGGACACAAGCAGCACCGCGATCATCATCAGATGGCGCATCTAGCGAGTCCCGTCGTTTCTACTGGTTCAGCCGGTTGTATTTCTTCAGCACCGCGCGAAGCTGCTCGTGCGGCAACCCGATCACTTTGTGATTCTCGATGCCCGTCATCGTTTCCGCAGCCACCATGGCGTTGATGATGGCTTCTTCGACGGCTTGCACCGTCGCGGCAAACACGGGATCGAGCTGATCGTTCGGCAGCATTTTCAAGTCGACCAGGTGATCGGTCGCTGCTGCGCCGCGATTGGCGGTCGAGAAAGCGATAAAGATGTCGCCCGAGCCGTTGCCGGAAATGCTGCCGTTGCGCCCCAGCCCGAGCGAGACGCGCCGCGCCAGACGTTTCAGTTGGTGCGACACAAGCGGCACGTCCGTGGCGATCACTACGATGATCGATCCGCGGTCAGCAATATCGGACGGAACAAAAGCGTAAGGATCTTCCGACGGAATCTCGCGGCCCACCGGAATTCCCGCGATGCGCAGATTCTGCCGCGAGCCATAGTTGCATTGCACCAGCACGCCCACGGTGTAGCCGCCATCTTTCTCACTCAGTTTGCGCGAAGAGGTTCCGATGCCGCCCTTGTACCCGTTGCAAACCATCCCGGTGCCGCCGCCGACGGCGCCTTCCGTCACGCGGCCTGGCGCTGCCGTGTCGATCGCATGAAACGCGTGTTCGGGTTTTACGTGAAAGCCGTTGATGTCGTTCAACCAGCCGTCCCACGTTTCCGCCACCACCGGAAGCGACCACCAGTACCCGGTGGGATCGGGCTGGCCATGCTGCACGCGCCACTGAATCACCGCATCGCGCACCACGCCGACGCTGTGCGTGTTCGTGATCATCACCGGGCCTTCGAGAAAGCCGGACTCTTCCACCCACGTGGTGCCGGTCATTTCGCCATTTCCGTTCAGCGACCACCATCCGGCAAACACCGGCGCATTCATCGAGTCCTTGCCGCGGGGAAGAACGGCGGTCACTCCAGTGCGCACCGGGCCTTTGCCGATTTGCAGTTTGCCTTCGCCGGAGATGAGCGTGGTGTGCCCCACGGTGACGCCGGAAACGTCGGTGATCCCGTTCAGCGGGCCGGGAGTGCCGTCGAACGGAACGCCGAGATCGCGAGCGCGCGGCTTGGCCGCAGGTTTCTCTTGCGCGAAAGAAGAACCGGCCAGAAGGCAACAGCCGAGCAGCACGGACCACTTCCTTCCACGAATGCGCATGATTGGCAAAGCTCTCCAGGAATTCCGAGTTTTGCGAAACGGTGCTGAGATAAAACACCGCTCGCGATCAGCTCGCAAACACTTGCGACACCGCATGCTGCAACGCCGCGCTTATGATAGCCGATTCGGCAGGCGTAATGATAAACGGCGGCGCCAGCAGAATGTGATCGCCGTTGACGCCGTCCACGCAGCCTTGTGTCGGGTACGTGAGCACATTTTGTTCCAGCGCCGCTTGGCGGATTTTCTCCGCGATGTTCTCGGCCTTCGGAAAAGGCTCGCGCGTCTCCTTGTTCTTCACGAATTCCACGCCCAGCAGCAGCCCGAGCCCCCGGATGTCGCCGACGTTCGGATGCGCGGCCAGCGGCGCCAGCGCGGCGCGCAACGATTCGCCGGCCGGCGCCACGCGCTCGAAAAGCTTGTGCGATTCGAGATAGTCGAGCACCGCATTCCCCGCCGCCGTGGCCACCGGATGCGCCTGATACGTGAACCCGTGCATGAACGTGCCCGAGCCGCGCGCGAACGCTTCTACCACCCGCGCGGAAACGAGCACCGCGCCGAGCGGCGCGTAACCGCTCGCAATTCCCTTCCCCACAAGAATCAGATCGGGTTCGGCGTTCCCCTCAAGGTTCCAATGCTCCACTGCAAACGCTTTTCCGCAGCGTCCCATTCCCGTCATCACTTCGTCGGCGATCAGCAGAATTCCGCTCTCGCGGCAGATTTCGGCGATGCGCTCAACGTAACCATCCGGCGGAACGGCAGCGCCCAGCGTCGCGCCGACCACCGGCTCGAAAATAAATGCAGCCACGGACGCCGCATCATTCTTCGCGAGAAATGTTTCCAGGTCGTTGGCGCACGCAAGCTCGCATTCGGGAAATCTCTTCTCGAACGGGCAGTGATAGCAGAAACACGGTGCGATGTGGCCCCATTCCGGAAGCAGCGGCTGATATAGAGCGCGCCGCGCCACGTTGCCGCTGACCGCCATCGCTCCCAGCGTGCTTCCGTGATAGCTCTGCCGCCGCGAAACCACGCGAAAGCGCGCCGGCTGATTCGTCTCCAGATGGAATTGCCGCGCCAGCTTGATCGCCGTCTCGGTCGCTTCGGATCCGCCCGAAGTGAAATACACGCGCCCGCCGGGCCGGAAATTCGGCGGCGCCAGCGCCAGAAGGCGCTCGGCCAGCTTTTCCGCAGGAGCAGAATGGAATTGCGTGGTGTGCGCGAAAGCGATTTGCGAAGCTTGTTCGGCCATGGCGTGCCCAATTTCGGTGATGCCGTGCCCAATGTTCACCACCGCCGCCTGCCCTGACGCATCAAGATACCGACGCCCGCTTTCATCGATGATCCAGCAGCCCTCGCCGCGCGAAGCGACAGGCAACGCTTTCTTGAAGCTGCGCGGAAAAACTCCGGAATGCTTCATCATTCAAGTCTCGCCGTGAAAGTGTAGCAGAGCCGCAGCGCGCGACACGGCTCCGCAGCGTTTCCGCCCGCACCAAATGCCGCACCAGGTCGCGGCCCTTTCGTATAAGTGTGATAGGCTGACGCGAATTTTTTTGCGGCGCTATCGTGGCCGCGAGGTGCGAGTGGCGGAACAGACCCCGGGATTGGTGCGCACGATTGGCCGATGGAGTCTCACGGCCCTGATGATCAACTCCATCATTGGCAGCGGCATCTTTGGGCTGCCGTCGGTGCTCGCCGGACGTCTCGGCACGCTGGCGCCCGTGGCCTACTTGATTGCCGGCGCGGGCATCCTGATCATCGCGGCGTGCCTCAGCGAAGTAGCTTCGCAATTTCGCGAAGCCGGCGGACCGTATCTCTACACCAGGGAGACGCTGGGAAGATTCTGGGGCATCGAAATTGCCTGGATGACCTGGCTCTCGCGCATCGCCGCCGCCGCAGGCACCTCCAATCTATTCATCACCTATTTGGGGCAAGTAGCCCCCCGCGCCACGGAACCTCTTTATCGCGCGGCGATCTTGACGGTCCTGATCGCCGTGCTCGCCGCGATCAATTACGTTGGCGTGAAATCCGGAACCCGCGTCAGCGATTTTTTCACCGCGCTCAAAATGCTGCTGCTGGTGATCTTTACCGGCGCGGGAATCGCGTGGCTCGCGATTCATGGCCGCGTCACGCCCGCGCCGCTGGACCACGCCATCTCCACGAAAGATTGGCTCGAAGCGGTGCTCGTGCTGGTCTATGCGTACGGCGGATTCGAGGCGGTATTTTTCGCGACCGGGGAGATGCGCGATCCCCGCCGCGACGCGCCCTTTGCTGTCTTCGCCGGCATCGGCGTCGTCGCGGTGATTTACATGCTCGTACAACTGGTGGTTAGCGGAACGCTGGCCAATCCAGCGGCCACGCAGAAACCATTGGCGGACTCCGCAGGGCAAGTTTTCGGCGCGGGCGCGGCCGCCGCGATTGCCATCGGCGCGCTCGTCTCCATCTACGGCTACCTCGGCGCGAATATGCTGCACACGCCGCGGCTCACTTTCGCGCTCGCGGAACGCCGCGATTTCCCGCGCGTGTTTGCCGCCATCCATCCACGCTTTCACACACCGCACATTTCCATCCTGCTGTACACCGCGTTACTGCTGACGTTTTCGCTCGCCGGAAGCTTCCAATGGAACATCACGCTTTCTGCGGTCGCGCGTCTCTTCACCTATACCGCGGTGGCCATCGCCATGCTGGTGTTGCGCAAGCGCAACCCGCAAGCAGATAGATTCCGGATTCCGGCCGGGCCACTATTCGCAGCGCTCGCGATTGCATTTTGCGTGGTGCTGGTCATTCGCATGCCCACGGGCAGCCTTCCGGTCGTATTGATAACCGTGGCGCTGGCAGCGTTGAACTGGTTCGCGGTGCGCCGCCGAACTTAGGCCATCGCTTCAGACCACTGTCAGGCCAATTTGGAGAGCCTTTCGTTTTTTGGCGCACTGGCCGCGGAACACACTACGGGAATCAACTGAAAGCGCTGCCAGCACGCAGCAAGCGAGAAACACGATGACGCAAACTAGAACCGGAATGACTTGGATGCCCGCAGACGCCTACGGCAGATCGCTGCCACGCTTCACCGTGAATCTGTTGGTCCGCGACGTGATGAAGTCGCTGCCCTTTTATCGCGATGTGCTGCAAGCCACGGTGCGCTATGCGGACGCGGACTTTGCCGCGCTCGAACTCAACGGCACTGCCTTCATGCTGCATGCCGACCACACTTACGATCACCATCCTCTATATGCGCGGCTGCAAGCGGGCGGCTCGCGCGGCACGGGCGCGGAATTGCGCGTGATGGGAAGCGATCCCGATGCGCTGGAAGCGCGGGCGCGCGCCGCAGGAGTGAGCGTGCTTCAGCCAGCGAAGGATTTTCCGCATGGCTGGCGCGACGTCATGCTCGAAGATCCCGATGGCTATACCTGGGCCGTCGGAGTGCCGATCGGAAAATAGCGCCTGCGTTCGCCGCTTGGATTTGCTCGGCAAAGATGCCATGATTCGCAACTGGCTATGAGTGGCGGCAAACCTGCTGGATCCAAGAGGAGAGCAAAATGAAGAAGCGCCCATTTTTGCGGAGCGCGAATTTGCGTGTGCGTGTGATGTTGTGCGTGCGGGTGACAGCTTTTGCGCTGGTGTTGGCGGGAGGGACTGGCGCGCGGGCGCAGACGGCGAAGCACGCGATCACGTTTGACGACATGATTCAGATGCATCGCGTGGGCGAGCCGCAGATTTCGCCGGATGGTAATTGGGTTGCCTACACGCTGGCGACGCCGGACCTGGACGCGAATCGCAACGCCAGTAACATCTGGATCGTAGCGACAGCGGGCGGCGCTCCCGTGCAGTTGACGCGCAGCGGGCACGATTCTTCGCCGGCGTGGTCGCCGGACGGCAAGACGCTGGCGCTTTTATCTTCGCGGAGCGGGGATTCGCAGGTGTATTTGCTCACCATGGGCGGCGGGGAACCGCAGGCCTTCACGCACATTTCGACCGGCGCGGATATCGTGAAATGGTCGCCGGATGGAAACACTATTGCGTTTACATCGTCGGTGTATCCGGATTGCAAAGACGATGCGTGCAACAAAGCGCGCGAGGACGAAAAAGAAAAGGACAAAGTGAAAGCGCACGTGGCGGAGCATTTGCTCTACCGGCACTGGAATCACTGGCAGGAAGGGAAACGCAGCCACTTATTTGTGATTGCGGCGGACGGCAGCAGCGCGGCGCGGGATCTGACGCCGGGCGCGAATTACGATGTGCCGCCGGACCAGCGCGGCGGTCCGGAAGACATCAATTTCTCGCCGGACTCGAAAGAGATTTGCTACACCGCAGTGACGGATACGATTGAAGCGATCAGCACGAATGGAGATTTGTTCACCGTGCCGGTCGAAGGCGGAGAATCCAAGCGCATTACCACGCAGGCGGGATTTGACGGGAATCCGGTGTATTCGCCGGATGGAAAATACATTGCGTATCACGCGCAGTTGACGCCGGTGTACGAAGCAGATCGCTGGCGGGTGATGCGCTACGAACGCGCGACCGGGAAGACTGAGGAATTGTCAGGGGGATTCGATCGCAGCGCGGACAACTTACAGTGGTCCCCGGACAGCCAGTGGATTTATTTTTCGGCGGAAAACGAAACGCTGCAGCCAGTGTACGCGATGGAGGCGAAGGTTGGCGCGACGCCGAAGAAAATCGTGGCGGAAGGATTCAACTCCGCGATTTCGCTGAGCGGCGACGGCAAGACGCTGGCCTTCGAGCGCACCAGTTTGACGATGCCCGCGGAAGTGTTTGCGGCGGCGAGCGACGGCAGCGGGGTAAGGCAGATTACGCATCACAACGATGCGATTCTGGCGGCGCTGGAAATGAACGCGCCGGAAACGTTTTGGTTCGAGGGAGCTGCCGGAACGAAAGTGCAGGCGATGATCATCCGGCCGCCGAATTTCGACCGCGCAAAAAAGTATCCGCTACTCGTGGTGCTGCACGGCGGGCCGCAGACGATGTGGTCGAATGCGTGGGGCTACCGGTGGAATGCGCAGGTATTTTCGGGAGCGGGCTACGTAACGCTGATGATCAACCGGCGCGGCTCGACCGGCTACGGACAGAAATTCACCGACGAAATCACAAATGACTGGGGCGGCAAAGCGTACACCGACGTGATGAACGGCGTGGACTATACGCTGCGAACGTATCCGTTTGTCGACGGAACGCGAATGGCGGCAGCCGGCGGCTCGTATGGCGGCTACATGGCCAACTGGATGGCGACGCACACCGGAAGATTCAAAGCGATCGTGAGCCACGCCGGAATTTACGATAAAGCGGGCATGTGGGCGACGGAAGAATTGTGGTTTGAAGAGCACGACATGCAAGGGACGCCGTGGTCGAATCCTAGGGCGTACCAGAAATGGTCGCCGTCGACGTACGCTGCGGACCTTGGAAAATACAAGACGCCGACGCTGGTGGTGGCGGGCGAGCGTGACTATCGCGTGCCGTATACGCAGTCGGTGGAGTTTTTCAGCGCGCTGCAGCGGCAGAGTGTGCCGTCGAAGCTGGTGATTTTCCCCGACGAGGGGCATTGGGTGCTGAAGCCGCAGAACAGCCGGTTCTGGTACAAGACGTTTTTCGATTGGCTGGCGACTTACGTGAAGTAGCCGGCGGTTTCGACCGCCTGATAGTTGGTCGAGCGAAGGTCCGCCTCCCCCGCGTGGGCAAGCAGAAAGCGGACCCTACAACTGCTCGCGCCGCATCACACTGAGATCATGCGGCGGAAGGCTTTGCGGGCGAAGCGGAACAGATGAAAGAGCAAGAACGCGCAGAGTGCTACGAGCACGGCAACGAGCACGATGGTGGCGATGGGATGGACGGACGCGAGCCAGCTTAACCACACCGCTAGCAAATCTTCGCCAAAACTTAGGGCCCAATTGCTGAAAGGCTCTGGGCTGGTGTTGACGGCGGCACGCGCGCTGGCTTTCGTGCCGTGTGAAGTGAGGGCGACGCCGCCCGCGAGCAGAGCGGCGCCCCAGCGCCATTCCGATGCCGCGCCTCCGGCTGCGGCATACGCGAGAAGCGCTGCGGCAGGCGGACGAATGAACGTGTGAATGGTGTCCCAAAGCGTATCGAGGTACGGAATTTTGTCCGCGAAAAACTCGACGAGATACAGCGCGACGGCAATCCCAATCACCCAGGGATGCGAGACGACTTGCATCGCCTGCGGCAGATGCACGATGCCGAAGCGCTGCAGCAAGCCAAGCGTCGCCACCGTGGCGTAAAGATTCAAGCCGAAAGAAAATCCGGTGCCCAGAGCAAGAGCGAGTGTCTCTAGAGGATTCATGGCGTCGGGCCAAAGCCGAGAGGAACGACGCCCTCAAGTTAGCACGAAAGCTAGGTGGCGCGGGCGAGTTCGTGGAGGAACTCGACGTGGGAGAAGGCGGCGCCGTCCATGCCCTGGACTTTGGGATTGGCGGATTCGATGAGGTAGTACTCGTCGGGAGCGTGGGCGCCGTTGCCGTGGCCGAGGCCGAAATGGCCGGCGGGGAGATGCAGCGGCTCGCCGGTGAAAACATAACCGGGCCAGGAGCCGGCGAGGCGCGGCATGACGATGGGATCGATGCCGTTGCGCTTGTACACGGCAATTTCGGCGTGAATGATGGCGGAATCGGCCGACGTAGTCGTGGGATCGTAGCCGCCGCTCATGCGCACTTCGATGTCGCCGAAACCTTTTTTCACAAGATGCGCTTTGAGGGCGGCGAGGGCTTCGGCGGCGGTCATGTCCGGGACCAGGCGCATATCGATTTTGGCGACGGCTCGGCCGGGGAGAATGGTTTTGCCGCCGACGCCGGTGTAGCCGCTGACTAGCCCTTCGATATTGATGGTCGGGCGCGAATTGAGCATTTCGAGCGCTTCCTGCCAACTGACATCGTGAATCCAATGGTCGACGCCCATGAGCTTTTTGGCTTCCGCTTCGTTGAGGCGGCGAGCGGCTTCGGCGATCAGCTTTTTGTCGGAATCGGAGAGCGGCCGCGCTTTGGCGGCGAAGCCTTCGACGACAGGATCGTTGCCGTCGGGCGAGACCAACGTGGCGAGCGCTTCGACGAGATGCCATGCCGGACTATCGACGCGCGCTTTGTTGCTGGAGTGCAGATCCTTGCGCGGGCCGCGGCCCCACTTTTCTCCGCTCGAAATGAGCTCGAGCTCGACGACGCCTTTCGCTCCCAGAAAAACGGTCACGTCGCCGCCGGGGCCCTGCGAGGCAAAGGGCATGAAGACGCCGTTACATTTTGCGAGCGCCGCGGCGATTTCCGGGCGATGCACGACTTGATGGAAATGCGGCGAGCCGATTTCCTCTTCGCCTTCGGCGACGAATACAAGATTGACGGGGAGTTTGCGTCCGGCGCCGCGAATGGCGTTAATTGCGGCAAGCAAAGTGGCTTCCGGGCCTTTCTGATTGACGGCGCCGCGGCCAACGACGCATTTACCGAGACCGGGCTTGTCGACCAGCTTGGCATCGAGCGGCGGCGAGGACCATTCGGCAGGATCGAACTGCTTGACGTCGTACATGAAATAAAGGGCGTAGGTGCGGGGAGCGCCGGCATCGAGGGTGGCGTAGACGCCGGGATGGCCGTCCGTAGGCACCTTGGTGATGCCGCTGAAACCAGCTTCGCGGAGCAGGTCCATCATGTGCGCGCAGCCTTCGTTCATATTGCGGTTTTCGGCGGCGATGGCCGGCTCGTGAATCCAGTCCTGCAGGCGCTTGACGGATTCATCGTGGCGCTTGGCGATCTCGGCGCGAATGGGGGCCAGATCGTCGGCCGGGCTGGCGTGGCTCCAGGCGGGAAGCGCAAGGGCGGCGGCGGTTGCGGCGGCGCCATGGAGAAAGGTGCGGCGATCGCTGGGCGGAAACAGGCCGGACGTTAGGGCTGGCGCTTCCGCTTTGTTCCGTTTTGGATCGTTGGACATGTTGTGCCTCGTATTCGTGGGTCAGCTTGAGAGTAATCCTGAGAGTTCCCTGCATGGTGGCCCATCCAAAGAGTGCGTAGGCTATGACGCTGAATCCAGAGAAGTAAAGGAAAAAGTTGGACGCGACGAGGCTGGCCGGAGATTTTGGTGATCGCTCTGGGGTGTATCACGGGTGTTTTCGCAAAGAGTGTGGAAGCTATAGAAAACAGGGGATATGCTTTTCGCTCTGGTGCAAAAGAACGAGAAAGAGCGAAGGGTTTGTGTTGAGTGGCGCGGCGGGCGCGGCGTTTGGATCGCGGCTCCCTCCCCCCGTTTTTGCGTAAGTGTTCATTCTAAAGGAGTTAAAGCCCTTTGTTTTGATACACTTCTGCAAGTGTTCATTCTAAAGGAGTTAGTCCGGGATTGGAGCTTGTTCCGAGTTCGCTCTGGCCCCATCGAGAGATCGGCCCTAAAGCGAAAACCCCCGATTGATCGGGGCGCCATAATACAGGTGCGCAGTATTCCCTAAGACGACACTATACGCTGGTAGCCACAAAAAGTCAAGAGGAAAATTGGGCCTGGCCTTCAGAGAGGGCGGCGAAAAGAAGAGCCGCACGCCTTGAAAAGGGGGCTCACGCCGGGAGGCAAGACAGCGGGCGCGGGAATCGCAGCCGGGCGAAAATTCTCAGAAATAAGATGTGGTCCGGGAATCGCGCGGGAATAGTGCTGCAGGAAGTGGCGCGCCCGGAGAGACTCGAACTCCCGACCCTCTGGTTCGAAGCCAGATGCTCTATCCAGCTGAGCTACGGGCGCGTGAAGTGATTATAACCGCGTAGGGGCTGCGCGGTCATCTCCATTGATGCGGTGGGTTGACGGAAATAGCGGCGGGCGACTGCGAGATAGGTGCGGGCTGGGCGGTGCTGCATGAAGGCTCGGAAAAGCGACAGCAAGAGGGCACGATTTATCGTGCCCCCTACAGCGGGCCGGGCCCTTCGAAGCTCAGGATAAACAAGCCGCGGCCCCTACGCGGTGTGGTGCAGCCAGAAGTGTTGTTCGGTAACGTTTCGGGTATCTGACCAAGAGTGTGCGCCGCAGCTCGCGCAAAGCAGAATTGTGCGAGTTGTTCAAAATTGAACAGATGGGCGGCAAACTAATCCTCTAAGCTCACGCGAAACGGACGGAGGAGAGGGTTCCGAGCAGCAAACCATGATTTCAGCCCATCCAACGAAGGAAGTCGAACGAATTTTGGAGCTGCGGCGGTATTGTGTTCTGGATACGCCACCGGAGGATCCGTTCGATGACCTGACGAAGCTGGCAGCGTACGTGTGCGGAACACCAATTGCTTTGGTGTCGCTGGTGGATGCGGAACGGGTATGGTTCAAGTCGAAGGTGGGGATGGCGGCCAGCGAGATTCGGCGGATCGACGGATTTTGCTCGAGCGCGGTCCTGAAAGAGAGCTTGCTGATCGTTCCAGATACAGCGGCGGATGAGCGGCTTGCGGCTCATCCCTTTTTGGCGTTCCAACCGAAAGTGAGATTTTATGCCGGAGCACCGCTGACTACGCCGCGGGGACTGTGCATCGGAACGCTGTGCGTGATTGACACGGTGCCGCGCCGCATCAATGAAGAACAAACCGAGGCATTGGAGAGGCTTGCGAGGGCCGTGGTGAGGCAACTGGAGCAGCGGCGCGCGGTCAAGAATTACGAGGAAGCCCAGCGCAGGCTGCAAGAATTGCAGGCGCGCATGGAAACACGGGTTCAACAGCGGACCGAGCAAGTGGCGCTGACGAACGCATCGCTGCAGAGACTTTCCGGGCAACTGATCCGGGCGCAGGACGATGAGCGGAGGCGTATTGCCCGCGAACTGCACGATTCCACGGGGCAGGTGCTGGCGGCTTTGAGCATGAATATCAGCCGGATGCAGAGAGAGGCGGGCACCGCGGATGCCTCTGGATTCGAAGAATGCCGGGGGTTAGTAGACTCAGCCATCGCAGAGGTGCGCAATCTTTCGTATTTACTGCATCCGCCGCTGATGGACGAAGTGGGTTTGGCTGCGGCGGTGGCGGAATATGCGCGGGGAGTGGAGAAGCGCAGCGGGGTGAGCGTGACGGTGGAAGTATCGCGAGAAGTGGGGAGACTCGACGAAGAGCGGGAAATCGCGCTGTTCCGGATCATTCAGGAGGGCCTGGGAAATATTCTGCGGCATTCGGGTAGCCCCACGGCGAGCGTGAAAGTATTCCGCATGGAGAACGATATCGTGCTGGAAATTCGCGATCAGGGGCGGGGATTGCCGGGCAGCTCGGGAGAGGCGTTGCATTTCGGGGTGGGCATCAGGAGTATGGAAGAGAGGCTGCGACAATTCGGCGGGAGTTTGCAGATCGAATCGGATGGCAGCGGGACGAATGTGCGGGCGGTTTTGCCGCGGGAATCTTCTGTGGGCGTAGCTTCGTTACAGACTTCGTAGTGCGTTTTCGCGTGGTGCGCACTCGAGTGCGTTGCGCGTTCAATCGCCGGCTCAAATTGGTACACTGCCAGCCTGGCCATGACCCTTGCTAAGGCTAACGCTGCATCACCGTTCGACGCGCATCATCCGCCGGCGCCGGAGCTGATCGAGCAGTGCGTGCACTGCGGATTTTGCCTGCCTACGTGTCCTACGTACGCGCTGTGGGGCAACGAAATGGATTCGCCGCGCGGACGCATTTATTTGATGAAGATGGCGAGCGATGGCGAGACGCAGATGACGCCGCAGTTCGTCCAGCACATGGACACATGCCTCGGCTGCGTGGCTTGCATGACTGCGTGTCCTTCCGGGGTTGACTACGGCAAGCTGATTGAAGCTACGCGGGCGCAAGTCGAGCGTAACTACTCTCGTTCTTTTTTCGATCGGCTGCATCGACGGATGATCTTCGCGACGTTTCCGCATCCGGGGCGGCTCCGGATGCTGCGCTGGCCGCTGCTGGCTTACCAGCGCTCGGGACTGCAAACGCTGGTGCGCAAGTCCGGCGTGCTGAATCTTGTCCCGAAGCGCCTTCGCGCCATGGAAACGCTGCTACCGAACCTGGGCCCTGCCGAAGCGGTCGCCGAAGCCACGCCAGCCGTGGGCAAGCAGCGCTTGCGGGTTGGACTGCTGCTTGGGTGCGTGCAGCGCGAATTTCTTTCCGCGGTCAATGCGGCAACCGTGAGGGTGCTTGCTGCCGAAGGGTGCGAAGTCGTCGCGCCGCGGTCGCAATCCTGCTGCGGAGCGTTGCTGGTTCACGCGGGCGAAGAAGCGGTCGCCATTGAGTACGCGCGCAAGACCATCGAGGTCTTCGAGCGCGCGGATGTCGAGTTGATCGTCACGAACGCGGCCGGGTGCGGTTCAAACGTGAAGGAGTACGGGCATTTGCTGCGGGATGATCCCCAGTACGCGGAGCGGGCGCGGCAATTTTCGGCCAAGTGCAAGGACGTAACGGAAGTTCTCGCCGCGCTTAAGCCCGCCGCGATGCTGCACGAGCTTCGCTTGCGCGTGGCGTTCCACGATTCCTGCCACTTGCAGCACGCGCAAGGTATTCGGGCGCAACCCCGCGCGCTGCTGGTGCAGATTCCCGGCTTGCAACTGGTGGAAATCCCGGAAGGGCCGATTTGCTGCGGCTCAGCGGGGATTTACAATCTGGTGCAGCCGGATGCTGCGGATGCGCTGGGCGAACGGAAGGCGCGGCTTGTGGCGGAACTCAATCCCGACGTTGTGGCCACGGGAAATCCGGGCTGCCTACTGCAGTTGCAAGCATCGCTGGCAAAGCTGGGGCGAAATATTCCAGTGGTGCATACGGTGCAGTTGCTGGACGCGTCGATGCGCGGCACGCAACTCGGTAAGAATGAAAAAAACGGGACTGGCTCATCGGCAACGCCCTCGCCGGCATCTCAGGCGCAAACGAGTCGGCAATCAAAATGAGTCCCGAATCTCAAGACACGAGAAGCGCGTCTCCCGCGAAGATCGCTCCTGGCCCCACTGACGGCTCCTGGGCCGGGTTCTACCGCGCGTACACGCGCGATCCGCTGGTCTATCTGACGCAACTGCAGAGGGAGTACGGCGACGTGGTCGCGCTGCGCGCTTACAACTATCGAGTTTTTTTTCTGAGCCATCCGGAGCACATCGAAGAAGTGCTGGTTACGCAAGCGCGCAAATTCTTCAAAGGCCGCATTCTCAAAGCCAACAAGCGGCTGTTCGGCAACGGGCTGCTGACCAGCGAAGGAGATTTCTGGCTGCGGCAGAGGCGGCTGGCGCAGCCAGCGTTTCATCGCGCGCGTGTAGCTTCGTATGGCGAGACCATGGTGCGCTTCGCCGAGCAGTTGATCGGCGAATGGCGCGAGGGCGAAACGCGCGATATTCATGCGGAAATGATGCGGCTCACGCTGCAAATCGTGGCTAAAACGCTATTCGACGCCGATGTCGATCACGAAGCACGGGAAGTCGGCAAAGCGCTCGAAGCGATCATGGAATTGAACTCGAATTTCCGGCGCGTGGTGCTGACGCCGCCCTGGCTACCCACACGCTACAACCTTCGCGCCATGCTCGCAACGCGCCGGCTCAACAAAATCATCTATAGAATTATTGCCGAGCGCCGCGCCTCTGGGCGCGACACGGGCGACCTGCTCTCCATGCTGCTCGCCGCGCAGGACGAAGACGGCTCGCGCATGAACGACCAGCAATTGCGCGACGAAGCCACCACCATTTTTCTCGCGGGCCACGAAACCACCGCGATCGCGCTGTCCTGGACGTGGTGGCTGCTGGCGCAGAATCCGGAAGTGGAAGCAAAACTCCACGCCGAACTCGACACGGTTCTGGCGGGGAGCAGCCCGCAAACGGAAGATCTTGGGCGTCTTCCCTTCGCCGAAAAGGTGATCACCGAATCGCTGCGGCTATATCCGCCGGCGTGGGGAATACCGCGCCTAGCCATCGAGGACGTCGAAATCGGCGGCTACAAGATAGCCAAGGGCTGCGGCGTATCGGTCTCGCAGTGGGTAGTGCACCGGGATGCGCGCTGGTTTGACGAGCCGCTGGCGTTCCGTCCGGAGCGCTGGGACGGCGAGTTGCAAAAGCGCCTGCCGCGATTCGCGTACTTCCCATTCGGCGGCGGCGCACGCCAGTGCATCGGAAACGCCTTCGCGCAAATGGAAGCTACGCTGGTACTAGCCACCATCGCGCAAAAGTTCCGTTTTCGGCTAGAGCCAGATCACGTCGTGACGCCTCTGGCGTCCATCACACTCAGGCCCAAGCACGGAATTCGCGCGACACTGGAAGCGCGCGGGGCAACACAGCAGCCCGGGAGCAGGCAAAGCCGAGCGGAAGCAGGCATGGCCGACTCAGCAGCGGACTGAGAGGCAGCGGTGCGAAAGAATTCGCCCCCTCGCTCGCCGCAGCGAGCAAATAGCAAGCAATCCAGATAACTCAGTTGTCCCAGGAGCGGAGAGCGCGGAGGAGAAAGGCGGAGCCGCGGAAATCGACGGTGACGCGCCAGAAGCCTGCGGCGATGAGGCGGGCGTTGGCGCCGGCGGGCGGGATTGGCACGAAGGTGCTGCGAAGGTGGCCGACGCGCTGGAACCAGCCATTTTGAATTTCGAGGGCGAGGAAAACGCCGCCGGGACGGAGTACGCGGAGGATCTCGGAGAAGGCGCGGTCTTGCAGCTCGCGAGAGGCTAGGTGATGGAGCATGAGGACGGCGATGGCGGAGGAAAAGGTGCAGTCGGGGAATGGCAGGGTGGCGGCGTCGGCTTGCAGGACGGCGATGCCGTCGCGGCCGTTGCGCACGTGAAGAGAAGCGGCAAACTTGTGATTGTATTCGAGGCTAGTGACGCGTGGAACGCGGCGGCGAAGCTCGGCGGTTGCGGCGCCTAGGCCAGCGCCCAATTCGAGCAGGTGATCGCCCAGTTGCGATTGCCCTACCATCCAGGGAAGCACGGTGCGGCGGGTAGTCCATCGCCACAAGCTGCTCCCACAAAACCAGTTTTCAAAGGCGTTCATAGCTTGGTTTGCCGATGCGAAACTTGTGCGTCAGTACGCGCCAGTAGAAGTATAGCGCCGGGGTTATTGGAGGAGTGGGCGGAGGCGGCGGAGGGCGGAAGCGAATTGGTCGGCGTTGTAGGCGGAGGGGTTTTCGAGTTGTTGGAAGAGGGCGTTGATGGCGGCGCGGACTTCGGCGGAGTTGGCGGGTTTGGCTTGCTTGCTGTAGGCGATGTAGAGGGAGTCGATGGCCATGGCGGCTTGCTCGGCGGCGCGCTCGTCGGCGAGGGCGATGTTTTCGGAATCGTCGGTGACTTGGTGGAGCATTTTCAGGGCTAGGTCTTGGTTATATTCGATGGTGGAGAGACGCTCGGCGATTCGTTGGGCTAGCGGGGCTGCTGCGCCAGCCGCTGAGGCCACGGCGTTGCGGTCCGGACTGAGCTTGCTCATTTCGTCGGCGACGGCGGCTACCTGGCGCTCGAGTTCCTGTGCGCTGGCTTGATCGACTTGCCGGGCTAGCAAGTGGAAAACGATGTTGCGCGAGGTGTTGTAAGCGGGATCGCCGGGGCGGCGTCCGGGGAAGCCGTGCTGCTGGCGCCAACTGTCCTTGGCGGCGCCGAGAGCGTGGTGGCAGGCGAAACAGGAAAGCTCGGAGTATTCGGGCCAGATGTCTTTCTTATCGTAACGTTCGTTCTTGGCGCGCCAGACGAGGCGGTCCATGGACTTGCGGAGCTGGACGGCTTGGCCGGCGCTCCACTCGCGCACGCTGGCCCAGGCAGCGTCTTCGGCAGGCTGGCCGGAAGCGGTTTCCCGAGGCTGTTTCCAGTGACGCGGCATGATGGCGGAGAAGGAATCGAGCTCGAAAAAGAGGTCGGGATGGCCGGCGGCGATCATTTCGTGGTCGACAAATTTCTGGCTGGTGCCGAGGTGGCATTCGAGGCACTTTTCGGTGCGCGCCAGGATGTTGCGCGTGTCGGTCATATGCAGTTCGACGGATTTGGCGTGTTTGTCGGCGGAGTCCTTGGCGGTGTGCTGGCCGAGCCAGCCTTGCGCCGGACCGTGGCAGTTTTCGCAGCTTACGCCTTCGTTGATTTCGAACGTGCGGCCGCGCTGCTCGGCGGTGGTGTAGAGCGCATGGCAGGCGAGGCACTTGGGCGCTTCTTCGGCTTTGGAGCCGAGCTTGAGGATGCGGGCCATGCGCTCGCCGATATCTCCGGTGAGGGCCTGGTAGGCGCGGCTGTGCTTGTCTTTTAGAATCCAGGTGGAGTACTCATTCTGGAAGATGCGACTGCCGGCGACGGGCTTGACGCTACCGTGGCAACTGGTGGCGGCACAGGAGCCTGGACCGATGTACTTGCCCGGCTCATTCTGTGCGCGGGCGGGAAACAGAGGCGCGAGGCCAAGAATGCACAGGACCAGAGTTAGGGCGCGGGGAGTGAGGACGTTTCGCATTAAGAAGACCGGGAGAATCTGTTTGCTTATATCGGAGAGGGGCAGCGGAAGTCAACGCCCGTTCATCACCCCTTTGGCATCTTGCCACCGGAAGCGAAACGGCGCTATTTACACTCGGCCTCAGCATCAGTAGTATGCAGGGGATTTCCGTTCTCCAATTGGCGCTGCGCGGATTTAGAAAACTGCGCGGCGCGTTTCTCGACGAGACTCTGCGCCGTGATCTTCGACGACCTTCGGGCCATTCAGTTGCGGTACGGCTTCCTGCCGAAGGCGGAGCTTGAGAGCCTTTCGCAGCGGACGCAGACGCCACTCTATCAACTGCACAGCGTAGCGAGCTTTTATCCGCATTTTCACCTGGCGCCGCCAGCCAAGGCGGAAGTGCGGGTGTGCGCGGACATGAGCTGCCGTTTGAACGGGGCGTGCGAGCTGCGAGCGGAGCTGGAAACGCGGTTTGCAGCGTCGCGGAAGGAAGACGTAGAGGTACGAGACGTGTCGTGCCTGGGACGCTGCGATCACGCTCCGGCGGCGGCGGTCAACGACTTGATTTTTACGGATGTTACGGCGGACGGCGTGGAGGTGCTGGCGCGGAGCGCGATGCGCGGCGAAGAGATTCTGGAGCCGCATCCACATGAGACGCGGGCGCAATGCGCTTCGGACCCGTATCCGGAGAATGAGAAGTACGGCGTGCTGGGGAGGCTGGCGGCGAGCAAGGACTGGGACAGCGTGCTGGCGATTTTGAAAGAGTCCGAGCTGCGGGGAATGGGCGGAGCGGGATTTCCGACGAGCATGAAGTGGGACCTGGTGCGCAAGCAGGCGGACCCGACGAAGTACATTGTATGCAATGCGGATGAGAGCGAGCCGGGAACGATAAAAGATCGTTTTATTATGACGCACCTGGCGCACCTGGTGATCGAGGGCATGATTATTGCGGGACTGGTGACCGGGGCAAAGCGGGGGATTCTGTACATCCGGCACGAGTATCATTTGCAGGAAGAGATTCTGGGCGAGGAAATCCGGCGCTGCTACCGCGCGGGTTTGCTGGGGAAGAAGATTCTGGGGACGGAGCTGGCGTTTGATCTGGAAGTTTTTGTGAGCCCGGGCGGATACATTTGTGGGGAAGAGAGCGCGTTGATCGAAGCGATCGAGGGGCACCGGGCGGAGCCGCGAAACAAGCCGCCGTTCCCCGGGCAGATCGGGTTGTGGCAGAAGCCTACGGTGATCAACAACGTGGAGACGTTTGCGAATGTGCCGCAGATTCTGGCGCGCGGCGTGGAATGGTTTAAGTCCGCTGGCATTGCGCCTTCGCGCGGGCTGAAATTTGTGGGCATCAGCGGGCACGTGGCGCGGCCGGGGGTTTACGAAGTGCCGACGGGGACGCCGATGCGGGAGGTAATTTATAAGCATGCGGGCGGGATTCGCGGCGGCCGGCAGTTGAAGGCGTTTGCGCCTTCCGGGCCGTCTTCGGGATATTTGCCGGCGTCGATGGTGGACGTGCGGCTGGATTTCAAGGCGCTGGCGGAAGCGGGGTCGATGCTGGGTTCGGGCGCGATCGTGATTCTGGATGATACGACGTGCATGCTGGATATGGCGCTGAATGCGGTGCGCTTCTACCGCAACGAATCGTGCGGGAAGTGCGTGCCGTGCCGAGTGGGTTCGCAGAAGATGACGGACATGCTGGCGCGCTGGACGCAGGGCGGACTTTCGGAAGCGCAGTACAAAGCGGACATGGGGTTGCTGGACGAGCTTTCTTCGGCGATGGCGCTGGCTTCGATTTGCGGACTTGGGCAGATCGTGCCGGCGCCGATTCAATCAGTGCTGAAACATTTTCGGACGGAGATTGATGCGCATGTTTTGAAGGGACAATGCGCGAGCGGGATTTGTTTTACGGCAGCGGGGCGGGCTGGGGAGGCGAATCGCGTGGGGATACGGCCGTGAAGAAGAGTGGCGAGACGGGATCGTTGGTTGCCGAGATGGGGCGCAGCAGTGCTGCGCCCCTACGGGGTTGGCGCGGCGATTCGCTCGCACACGAAAGTGTGAGCGCATGAGCACAGGTAGCGCACCTCCGGGAATGGTGGACATCACGATCGACGGAAAAGCTGTGCGTACACCGGCGGGAACGACGGTGTTTGACGCGGCGCGGATGAACGGCGTGGCGATACCGACGCTGTGCCACCTGCAAAACCAGACGCCGGTGGGGGTTTGCCGGCTGTGCCTGGTGGATACGGGAGCGCGGGTGCTGGCGGCGGCTTGCGTGCGGCCGGTCGAGCCGGGAATGAAAGTGGTGACGAATTCGGACAAAGTGCTGGGCGCGCGAAAGACGGTGCTGGAGATGCTGATGGCGGATCATCCTTCGCCGTGCGCGCGGCAACAGCACTCCGGCGATTGCGAACTGGAAACGCAAGCGGCGGCGGCGGGGATCAAGCAGCCGCGATTCGCGAGGCGCACGGTTTCGCGCGGGAAGGACGATTCTTCGCTGGCCATTGCGGTGGATCTAGATGCGTGCATCCTGTGCGACCGGTGCATTCGCGGCTGCGACGAAGTGAAAAATAATTTTGTGATGGGGCGGATGGGGAAAGGATATGCGACGGGCATCGCGTTTGACTTGAACGCGCCGATGGGAGACTCGACGTGTATTTCATGCGGCGAGTGCATGGTGTCTTGCCCGACGGGTGCGCTGATGAATAAAGGAGTGGCCGGAACGGAGATCACGACGGGGCCGGGAGCGCAGGGATTCGAAGCGGAAGAACTGTTGCGGATTCCGGTGTTCAAGGGAGTTTCGGGAACGTTCCTGGAGATGAATCGCGGCGCGATTGTGAAACGGAAATACCGCAAGGGCGAGATTCTGTGCAAAGAGGGCGAGTTTGGCTCGACGGCTTTTTACGTTACGGAAGGGACAGCGCAGGTTTCGATTTCGACCCCGATCGCGCACGTGAAGACGCAAGGGGGATCGCACGGCTTCTTCAAGAAGCTGACCAGCACGCTGGTGGGGCGGGACGAAGACAAGCGCGACGAGGAGACGCGCGACCGGACGATTCCGATTGACGCTTCCGTGGATCTGAACTACGGCAATCCGGTTGCGGAGTTTGGCCCGGGCGATCTGTTCGGCGAAATGACATGTATGAATTTTTATCCGCGGTCGGCGACGGTACGGGCGCTGACGGACGTGGTGGCGTACGAAATGCTGCGGAACGTGCTCGACATCATGATGAAGAACAAGACGTTCCGCGCGCAGATCGATCAGAGCTACCGGCAGCGGGCGCTGGAAAATCATTTGCGGGGCGTGCCGATGTTTTCGGATCTGGCGCCGGAGTTCATCGAACATTTGAAGGAAAGTGTGGAGCTAGAGCGGTTTGCGCCGGGGCAGGTAATTACGAGGCATGGGGACCCAGCGGACAGTTTCTATTTGGTGCGCATCGGATTTGTGAAAGTGTCGGAAGTGTATCCCGGCGGGGAGCTGGTGCTGGCGTATTTGTCGCGCGGGGATTATTTCGGGGAAATCGGATTGCTGGGCGGCGGGGTGCGCACGGCCACGTGCACGGCGCTCGATCACGTCGAAGTAGTGCGGATTTCCGGCGATGATTTCCGGCAGATGGTGGAGCGGTATCCGAATGTGCGGAAGGGGCTCGAAGCCGTGGCGGCGGAACGGCACGCGGCGAATCAGCAGCGAATGCAGATGGTGCACACCGTTCCGATCGACCAGTTTCTATCGCAGGGATTGATGGAAGCGCAGAGCCTGCTGATTCTCGATCTGGAGAATTGCACGAGGTGCGATGCTTGCGTGAACGCGTGCGCGGACGCGCATGAAGGCGTGACGCGACTGGTGCGCGACGGGCTGCGCTTCGACAAATATCTGGTGGCGACGAGCTGCCGGCAGTGCCGCGATCCGCTGTGCATGGTGGGCTGCCCGGTGGGGTCGATCCGGAGGCGGAATTCGCTCGAAGTGATTATCGAGGATTGGTGCATCGGGTGCGGGTTGTGCGCACGGAATTGTCCGTACGGAAATATCAATCTACATCCTTTTGAGGTGATGTCCGACGATCCGGAGCGGCCGGGGCGCAAGAAAGCGGTGATCCAGCAAAAGGCTACGTCCTGCGACTTGTGCACGCACCTGAAGGAGCCGAGCTGCGTGTACGCGTGCCCACATGATGCGGCCCATCGCGTCGATCCCAAGATTTTCTTCGGCGAGATGCTGGGACAGGGTCCTGCGAAATGAAGATGGACCAGACGCAACGCGGGTGGGCTGTGGGATCGCTGGTATTTTTGGCGGTGGCGGCGGTTGCGTATGTTCTGTACGCGATCAGCGCGCCGAAAGGGCCGAAGGGCGGCAGCGTTGTGGGACTGACCTTCGGCGTGATTGGGTTTGCGTTCATGATTTTTGCGGCGCTGCTAGGAGCTCGGAAGCGGGTGCCAACGTGGCGGGTCGGGCGGGCGCAGGCGTGGATGCGCGGACATTTGTGGCTGGGTTTTCTGGCGCTGCCGCTGATTCTGTTTCACGGGGGATTTCATTTTGGCGGGACGCTGACGCGAGTGCTGATGTGGCTGCTGATCGTGACGGTGGGAAGCGGCGTGTTCGGAGCGGTGCTGCAAAATTATCTGCCGCAGATTATGACGGCGGATGTGCCGCTGGAAACGATTTACGATGAAATCGGGCACGTGCGCGTGCTGCTGCGCGAAGAGGCGGACCGCGCGGTGGAATCGCTTTGCGGTCCGCTGGGGCTCGGGAAAACCTCTGGCGAGGACGGCTTGCGCGCGGGAGGCTTCACGGCGCTGCGTCCGATCGCGGCTTCGATGGCGCCGCTGCGCACTTCGGCTGCGGTGAGCGCGGGGGCGAGCGCTGCGGTTGCCGCGGCGGCGGAGATTATCCTGCTTAGCGAAGAGGAGGGAGCGCCGCTGCGGCGGTTTTACGTCAAGGAAATGCGGCCGTTTCTGGAGCATCCGAAGCAGCACGGGCAGCGGTTGGGGGATGAGGGGAAATCGATCAGCGCGTTTTCTGCGTTGGAGACGCTGCTGCCTGCGTCGGCCCGGCCGGTGCTCGACGATCTGCGAGATATTTGCGATGAGGCGCGGCAGCTTACGCGGCAGGAGCGCTTGCATCGCTGGATGCATGGATGGCTGCTGCTGCATATTCCGCTTTCGCTGGGACTGATTTTGCTGGGTGCGATTCATGCGGTTACGGCGCTGCGGTATTGAGTTTTTGGCTGGGCGGCGTTTGGCGGCGGATGATCGCCCCTACTACGGAAATCGCGAATTGTTGCGGATTGCTGGGCGTGAATAAGAATGGCGCGGACGCGTACAACCAAGAAGATTGCGCAGCGGATCGACCTCAACTATTTCAAGAGGCCGACGCCGATGAAGCTCGCGAAATTGTGGCTGGGCGTGCTGCTGCCGGTGCTGGCGCTGGGATGGATCGCGTGGCATGGATTCGCGCGGGACTCGCGGGTGTACTCGAGCGGGCGGCTGAGCGGAGCGCACGCGGTGCTGGAGAAAGAGTGCGCGACGTGCCATGTGCAGAAAGCCGGGGTGTTTGCGGCGAAGGCGGAGAACAACGCTTGCCTGGCGTGCCATGACGGGCCAGCTCATCATTCTTCGCGGGTGGCGGAGCCGGATTGCGCGACGTGCCATGTGGAGCATCGCGGGCGCGTGAATCTTTCGGCGGCGCGGAATCAGACTTGCGCGGAGTGCCACGGCGATTTGCGCGCAGCGGGCGGGACGTCGCATTTTGCGGCAAACATTCGGAGCTTTCAGGATGGGCATCCGGAATTCCGGGCGGTGAACGCGGATGCGCGCGATCCGGGGACGATCAAGCTGAATCATGCGATTCATATGAAGCCCATCCGGCGCGGGCCGAATGGACCGGAAGTGCAGTTGGTGTGCGGCGATTGTCACCGGCCGGCGCCAGCGAAGGGCGCGTGGCCGTATGGCGACGCGAAATATGCGAGCGCGGCGACTACGTACAAAGAGAACGACGAGCTTTTGCCGGTGAAGGCGGAGACGATGGCGGCGCGCCATCCGATGGCGGGCCGGGAGCTAATGGCGCCGGTCAAGTTTGCAACGGCGTGCGTGGCCTGTCATTTGCTGACATTCGACAAGCGCTTTGAGGAAGGCGTGCCGCACGACAAGCCTGAGGTGGTGCACGCGTTTGTGGTGAAGAAGCTCACGGAATACATCGCGGCGCACCCGAACGAGCTACGCGAAGTGCGCGATCCCGATCGCGCGCTGACTGGCCGGCAACTGCAGGCGGATGCGCGGGTGCTTACAGTACAGGAATGGATCGGCGAGAAGACGCTGGTGGCCGAAGAACTGCTGTGGCACAAGACGTGCGCGCAATGCCACACGATTTCGACGGCACCGCTCTACGACACGATGATGGCGCGGTGGTCGGCAGCGAGTGGGGACAACGCCGCACGGACCGCGATAGCGAGGACGGCCTTGCCGACCGCTTCGCTGGGGATGCCGTTGCCCAGCGTGGCGAGCTCGAAGATTATGCAACGCTGGATGCCGCATGCGAAATTTGATCATGATGCGCACCGCGGGTTTACGTGCGAAAGCTGCCACGTGAAAGCGCTGACGAGCAAGGAGACGAGCGACGTGCTGCTGCCGGGAATTGCGACGTGCCAGACGTGCCACGCACCGGGGCCGGAACATGCGGAGTCTCGGTGCTTTGAGTGCCACACGTATCACGACTGGTCGAAACGCAAGGAAGTTACGCCGAAATTTACGTTGCCGGCGCTGCGTGCCGGCGGAAAGTAAGGCGAGCCACCTAAACTCGCGTCAGCGGTTCACCGCAGCCATCATGTGCGCGGGATAGCGGTCGCCGGAAGCGGCGCCGTGCGGGGCGACTTCGTCAATGCGGCTGAGATCGTTGCGCGTGAGGCTGACCTGTAACGCGACGACATTCTCCTCGAGATATTTGCGGCGCTTGGTGCCGGGGATGGGGATGATGTCGTCTCCCTGCGCGAGAAGCCAGGCGAGCGCTAACTGAGATGGCGTGCAATTCCTTTCTTTGGCGATGGCTTCCACGCGAGCGACCAGATCCAGATTTTTCTGGAAATTTTCGCCGACGAAGCGCGGGGATTGGCGGCGGTAATCCTCCGGCTCGAAATCCTCGAAGCGTTTGATTTGGCCGGTGAGGAAGCCGCGACCCAGCGGGCTGTAAGCGACCAGGGCGATGCCGAGTTCGCGGATGGTGGGGAGAATCTGGTCTTCGGGATCGCGGGTCCACAGCGAGTATTCGGACTGCAGAGCGGCGATGGGATGGATCTTGTGGGCTCGGCGGATGGTATCGGCGGCAGCTTCGGAAAGGCCCAGGAAGCGGACTTTGCCCTGACGCACCAGCTCGGCCATGGCACCAACGGTTTCTTCGATGGGCACGTTGGGATCGACGCGGTGCTGGTAATAAAGGTCGATGACGTCGACGCCGAGACGCCGGAGGCTGGCGTCGCAAGCGGTATGGACGTATTCGGGGCGGCCATCGATGCCGCGGGCCGACGGATCGGTTTTGCTGCGAACGATGCTGAATTTTGTGGCCAGGAAGACTTTGTCGCGTAAGCCGCGAATGGCTTGGCCGACCAGGATTTCGTTGTCGCCGAAGCCGTAGGTGTCGGCGGTGTCGAGAAAAGTGATCCCGAGTTCGATGGAGCGGTGGATGGTGGCAATGGATTCGTGGTCGTCGCGAGCGCCGTAGAACTCGGACATGCCCATACAGCCCAGACCCAGCGGTGAAACGAGCGGGCCGTTCTTGCCAAGATGGCGTTGCATCGCAATCGTCTCCAAAATTGTTCTGCACTCTTAAGATGCGGAACAGTTCGCGAGCGGTACACGCGCCCTGGAAGTTGCCAGCTCCGGAGCGTGCGGATGAGTGGAATCCGTTATTCTAGTAGTCTGATGACGGTCGAATTTTCAGCCAGCAGCACGATGGAACCGCAAGCTGGCGCGCCCGCGCCGCCTGCTGCTCCGGAATCCTCTAATTGGCATCGCCGGTTGCTCGGAATCGTTTTGCATTTCGACAAAACGAAAATGCAGCCGCAGATGGCGCTGCGCAACACCATCGGCGTGATCCTGCCGCTGATTGCGGGCTACGCACTGGGAATGCCGCGCGGCGGGCTGGCCATGGCGACCGGTGCGCTGAACGCATCGTATTCGGACGGCAGCGATCCGTACGCGCAGCGGGCGAAGCGGATGCTGGCGTCCACGACGTGGTGTTCCGTTGCAGTGCTGCTGGGCGGTTTAACGGGGCACCATAACATTACGTCCGTTGCAATCGTGCTGGCATGGACGTTTGCGGCGGGAATGCTGGTGTCGTTGGGCACGACGGCGGCGGATGTCGGGGTGATCAGCACGGTGATGCTGGTGGTGTACGCCGCGCAGGCGCTGACGCCGCTGCAGGCGGTGAGCTCCGCCTTGTTGACGCTGGCGGGAGGCCTGCTGCAAACGGGACTCTCTGTTGCGCTGTGGCCTGTGCAGAGATACGACCCGGAGCGGCGCGCGCTTGGTGCGCTGTTTCTCGCGTTGGCGAGATCTGCGCGCGCCCCGGTAATCGCCGCGAAAGCACCGCCGGCCACTCCGGAGAGCCTGCAAGCACAGAACGCGCTCGCGGGACTGAGCCGCGACGAGAACCTGGAAGCCATTCGCTACCGGTCGCTGCTTAACCAGGCCGAGCGTATTCGCGTGAGCTTGACAGTGCTGGCGCGGATGAGGGTGCGTCTCGAACGCGAGAGCAGCGGCCAGCAGGCGATTGAAATTGTCGACAGCTATCTCGAAAACGCGGCCAAGATTCTGGACGACCTCGGCGAATCGCTGCTGACCGGCAAGCAACTGGAAGGCGAAAGAGACCGGCTGGTGCTAAGCATAGCGGTGGCTAATCAACTGCATGAAGGAAACGCCGGAGAGCGCGGAACATTCGCGGCGGCCGTGGCGCAGAATGCCCGCCACCAGATGGACGCGCTGAGCGGCCAGCTGCGGGCGGCCATCGATCTTGCGTCCCGCACGACGCCACAAGGACAAGCGGAATTTGAAAAGGAAGAAGCGCGGCAACCGCTATGGCTGCGCTTCGGTGGCGTGCTGGCGACACTGCGCGGGAACCTGAACCCGCAGTCCACGGCTTTTCGGCACGCCGTGCGGCTGGCACTTTGCGTGGCCGTTGGCGATGCCGCGGGAAGAATGTTTGAGTCGCAGCGGTCCTACTGGATTCCCATGACCATTGTGCTGGTGCTCAAGCCGGAATTTGCGGTCACCTTCAGCCGGGGCATTCTGCGCATCGCGGGAACGATCGCCGGGCTCGTGCTGGCAACGGCGCTCTTTCATTTTCTGCCGATTCACACGGCCACGGAGATTACGCTGATTGCGGCGTTCACGTTTCTGGTGCGCTGGGTGGGGCGCGCGAACTACGGGATCTTCGGCGTAACGATCAGCGCATTGATCGTGCTCTTGCTGGCGATCGCGGGGGCGTCGCCGAAAGATGCCATCCACGCGCGCGGCGTCAACACGGTGATCGGAGGGGTGCTGGCGCTGGCAGCGTATGCGGCGTGGCCGACGTGGGAGAAAGCGCAGGTGCCGGAGCTGTTCGCGAAGCTGTTGGAGGCCTACAAGAAATCGTTTCACCGGATCACCCAAGGCTACCTGGAGCCGGGTGCGGCCAGCGAGAAAGAGCGAGAACGCGCGCGGCAGGAAGCGCGAACCGCGCGGTCCAACCTGGAGGCGTCGCTCGACCGGCTAAGCGCCGAGCCGGGCGTGACGCCCGAACAGATGAGCCGCTGGAATGCGATGCTGGCCAGTTCGCACCGTTTTGCGCATGCCATGATGGCCATGGAAGCGGGAGTGCCGCAAACCGCCGCGGCTTCTCCGCGTCCGGAGTTTCGCAAGTTCCAGGATCACGTGGAGAAAACGCTGGAGCTGCTGGGGAAGGCTTTGCGAGGCGAGCGCATTGCGGAGAGGGACTTCCCGGACCTGCGCGAGGACCACAATCGACTGGTGGCAGCCGACGATCCGGCAAAGACGCGCTACGCGCTGGTAAATGTTGAAGCGGACCGCATGACCAACAGTCTGAACACGCTGCGGGAGCAAGTGTTGGAGCGGTCCACGCCGGACAGGCAACGTAGAAGCTAGATCATGCGCGAGACTTGCCGACTTCGCCGGACATAATGAACATGGGCTTGTTCTCGAAGCTCGAGAATTGCGGACGGAGGCGCTCGGTGTTGTAGTGCTCCTTAACGTCGACGACTTTCTTGGTAGCGGTGACGGTCTCGAGCGGAACGTTGCTGTAGTGCCCGTTCTGCAGGACGACGAGCCGCCCGCTGATTTTCTTCAGGAGCAAGTCGAGCGCCAGATTCCCGTAGGCCATCGGCGCGATGGAATCGATGGCGTCCGGGTCGCCGCAGCGGACCAGATAGCCGAGCTTCTGATTGATCACGTCGATTTTCTTTCCACCGTTGAACTTGGCGGAGAGTGCGCTTACTCTCTCCGCCACGATGTCGCCGATGCCGCCGAGCTTTTTGTGACCGAAGGCATCAGTGGCTTCACCTTCGAAAATCATTTCGCCGCCTTCGAACATCGCGCCTTCGGAAACCAGCACGATGGAATAACGGCTGGGATTCTTTCGACGGTCAGCAACCAGCAACTCGGTGAGCTGCTCGATATTGAACTTGAATTCGGGAATCACGCAACGATTCGCGGCGCCGGCCATGGTGGGCAGCATGGCGGTGAAGCCGGCGTAGCGGCCGAAAACTTCGAGCACCATGAACCGTTCGTGCGATCCGGCGGAAGTGCGCAAGCTGTTGACCATCTGAATCGTGCGCGTGACGCAAGTGCTGAAGCCGATGCAGTAATCGGTACCCGGCACGTCGTTATCCATGGTCTTGGGAATGCCGACGACCTTGAATCCTTCTTTGTGCAGGCGTACGCCGTAACTGAGCGTGTCGTCACCGCCGATGGGCACGAGCGTGTCGATGCCGAGCCACGCGAGATTCTTCAACACTTCGGGAGTCAGATCGTTCTTCTCCGCGCTGTATTTTTCTTTGAGATGCACGGGCACACTGGACTTGCTCACCCGGCTGGGATTGGTGCGCGAGGAATGCAGGAAAGTGCCGCCGGTGCGCCCGGCGCGGTCGACGACCTCTTCGGTAAGCACCTGGAAATTGTCGGAGTTGTCGTAGTCCTTCTCGCGCAGCATCTCGACCAGCCCGGCCCAGCCGTGGCGAATGCCAATGACCCGGTAGCCTTCGTGGAAAGCACGCAGCGTGACTCCGCGAATGGCCGGGTTGAGGCCCGGAACATCGCCGCCTCCGGTGAGGATGCCGATGACGCCCTTTTTGCTGTTGATGTTAGCCATGACTTTGCCATCGTCCTTTCGCGGGTGTTCCAGAGAAATTATCCATCCGGCGGACGAATTTAGGAATAGCGCAGCCGTTGTCGGTTTCTTGCGATGAGAAAATTCGAATCTTTTAGAGCCTCCGCTCCTAAAGCTCGATGCGCGTGCCGAGGACCGCGAGGAATTTGGCCAGCCACGCGGGATGTGCCGGCCACGCCGGCGCGGTGACGAGATTGCCGTCAGCCACAGCTTCCGTCATGCCGATGTTCGCATACGTGCCGCCAGCCAACGTTACGTCCGGGCCGACCGCTGGATAGGCGCTGCACTTCTTTCCTGCGAGCACGCCCGCGGCCGCCAGCACCTGCGCACCATGGCAAATCGCCGCGATGGGCTTTTTTGCGTTCGCAAAGTACCGCACAATTTCCAGAACGCGCGGATTCAGCCGGATATACTCGGGAGCGCGTCCACCCGGAATCACCAGCGCGTCGTATTCTTCGGCTTTCACTTGATCAAACGTGGCGTTGAGCGCGAAATTGTGCCCACGCTTCTCGGAATACGTCTGATCGCCTTCGAAATCGTGGATGGCCGTGCGCACCATGTCGCCCGACTTCTTGCCCGGACACGCCGCGTGCACCGTGTGGCCCACCATCAGCAAAGCCTGAAACGGCACCATCACTTCATAATCTTCCACGTAATCGCCCACCAGCATCAGAATCAATTTCTTGGACATGAACGCCTCCAGTTGTCGTCACCAGTGTAGCGCACGCGCAGCAATAGACAATTCGCCGGAGCCAAGGCAGGCCACGGCGAATAAAGCGAGAAAGAGAATCGCTCTTCAGATCAGTGTGTGGTAACTGGCGCCGACGTGGACTCCGCCAAATCCTGAATCGTCAGCATGTCTGTGCGCATCTTGTCCCACTCGCGAAGCGTCAATCCGTAACTCGCAAACAGCCGCCGGATGCGCGCGGAATCCCAGCGCAGCACTTCTTCGAGCACCGGCACCAGCACGCTCATCGCGTTATCGCTCAGCACCGTTCGCCGCGCCACCCGGGTGATGTACTTCGCTTCGCTGACTGCAATCGTCAACCCATCGTGCTGATTGATGTGCATCATCACCGGCAGGTCCGAGCTGCCGTCGCCCATATATACGATATGGTCGTGGCTGATGCCCAGCGCCGCGCGAATTTCCTCCAGCACTGTGACCTTGCCCCAACCCGCTGCGGCGCGAATGATCGACTCGATCTCCCCGCTCTGCTCGTTGTAGCGAAATCGCGTCCCGAATATGTGCTCCGGTGGAACGATGCCCTCGAGTGCCGACTGAATAATTTCCTGCGGCGCGGCGGAGATCACGTAGAAGTTGAACTTGTAACCCTCCGCCAGGCTGTCCAGCGCGCGCGCGAAGAGCGCCACGTCGTGCTTCAAGCGGATGCGCTTGCCAGTTTCGAGAAGATGCTCCCGCCGCACGCGACGGAAGTCCGGATCGTGCAAGATCAAATAGCTGAGTTCCGCGCCCTGCTGGACGAGATTCATTTCCGCGAGGCCCTTGACCTTGTCGTGGAAATTGTGAAAACCGATGAGCTCACTCAGCACGACCCCAGAGTCGTTGAAGCTAAGCGTCTGGTCGAAATCGCTGGCCAGTAAGAACTGCTTTACCATTGCGAACGTCCTTTCTTTCGGTGGCCCGTCAGATGCGGGCCAAGCGCCGGATGCTGGCGCCAAAAACACCCTACCCATACACCTTAACCGCGCCTGCCGCACAGCCTGCACGAATTATTCTGATGGGTGCTATGCGTCAAAAACGTGAAGGAATTGTAATGATTGTATTAGATGCGGATAAAGCGTAAATGGTTATGCAGCAGCAACTTGGCAGTCACATGCGGTAGGTCGGTCTCGGTCCCAGGGCGAAGCTTAAGCGAAGAATGCGGGCGAAAAGAAATAGAAAAATCGCACCAACGCCATTTGCGGTCGCGCCGTTACAGCAGCAAAGCGTCCATCTTCGCCCGCTCATACTCCCCGTCTTCCCCCGGATACCGCAGACGCTCCGCAAACCGCCCGCTCTCTTTCGCCAGCGCCCAAACCAGGCTTTCCCCCGCCGGAACGATCTTCGGCTGCCCTTGAAACACGGCGTCTTCAAACGCCACGCTCGCATCAATCCATTGCCAGCCGGCGCTCTCAAACGCCGCCAACACCTCCGGCAGCACCATGGCGTTCAGCGTGTTGTAATGCATGAGCAGCGTGTGGCGAATGTCCCGCCCGAGCAAATCGATAGCCAGTTGCCGATAGAACGTGGCGCGATCGAGTAGATGCGCGATCATGTAGTCGCGGTAAGCGCCGATCAGCGTGTTCGGCTGCGTCTCCCAGCGGTGCAGCAAGCGCTGGTTCATGTACCAGTCCGAAGCATCGATGGTGACGTGCCCAACGCGGAGGCCGCGTTCCTTCAGCAGCGCGCGGAACTTGTCGCGCTTCTCGGCGGTATCGCCTTCCTTCAGAAACGGGTAGCGGAAAAACATGGGCTTGCGATTCTGATACGCCGCTAGAAGCTTTTCATTCTTCAGGAAATCCACGGCGAAGTCCCCGAAGCTGGTCTTTTCCATGTACGCGTAGTGCGAATACGTATGATTGCCGATCAGGTGGCCCGCCTGGTCCCACGCGCTCACTAGCCTTGCGCCCTCAGCATCGTCCACACGCATGCCGCAAACGAACAGCGCGGCGCGAACGTTGCGCGCGGCAATCGCCTTCAGAATCCGCGCGTTGGCGTCCGGCCACTTGAGGTTGGATTGCAGGTTCAGCGTGGGATCGTCCATGGTGAGCGCAAGTTGCGGGCGCACCGCGGGCTTCGGCGAAGATTGCTCTTCGCCCAACAAACTCGCCATCGGCGCGCACGATAGCGCCGTCCCAGCCTTGATTGCAGAGGTGAGGAATCTGCGTCGATTCATTTCGGTGAGCCCTCAGCGGAAAGAATTCAGCCAGTCACGCGCTTGATGCAGCAGAGAAATCGCCGCTGACGAACTTGTCGCAGCCGCGTGCTCGCCCGGTTTGTCGGTGACGGAGTAAAACTCGCCGTTGCCCCGATGCATGTACAATCCGCGAATCTCGCCGCCATTCAGCGGCCGAGCGCCGCGTCTGCCAAAGACAGCGATCTGATTGCCGGACTCATCCACCGCTCGGTCGCGGTCGATTCCCTTCGAGATGGCCAGTGCCGACCCGTGAGTGTGCGCCGTAGCAATAAGCTTGGGCACTGGCCGGGGGCTGAAACCCGAGAAATGCGCTGGATCATCCCAGGGCGAGACGATTTGCAGCACGCGCAGCCCGTTGTGTCCATCCGCCACAAATGCAAACGCGCTGCCCGCTACCATACCTACTTTCACGTCGTTTACATCGTTCAGCTGGCCGCCCGCGTTGAACATCTGGTCGAGCCTCGGCGCATCCGGCTTCTCCACGTCGACAATCGCGATTCCCTGCTTGCCCGCGGAAACGTAAGCGTACGTCCGCGCTACGTAAATATTCCGCGCATCCTCGATCGGAACCGCCGCGTTGCCCGCCGGTTTCGGTTGCGCAAGATCGGTAACGTCGAGCACTTTTAGCCCGTCGCGGTCCACCACGAACGCATAGCGGAATTGCACCGCAATTCCGCGCGGCTCGTTGAGCACCGGTGACCCAATCGTTGCCGCCACTCGTGGCGCCAGCGGATTCGCCAGGTCGATCACCACCAAAGCCTTATCCGTAAGCACATAGGCGTAGGTGCCCGCGATGGCGATGCGCCGCGCTCCCGTCAGCACACCGCCTGGATTGAACGCCAGGGCACGCTTCAAGAAATTGTTCGCCGGATTTCCGTCCAGCAGCGTTCCCACGCCAGGACTCTTCGATTTCAAATCCGGGTTGCCGATCACCACCAGCCCTTCTTCTTTGTCCGCAACGTAAAGAAAAGCGTACAGCAGATGAATGGGCTGCTCTTCGTTCTCAGGAAGCTGCACGCGCAGCGGATCCACCGCCAGCGTGCTCGGCGATGCCACCGCCTGCGCGTTTTTAGTCGGCACATAAAATCGCTGCCCCAGCGGCGAAAACGGCGCCGTGGTCATGCGCTCGGAAAATCCCTTATTGTCGATGTTCGCGATGTCGAAAGCACGGAAGCCGCCGGAACCAAGGGCGGCATACGCATATTCTCCGCGCGCCTGGATATCCAGCACGTTGCCGGGGTGTTCGTACGCCGTCGCCAATTCGCGATGATGATCGACAAATTTCTTGTAATCGCCCGGATACGCGATGCGGTGCAAATCGCTCCCATAAATCGCTTCCGGCTCGTCGTGCTCCGCCACTGCGATCGCTTCCAAGCCCTTTTTCCCCGTGGCCACATAAACATACCGGCCCATGAAATTCATAAAGTTGGTGCCCTGCAGCAAAAGCTGGGCCATCCAAGCGTTGTTGTCGTTCTGCGCGGAAACATGGCAATCGCTGCACTGTTTGGTTTCTCGCGCGCGCACCGTGTGCGGCACAAACGTGCTATACGCTTGCCCCGAGAATCCTGGCGTAGAAATCGTCTGCTGCGTGTAATAGAGCCACTCGCGGTTTGCGTTCTGCGAACTCACCAGGACTGCGCACGAAGACCGCGCCGGAGCCACCCGGTTGCCAGTCACCGTCCCATCCACGCCCAGCATGAAAATATCGTCGCGCAGCACCTGGAAGTTGTAACTCGTGTAGTTGCGCGTCATCAGCCCTTCGTTGTGCAGCATCGGCCGCCGCACATTCGCGGTCATCTGCAAGTGGCACCCGAAACAAGTCGGCGTCCAAGATGTGTGGCACGAGTAGCACGTCATCGACGAATTCGGATGCGCCAGATGCGTATCATCCTGCGGCATCGCTGCGTCCACCGCGCCGTCCTTGTTCACCAGTTTCGCGCGCAGCGACTTCATGCTGAAATGCACGTTGCCCGGCGTAATCGAATCCACCGTCTGCACGATTTCCCATTCCTTGTTCTGATCCGTCATCGCGCGCTGAAAGATTTTGCCGTCGCGCCGTTCGAAGCGCCGCAAACCCCAAGGCGTTCGCAACCCCTCCAGATTCCGTCCGCGCGGCTCGATCTGCCGCAGCGCATCCGGCGCCGCTGGTCCGGAGGTAACCAAAGTCGCCTTCTGCCGGATTGTTCCGTGGCAATCCACGCAGTCGATTTCCACTGCTGCGCGCGGCTCGCCGTACACTTTGCCATTCCCGTGATTGTCCTGCGCAAAGTGGCAATCACTGCACTGCATTCCTTTTTCCAGGTGAATGTCCGCCAGATGCACCGCTTTCCCAAACCGTTCGGGATCATCAAACGCAATCGTTTTGCCGTCTTTGTCCAGCCAGTTCCCTTTCCGGTCGTGGCTGAACACCGCACGAAAAACCCAGCCATGCCCGTGAAAATCCGCGAACTGCGTAGTCTTCAATTGTGCATTGAACTCTTTGCTCCCGACTTTCTCCAAGAATTTCGGATCGTTCCACAATCCTCGCGCCACCGCTCCATCCGGATTCCGCAGGTACGCCTGATACCGCTCTTCCTCGCTCGGATTCCGCTGCTCCTTCGGATACATCTTTTCGCCGTCAATTTCGTTGTCCCACCACGTCAATCCGAAATACGTCGTTACCATGTTCGTGCCCGGATGAATGTGGCAAATCATGCACTGGCTCGAGGGAATGGCCCGCGTAAACACATGTTTGATGGCGTGCCCCGGCTCATTCTTCGGAATCGTCGGATCGGCCGAAGCGCTGAATCCCGAATGCCCGAACGCCGCATAGCTCCCCGAATGCGTGGGATCGAGGTCGTTCGCGTAAATCACATGGCACGAAGAGCAACCACTCGCTCGATAGTCTCCCGAGTGATCGTTCGTCCCTGGAAGCGAAAGCACCGGATCAAGCAAGCGGGTCTTCTGCAATCCCAGAAATACCGGATCGGTGCGCAACTCGGTACCAAACCCGCGTTCGCTCAGCTTGTCGTCCGGCTTGCCGGGATCTTCTTCGCGAGTCGGATTCCCGACTTCCGCTTTCTTCGCCCCGCCGCGCTCGAACACGCGCAACACGTTCCCTGGCTGCGAAATTTCCCAGCGGTTCAACGGCTGCAGCTCCGGCAGCACGCCTTTCGTGCGCGTTTCCTCCGCGCTCGGAGCTGGCGAAGTCTTGATCGCTTGAGGCACGCCGTCGCGCGTGTAGCTTTCCCCGAAATGCGTATTCTTGTACGGCGTCGCACCATTATTATAAAGCGCCGCGCCCCACAACATCCCGGAGTGCGTCATCATGCTCGTGGACACCGAGCGCACTTCGCTCGCGTGGCATCCCACCGTCCCGCAAGTTTCCGGCGCCACCCGCAGGTCGCCAGGATTAATGAACTTCACGTACACCGCCGATTCTTTCAGCCATTTCGTGTACAGCCGCTCCGGCAGCGCCGAGTGCTCTTTCAGACTCGCGTCGCGCGGCTGCACGTGGGCCTTGTCCTTGACGCCGTTGTATCCCGCCGAATCAGCGGCAGTCCCCGCGGCAACTCCTACAGTTGCATCGCCTCCATGGCAATCCGTGCATCCCAGCAGCACCGTCTTCGTCGCGTGCATCGTCGGCTCATCCGCCGTCCCATGGCACGAAATGCATCCCGTCGATTTCCGGTCCGCTTCCTCCTGCGTTTGCCCGCGAAACCCGCCGCCCTGCCCGGCCTCCTGCGCCGCCGCAACCGCCATCCCCGCCCGCTCCGCAAAAAATACCAACACCACGGAACACACCAAACACAACGTAATCGACATCGCAGCCCGCGTAGGGGCGCAGCACCGCTGCGCCCCTACCACCCAGGCGTCAGCCAATCTGCGCAATCTCAAGCGCTCCCGCATCTGCCCCCAACTCAAAACGTAAACTTCACAATCCCAAACAGCGAAAAAAGGGTCCGGCTCGTGTAAATATCCTTAAATCCCTGCCCCGGCTGCAAAACCGAAGCGCCGCCCGTCAGTACAATGTTCTCCGTCAGCGGCGGCCGGTACTCGAAGCCCACTCCGAAATCCTCCCCGATGGAATGCCGAATCGGCGACTGGAATAACAAAAACTCCAGCGCTTCCGTACGCTGAAAGCGCAAGTAATTGAAATTCGCAAAACCCTTCAACTTCGGCGTGATGTCAAAATCGATCCCGGCGTTCGCTAGAAAAATTCCCGGATTCACGAAATTCGCCTGTGCTTCCTCTTTGCTCGACCGCAGACTCGGAATCAGGCTTCCCGGCGTCGTCAGCAAAATCCCCGAGCCCAGCAAGCGAATCGGCTCGCGATTCCAAAAACTGAAAAGCCCTCCGGCGAAATTCGGCAGGTCGACGATGCTATCGAATCCCCGCGCCCGTCCATCCCGCGGATTGTCATCACCCGAAGTGTAGAAGGTGCTCACGCGATAGCGAATCCAATCATGATCGTAAGAAAGCTCCGCCGCCGCCATTTGCGCGTTCACGATCACGCGCCGCCCCGCGATCCCATTAAACGAATCTTTCCCAATTGCCTGATAAAACGCATGCGTGATATTCAGCCGGTGAATGTGCCCGCTCCCCAGCCACCCGAAGTAGCCCACGCGAATCCCGTGCAGAATCGGCCCCGCGCCCGGATTCTGATCGATCACGTTCGCGATCGGCGACGGCCGCACCAGAAACCCGTTGTCGTCATAGTGCAGCGTCGCATCATCTTTATTCCACGCCGCCACAAACTCCGCCGTGTATCCCTGGAAAAAGAAATCCTGCAGGTACACATTTCCCAGCAGCACTTGCTGATGCCTTCGGTGAAACGTATTCAGCCCGCTGTTGGTATTCTTCTCGAGAAAATTAAAGTACGCAGCGTTGTACTCGATCCGGTCCGACCCGATATTCCCGAAGATGCGCAGCGCCGGCTGCTCCTCCACCAGCAGGAACCCCCGAAAGTCCGCGTTGAATTGCTGAATCCCCGCCCGCGCGGAAATGAAATCGTAGTTCGCGCTCAAATCATGCAGCTTCAGTTCGACAAACGCTTCCTGCAATCCCAAGTGAGCGTCAAAGCGGTTCGTTCCCGCTCGCACGTCCGGCTTCACGATCCCCAGTTCCCGCACATCCAGATCGTTCAGGCTCACTTCCGGCGTGATACGAATCCGCCAGTCAATCGGCTTAAACGAAGCGTCGCCATGAAACAAATCGAAAGAGAATCGCAGCGTCTGATCGACAAAAGACTGCTCGCCCTGGCCGAAGAAAGTCTCGCTACCCGGCCGCGCCGCGCTCACGTTGCTCGGCGATGGCACCCGCCTCCCGTCGAAAAATGTTTCCGAAGTCGCGGTAATATCCAGAAACGTCTGCTGCCCCAGCAATTCCGGCCAGATCGGCTGGTCGCCTTTCAAGCTATTGCGGTTGAACGGATCGAACCACCGCGATCGCGTATAAACGTACTCGCCTTTTTGCGGATAGCGCCGGTAATCCGGCTGTGTCAGCGCCCAGCGATTCGGCACCACGTTGTAGATATCCGCCACCGGGGGAAGCGCGTCCGGCGCCAGCTCCGCAATATAATTTGGATCGGAATCGAGGCGGTGCCAGAATTCGCGGTAGCTTCCCATCGCTGGTATCGCATCCTCTGGCACCGCAGGACCCAGTTCCGGCAGCCGCGGCAGCCGCGAACGAAATTCCTCGCTCGTCACCGAAACCAGCGCAATCTCCAAGGTCGTAATCTCATTCGCGCTCAGCGCCACATCCGCAATCGCAAACGGCGCGTGCCCTTCCGCCTCCACGCGCAACTCATAATGTCCCGGGGAAATCGGCAGTATCCGGAAAATGCCTTCTCCATTCGCCGCGCCCTGCTTAAACTCTCCCGTCTGCAAATTCCGCAAAACAATCTGCGCTCCCGCCACCGGCCGCGCGTCGCCGTTCGCGTTCGCTTCGCGCACCGCTCCATCCAGCGCAGCCGTGGTGAGCGCCTGCTGCCGTGGAATCCGCTGCTGCAATCCACGGCTCTCCCGCGATTGCTGCGCCGACGGGTCGCTCTGAGGTGCGCGTCCTGCCGATGTCTGCGGCGAGGCCACCGCCGTTTGCGCTTCCCGTGCCCACGCAGCCGCACCAGCGCACCCCGCCGCACACAGTACCACCACAGCGCAGCGCAATCCGGGCGCGCTCAACCACAGCCTTGGGAGCAATAAGCGCATTTCAGAAAACCTGAATAATCAAGCGCAAAGGAGTTAGAATCGAACACTAGATAACAACAAGCCCCGGCGTCGAGCAACACTTTTCGCAAAATAAATGGCAGTACTCGACAACGCAGACCTTTCAGACACCTAATGTCACCCTTAAGCGCCCGTCGCCCAGCAAATCCATTGAGCCGCAACGAAGTACTGTGATAACTATGGAACCATCGAAAACATGCCACCGGTTCACACACTGAGAAAGCCAGTGCAGTCGCGCCACGCACTCCGGCAGCGCAATCGCACCCTCGCGCTCGGAATCGTCTTGGCTCTTGGAGTCGCCGGCGTCCTGGCCTTTCTCCTCGTCGGCTGCGGACCAGGCGCCGCCGTCCCCACGCCGACTCCCCCACCTCCGGCAGTTCAGCCGCTGCAAACCGCCGACGTGCAAAGCGTAATCAACTCCGCGGTAGCTTCCGTCAACGTCGACATGGTCGTAGCCGTAGTCGATCGCGCCGGCTTCGTCCTCGGCGTGTTCCGCACACAAAACGCCCCCACCACCGCGATCGGAAATTTTGGCCAAACCCAGGATGCCAACGATGTCGCCGTAGCCCTCGGCCGCACCGGCGCCTTTTTCAGCAACGACGCCGCTCCGCTCTCCTCCCGCACTGTGCGCTTCATCAGCGGCATTCATTTCCCGCCGGGCGTAATGAACCAGCCCAACGCCGACCTATACGGTATCGAGAACACCAATCGCGGCTGCACGCTAGTCAACGACGCCACCTTCATGAGCAAAGTACCGCCTTCGCTCGCACTCGGTGGCGGCTTCGGCCTCGGCATCCTCACCGGAAAAGCCGACACTAACGACAGCGATCCCAACGCCGTAAATCCCGGCGGCCTCCCCATCTTTTATAAAGGTATAGTTCTCGGCGGCGTCGGCGTGGTCACCTCCTCGAGCAACACCAATGTCGCCGAGTTCGCCGCCTTCACCGGTTCACTAGCCCAGCGCCCCGCCACGCTCGACAATCTCGGCCCAACGCCAGCACAGCCCGGAGTCGTCTTCATCGGCGGCATCGCGCTCCCCTTCGTAAGACAATCGACGCGCCCGCCAGGAATTTCCGCCGGCCCCGTAGCGGGCACCGGCACTTTCAAAGCCCCGCTGGCTAACAGCCAGGGCCAGCCCCCCGAAGGCGATCTCATCACGCCCACAAACGGCACGGGCGGCTTATCCGCTGCCGACGTAACCACCATTCTCAACAACGCCGAAGCCACCGCAAACAAAACTCGCGCCGCCATTCGTCTGCCTCTCGGTTCCCGCACTCGCATGGTCATCGCTGTTGCAGACACCGACGGCACCATCATCGGTCTACGCCGCATGGTGGACTCCACCATCTTCAGTATCGACGTCGCCGCTTCCAAAGCCCGCAACATGATCTATTTCAACAGCTCCGCGCGCACCGCAGCGGACCTCACCGACGTCCCCATGGGCACCGCCGTAACCAATCGCACCATCAGCTTCGGCGCCATGCCTTTCTATCCCCCAGGCATCGACGGCTCCCAGCCCGGCCCCTTCTTTAATTTGTATCTGCAGGACACCGCGAACCCTTGCACCCAAGGCGCGCAAACCGGCGCCGCCAACGCCAACAAAAGTGGTATCGTCTTCTTCCCCGGCAGCGCCGGCCTCTATCGCAACGGCGTCCTCATCGGCGGTCTTGGCGTCAGCGGCGACGGCGTCGACCAGGACGACTTCGTCACCAACGGCGGCACTCTCGGTTTCGAAGCCCCCCTCGCCATCCGCGCCGACCAGGTCATCGACCGCAACGTCCGCCTCCCCTACATGAAATTCCCCCGCAACCCCACCGACTAGCCGTTGAACGAGTTGCGCGTTTCCGCACTATTTCTCTTTTGCCTGTTTCAAAAGCCCAGCCGCTCGATCGTTTTTCGGATCCAGCTCCAGCGCCTTCTCCAATGCGGTTGTGGCGTCGCCCTTGTTTCCGGCTTGCATAAAGACGTAGCCAAGGAAGAAAAACGCCTGCGATGATTTCGGATGTTCCTCCGTATCCAACCGAAGCAATGCAATCGCTTCCGGCAGCTTCTCCGACTGAAATAACAAGATCGCTATTTCCTGCAGCCCTGCTTCGCTGAAGTCGTATTTCTCCGGTGATTCTTTCTCCAGTCGCCGGTACTCGGCCACCGCCGCATCGCCGCCCTTTTCTGTCGCGAGTTTTACCAGTTCCGCCGTTAACGATGGCTTCGGCAATTCATATGGCTTGCCGTAGAGAATCGCCGCAATTCCCTCGGTGATCTGCTCCAGTTTGGTCGCTCCGGTGTTGTTCAGCAGCAAGATCAAATGCTTTTCATCCACATATCGCGCCTCATGCGTATTGAACCCGTTGATCCCGCCGCCATGCTGAATCAGCGTCTGTCCAGCGCCCGCTTTCCCTTCCGCGATCTTCGCCACGCCCCAGCCGTATGCGTAGTTTGCGAGGGCCGGCGTCCACATCATGGCCTTCAGCTCCTTCGAAAGCAGCTTTTCCGTGTACAGCGCCTGATCCCATAGATACAAATCTTCCGCCGTCGAATACAGCGAACCCGCCGCGTACGGAATCGACATATCCAGGTACTCCGCGTTCACGAATCCTTCTTTCCCGTGTTCGTATCCTGCAGCGCGGTGTTCCATCAACGGTTCCGAATGGTCATATCCGCTGTTACGCATCCCCAGCGGCTTGAAAATTCGATCCTGCAGCGCCTCCTCATATTTCTTCCCCGTCACTTTCTCGATGATCGCGCCCAGCAAAAAATATCCCGAATTGTCGTACTCGAATTTGCTTCCCGGCGAGAACTCCAGGTCTCCGCTGCAATGCTTCTTGACGAAATCCTCGACCTCGAAGTGGTTGTGCCACCACTCGTGCATGTCTTTCGCCGCCGTATAGCTCGGTATTCCCGAAGTGTGTGTCAGCAGGTGCTGCAGCGTCACCTGGCTGCCCGTATCTTTCCGGTAGTACGGCAGCACGTCAGACAGCTTGTCCTCCACATGCAGCTTCCCTTCCGCCACCAGCTGCATAATCAACATCGACGTGAACTGTTTCGTGATCGATCCCAGCCGAAACTTGGTATCCGGCTGGTTCGCAATCTGCCATTCCATGTTCGCCAGGCCATAGCCTTTCTTGAAGATCACCTGGCCGTGTTCGGAAACCAGCACCGAGCCGTTGAAGCTGCCGTACTTGCTGTACAACCCCATCAATTCGTCGATCTTTCGTGCCTTGTCATTCCCAGCGCCAGTGCTGGAGACCGTGCCGCCGATGGTTTGCTGCCCGGCGCACGCGCAGCCAACTATTGCTGCAAACAGGACCGCGGCTGCTATCCGGCCCAGAGACTTCGATTTGAGATTCAAGGAGATACCCTCTAGCAACCCATACGGAAAATGTGCAACAAATGTTTCAGGGCCGAGGGTAAAACTGAAACAGCTGCTTGTCAAACGGAACGGGAGCTTACGTCAATAGACAGGGTGCCATGCCCAAAAACGTAGGGGTACGATACATCGTGCCCTCTTCGCAGCATCATCGCATCAGCCGCGCCTCGACCCACTCGGCTCGTTCTCGCGGGCGCCGACTCAATCCAGCGTGTATTGCGCCACCCCATTCCCAAACGACCAATTCTCCCAAACCACTTCCACCAAATTAATCACCACATCCTCCGGACGCACACCCGGCGACTTCACCAGCAGCTCCGTAATGCGCTTGTACAACGCCCGCTTCTGCCCCGGCTTCCTCCCCGCGCTCAATGTGATTTGAATGAACACCACCCGGTCTGACCGCTTCACACCCAAATAATGCGCATCGTAAATCAAATTCTCCGCCGAATACTCCGAAACCACTTGAAACCGATCATCCGCCGGAATCGCAATCGCCTCAATCATCGCCTGATGCACCCCATCCGCAATCGCCCGCCGATACTCCGCAGACGTACCCTTCCGCAGCGAGATACTCACAAACGGCATAGAGCCTCCCCAGAGGTTCAGTGAACAACCATTGCTATGTGATGCCAAGGAGAGAACGCCAGGCACAGGAGCAGGAGTTGCGCTCCGCCCCGTTGGCCCCCAGACGCAGTCGCCTTTTTTGGTAGCGCCGGCTTCCAGCCTGCCTCCGCACACCAAGCCTAATTCCACGCACCAATCCCGAATCCGGCAATCCAGCTAGAACACCACCTTGAACCCAAACTCCAGCGATCGTGGCGCTCCCTGCGCGAAAACACCGGACCCCAGTCCAATCAAATTCGTCCGGTCTCCCGGCGTCGTGTTGTTGATCGCCGTGCCTGCTGCACACGGCTGCCCGGGTAACGGCGTACACGGAGCAGTCAGAACGCCGCTCAACGGCAAGCTCGGCGAATCGAAATTCTGCTTGTTGAACAGATTGTAGATGTTCACTTGCGGCGCAAACACCAGCCGCTCCCACTTCTTCACCGGATGGATATTCCATCCCAGCCGCAGGTCAAACGTGAAAAAACTATTGAGGGCCACTTCCCCGGCCGGCGGATCAGCGATGGGTTGCGGAGTCGCCCCCAGCGCCAGCAACTGCGCTTGCGTGAACAATCCGGCGGTCACCAAGGCTTGCCCCGCCGGCGTCAGCGTTTTCCCGGCGATATTGGTGTTATACGCGGTTATGAGATTCCTCAAACCTCCAACGCCGAAGTCCCGCCCGAATCCTCCGGGATTGGTCCCCGGCAACAAGTCCCCGGTCTGTCCGCCCGTCAGTCCAGCGAACGAGCCGTCGCCCGTCAGGTCCGACGTGAAGATCGCACCTGTAGCCGAAGGAGGTGTCGAAAGCTTGACGTCGGTGGGCAGCGGGCTGTTCCAGTGCGTGATGAAGCTCAGCTCTGCGCCGTACTTCATGCTGAAGGTAGCGCCCGCGGAAAATTGGTGCGTCCGATCCAGTCCGTTCGGACCGGAAAGTCCCGTATTGCGGAAGTCGTAAGCATTCGCGATGAAATCCACATCTCGCACGGAAGCCACGGCCCGCGACAATGCGTAGGCCACTTGCGCATTCACTGCCTTCACGCCCGGCAGTGGATTGTTCCACTGCGTCGTCAGCTTGACCTGCAAGGCGTTATATACGGATCGCCCGATCGGGAACAGCATCTGGTTCGTTCCCACTTTATCGTTCACGCCGGGGAAGGCTGCTCCGGTGTCCGGTGTCCGGCCCTGCACAAAAGCCGAAACGCCTCCGTTGAACGCGTTACCCGAATCCAGCCCGTTCTTGGCGAAATCCACGATCGTCGCTCCTCCCACCGGATGCAGGCCCGGACAAGCCGCGATCGCTTGGTCGATTGTCGATCCGGGTCCATTACAGGCTGTGAGCGTTTTCGTAATCGCGTTCTGGGCAGCCGTCGCGTTCAGGAATCGCGAATCGCCTACATGATTTGTGTCTACACCGATCAACCCGTGCAACGCAACGTTGCGCAAGTAGTCCACCGTCAACACCGTCCCGGGACGCAGTTCCCTCGACACTCCGACGTTGAACTCCATCGAGTACGGTGACCGGTATTGCGGCGCCAGCAAGTTGGTCAGTGTGACGTTGAACCCGTCCCCGAGAAAGTTCCCGATAAACGCGCTGTTGGCCTGCGGACCCGCCGTGAGTGTGGCCTGCCGGTACACCGCCTCGAGTTCCATCGCGTCCTGCTTGGCGTTGCCGATGGTCTGCCCGCAGACGTCCGTGGCGATCACATGCCCGTTGCTGGGCACTTTTGTCAAAACGGCACCTCCCGGAAGAGCCAGCGTGCCGCTCTGACAAATGTTCTGCGTAACCAGGAATAATCCCTGCGCCAGTCGCGCCGAACGGTCGAACAACACGTTATTGAACAGCGCGTTTTCATACCCCAGGCTGAATCCCGCGCGAATCACTGTTTTGTGGTTCTTCTGCGGATCCCAAGCGATGCCGATTTGCGGCGCAAAATTCTTGTTCGGCTGCTGCACCCGCCCTCCCAGCCCCGCGCCGAATTGATCGATCAGGTTGCCCGTGCATGTGAAGAACGTCGTAGCCGAGCACGGAATCGGGGGTATGTCCGAATCGGTGCGCCCCGAATCCCGCACGTAGCGCAGCCCCAGCGTCACCGAGAGGTTTGATTTCACCTTCCACACGTCGCCGAAGTAGAACTGCAGCCGCGTATCCGCCGATTCTCCTGCCGGGAATCCAAATCCCGGCCGCTCCGTAAAGAATCCCTGTCCGTTTCCGACCGACAAGGCCGTCACCGTGTAATCCAGCGGATTTTTTGCATCCCCGCCGGTGGACAAATTGAAATTCGATCCCACGATCGGCGCCGTCCCGATGAACGCCGCGAACACCGCCCCTTGTATGCGGTTCACGCCGCCGCCAAACCGCAGCGTATGCCGGCCCATGGTTTTGCTGCCGTCGTACTTGGTTTGCTTGTCGCTCTGGAAAGTCTTTTGCGGCGCCAGGAAGCTCGGCCCGGAACAAAACGAGTCCAATCCGGCCGTCAGGCAATTTGCATCACCGCCAATTTCGATGGCGATTCCCGGCGCTGGATCCGGAATGCCGCTCCCCAGCACCGCGTCGCTGATCCCGTTCCGGAACTTCGTGTATCCCACGCGCAGGCTGTGCGTCCAAGTTCCGTGACTGTAGTCCACACCGACCGCATGCACCGGTGTGTTGTCGGTGTTAGCGAACGCCTGGAAATTGTTGGGGATCACCCCTTTTACCGTGCGGTTCTGCTCGTACGAAAAGCGGTAGAAAATCTCCAGGTTCGGCCGCGCTTGCCAGTCCACCCGCCCAATGTACATCGTGTCGTGAAACGGCGAATCGTACGAGCCGCTCAGCCCGCTGAACGGCGCTGGAAGCACTTGCGGCGATTGCAAAGCTTGCTGCGCGCGTTCACCCGCCCCAAAAAAGAACAACTTATCCTTGAAAATCGGACCGCCAAATCGCGCCCCATACTGCTTGCGGTCAAACGGAGATGCCAGAGACCCCAGCTTCGCGGACACGCTGTCCCCGCGCCAATTGAAAAAACCTTCGCCGTGAATTTCATTGGTCCCTGACCGCGTAACCACGTTCACCGTTCCCGTCGACGTCAACTCCGTCGACAAATCCAGCGAAGACTGCCCGATCTGGAACTCGCGAATCGAAAGCTGCGGAATATTCTGCGTCGTCGTTCCCACCGTCTCGTCGCTGATGTCTACGCCATCCACTTCAATTCGCGTCGTCCGCCCAAAATGCCCCGCGAACGAAATCGAAGAAAACCCATTCTTCGTCGGATCGAAATTCGAGCCATCCTGAATCTGCACCCCCGGCTCGAGCTGCGCCAGGTCCAGAAAATTCCGCCCGTTGATCGGCAGCGTCTCAATCTGCTGGCTCGTCAATACCCCTTGCACCGTGGCCTGATCTTCATTCACCGCAATCGCCGAGGCTTCCACCTCCACCACGGTTTTTTCCGATCCCAGTTGCAGGCTCACGTTCCCGGACGACACCACCCCCACTTCCACCACCACCGCCAGCTCCGCGGTCTTGAACCCCGCCGCTTCCACGCGCACCACATAGTCCCCCGGCTTCAGCGCCCCCGAAACATAAATACCGGCGTCATTCACCGGCGGACTGAACGTCTGCCCTGTGCCTTTGTTTGTGATGGTCACTCTCGCACCGGACACCGCGCCGCCCTTCTGGTCCTCGATCGTGCCTTGAATGCTTCCCGTCGAGGTAGTTGCCTGACCGTGCGCCGGCGCAACGTTCACGAAACACACCACCGCAAAAATGAGTGCGAAAAATAAAATAGAAATAGATGTGCGGGTAGATCTGGATACCATCGTTCCCTCCCGTTGCCGCCCCTTGGACGGCTCCTGCAGATTATGGTCGGTAAAAAAAATGGCCGATGGAAATCAGACAGGCCCCTGCGAATCCGCAAAGGTCGTTGCGCGGGAAAATCGGTTTGTTGGGTCCCTGCCCCACTCCCATTGCGGCCTATATAGACCAGATATGGTGCGCGTGGCAAAACAATTTTCCGTCAAGCCCAAATCAACAAAAGGGGCGGCACTTGCTTCCGGGGTAATCCCGCGCCGCACTCAGCGCGCGAACCGCGCTAGCGCTTGCTCGCAGACTTTTTCTTGCTCGAGCGCGAGGCCAGGCGGGTCAGCGCAGCGGCGTACGCCGCGATGGCACTTTTTACTACGTGGCTGTACACGAACTGGCCGTGCTTGATGCACTCGATCAGGCCCGCGTCGGAGAGGATTTTAAGGTGGTGGGAGATGGTGGCGGGGCTAACGCCCTGCAGGTTGACGATCTCCCCGCAAGTCAGGTCGGAGCGCGCGGCGATGTCTTCAAAGATCTGCAGGCGGGTCTGGTCGGCCAGGGCCTTGGAGATTTTCTCGATCTGAGCGCGGTCCATAAGTCCTTTCCAGTCTAGCGACTCCGGCGAATTCGAGCCAGCGGCGGCGAAGTTTCCACTACCGGATGAAACCTTTCATTTAGATGCTCATCTAAGTATCGAAGCTTCAAGACGACGCTTCCAGACAAAAGGTTCCAAAAAGAGGCCGCGGTGGCATTTCGCAACGCGCTTCCGTGCCGGCCCGGAATCGACTTTTGCAGACGGAGAGGAAAACACCATGAAGAGACTCGAAGGCAAGGTAGCACTGGTAACCGGGGGCAACAGCGGCATCGGCTTGGCCACCGCCAAGCGCTTTCACGAAGAAGGCGCGCGGGTGGTGATCGCCGGGCGCAATCAGAAGACCCTGGATGCCGCAGTGAAAGAAATCGGCAAGGACGTGCTGGGCGTTCGCACAGACGTTTCCAAGCCGGAGGAACTGGACAAGCTGTACACCACCATTTCGCAGAAGCTGGGCAAAATCGACGTGCTCTTCGCGAACGCCGGAATCTATAAGTTCGCGCCCGCCTCCGCCACCACCAGCGAACTCTACGACGAACTTTTCGACATCAACGCCAAGGGCGTGTACTTCACCATCCAGAAAGCGCTGCCGTTTCTGAATGACAGCGCGTCCATCATCATCAATACTTCGATTGCCAGCCAAATCGGATTGGTCAACGGCTCCGTCTATGCTGCAACCAAGTCGGCGCTGCGCTCGTTCACACGTTCGCTGGCGGCCGAACTGGTAGGACGCGGAATTCGCGTCAACGCCGTAAGTCCGGGACCGATCAACACTCCCGAGGGATTTGCGCGCACCGGACTGCCCCAGGAAGCGCTCGACCAGTTCGTGAGCGAGGTTCTCGCCAAAGTGCCGATGAAGCGCATCGGCCAGCCATCCGAGATTGCCAGCGCCGTAGCGTTCCTGGCGTCGACCGACGCTTCCTACATCACCGGCTCCGAAGTTGCCGTAGACGGCGGCCTCGGCCAAATCTAAGCCACGCAACCGCAACCAAATAATCAGAAAGGGCGGCCGAATCTGGCCGCCCTTTTTTATTTGACGCCTCATCATTTCGCTCCGCCAGATGGGTCAGCCGATGTCGCGGAGTCCAGGTCCAGAAACCACTGGTGTGCGGCATCTGAGGGCGCGTAGCAATTGCCATCAGGTGCGTATTTCGCAGCGCATCGCGCGGTGTATTGCTTGCGGCGGGGTGATTGCGCGAATTGCCAGACGTCCGCGTAGCGGATGCCGCTCTTCGCTGGAGCGGGCGCTTGTCGTTCCACGGTGCAGCCGCCGGACGGAGGGCACGCATCGTTGTAAACCCAGCGCGCGAAGTCCGGGATGAGCGGATCATTATAAATGTCGTCCGCGGTGGTGATTGTGACGCCGTGGCCTTCATTGACCGGCATGCCGGAGCAGTACACGCCGGGCTTGAAACCGTTGCCGCGCAATTCGCCGGACCAGCCGCGGAGATAAGCATGATAGTTTGGCGTGAGCCGCCCGCCTTCTTCGATGTCCGCGAAAACCACCGCGCCCGTGGGAAAACCTTCGCGCCGCGCGGAAGTGGCCGCAGCTTTGGCATCCGCAGTTCCCTTCTCCCTCGCGCTCGCGGAAGACTTCAGCGTACCTGAGTCAGGCCCCGTGAAAAGCAGAAGAAAACCGTAACCGAGCGAGCGCAGAAGTTCGCGCTTGCCTTGCCAGGTGTTGGTCTTTTCTCCCGGGGGCGAGCCAAGCCAGTAGCCGCTGAAGACGAAGTCTTTGCGCAGGAGTTTCATCGCGGCGTCGCCGGGATACTGGTCGCGGTCGAAACCGAGGTGCGAGGTGGGAGCAGGAGAGGAAGAGGGAGAGGAAGAAAAAGATAGCGCAGAGACGCGGAGGGCGCTGAGGGAATATAGAGAAAACATGAACCCGACAGCAGCGAATAAACAGGCGAATAGCACTGCTAAGAGTTTCGTTCTCGGGTTGAGGACGGCTACGATCATTTGTTGGTTGCCGGTTTGTAAATCTCAAATGCGGCGTCGGGCAGCCACACCAAAAATCATGGCGCGTTATCCTTCTCTCAGTTTGTGGCCGGCGAGGTTGCCGAGGCCGTCGTAAGCCGCGTATTTGTAAAGCTCGCTGAGGGTAGGATAGTTGAAGACTTGCTCGATGAATTCGTCGATGGTCAGTCCGTTGTCGAGGACCATCATGCCGATGTGGATGAGTTCGGTGGCGTTTTCGCCGATGATGCTAACGCCGAGAAGTTTTTTGTCGGCGCGGGCGAAGATGAGCTTGAGCATACCGGCAGTGTCGCCGGTGATGTGGCCGCGGGCATTGTTTTCGTAGAGGGCACGGCCGACCACGTAGTCGATCTTCTTTTCCTTGCAGGAATCTTCGGTTTCGCCCGCAGCGGAAATCTCCGGAATGGTGTAAATGCCCATGGGCAGCATGGAAGCGACGCGCTGCTTGTACTTGAATCCAAAAGCGTGGCAGACCGCCACGCGGCCCTGCTCCATCGAAGTGGAAGCCAAAGCGGGAAAGCCGATGACGTCGCCGGCAGCGTAAATGCCGGGAACGGCGGTGCGGTAGTTTTCGTCAACGGGAATATAGCCGCGGTCGTTGAGCGCGAGGCCGGCTTTTTCAAGAGCCAGGCCATCGACGGCAGCGCGGCGGCCGGCGGCGAAGAGCGCGGCGTCGGTCTGCAGAGTTTTCCCGCTTTTCATGGAGAGGGTGACGCCGGCGGCGGAATTTTCGGTTTTGACCGGCCGCTCGTTGAACCAGAAGTGCATGCCGAGACCCGCAAGGCGATCCCGGAGACGATCGGAGATTTCTGGATCGAGAAACGGAAGCAGGCGGTCGCGGCCATCGACAAGAGTGACGTCGACGCCGAGCGCCTTAAAAATGGAAGCGTATTCGCATCCGATCACGCCGCCGCCGATGACGGCGAGACTTTTGGGGATGCGGTCCATCTGCAGAAAGGTGTCCGAGTCGAAGGTGTGAATATCGTCAAAAGCGATTTCGGCGGGGCGATGAGGTTTGGAACCGGTAGAGATGAGGATGACTTCGCCATGCAGCGTGCGCGAGCCGGATGCGCCGAGGACGGAGACGGTGTGCCCCACCTCGAAGGTGGCCTGGCCGCGCAGAAACTCGATCTTGTGCAGCGCCAAATTCTTGAGGATGCGCGCGCGCTCCATCTCCACGACTTCGCGCTCGTGGTGCATGAAATCGTGGACCGTGAGATTTTCCTTGAGCGAATAGTCGATGCCGTAGAGGCCGCGCTGCTTGAGCCCGGAAAAGTACAGCGCGGACTCGCGAAGCGTTTTGCTCGGGACGGTGCCGGTGTTGATGCAACTGCCGCCGGGATATTCGGCGCGTTCGATGACGGCGACGCGTTTGCCGAAATAGGCGGCCTGCGCGCCGGCTTTTTCTCCGGCAGGACCGCAACCGATGACGATGAGGTCGAAAGAATCAATCGACGGCACAAAAGCCTCCCCGAGAACAGCGGCTCCGAGCAAGCGGAGCGAACCGGGAGATTGTAATGGAGGAGCGAGCAGGGAGATAGGGGTGGGGCGCGCTGCGCGTTCCGTGAACCGCGACCGGGGTTGCTGGTTAACATAATCCTTGCCACCCTCAGATCATCGCCAAACAGCGTAGCAGCCGAATCGAGCGCTGAGGAGCGTCGTGCCTTGCTCAGGATATTGCGAGGGCTCACCAACTGCGGGTAAACGGTTATCTGAGCAAGTCAGGGCATGGGACGCGTTTCGCGAGCCTGATGCAACAAGACGATCATCGAGTTTTGGCCGACGAGGGCCAAGCCGCCGCGGAAGAAGTAAGCGGACAAGCACGGTGGCGGGCTATACTTCGGAGGGGACGGCGTGGCCATTGTTGAGCACCGTGCATCTTAAATGCAGGGATTGAGAGGGTCTATGACGAGAACGTCCGGAGGTTGGGTGGTGTACGCGCGGCGGGACGGGCAGTTTGTGTTCCTGTCGAAGCGGCTGGGAACGAAGGAACAGGCGGAGCGCGAACGACTGAAGCTGAATGCGCGCCCGGAAAATAGATCGCTGGCGATCGGTGTGGGTTTTGTGCGGTAGTGCGGATTAGCGTGGAGCTTGATGGCGGAGGCGCATCAGCCGTATTTTCTGCACAGAGATTTGAGGATTTCGAGGTCGGCGAGGGCGATGGAGATGGCTTCGCGCTCTGAGGAAACGGGCGGTGGAGTGGCTTCCATCAGACGCTGAACGCAGAAGCCGATGGCAATATCCGCCAGGAACACACGAAAAGGCCCATTAGCCGACTCGCGCAGAGCGCTACGGTAGAAATCACGCCATTGATTACGAGCGGCCACCGGTAGCCCCCTCAGAACGTTCCGGCAAGACCCACGGGTAAGTATCAACTCATTCGTGTCATTCGTGCAGGACCACGCTCAAGAGTGAGTTGTTGACATGGATCTCGCCGTTGTACTGGATAAAACCGAGCTTGCGGAATTTGTTCATGAAGAAATTGACGCGGGAGCGCGTGGTGCCGATCATCTCCGCGAGCATTTCTTGCGATAGTTTGGGAAGGATCTTTTGGGGCTGGCCGGGCGCGCCATAACGCGCGAGCAGGAGCAGAGTGCGGGCCAGGCGCTTCTCGCTGGAGTTGAAGAGATGGTCGATGAGGTCTTCTTCGACGCGGATATTGCGAGCGAGCATGTAGGCGATAAAGCGGTCGGAGAATTCGTGTTCCTTGTGGAGCACGCGAATCATCTCGTTTTTTTCGATGACCAGCACGATGGTGGCCGCAATGGTAGTCGCCGTGGCCATGCAAACGGATTGCCCCGCGAGGCAACCTTCCCCCAAGAAGTCGCCCGGTCCGAAGATGGCCACAACGGCTTCCTTGCCGGACTCATTGACGACCGTAAGCCTGACGCCGCCTTCCTGGATGTAAATGACTTGGTTCGCGGGATCGCCCTGCGCGAAGACGGTCTCTTTCGCTCGGAGCTTGCGAACGACTCTGCCCAGGCCGGCAGAGTCGAGAAACGATTTCACGTCGAAAGCAGGGATAGCGAGAATCGCTTTTTGGGAAGCGCGACGGTGCTTAACAGAAACACGCCGAGCTGCGGACGATTGGGCCATAGCTGAGGCTAGTATGGACCGGAACGCCGTACTGTTCAATATTGAACAGTACGTGATTGGCGCATAGACGATAAAAATTATTCACGATCAACGAGAGGCTGCAGGACAACTCCGGGAGCGGACCCGCAGCAGCTGGGGCCTTTGTAATTTACAGCAGCGCGATGCCCTTCAGTACCGATTCAGTACTCAAGGTTCAATTCTGTACAGTAGCGGGTTTGGTGCAAAGACATTCTGTCAAGGAGAAGGCTTTAGAGACGATGGAGCGGCGTAGAGGGAACTCGCGGAACGCGAGCTTGCCGCTCCAGAGGAAGGGGGGCGCGATGAGCACATCGGAACGCCGCTATACACACCGCTACGGATTGAAAGTGCCATTGGTGTTTTGCGCGGTGCACTCTGCGCTGACGAACGGGCACCCCGCGAAATCGCTTAACATATCGTCGCGGGGAGTTTACTTTGTGACCAGCCATCCGGTATTTGTGGGGCTGCCAGTGCAAGTGTGGATGCGGATGCCAAAACGGATCGCAGGGATGCCGGCGACGGAACGGGTGTTCACGGGAAGGGTGTCCCACGTGGAATGGAAGGACGTGCCGGGCGGGAGTTCTGGCGTGGGCGTGGAGTTTTTCTACTGGGAGAATCCGTAGAGCGCGCGGCGGCAAATCCGTGCACAAAGCAGCAAAGAGGGGCCATGGACAGATTTCAAGCGGTGCAAGCGTTTCAAACGGCGGCGCGGCAGGTGGGATTCGTTGAGGTGAACGAGTCCGAGGAAGGAACGGTGGTGTGGCTGAGGAAGAAATCGCCGGATACCGCGCGAGAAACGCACCAGCGGATGTGCATCGACAGCCTGACGAATAGCGCAACAGTGTATTGGATGACGGTGCCGGGAAAGGTGAATGCGAAGACGTTTCGGGCAGTGCCGGCGCTGCAAGAATGGTTTGATCTGAAACTGGAAACCATAGTGCAGCGATGAGACGAGACCGGACGGGCGGAGAAGGCCCGCAGCCAGCGAGATCATAACTCCCAGCATTTCTGAAGACCTCAGTGTAGTCCCTCAATCAGTTTCCCAAACCGAAGAGTTGCGCCATAATGCGCGTGCATGGCCTGTAGCCGAATGGGGAATGGCCTGCAGCAGAAAGAGGAGGAACCCATGGCGACGATCACGACGAAAGACGGCACAGACATCTATTACAAGGATTGGGGCAAGGGGCAGCCGGTGGTGTTCAGCCACGGGTGGCCGCTCAGCGCGGACGCGTTCGAAGACCAGATGCTGTTTCTGGCGGGCCGCGGATTCCGCTGCATCGCGCACGACCGGCGCGGCCATGGGCGATCGAGCCAGCCCTGGGACGGCAATGATCTGGACACGTACGCGGACGATCTGGCGGCGCTGACGGAAAAGCTGGACCTGAAGGACGCGGTGCATGTCGGACACTCGACGGGCGGAGGCGAAGTGGCGCGGTACATCGGGCGGCACGGCACGAAGCGGGTGGCCAAGGCGGTGCTAATCAGCGCGATACCTCCGCTGATGCTGAAGACGCCTGCGAATCCTGGCGGATTGCCGATGGAAGTGTTCGATCAGATTCGGACGGGGGTGCAGAGCGACCGCGCCCAATTCTTCATGGATTTGAGCATGCCGTTCTACGGGTTCAACCGGCCGGGAGCGAAGGTTTCGCAGGGCTTGCGCGATTCGTTCTGGCTGCAAGGAATGCTGGCGGGACACAAAGCGGTGTATGACTGCATCAAGGCATTCTCGGAGACGGATCTCACGGAAGACTTGAAGAAGTTTGACGTACCGACGCTGATTCTGCACGGGGACGATGACCAGATCGTGCCGATCGGGGCGTCCGCGATGCTTTCGTCGAAGATCGTGAAGGGCGCGACGCTGAAAGTTTATGCCGGGGCGCCTCACGGGATGTGCTCGACGCTGAAGGATCAGGTGAATGCGGAGCTGCTGGCGTTTCTGCAGCGGAGCCAGCAAGCCTCCGCGTAAGACAAAAGCCAAGAAGCGGTCGGGCGCGAAGCGGAGGCCGTTGCAAACATGCGCGGCCTCGATTCATATTCTAATCTGTGCGTTTTCGACAATAAATTGGTGCTGCTCCGGAGTGGATTGAAAAACGCTTCGCGCGTTGTATTATTCAGCTCGACGCTCCTGGTTATGCCGCGCAAAAACATACTTTCTCTCCTGCAAGGAGAAGACCGGCGAACGATTGGCCGGTCTGACGAAGTAGCCGCTGCGGTGCTGAAGAATCCAAAACTATTTGGCGGGTTGATCGCGGGATTGTGGTCTGTGGATGCGGTGGTGCGGATGCGGGCTGCGGACGCGGCGGAGAAAGTGACGCGGAAGAATCGTGAAGTGCTGCAGGGCTATAAGAAGGAATTGCTGGGATTGCTGGCGGAGGCTGAAGAACCGGAACTGCGGTGGCACCTGGCGGCGATGATTCCGCGGCTGGCGCTGAACGCGAAGGAACGGCAACGGGCGGCGGCGTTTCTGAATACGTATCTGGAAGATCGGAGTTCGATCGTGCGGACATTCGCGCTGCAAGGATTGGCGGACTTGGCGGAGGAGGACGCTGGAATGCGGGCGAGAGTGGTGGAGATATTGCGTGCGGCCGCGCGCAGCGGAACGCCGGCGATGAGAGCGCGGAGCCGGAAGTTGCTGGTGCGGCTGGAACGGGTAGAGACGCGATGACGTTCGACGGCGGCGCTGCTCTACAGGATTCATATCGAGGAAGCGGCGTTGCCAGGGCATTCGGGGAAGAGTATGTGGCGTACCGCCGGGAGACCAAGCGATTGGTTCCGGGGCTGTACTAAAAGCAAGCAGGCGTTTGGCACCGCTGGGAGTGAGAGCGTGGGAACTGCGAAGAGTTTGCGATTTGCTGTGGACGGCGCAGGTGAGGTGTCGGCGCTGTTGGTGCGGCTGGCGGATGCGAAGTGGATGCTGGCGCTGGCGCATGGAGCGGGTGCGGGGATGCGGCATGCGTTTATGGAAGCGCTGGCGGAGGAACTTTCGCGCGCCGGCGTGGCGACGCTGCGGTATCAGTTTCCGTACATGGAGCAGCAGCGGCGGGTTCCGGACACGCCGGGCGTGGCGACGGCGACCGTTGCGGCGGCAGTGCGTGCCGCGAGGGACGCGGCGCCGGACTTGCCGTTGTTTGCTGGCGGAAAATCGTTTGGCGGGCGTATGACGTCGACAGCTGCAGCGGAGGGTGAATTGGAAGGTGTACGCGGGCTGGTGTTCTTCGGATTTCCGCTGCATCCGCCGAAGCGGCCGGGAACGAAGCGCGCGCAACATCTCGAGAGAGTTAATCAACCGATGCTGTTCTTGCAGGGGACGCGAGATGAGCTGGCGGATTTGAGTTTGCTGCGGCCGATTTGCAATAAGCTGGGATCGCTGGCGACGCTGCACGTGATCGACGGAGCCGACCATTCGTTTCATGTGCTGAAGAAGTCTGGGAAGACCGATGCGGGAGTGCTGCGGGAGTTGGCGGAAACAACCGCGACGTGGGCGACTGCCCACTAGCGAGAAGAATTAAAAACTGGAACTGGTGCGCGGGGTGGGAGTCGAACCCCTCAGGGGATTCATAGGACGTAACTTATTCATTTCACGAAGCGGCAAAGCCGCCGAGCTGCATTTACGAGTGGTTAGATTCCAGGCGCAATCGTCTCATGGGCGCATCTCCGAGGCTTGGGTCGTTGATTGCGCTTCGCCCTCAGAGCCTGCGGGCGATAGGTTTGGACTTCTTCCATGGCGATGAGAATGAAATCCTTGTTTCGTGCCTTCTTGAAAATCCTTCACTCCGTGGGGCAAGCTGCGCCCATTCTGGTTTCCGTTAGGCGGATTTCGGACACCGACAGGTCCAGACTGCCGGAAGTTTCCAAATGGGCGATGGTCGGGGTCTTCATTAGGTCCTGCGCGGAAAAGCATGACAGCGGCACCGCCAGGGTCGCATAGCTGCCGAGGGGAAGGGCCTTCAGTTCAGCGGTCACGGGCACTGAAGCAGAACCGACGCCCAGTCGCACCTCGGTGGCCGGAACCGCATTGACCCGCACGGTGAGGCTGAGCATCATCGCGCCATTGGCCTCGCGGCTGATGTCGCTGGGTTTGTCCCCGCGCAGTTGCAGCCATGCTTTCGATTTGCCTTTCCACGCCGCGTGCAACGCGCCGTCGGCCTGCGATTCCAGCGTCAGGCCCGCCGATCCGGAGAGCGTGGCGCGCGTGCCGGCATAGTCCGTGTGCGAAGCGTTGCTATCACCAATGGAGAGCTTGTAACCGTTCCACGTCGTACCCTTAGCGTAGTAGACGTCCTTCTCTCCGTACTTGGCCGTGTTGGCCACTTCGGACAAGGCGGGCGTCTGCGCAGGCGCGGCGTAACTCAGCCCGAAACCATAGGCGAACTGCGGATCATACGTCGCATCCCCGACATTCAAGGGTGTCTGATCGGGGCGTTTGGGCCATGAGAAACTGAGCTTGGCGGTAAAGTCGTACTTCCCGGTCAGCACGTCGGCGACGCCTTCGCCTTCCGAGCCCGGTAGCCACGCCTCGACAAAGGCATCGGCGGCATTGATCTGCGGATTGATATAGAGCGCGCGGCCCGACAGCATGACGGCGACCACCGGAATGCCCTGCGCTCTTAGCTTCTTTATCAGTTCCAGAGACTCTACATTGTCGTGATGCAGCGCCACGTCGCTCTGGTCGCCCTTGAATTCGGCATAGGGGGTTTCGCCGAAAACGACGATGGCAACGTCAGCTTTTTGCGCCGACGTGCCGTCCGGGCTGAACAGCGCCCGTCCGCCAGCTGCGTCGATTTCGGCCTTCAGGCCTTCATAGATCGAGGTGGCGCCGGGAAAGTCGTTCGGGCCGTTATCGGCGCCCTGCCAGGAAAGCGTCCAGCCGCCCGCCTGCATGGCGATATTGTCGGCGCCGTCGCCCGCGATCAGCACGGTGGCGTTAGGCTTGATTGGCAGGACGCCGTCATTCTTGAGCAGTACCAGCGATTCGCGCACCGCTTGGCGCGCGACGGCACGATGACCGGGCGTGCCTATGGGCAGGTAGGTGTCGGGACGCTTGTCCGGCGCGGGTTCGTCGAACACGCCCATACGCATCTTGACGCGCAGGATCCGCCGCACGGCGTCATCGAGGCGCGCCTTCGGAATCGTGCCGTCATTCACTTCGCGCACCAGATTGGCGTAGAGCGCCTTCCAGTCCTGCGGCGCGTTGAAGATATCGAGCCCCGCGTTGAACGCCGGGGCGCAATCAGCATTGGTGCAGCCGGGAATTTGGCCGTGCGCGTTCCAGTCACCCATGACGAAGCCGTCGAAGCCCATCTGGCCCTTCAGCACGTCGGTCATCAGCACCTTATTGGCATGCATCTTGACACCGTGCCACGAATTGTAAGATGCCATAATTGACTGTGTGCCAGCGTCGATGGCCTGGGTATAGCCGGCCGCGTGCAGCCGGATCAGATCGCCTTCGGAGGCGAGGGAATCGCCCTGGTCTCGGCCGCCGTCTGTCGAGCCGTCGCCCAGGAAGTGCTTGGCCGTCGAGATGACATGATCCTTGTCGAGGAAGGTCGAACCCGAACCTTCCAGTCCCGTCACGATGGCGGCGGCATATTGCGCCACGATCTTCGGATCTTCCGAGTAGCTCTCATATGTGCGGCCCCAGCGGTCGTCGCGTGCAACTGCAATCGTCGGCGCGAACGACCAGTCCATGCCGGTCGAGCGCATCTCGGCGGCAGTCACCTCGCCGATGCGGCGGATCAGGTCCGGGTCGTGCGCCGCGCCTAGCCCGACATTGTGCGGGAAAAGCGTAGCGCCATAGACATTGTTGTGGCCATGGACAGCATCCGAGGCCCAGATCAGCGGAATGATGACGCGGTTTCTCACCGGATCAACCGAGGCGTCGTAATAGGGCTCGATTAAGTTGACCCAGTCCTGAACGCTCGAATGCTTATTGCCGCCGGGCACCGCACCGCCGCCGTTTTCAATCGAGCCGATATGGTATTGTGCCACCTCCGCCGGGCTGATCGACTTCCATTCGGGCTGGATGACCTGACCGACCTTTTCTTCGACCGTCATCCGTTTGAGTAGGCCGTCGATGCGCTCTTCGATTTTCGCGTCGAGGCGAATCGGTGACTTGCTTTCCGGCCATAGGTTGCGATGAACGAGTGAGGCCTGATTATCGGATTTTGTTGCAGCAAAGAGTCGCGCGTTGCGGGCCTTGGCCTGGAAGCAAAATGGGTTCATCGCCAGGCTAATCCCAACCAGCAGCGCCGTCGTCGATGCGAATACATTCTCAGCGGCTGCAATCAAAGCGCCCAAGGCCATTGACACCGCCCGCGAAAATTTTTCTGCTAGCCAGGAACTCTTCCCGAACCCCACCTCTTCTTTTTCTCTTTGTTCGTTCATTTTGCGCCTTTTGGCCGCTAGCTGAGTGTACAATCTGGCAATTGAAACCAGCAAACTCCGTAGCACTGGCTTCTAGTCATCAGTAAATCAAGCACTGACGAGATGCGCGTTTCTTCGGCGCCAGTAGCGTCGAATGCCCTCGTAGTCTTCCGGCTTTACCGGAGTCCCCGCGCGTTGGTTCAGCATAAAAAATAACTCGTCTTTCCGAAGCATGCAGAAGATCAGCTTGTCGTCTTTGCGCATTTCTGAGCTCATCGAGAATCCGAGACCATCAACCCGCAAACGCAGACTCTTCTCCAGGTTTGCGCTCGGATGATCGGGATGCATGATTCAACGGGCATAACAGCCTCCTTTTGCCAAACAAAATGCCGCTCAATGCATTAAGCAATTCATGCGCGACACCCGCGCTGCGCGTACCTGACCGTGGATTAGTTTACGCCAGCGACTCACTGAATTTGGCCTGCATTGCGCGACTTCGATTATCGAACTTGCATGGCGCAGGAATTATTTTGCTAGGCCATCAAAGCGTGAGAATCACCGAGAAGCATTACGCACCGTGGGTGCGCTCACGGCGAGCGCAGCTTGAACAGGATTTGATCAATGCCTGGAGTCACGATCCACTCGTTCTTTTGCGGCGTGGGGCACACCAGAAGGACACGGAAAGGGGCGGCCCAATAACTCGTTCATCTTCAATAAGAAAGACTGGTGCCCGGGGTGGGAGTCGAACCCACATGAGGAAAAATCCCCGGAGGATTTTAAGTCCTCAGCGTCTGCCATTCCGCCACCCGGGCATCGCTGGCAGTGGATGAGCAAGGTTAGCACGGGGCGAGGCAGCGGCCCAAAAAGCATTGGCTGGCTCTAATGCTAATGATAGTGCGCGAAGGGCGCGGTGCAATTGACAAGTTCGGTGAGGCAGAGTAGTTTTCCGGGAGCCCTTGGCCTCGATTCGAGCGCCCGCGGGCCGCTTCATCCCTTGGCCTTTTTTATTGGGGCGTAAAATCCCATCAGCCGTGCCGTAACGCTGTGCAGCTAAGACCTGAACCAATTCGCGGGAGCCCTCCTCGCCCGCCACAGGAGCAAACGTGAGCCAGGTGAACTTCGACCAGTTGAGCATCAACACCATTCGTACGCTCTCGATCGATGGCGTGCAACAGGCCAATTCCGGGCATCCTGGCGCGCCGATGGGCTTGGCGCCGGTGGTCTATTCGCTGTGGCAGGGCTTTCTGCGTTACGACCCGGCCGATCCGCGGTGGCCCAATCGCGATCGCTTCGTGCTTTCCGCGGGCCACGCTTCGATGCTGCTGTATTCGACGTTGCATTTGGCCGGCGTGCGTGAAGTAAACGCCAAAGGCGAAGTCACGCAGAACCTGGCCCTCCCGATGGAAGAGCTCAAGCGCTTTCGCCAACTGGGCAGCAAAACTCCCGGTCATCCCGAATCGCATCTGACGACCGGCGTGGAAACCAGCACCGGGCCGCTCGGGCAAGGCGTGGCGCACAGCGTGGGGATGGCCATCGCCAGCAAATGGCTGGGCGAAAATTACAATCAGCCGGGCTTCGACCTCTTCGATTTCAATGTGTACTCGGTGTGCGGCGACGGCGACTTGATGGAAGGCGTTGCCGGCGAAGCCGCTTCGCTGGCCGGCCACCTGAAACTTTCGAATCTCTGCTGGATTTACGACAACAACCGCATCACGCTGGACGGACCAGCCGTGTGGTCGTTCAGCGAAGACGTCATGACGCGCTTTGTGGGTTATGGCTGGAATGTCACGCGCGTTGCGGACGCCAACGATCTGCAAATGCTCGCGCGCGCGTACGAAGTCTTTCTGAAGACGAAAGACCGCCCGACGCTGATCGTCGTGGACAGCCACATCGGCTACGGTTCGCCGAATAAGCAGGACTCGTCCGATGCGCACGGCGAGCCCCTGGGCGAAGCCGAAGTCAAACTCGCCAAGAAATTCTACGGCTGGCCCGAAGATGCGAAGTTCCTGGTACCAGACGGCGTCTACGATCAGTTCAAGAACGGCATCGGAAAGCGCGGAGCGGAAGCACACGCCGCATGGGCCACGAAATTCGAGCAATACAAAGCGAAATTCCCGCAGCTCGCCGACCAAATCAATCGCATGCAAAGCGGAAAACTTCCTGATGGCTGGGACAAAGATTTGCCTACGTTCCCGCCGGACGCTAAGGGCATGGCCACGCGCGATTCCTCGGGCAAAACGCTGAACGCGCTGGCGAAAAATATTCCCTGGCTGGTAGGCGGCTCCGCCGATCTGGCGCACTCCAACAAAACCAATTTAACCTTCGAAGGCGCCGGCGACTTTTACCCGAATCAATATAAAGGACGCAACGTGCACTTCGGCGTCCGCGAACACGCCATGGGCGCCGCCGCTAACGGCATGGCGCTCTCGAAACTGCGCAGCTTCAGCGCCACCTTTTTCAATTTCAGCGACTACATGAAGCCGGCCATGCGCCTCGGCGCGTTGATGGAGATTCCGGTATTGTACATTTTCACGCACGATTCCATCGGCCTCGGCGAAGACGGGCCGACGCATCAGCCCATCGAGCAACTGGCGGCGCTGCGTGCGACGCCGAACATGTTGGTGCTACGTCCCGGCGATGCCAACGAAGTCGTCGAAGCCTACAAAGTCGCCATACAACACATGCACGGCCCTTCCACGCTGGTATTCACGCGGCAACCGCTGCCCACTTACGACCGCACAAAATATGCGCCGGCTTCCGGCGTCGCCAAAGGAGCTTACGTCTTGGCCGACGCTGCGGGTGGCAAACCTGACGTGATCCTGATGGGCACCGGAAGCGAAGTGCAGCTGTGCGTCGCAGCCTACGAAAAACTGACCGCCGAAGGCATCAAGGCGCGCGTCGTCAGCATGCCGTGCTTCGAGCTTTTCGAGCAGCAGGATGCCGCTTACAAAGCCAGCGTGTTTCCGCCGGAAGTGACCGCGCGAGTCTCGGTCGAGATGGCCTCGGTCTTCGGCTGGGACCGCTACGTCGGCCCGAAGGGCAAGATCATCGGCATGCACTCCTTCGGCGCCTCCGCGCCCATCAAAGATCTACTGAAAAAATTTGGCTTTGAGCTGGACAACGTGGTCGCCGCTGCCAAAGTAGTCTTGGGAAAGTGAGCCAGGCATGAAACTCGTGATTGGATCGGACCACGCAGGCTTTGCGCTGAAAGTATCGATGGGAGATTTGCTGCGTTCCCTCGGCCACGAAGTCCTGGACGTCGGCGCATTCAACGAAAATCCGTCCGACTATCCCGATTTCGCGGAGGCTGTCGGCCGCGCGGTGATTGACGGCAAGGCCGAGCGCGGCGTGCTCATCTGCGGCAGCGGCGTCGGCGCCAGCGTGGCGGCCAACAAAGTCGCCGGCGTGCGCGCAGGCATGTGCCACGACACTTACTCGGCGCACCAAGGCGTCGAACACGACGACATCAATGTTCTTGTACTTGGCTCGCGCGTCATCGGCGTAAAGCTTGCCGAAGAACTCGTCAAAGCGTTCCTCTCCGGCAAATTCACCAACGAGGAGCGCCACGTCCGGCGTCTCGGCAAAGTGAAAGCCTTGGAAGCGAAATTCTGCGCGCCAGCCGCGAAGTAGCTGCGGCTCGGCTCCAAAGCTTCTCCGGCAAGCAGGCGCCGGAACACAGGCGTACAATGGGTCTCGCGGAATTTCCGGGAAGTTAAGGAGAATTACCATGACCACTACCTCGACGGTTCCAAACGTGGGTTCGCAACACACCAACCCGCTTAAGGGCCTGCTCGCCTACGGGCAATCGCCCTGGATGGACTACATTCGCCGCGATTTGCTCACCAGCGGCGCCCTGCAAAAAATGATCGGTGACGACGGTCTGCGCGGCATGACCTCGAATCCCGCCATCTTTGAAAAAGCCATCGCCACCAGCAAGGACTACGCCGACATCATCGAAGCACCCGACGCCAAATCGCTCGGTGCCAAAGGCGTGTACGAAAAAATCGCCATTCGCGACGTGCAAGCCGCCTGCGACATCTTCAAACAGGTGTATCAAGACTCGCGCACCCGCGACGGCTACGTCAGCCTCGAAGTCTCGCCCACGCTTGCCAATGACACCCACGGCACTATCGACGAAGCACGCCGCCTCTGGAAAGCCGTCAGCCGGCCAAACGTCATGATCAAAGTGCCGGCCACCAAAGAAGGCGTTCCCGCGATCCGGCAATTGCTCGAAGACGGGCTGAACATTAATATCACGCTCTTGTTTGCGCAATCCGCTTATGAACAGGTCGCCGCCGCTTTTCTCGACGCGCTCGAAGCGCGCGCCGCCAAGGGCCAGGACGTCAGCCACATCGCCAGCGTCGCCAGCTTCTTCGTCAGCCGCATCGACACGCTGATCGACGGCCGCATCGATGAAATGTTGAAGACCACCACCGATGCCGCCAAGCGCAGCCAGCTCACCGCGGTGCAAGGCAAGATCGCCATCGCCAACGCCAAGCTCACCTATCGCAAATATCAAGAACTCTTCGGCGGCGCACACTGGAAGGCCCTGGCAGCCAAAGGCGCGCAAACCCAGCGGCTTCTCTGGGCCAGCACCAGCACCAAGAATCCCAAATATCGCGACGTCGTCTATGTCGAAGAGCTCATCGGCGCCGATACCGTGGACACCATCCCGCCGGCGACTTTCGATGCATTCCGTGATCATGGCAAGCTGCGCCCCAGCTTGACCGAGAATGTCGAGGAAGCCGCAAAGACCATGGCCGCGCTCGAACACGTAGGCATCTCCATGAAGGAAGTCACCAACAAACTGCTCGTCGACGGCGTCAAGCTCTTCGCGGACGCCTTTGTGCAATTGCTCGAAGTCACCGGCAAGACCGCCGGGGTGCACGCGTGAGCGTAAACCCGCAGAAATACAAGCTGCCGAAAGATCTCGCCGGCGCCGTGGCCGCCGCCATCGACGATTGGAAGCGCAACAATAAAGTGCAGCGCCTGTGGCAGAAAGACGCTTCGCTTTGGACCAACACCGATGAAGGCGGTTGGCTCGGCTGGCTCCCCATTGTCGACGAGCAAATCGCCAACATCACCGCGTTCAAGGACATTGCCGCCGACGTAAAGAAAGCCAAGTTCAAGCACGCCCTCCTTCTCGGTATGGGCGGTTCCAGCCTGTGCCCCGAAGTCTTGCGCATGACTTACGGCAAGATCGCCGGCTTTCCCGAACTGCATGTGCTCGATTCCACCGATCCCGCGCAAGTCAAAGCCGTCGAAAACAAAGTCGATCTCGCGAAGACCTTGTGCATCGTCTCCAGCAAGTCCGGCAGCACCCTCGAACCCAACATCTTCAAGCAATACTTCTACGAGCGCATAAAGGCGAAAGTGGGCGAGAAAGAAGTGGGCAACCACTTCATCGCCGTCACCGATCCCGGCTCGAAAATGCAGCAAGTCGCCGAAGCGGACAAGTTTCGCAAGATTTTTCCCGGCGTTCCGAGCATTGGCGGACGCTACTCCGCGCTTTCCAATTTCGGCATGATTCCTGCCGCGGTCATGGGCCTGGACGTTGCCAAGTTCCTGAAGAACACCGCGGAAATGGTCAAAGCTTGCGGCGCTTCGTCCGCAGCCGACGTCAACCCCGGCGTCATCCTCGGCACCATTCTCGGCGTCGCCGCCAATCACGGCCGCGACAAAATCACCTTTATCACTTCACCCGGTATCTCCGACCTCGGCGCATGGCTCGAGCAACTGATCGCCGAGTCCACCGGAAAGATCGGCAAAGGCATCATCCCCGTCGACCGCGAAAAACTTGGCAAGCCCGCCGTCTACGGCAGCGATCGCGTCTTCGCCTATTTGCGCCTTGCCTCCAAACCCAACAAAGCACAAGACGACGCCGTAGCCGCGCTCGAAAAAGCCGGCCATCCCGTGGTGCGCATCTCCCTGCCGAACATCTATGCGCTCGGCCAGGAAATGTTCCGCTGGGAAATCGCCACCGCCGTCGCCGGCTCCGTCATCGGCATTAACACATTCAATCAGCCCGACGTCGAAGCCAGCAAAATCGAAACGCGCAAACTCACCACCGAATACGAAGCCAGCGGCCATCTCCCGCCGGAATCGCCGTTCTTCGAAGGCTCGGGCGTCAAGCTCTACGCCGACGAAAAAAACGCTGCAGCCCTCCAAGGCGGCGCGAAACTCGTCGACGTTCTCAAAGCGCATCTCCGGCGCATCAAGCCCAACGATTATTTCGCCGTCCTCGGCTACGTCCTGATGGACGCCGCCAATGAAAAGACGCTGCAGGAAATACGCCACAAGGTGCGCGACACCAAAAAAGTCGCCACCTGCCTCGGTTTCGGCCCCCGCTTCCTTCATTCCACTGGCCAGGCTTACAAAGGCGGCCCCAACAGCGGCGTCTTCCTGCAAATTACCTGCGACGATGCCAAGGATTTACCGGTGCCTGGCCAAAAATTCACTTTCGGCGTGGTCAAAGCCGCGCAGGCTCGCGGCGATTTCGCCGTCCTCGCCGAACGCGGTCGCCGCGCCTTGCGGGTGCATCTCGGCAAGAATGTTAAAGCGGGTCTTGCCACGCTGTCGAAAGCGGTCGCGCAAGCCCTTTCGTAGAGGATCAAGGGTTTTTTGTAGGGGCGGCTTTATGCCGCCTCCTTCCTAAGTTCTGAAGTCAGAGCACCAAGTCGCAGCAGCCGGCACCAACTTAACGCGAGGAGCGCACACGATGCAGCTGGGAATGATCGGTCTCGGAAGAATGGGCGCGAACATGGTTCGCCGCCTGGTAAAGAACGGCCACCAGTGCGTCGTGTACGACCGCAGCGCGGATACCGTCAAGCAGCTCGCGGGTGACGGCGCCACCGGCTCGTCCTCGCTCGATGACTTTGTAAAAAAGCTGCAGAAGCCGCGCGCCATCTGGCTCATGGTCCCCGCCGCCGTAGTCGATGCCACGCTCCACGAACTCGCCGGCAAGCTCGAAGCCGGCGATATCCTGATCGACGGCGGCAACTCCTACTACATCGACGACATTCGCCGCGCCAAAGAACTCTCCGGCAAGCGCATCCACTACGTCGACGTCGGCACCAGCGGCGGCGTCTGGGGACTCGAGCGCGGCTACTGCCAGATGATCGGCGGCGACGCGGGGGCCGTGAAACGCCTCGACCCGATCTTCAAGGCGCTGGCGCCTGGCCAGGGCAAGACCCCGGCCACCGCCGCCAAGGTCCTCAACGAGAAGGGTGATCCAACCGGCGAAACGCGCAGCGCACAGGGCA
>DATNNV010000014.1:0-32882 GCA_035601655.1 Candidatus Dormiibacterota bacterium
GGGCCTGCGCTGCGCCCGACCGTGTCGCGGTACCCGCGGCACCGCGCTCCGCTCCGGCCCCCACCACGCCACCCTTTCAAACCCCACAAGGGGACACTTCTAACGAGCTAACCTAGGGGACATTTCTAACGAGCTATGATAGCCTGCAAGATTTCCCTTGACAAATCCGTAATTCGTGCTATACTTCTTCTTAGGTAATCCTGCGCCAACCTGCTGAGCCCCAAACTCCACTCTCTTTTTCACCAAGTTGCAAAAAATGCGTATTCTTAACTCCAATCCTTCCAACCACTTCCGCACTCTTCTGCACTCCCCTGCAAAAGAGCGAACGCTAACCACAGCAAAATCAACCACTTGCGCACTCTTTGCAAAAACACCGGGGGTGGTACCCGCCCCCATCCCAATTCCCAGAACGGAACCAGAACCGGCCACGCAATCGCCCGAACCGCGATCTACAAACAAAAAAAGACCCGGAAGCTCTCGCCCCCGGGCCTTCCAAAAAAACATAATCGACTCGCGCCTTATACCTTCAACGCGATCATCGCCAGCGTAAACAGCACTAGCGTCTCGATAAACACCAGACCCAGAATCATAGCCGCGCGAATCGCGCCAGCGGCTCCCGGATTCCGCGCCATGCCTTCGCACGCCGCGGACGCCACACGGCCCTGTCCCAGGCCGCAGCCGAACGCCGCGATGCCCATGCCGAAGGCTACCGCGAGGCCCAGCAACCCCCTGGAGCTGCCGCTCGCCGCCTGATCGCCCGCCTGCGCAAACGCCGCCGGAGCGACCAGCAGTACCGCCACGAATACCGCCAAAACTACCGCCAACTTCTTCATTTACTGCCTCCTTATGAATTGCCGCCAGGAGGTGGTTCCCGGACACCGTGCAGCCGGGCTCACGCTGGAGCAGCACATTGCCGGACAGCCCTTTGACGGATCGCCCGGCAAATCCCGATTAGTGTTCTTCCGAGGTCGCCAACCCGAGATAGACGGCCGGAAGAACCGTGAACACGTACGCCTGAATCACGGAAACAAAAATGTGCAAAGCGATGAACGCCACGGGAATAATCGCCGGAAAAATTCCCAGCACGATGCCGAGAATCGGCGATTTGGACCAGCCGAACGCCACGCCACCGGACAGCAAGCTCAAGAAGATGCCGTAGATCAAGTCGCTGGCAAACATGTTGGCCCACAAACGCACGGTAAGCGAAAGCAGGCGCGCCGTGGTACTGATGATCTCGACCGGAAACAGCAGAATGGCCAACAGCCACCCGCTGAGGTCATGCGGCGCTCCGGCGAATGAAGCGAGATACCCGCCGACGCCGAGCTTGCGAAAGCCTTGCCAGTTGAAATAGAGAAACGTGAGGACAGCGCAGGCCAGCGGCACGGTCACTTGCCCGGTAGGCGACGACAAAAATGGGAACACACCCATCAGATTCGCAATCAGGACGAAAATCGAGATCGAGCCCACCACCGGAACGTAGCGCAGGCCGTCGTGACCGGTGTTTTCTTCCAACAGGTCCTTGATGCCAAAGCCCATCGGGTTGGTGAGCAGTAGCTCCGCCACCTGTTGCGTAGCGCCGGGGCGCTCGACCGACAGTCGCGCGCGCAGAAACAGTGCCAGCACCGTGCCAATCACCAGAACCAGCAGCGCCATCACCACATGCTCGGGAATAGGCAGCTCCGCATTGCTCGGCTGGATATGCAGCGCGGCCAGCAGCGCCAGCGCGAAATGCCCCAGGTAATGATTCACGAAAAGAGTGATTGCGTTGACGTGATGTTCCATCGAGTCGGCACTCCCGCCTGCGCGGGATCAGCTCCTTGTAGCGGCGGGTTTACCCCGCCATCTTAGTCCCCAGGACGCGAAATTTCATACACACTTGCCGCGATCGCCGCGGCTCCTAACGCACACAACCCCACAATCATGCTCAAAAGGGGAACTTTCAGAAGAACAAAAATAGCATACACCACCCCGGCTATCAACCCGTAACGCAGCGCCGCAGCAGCGTAAGTCATCAGGGGAACCTGCGGCTTTTTGCTCTCGCTTTGCGCAGTGGAAGCCACCAGCAGAGCGTCCAGGCCGCGCCTCAAGAGCCGGAAATTCAGCCACGCCAGGCCCGCGCCGATGGCTAAACCCAGCGCCCAGAGATACTTCCCGAATGCAGCAACGATCGCAGCCGCGGCCAGCCCGAGCGCCAGCGTGAGCCAGGAAACGCGCTGCTCCGTCCGCTGCCCTGGCGGGCTCCCCGCAGGTGCATGCTCCGGCAGGATTTGCGCCATGCGCATCACCCCGGAAGGCGGCGCAACACTTCGCGCACGCCCGCAGCAAAACCCAAAGCGCCGAGCACGATCGTCAGAACATGCCCCGTGTGCAGCCAGCGATCCGCAAAGAAGCCGATCGCCGCGCCCACGGCAATCGCGCCCACCATCGTAAACGGCAGCTCCATGGCCAGCGCCGATCCCGAAGCGGCCGCTTCCACTTTCTTCTCGGTGGGAGAAGGCGCGTTGTCTTGCTGGCTGTCGGGATCAGACGGCATCGGGTGCGAGCCTCGCTGGTTGCTTCACGTTATTTCTCGAAAAGCAGTTCGCCGGCGCGGCTGGTGGCTTTTACTACCGCTTTGATCAGCGTGACGCGCAGCTTGCCTTCTTCAAGTTCGAGAATGCCGTCGATAGTGCATCCGGCCGGCGTGGTCACCGCGTCTTTCAGCAGCGCGGGATGGTCCCCGGTTTCGAGCACTACACTCGCCGCGCCTTTCATCGTTTGCGCGGCCAGCAGCGTCGAGACATCGCGCGGCAAGCCCACTTTCACGCCGGCTTCGGCCAGCGATTCGAGAATGATATACGCAAACGCCGGGCCGCTCGCCGAAAGCCCCGTGACAGCATCCATATTCTTTTCATCGACGATTACCGTGCGCCCCACCGCATCAAACATTGCGCGCGCGGTTTCCAGATGCTCAGGTCCAGCATACGCCCCGCGGCAAATTCCGGTCATGCCGCAGCCCACGGCCGACGGCGTATTCGGCATCGCGCGGATCACCGGGACTTTGCTGCTGCCGTTTTCAGCGAGGTGCTGCTCGATGTAGCTAGTGGGCACCGAAGCCGCGACGGAAATTACCATGGCTTTTGCCTTGAGGTCCGGCGCGATCACTTTCAGAACGTCGCCGACCACTTGCGGCTTAACGCCGAGCAAAATGATATCCGCATCGCGCACCGCTTCGCGATTGTCGATGGTTGCCCTAACGCCCAATTCCTTCGCGAGCGCCGTAGCTTTTTCACGGTGCTTCACCGTCGCCGTCACGCGCTTGGCCGCAAACAATCCTTGTTTCAGATAAGCGCGCAGCAAAATGCCGCCGAGCTTCCCCGTTCCCAGCACCGCCAGTTTCTTGTCAGAAAGTTTCTTAGACATGATGCAAACATTCTTGACGACCCACGCCCGCACGTCAACCCGCGTTTGGAGTGCGGGAGCCCAGCTCCCGCTTTTCCGCCGGCCGAGGCCGCCAAGTAACCGCAAAAGTGCCAGCCGGACCCAGATCGGACTCAGAGCAGGCTGTCGCACTCGACGGACTAGTCGTGGCGCGCGCCGTGGAGCACGTGTACTGCGTGGGGAAGCAGATGCGCGATAGCGTCAAGCGATTCGCTCGCGCCTTTCGGACTGCCCGGCAAATTCACAATGAGCGATTTATTTCGCGTAGCGGCAATCCCGCGCGAAAGCACCGCCGTCGGCGTTTTCTCGAGGCCTTTGCGGCGCATCTCTTCTCCGATGCCGGGAACCACGCGGTCCGCCACCGCCAGCGTGGCTTCCGGCGTATTGTCTCGCGGGCCGATCCCGGTGCCTCCTGTGGTCAGCACGAGATCGACGCGCCCGGAATCCGCCAGCGTGCGCAATTGTTCGCGGATATTCGCGGCATCATCGGAAACGCGCAGCGCCGAAGTGACTTCCCAGCCGAGACCGCGGCACACCGCGACCACCGCCGGGCCGGACACATCTTCGCGCTCGCCCTTCGCTACGGTATCGCTGACGGTGAGAACCGCTACTCGCATCGATCGGTCAGGACGTGGCGGGTTGCGGCGTTTCCACCGGATCGCGATTGGCTTCATCCATCAGCCGCATCGCTTCCATCAACAGGCCGGTGGTATTGCGCGTGGTGGTGGTTTTCGAGGATTTATTCGCGGCGTTGAAATCGATCTCAAATTCGCCGGCCGTCCAAAGGACAACTTTGTAAACAGCGTCATCGCCTTCCACACTGCCGATCTTCGCATCGCGGCACTGCCCGTTCGCAAAATAGAGCTCGCACTGCTCGCCATCGTGCGCCACGATCAGCCGGCACGATTTCTGCCCCATCTCGAGAGACTGCATCAGATCGATCATGCTCATCTCTTCGAGCCGGCCCTGAATCACGCCGGGGCGCGAGGCTTTTTGCTGCAATTTCTCGAGGTGCAGCCGGTCAATCACTTTCTTGACGATGCGCACCAGGTCCTTGATCAGAAACGGCTTGGTGATGAATTCCTCAACGCCATCCACCAGCGGCCGCAACCGCTCTTCGATGTCCGGGCGGCTGGCCATGAACAAAAACGGAATATGCCGCGTGGCTTCGCGCCCGCGCAGTTTCTCGAAAAGCTGCCGCCCATCCAGCCCCGGCATTTTGTAATCGCAGAGAATCGCGTCCGGCGGCTCGTCGATCACTTTCAGGAGCGCATCCGCGCCGTCCGGCGCCAGAATCACGTCGCAGAACGGCTCCAGGCCCTTGCTGATTAGATCGCGAATCAGCGGATTATCGTCCGCCACCAGCAGCTTGACGCTTTTCCCCGTGGTTGCCGTCATCGCGCGCGCCTTTTCGCCGGGGCCCGGCGCCGATAGTCGCCGCTTTTTCCGCCGGTTTTCTCCACTAGCACGATGTCCGTGAGCTCCATGCTTTTATCGAGGGCCTTGCACATATCGTAGACCGTGAGGGCTGCGGCCGTAACGGCAACCAGGGCTTCCATCTCCACGCCCGTGGGCGCCGCCGTAGTTACGCTGGATCGCAGTGCAACGCCATTTTTGCACAGCCGCGCAGTCACATCAATGTGCGTGAGCGGCAGTGGATGACAAAGAGGTATCCAGTCCGAAGTGCGTTTGGCCGCCGAAATCCCCGCAATGCGCGCCACTTCCAGGGGATTGCCCTTGGGATTCTTAAGCCGCCGGATCGCCGCAGCCACGCGCGGCTTCATCTTCACGAAACCTTCCGCCACGGCGGTGCGCGTGGTCACCGCTTTGGCGGACACGTCCACCATGCGCACTTCGCCGCGCTTCCCGTAATGCGATAGCTTCGCCATCCTCTAGACCCATCCGGTGGTGCCAGTAGGGCGCAGCACTGCTGCGCCCCTACTCGGCAACCAACCCAGCCTCGCCGCCCGACACTAGATAATATCCCGCCGCATCATCACCCGCACGGCTTCACCAGCCGCCAGGTTCTCTTTCTCGGCGGGTACGACCAAAAAACAATTCGCCTGCGCCAGCGCCGCAATATCGCCCGAGCCTTGCCAGCGGAGGGGCTTCACTTCCGGCTTGCCTCGCGGCCATTCCACGCGGGCCGGCAAGAAGTGCGTCAGCCCCGGCTTTTCGTTCATCGCCTCGCCCAGCCGGGCTTCCAGCAGCGCCAGCGGCCGTGCTTCCGCGCCGCCGAGCAAATCCAGCGCCGCCACAACAAACAATTCAAACGTAACCATCGTGGAGACCGGATTGCCGGGCAAACCAAACACAAACGTCTGGCCGCATTTTCCGAAGACCGCGGGCTTTCCCGGCCGAATGGCCACGGCATCGAAGAAAAACTCCGCGCCCATAGCCTTCAACACCGCCTCGACCAAGTCATATTTGCCCATCGAAACGCCGCCGGAAAGCACCAACACATCTTCGCGCAGCCCTTGCGATATCTTCTCACGCAAATCTCCGAGCGTGTCCGCGGCATTCCCCAGTACCACCGGCTCGCCACCTGCAAGGCGTACCTGCGAGGCCAGCGACACACTGTTGCTGTTGCGAATCTGAAAGGGCCCGGGAGTTTGCTCCGCGAGCACCACTTCATCGCCGGTCGAAAGAATGGCCACGCGCGGCCTGCGCGCGCAACTCAGATCCACTGCGCCCACTTGCGCCGCCAGCGCCAACTCGACATAACCCAGCCGCGTTCCGTTCGCGAGCAAACGTTGCCCCGCTGCAGCTTCACTGCCTCGCGGCACGATGTTCTGGCCGGCCTGGGCATCGCGCGCGAAGCGCACGGCGTCGCCTTCGCGCTGCGTGTGCTCGATCATGACCACGGCATCCGCGCCGACCGGCACCGCGGCGCCCGTCATGATCTGCACGCAAGTTCCCGGCGCGAGCGCCAGGGTCACGCTGTCACCGGCCTTGATCTCCCCAACGCAGCGAATTGTTTTGCCGGTTTCGGCCGCCGCCGCGGCCTCGATCGCACGCACCGCGTAGCCGTCGCGTGTCGAGCGGTCAAACGGCGGATACTCGCGATCCGACAGCACTTCCTGCGCGAGCACGCGGCCCAGCGCATCCCACACGCTCACGATCTCGCTCCCGTGCGGGCCATGCTTCTTGCCTACTTGTTCGATGACGATTTGGCGGGCTTGCTCGTAGCTGAGCATATCGAAAGCCTGACAAGTGAACGTTACAGCCAACGGGCCAGCAGCGTGCCCTCGGGCACGATGGTGGCATCGCGCTCCGGCCCAGTGGAAATCATGCCAATCTCGACCTGCAGAAAATCGGAAATGAAACGCAAATAATCGAGCGCCGCCTTCGGCAATTTCCCGCCGTCTTTTACGCCGTAGGTCAATTCATTCCATCCCGGGAGCGACTTGTACTCGGGAGTGACCTTCTCATACTCCTCGGCTAGCGCCGGCATTTCTCTGAGGACGCTTCCTTTGTATTTGTAGCCGACGCAAATCTGAATTTCGCGCTGCGTATCGAAGACGTCCAGCTTGGTCACCACCAGCGAATCGATGCCATTAATCATTTTCGCGTAGCGCAGCACCGCCAGATCCAGCCAGCCGCAGCGCCGCGGGCGCCCGGTCACCGCGCCGAATTCCTTGCCGCGCTCGCGCACTTCCTGCGCTTCGAGGTCCGGCATCTCGGTGGGAAACGGCCCGCCGCCGACGCGGGTGGTATACGCCTTGGAGACGCCGATGACGTGCTTGATCTTCGTGGGCGGGACGCCAACGCCGGTGGTCGCGCCGCCGGAAATCGCGCTCGACGACGTCACGTATGGATACGTGCCATGATCGATGTCCAGCATGGTTCCCTGCGCGCCTTCGAAGAGCACGGACTTGCCTTCATCGAGCGCGCGATTCACCAGCTCCGCGGTATCGCAAATGTAGCCGCGAATTTTCTCGCCGAGCTTCAGCGTCTCGTCCACTTCGTGGGAAAAATCGATGTCCGCGCCGTACGCGCCCTTGGCCAGGCGGTTTTTCTCCGCGACCACGCGCGCAGCCTTCTCGCGAAACAGCGCCGGCTCCAGCAAGTCGCACACGCGCAGCCCGCGCCGCGCCATTTTATCTTCGTACGCCGGGCCGATGCCGCGCGAGGTAGTGCCAATTTTGTTGGCGCCGCGCGCGCCTTCCGCCGCTTTATCCAGTTCGCGATGATACGGAAAAATCAGATGCGCGCGATTGCTGATGTGCAAGCGGCCCTTAACGTGGATGCCGCCTTTTGCCAGCGTCTCGATCTCCGCCACCAGCGCCGCCGGATCGATCACCACGCCGGTGCCAATCACCGCTTGCTGCCTGGGCCTGAGAATTCCGCAGGGAATCAGTTGCAGCACATGCCGCTGCTTGCCGATGATGACGGTGTGTCCGGCGTTGTGCCCGCCCGCCACCCGCGCGATGTAGTCAAACGCTCCAGCCAGATAGTCGACAACTTTGCCTTTGCCTTCATCCCCCCACTGCGCGCCCACCACCACCGCCGATTTCATTCCGACTCTCTCCTCGCTCGCACACATCCCGCTGAAGACTTTTGAGACTCTCGTTTCAGTTGGGAATCAGTAAGAAAACACCGGCATCGTTATCGTATGCCCGGCCCCGCCGCAACGCAAGACGATCGCAGCCGGCGGCACGGACTAGCGCAACTGCTTGTATCGAAAGCACGATACCGCATGATCGTTCACTTGCCCTGTCGCTTGCATAAAAGCGTAGCAGATGGTGGAGCCGACGAAACGGAAGCCGCGCTTCTGCAGATCCTTGCTCATGGCGTCGGACTCTTTCGTTTTTGCAGGCACGCGTTTGTGTGTATTCCAGGCGTTCTGTTTCGGTGTGCCGCCCACAAATGCCCAAATATATTTGTCGAAGCTGCCGAATTCTCTCTGCACGCTCAGAAAAGCCTGCGCATTGCTCACCGCTGCGTCGACCTTTAGCCGGTTGCGGATGATCCCAGCATCGCTGAGCAGCGCCTTTTTCTTGCGCGCGTCGTACCGCGCCACTTTCGCCGGATCGAATCCGTCGAACACTTCGCGATACCGCGCCCGCTTCTTCAAAATGGTGTCCCAGCTCAAACCCGCCTGTGCGCCTTCCAGAATCAAGAACTCGAAGAGCGTGCGCTCATCGTGCACCGGCACACCCCATTCCGCATCGTGGTACGGAATGTTCCACTCATTGCTCGCCCAGCGGCATCGCGCTGGCTTTGTCCCTTGCAAAGCTCCCATGTTCCCTCAATCACTGGACTTGAAATGTTACGTCCACCACATGCTGCTCCTGGTTCGGCTGCGTCGAAATCTTCACTTTCGAGGAAGGCTGCAGGGCGCCGGCCAGCGCTGCGGCAGCATCCTTCTTCAAAAACTCGCTCATGTACGACCCATCGAACACGTACCCTGTTTTCAGCCGCCACTTCCCTTTCAGGCGATCGGCGACTTTCGGAGGCACTCCGAAAACTTCGAAGTTCCCCATGCGATACTGCGGCCCTTCTGAGGCCGTCACCACGTAGTGGACATGCCCGCCCGCTTCATCGAGCACCTGCTCCGTCGTGATCTTCGCTTCGAAGTAGCCGTTCTTCGCGTAAGCCTTCTTGACTGCTGCCCAGCCTTCCTCGATCTTCTGTTCATTCGCCGTGCTCTCCGCCTTCATACCCGTCAACGATTCCAGGTCCGCCTCCGCAAATCGCTGATTGCCTTTCCACTCCGGCGCGGCCCAGCGATACGCCCTTCCCTCATTTACCGTGTAGATGGCTTCGACGGCAAACTCGTTGGAGCCTGGCGCGTGGCTCAGCACGCGCGCCGTCAAGTTGGCGGTGGCCCGCAGATAGCCGCGCTCGTGATAGAACGGCATCAGCACCGCCGTCGCGAAGGAGAGGCATCGCGCCCTGGAGTAGTCCTTGCCCGCCAGCACTCCTGCGTCTTTCTCCAGCTCCTTGGGACTCGCCGCCAGCATGCCGCTAAAACTCACCGCCTGCATCTTCACTTGCGGCCCTTGCGCCACATACAGGTGATTCCAATTGGGGTCCACAATGCTGGCCTGCTGCACGCGCCGCTCCACACGCGCGGTAACGCCTCGCTCTTGCGACAGTTTCTCCAGATCTCGCGAAATATCATCCAAAATCGTCCCGGTCTCCGGAGCCTCTCCCGTGTACAGCGGAATATCTTTCTGCAGCCGGGCTTGCAATTCCTCGTCGCTCGCCCACACGAAATTGTCGAAGATGCATTTCCGAAACTTCGCCACCTCTTTCACGGTGAATTCCACGGTAACCTGATTCCCATGCGGCGTGTACGTGTAGCTCACTTCCTCAAACGCGCCGCTCTTCCCCAGGATCTCCGCCGCACGGTTGAGCGCTTTGACGTCGAAATCTTGCCCGGCCTTCCATCCAATCGTTGCCAGCACCTGGTCCCCGCTGAATCTGGCCTGTCCGCTGACGACGATGGACTTAATCGTGAGCGACGGAGCGCTGGCAGGGCTCTGCGCGACGATTGGAGCCGGCGCCAAACAGAGGGCTGCCCCTACCGGCAGGAAAGGAAGAACCCGCATGGATACGTGATTTCGCATCCGCGAATTGTAAACGTCTGTAGCCTTAGCCGCAAATTGGCTCACGCATTACCCTCCAGGCTCTTCCGCCAACCACGGGGTATTTGCAATGGAGGCTCCGTCCAAAACCTACACCCGAGTCAGCAAGATTTCTCGAAGCCGAACGACGCTTATGCCCGGGCGAGCGCCACGCGTTCGGATGGAATGCCCTGGGTTCGGATGGGGGTGCGCTAGGTCAGGATGGAATGAATGATGATGGTATTGCCGCCGAGCAGCACCGGATCGGAGACCAATTCTTTGGTCCAGCGGTCCTTCTGCCGCGCCTGTGGCGTGAACTTGGCCAGCAGGCGGATAAAGGCGACCAGCGGCCAGTACAGCCACTGGTTGGCTTTCACACGGTCGCGGTAGATGCCTTGAATCGCGAAGCCGTTTTTTTCGAGGTAATAGCGCAGCTCGTTGTAGCCGACGGGATTTGCGTGCACGACAATCTCGTCTTTGCCGGCGGTGTCATACTGAATCTTGGCCTTCGATTGATCCGAAAGGGGCTTGAAGTGAGAGGTATAGCCGAACAGCAACCACTTCAGCCGTTCTTCAACGTTCATGATATTCGGCACGCTGATGATCAGGTGTCCCTTTGGCTTTAGGAGCCGCTTGTACTCGCGAAAGGCCTGCGGAACGGAATCGATGTGCTCCAGGCCATCGAGCGAAGTGATATAGTCGAACGACTGCGCGGCATACGGCAACGTTCCGGACAAATCTCCGCGTTTGATCTCCACGCCATCCAACCGGAACAACTCTGAATACAAATCGCAGCAGCGTAGCTCGAAACCCTCCGCAAGCAGCCACTGCGCCAAGGCCCCTTCGCCGGTCGGGCAATCGAGCAGTAAACCTCGCGGCAGCGGTTTCAGAATCTGCAACACGGTTTCATGCAGCCCCGGCCGCGAAATCCGCTCCGGCCCGCGATTTCCTGCCAGCAGCGGCGGATGGTCGGGCCCTTTAATGGTGCGCGATGGCGTGCTCGCCGCTGTCTCTACCGTCGCCAAATGTAGCTCCTCATGTAGGGCCAGGCTTCAGCCGGGCCAAGCCGCCGCCAACCTTCCGCCGCAGCGTGAAGCGCCCTAATCCCCAGCCTGCCGGCCGCGAACAAAAAAGGGCGCGCTGCAATTCTACCCGCAGCGCGCCTTTGAAATCTCGACAATCTCGAGTTCAGCCCTGCTTACGCGAGATGGCGTTCCAGCGCTTTGATGATCTGATCTTTCGGCACTGCGCCGACGATCTGCTCGACCATCTGCCCGTTTTTGAAAACCAGCAACGTGGGAATGCCGCGGATGTTGTAGCGGCCCGCGGAATTCATGGCTTCATCCACGTTGAGCTTGGTCACTTTGAGCTTGCCCTCGTAGTCATGCGCGATTTCCGCGACCGTGGGCGCCAGCATGTGACACGGGCGGCACCACTCCGCCCAGAAATCCACCATCACCGGCGTCGTATTGCTCGCGGTGAGCACCTCCGCCTCGAAATTGCCGTCATTGACTGCCAGAATGTTTTCAGCCATGGTCTTTGCCTCGGCGAGTTGCGCCACTCGACGCCTCGCCAGTCTCTCCTCGAATCAGGCTAATTAGATGTTACAACGGGCTTTTGGTTGCGCGGCCCTTTGGCAGCAGCGGCGCCGCCTCGCACCGTCACCAGGCCTCGTGCCGCCCTCGCCGCTTGGTACACTTTCTCGTACTCGGCCGCTGGAGCCTTCCACGAAAAATCCTTGCCCATGCCGTTCAGTTGAATGCGCTTCCAGATGCGCTCGTCCGCAAAGTGATGCAGCGCCTGGCGAATAGCGTACATCATCGCGCCGCCGGAGTATTCCTCGAACTTGAACCCAGTTCCGGTGCCATGTTCGAGGTCGAAGGTCTCGACGGTGTCGTCCAATCCACCGGTGGCTCTCACGACCGGCACCGTACCATACTTCAAACTGTAGATCTGGTTCAAGCCGCAGGGTTCGTAGTGCGACGGCATCAGAAACAGGTCTGCGCCGGCTTCCACTTTGTGCGCCACTGCATTGTCGTACGCGATTCGCGCGGCGGCGCGGTCCGGGTACGCCGCAGCCAGCGCGCGGAACATGTCTTCATAGCGGCGGTCCCCGGTGCCCAGCACCACCAGCGCTGCATCTTCGCGCATCAACTCGTGCGCGCGCTCCGCGATTAAGTCGAATCCCTTTTGATCCGCGAACCGCGAGACGATTCCGATCACCGGCCGGCCCAAGTGCTGCGGTGGAAGCCCGAAAGTCTCCAGCAGATCCTGTTTGCACGCGTGCTTGCCGGAAAGATCCTTGGCGGAATAGCGCGCCGTGATGAACGGATCGCTTTCCGGGTTCCACGCGCTGTAATCGACTCCGTTCAAGATTCCTACCAGGCGATCCGCGCGGCTGCGTACCACGCCGTCCAGCCCGTAGCCATACTCGGGCGTCTGAATCTCCCCCGCATAGCGCCGGCTCACCGTCGTCAAATAATCGGAATAGACCAGCCCGCCTTTAAGGAAATTCACCTTGCCGAAAAATTCCAGACCGCCGGGATGAAACAGCGGCGCGGGAATCCCCGCGCGTTCCAGCACTTCTTTTCCAAATTGCCCGTGATACCCCATGTTGTGAATGGTGAAGACCACCGGAAGGTCCTTCACCAGCGGATCGTCGCTGTACACGGTGCGCAGCAGTACAGGCACGAGGGCCGCTTGCCAGTCGTGGCAGTGAAACAAGTCCGCGGGCCAGATGTGCTTGGAGATTTCGATGGCGGTGCGGCAAAACTCGCTGTAGCGCTCGGCGTTGTCCGGATACTCGCCGTGGGCTCCGCCGTAGATGCCGTCGCGATCGAAGTAGGCGGGGTCGTCGACGAAGAAGTAGCGCACGCCCGCGATGGAGGTGCCGTCCGCAACGGCCGGAAATCGCAGGCGGTTGCCGATGGGAATGGTCACGCTGGGCATGACCACGGCGGTCGCTTTGGTGCCGCGGTAGCGCGGCAGCACCACGGCGACTTCGTGCCCCGCCGTCACCAGCGCTTTCGGCAGCGCCTCGACCACGTCCGCAAGGCCGCCCGTCTTCGAAAACGGCAGCCCCTCCGACGCCACGAACAGGATTCTCATGCTTTCATGACCAAACTTGACGCTACCGAACGTCCCCAATGCCGTCAAGGGGCGCGGGTAAACCAATTGTTGGGGACTACTGGATGCTGCGATGTGTCACTCGATTAGAACTCGCCTAGACCATCTGTGGGGCGTGCCGCCTCGATGGTCATCTATTTACGCAATTTTACGAAATTTTTGGGGATTTGCTTCGTCTCTACTATGAGCTTCCCATAGCTTATCTACCGGAGTAGGATTTGGAAACTATGGCAAAACGCGACACCCCGCCCCTTAGCGGGGAAATGCTTCCTGGAACGCTGGATATGCTTATCTTGCAGACGCTGGTGCTCGGTGCGGCGCATGGGCACACCATCGCGCACTTGATCGAGCATCGCTCGGAATCGGTGCTGCAAGTGGAGCACGGCTCGCTTTATCCGGCGCTGCACCGGCTCGAAGATCGCGGCTGGATCGCCTCGTTCTGGGGCACCTCGGAAAACAACCGCAAGGCGCGGTACTACCGGCTTACGCGAAGCGGACGCAAGCAACTGGCCACACATACCGACCGGTGGCAGCAACTGATTCGCGCCATCGGCCGCGTGCTGCAGCCGAGCAACGAGTAGAGCATGCGACTGTGGCGCTTTCTTCGGCGAAAACATTGGGACCGCGAGCGCGAGCTGGAGATCCAGGCGCATCTGCAAATCGAAACCGACGATTTTATTGCCCGCGGCATGTCGCCGGAAGAAGCGCGCCGCGCGGCGCGGCGCAAGCTCGGCAACCTCACGCAAATTCGCGAGGAGATATACGAAATGAACAGCCTCGGCTTTCTGGAAACGCTCGGGCAAGACTTGCGCTACGCGATCCGTATGTTGCGGCTGAATCCCGCATTCACGCTGGTGGCGGTGCTTTCGCTGGCGCTCGGTATTGGCGCGAACACCGCCATTTTCCAGCTGCTCGACGCCGTGCGCTTGCGCAGCTTGCCGGTGGCCAAGCCGGCGGAATTGTATGAAGTACAAGTGGTCAGCCCGAAAGGACGCAGCGGAAACTTCCCGAACCGCTACGGCCACATAACCAACGCGATGTGGGAGCAGATTCGCGATCGTCAGGAAGCGTTCTCCAGCATCTTCGCGTGGGGCGATTGGCCATTCGACTTGTCGCAAGGCGGCAGAGTCCGGCAAGCAGAAGGCATTTGGGTCAGCGGAGACTATTTCCGCACGCTGGGAGTGAGTCCGCTGATGGGCCGGCTGATTTCCAGCGAGGATGATCGGCGCGGGTGCGCTCCAGTGGCGGTGATCAGTTACGCCTTCTGGCAACGGGAATTTGGAGGAGCGGCTTCGGCAGTGGGCTCGACGGTGTCCTTGGATACGCATCCGGTACAAGTGATTGGTGTAACTCCGGCAAACTTCACCGGAATCGATGTCGGGCATCGTTTCGATCTGGCCGTGCCGGTGTGCTCCGAACCGGTCTTTTCCGGCAAGGAAAACAAGCTGGAGAGGCGCTGGGCGTGGTGGCTGACCGCGGTCGGGCGGCTGAGACCCGGCTGGTCGCCGAAGCGCGCCGACGCGCATCTGCAAGCGCTGGCCAGTTCGGTGTTCGCGGCGGCGTTGCCGCCGCAATTCGACGCTGAACGGCAAAAGAACTTTCTCTCGTACTCGCTGAAGACAAGTCCGGCAGCCCAAGGCCTTTCCGATTTGCGCGACACCTACGAAGATCCATTGTGGCTGTTGATTGCCATCGCCGGCGTCGTTCTGCTGATTGCGTGCGCGAACCTGGCGAATCTTTTGTTGGCCCGGGCGACGGCCCGGGAGAAGGAAGTAGCGGTGCGCCTGGCCATCGGCGGCTCCCGCGGACGGCTGGTGCGGCAATTCTTGACGGAGAGCTTGCTGCTTTCGCTGGTCGGAGCCGTGTGCGGAGTCCTGCTGGCCCGTTTCTTGTCGCAGGCGCTGGTGGCGTTTCTTACGACTTCGCAGCAAACAATTTTTCTCGACCTGCGCATGAATGCGATGGTGTTGCTGTTCGCGGCGGGGCTGGCCATTCTTACGTGTGTGCTGTTTGGCTTGCTGCCCGCTCTGCGCGCCACGGGAATCGCTCCCGCGGCGGTGATGAAAGCGGGTGGAAGAGGCACGACGGCCGGGCGCGAGCGATTTACGCTGCAGCGGGCGCTGGTCGCGGGTCAGGTGGCGCTTTCGCTGGTGCTGCTCTTTTCCGCGCTTCTTTTCGTGCGCACGTTCCACAAACTCTCCATGCTGAACGCCGGGTTCCGGACGGACGGCGTTCTGGTGGTCAGCCTGAACGGGCAACGCGCCGGATACACCAAGGAGCAATGGCCTGTGGTCGACCGGCAATTGCTCGAACGCGTGCGCAGCGCGCCGGGCGTGGACCGCGCGGCGCGCGCCGAGAATTTCCCGATGGGCGGCGGCTGGTTCAACGATCACGTGACCCCGGCGGATGGCGACGCGGCAAAATCCGAAGGAAAACTCTCGTACTTCACGATGGCGAGTCCCGGATTCTTCGAAGTGATGGGCATCCCGCTGCTCGCAGGGCGCGACCTGGCGGACACCGACACCGCCACTGCACCCTTGGTGGCGGTCATCAACCAGGCGTTTGCCCGGAAGATCTTCGGGACCACCGACGTACTGGGGCGGCGCTTCGTAAAGATCGACGGGGTACGGCGGACCGCCATGACTTTCGAGATCGTGGGAATCGCGGGAGACACCAAAGTCACTTCGCTGCGAGAAGATAATGAGATCATGACCTACGTGCCGGACACCCAGTTGCCAGGTGCTGAATTGTCGCAGACCATCGTAGTGCACTCGAATGTGCCGTTGCGGGACGTGATGGCCGCGGTGCTGCGCGGAGTAGCGCAGGTGAATCCCGCGATCAGCGTGGATTTCAACGTGTTCAAGACGCAGATCGAGGAGACCCTGGTTCCGGAAAGCTTGATGGCCACGCTTTCCGGCTTTTTCGGATTGCTCGCAGGCGTGCTCGCGGTCATCGGCCTCTACGGCGTAATTTCCTACATGGTGGCGCAACGCAGGAATGAAATCGGCATTCGCATGGCGCTGGGTGCGGGACGCAGTAGCATCTTGAAGATGGTGCTGCGTGGCGCGGGCACACTGATCGCTGCCGGGCTGGCCGTGGGAACGGTTCTGGCGCTGCTCGGAGCGCGCGCCGCCAGTTCCCTGCTCTTTGGCCTGCGCCCCTACGATCCCGCTACGCTGATTTTGGCCGTCCTCCTTCTCGCCGCTGTTTCCTTTCTCGCGGCCGCCATCCCCGCACGCCGAGCCGCGCGCCTCGAGCCCATGAACGCATTGCGCGACGAATAATTTCTGGTGGCGCCGGCATCTTGCCTGCGCGCGCATTCCTTGCCTGCGCTCCCTTTACTTCGACCAACTATCTGATGCTTGCCAAGATGGGGCGCAGCAGTGCTGCGCCCCTACGCCTGCTACACTGTTTCGCGCATGGCGCGGCAAAAGCTCGGTCAACATTTTTTATCGGATGCCGGATGGCGCGAGAAGATCGCCCGCGCCATCGGCGTTTCCGAACATTCCATCGGAGGTGCGCGCACCGGCGCCGCCGGATCGGTGTGGATCGAAGTCGGCGCCGGCCACGGCGAGATGACCCGGCACCTGGCCGCCACGGGCGCGGACGTCATTGCCGTGGAATTTGATCCCTCGCTGGCAAAACGTCTGCACGATCTCGCCGCCGAATATCCCAACCTGACCGTCGTCGCCGCCGACATTCTCGAGACCGACATCGCCGCTCTAGCTGCAGGCCGCCGTGTACGCCTCTACGGCAATCTTCCGTACTACATCACCTCACCGATCCTTCATCATCTTTTTCAGTTCGCCGATCACCTCGATGAAATCCACATCGTCATTCAGCTCGAGGTGGCTTTCCGGCTGGCGGCCCGTCCCGGTACCCGCGATTACGGCTATCTCTCCGTGCTCACCCAATATTTCTCGCGCCCGAGCTTGGCCATGAAGATTCCGCCGGGAGCCTTCCGCCCGCCGCCGGAAGTCGCCTCAGCACTGGTCTCGCTGCGCCTGCCGGGCGAGCGCGCCAAACTGCCGCCGATGGACGAGTCCGGCCTTCTCGATTTTGTGAAATTGTGTTTCGCGCAAAAGCGAAAAACACTGTTGAACAATTTGCGCCCGATCGCCGAACCCGAGCAGGTCAGGCAAGAGCTGCAGCGGCAGTCGCTGCGCGCCGACTCGCGCGCCGAGCAACTGAGCGTCGCGCAATTTGCGGCGCTGTACTCGACGATCGGAAAAGGAATCACCACGGAGTTCACCGAGCGCGCGGACAACTAGCTCACAGTGCGCCAGGCGGCCAGCCTCTTTCAGGCCTCCGCCTTCTTCAGCGTGGCGATCAGCCGGTCCGGATAGTCGCTCATGATTCCGTCGATCCCCGCGGCAGCAAGCATGCGCATATGCGCGGGATGGTTCACCGTCCAGCAGACCACTTGCAGATCTCGCCGCCGCGCCTCGCTGAGCATCGACGGCGTGATCAGATCGCCGCGCACCGCCAGTTGCCTCGCGCCGATCTCCAGCGCCTTCTCGATCAGATTCTCGGTTTGGCCATCAAACAGCAACCCTGTCATCAGCGTCGGCTCAACCTTGCGGATAGCCGCCAGAATCGAAGGGTCGAACGAAATCACCACGGTGCGCGCAATTTCTCCCGATTCGCGCAGCGCACCGATCAACGCGTGCTCGCCGCCCCAGGAGCCGCCGGGCTTGAGTTCGAGGTAGAACACCACATCGTGCTTTTTCGCGAAGCCGAGAATTTCTTCCAGCGTGGGAATGCGCTCGCCGGCAAACTCGCTGCCGAACCACGCTCCGGCGTCCAGCCGCCGCAGCTCCGCCAGGGTCAGCTCGTGCACCGCGCCTTTGCCGTTGGTGGTGCGCTCGACCGTGTTGTCGTGGATCGCCACAAATCGCGCGTCCCGCGAAAGCTGCAAGTCCGTTTCGATAAATGTCGCGCCCATGGCCAGCGCTTTGCGAAACGCCGCCATGGTATTTTCCGGCGCATGGCCGGAAGCTCCGCGATGGGCAATCACCAGCACGCTTTCCCGCTCCTATCCGCTCCCTGCGCGATTCGCGGACAATCCAACTCATCCACAAAAGTTTCGTTTTCTGCCTCGACTTTATTTCATGCTAACACCAGCGGACGGCCCGCTGGCATGCACCCTTTCCTGCTGCGCCCTGAATCTAACGTTAGGGGAAAGCAATACGCACACTCTTTGGAGGAAAGATCATGAGAAAGGAACTTCGGGCCCTCTTCGCAGCGCTGGTTCTTTGCATGCCGCTTGCTGCGGCGCCATCCGGTTGGGCCGCCGCATCAGACAAGCGCCAAAAGAATCAGGAACCTAAGACACAGCAGGAATTAGTCCGCGAGGTGCGCCACCAACTCGTTCTGCTTCCGTACTACTCCGTCTTCGATAACCTCGCGTTTCGTGTGGACGGCGACAGGCTAATTCTCGAAGGCCAGGTCACCCGCCCGACTCTGAAATCCGACGCCGAAGGCGCCGTGAAAAGCATCCCGGGAATCTCGGCAGTGGTGAACAACATCGAAGTGCTGCCCCTTTCGCCCATGGATGACCAGATCCGTCGGGCCACCTATCGCGCCGTCTACGGCGAGACCGGCCTTTCGCGTTACGCCGAATCCGCCGTTCCGTCCATTCATATCATCGTGAAAAACGGCAACGTCACGCTCGAAGGTGTCGTAGACAGCGAAGGAGACAAGAATCTCGCCAACATTCGCGCCAGTGCGGTGCCAAATGTCTTCTCCGTGAAAAACAACCTGGTTGTCTCCAGCGGAAAATAAACATCTGCCGGATTGCCTGAAAGGGGCCTCGTCCGCGAGGCCCCTTTCTTTTTTCCTCGCGAGCTAGCGATCCTCCACGGGAGAATCGGTCAGCAATCCCTGGTCCCTCAGGATGCGCCGCACCTTTTTCGGCGAAACCGAGAGCCGCGCCGCCACGCGCGCCACTTTGCACCCTTCCCGCCGCCACACCTTGGGAATTACGATGGACGCAAATTCATCGCTCACTTGCTGAAATGTTTTCCCGCCCACCAAGCCGTGTGACCAGTCGCGCAGCGCCGCATTGATGTTTCCCGTGCCGCGCAGCTTGCGCCGAAGCTGCTGTAGCTCCCGCCAAACGTAGTCGTGGCTCGTCGGTTTCAGCAGCGTGGTCGCTTCGTCGCAGCACTGCCGCGCTTCTTCCATGTCCTCGGCGAAATCCAGGCATAGCGCCAGGCCCAGCGCGACGTACGCCTTGGCAATGAGCCGGCGATTCTGCGTGTGCTTGGCAAGTTGCAACCCTTCCCGCGCATACTCGCACGCCAGTTGCGAAGACGGCGCTTCGCTCGAGCCTTCCTCGATCTGCTCTTCGAACTTCGTACTCTCCACCGCGCACTGCAGAATGCGCGCACGCGCCTTCAGCACGCTGTCCTTCTTCTCATCGCCTAGCTGGAAAGCCGTCGCGCCTTCGGATGCCGCGCGGTCCAGCTCGCCGTCATCGAGATACAGGTAAGCGAACGTGATGTGCACGTTCCCGGTGCCGCGGTGATCGCCGAAGCGCGCATAAATCTCGCGCGCGGTGCGCAGATGCTCGAAGGCTTCGGCGCGCAACCGCACCAGATGCTCGCGGCTCTTGAGTCGTGTGGCCGTGGCAGGCGCGGCTTCGCGATCCCGTTTTTTGCGGGAGCGCGCCGCCTCGCGGTCCAGTTTGTCGCGCAATTGCAATGCCAGCATGCGCTTCACGAAAGCAATGTTTACGAACGACCGCGCCAGATTGCGGTTGTGCGGATCGCGCTTGCTGTACTCCTCGATGGCTTTCCCGAAGCGCGTCAACGCCTGATCGTAATTTCCCAGCCGCCGCGCGATGCGCCCGTACGCCGAACTGATGTTGCCGCGCGTCAGATGATCGTCCGTCTCCAGCAGCACGCTTTCCGCTTCGCCAAGAATCTTCGCCGCTTCCTCCGGCTTCCCTTCCTGAAACGCGATCCACCCTTCCAGGACGCTCATCACCGCCGCCATCTTCGGATACTGCAAACGCAGCGCCAGCTCGCGCGCCTTGGCCACGTAGCCAAGCGCGTCGTCGTAGCGTCCTTGCCGGCGAAAGCAGCGCCCGGTCCAGAAATTGGCGATGGAAATAACCTGCTTCTCCAGAATCTCGTTTTCCAGCGCCAGCACCACTGCGAAATGCTCCGCCGCTTGCCCGTACTCTTCTTCGGACATGGCCATCAATCCTTCGGCCATGCGCACGTGAACATAATCCAGCACGGAAAGATTTTGCCGGCACGCCAGCGGAAACCGTTCGAGCAGTTGCTTCACCAGGTCGCGCCGCCCGAAGCCGATGTCCACCCATTGCGCCAGATAGCCCAGCAGCACGCCGCCGCCAGGCTCGCGCGGGCTGCAGGACTGGAAAACCGCCTCCAGAGTATTCAGGTGCTCGAAACCCTTGCGGATTTGCCGGGAGGCCACATTGTCCCGCAGTTCCTCAAGCACCTGTTCATAAGGAGAATTTTGGACGAAAAGGCTCAATTTAGGCATAGACCTTTCCCGCCGAAGAAGCTCGCAGCCACCATCAATCTCGTAAGCCATTCATAATACACACTTTATTAATGGACCTCCGGATGCCATAACCACGCCAAGAAGCTCGCTTGGAACCAACGGCCGACCGCGGCTTCTTCTCGCCCCTTCCGGGCACCCGTCCGAATCGGACGGGTCGTTTTGACTCGGCCCTTATTTTGGAGTCTACTCCATTCCACTGGGCCAACGAGCACTTTTCTCGCGGCCCCCTCGGAGAAAGCAACAAAAAAACGCCATGGCCGCCACAGCGACATCCTTCTCAGGTGCTCACGCAGCAAATCCTTTCTCGGATCGCATTGTGCCCCTCAATTCCGCTCCCGCGGATTTCGACGCCGCGCGCGACCTCCCTCAGGGCTTCCTGGAATTTCTCACCCCGCTGCACGCCGCCCTCACGCTGCGCCAGCGCGCCTTGATCAACCGCCGCGAATTCGCCCTCGCGCAGTCGCACTCCGGCAAGCTCCCCGGCTATCTCCCGCCCTCCGTCGCCACCATGCAACCTTGGCGCGTCGAGTTGCCCTCCTGGTGCGCCGACCAGCGCAACCAAATGACCGGCCCCGCCGACGACGCGGACCTCGTCGTAAAAATGCTGAACTCCGGCGCCCCCGGCGTGATGCTCGATCTCGAAGATTCCATCGCCAACCACTGGGAAAACAGCCAGCGCGGCGTCCAGAATACTCTCGCCGCTCTCGCAGGCCGCCTCACCTATTTCGATCGCAAGCGCAACAAAGAAGTCGGCATCAACCCCAGCAAAACCGTAATTTTCACGCGCCCCCGCGGCTTGCACCTGCATCAAGCCGGCGTTCTGCCCGGCGAACTGCTTCCCGCATCGCTCTTCGATGTCGCGCTGGTGGCCTATCAAGCCGATTTCAGCGCGCTCCAGCATCCTCTCTGCATTTACATTCCGAAATCCGAATCTGCCGACGAAGCCCTCTGGTGGCGCGATCTCTTCCAGATGATCGCGCGCCTCAAAGGCTTAGCCGCCAACGCCATCAAGTGCATGGCGCTCGTCGAGTCGCATCCGCTTGCTTTTCAAATGGAAGAGTTTGCCTGGAATCTCCGCGATCACATTCTCGGCCTCAATCTCGGCCGCTGGGATTACATGGCCAGCCTCATTCATTTCAATCTCCAGAATCCGGAATGGATGCTCCCCGATCGCAACACCATTCCCCACAACGTGCCTTTCTTCCAGAATCTGCGTGAACTGCTGCCGGAGATTTGCCACAAACACGGCATCCTCGCCATCGGCGGCATGACCGCGCTCTTCCCCAGCCGCGAAGACGCCGAGCTCAATGCCCGCGCCCTCAAAACCCTCGCCGAAGACAAAAAGAACGAAGCCAACGCCCGCATGGACGGCGCCTGGACCGGCCACCCGGATCAAAACGAAATCGCCGTCTCCCAATTCCCCATTCCCAACCAGATCCAGGCGCGTCCGGAAAACCCCAACACCCATCCGGACCTGCGCCCGCTTCCCAGCAACGTCGGCAAGCGCACCCTCGCCGGAACTCGCGCCGCCATCCGCACCGCAATTCGCTATCGCCACGGCGTGCTCAACGGCCGCGGCGCAAGCCTCCTCGACGGCTACATGGAAGATCTCGCCACCGATCGTATCTACCGCCTCATGATCGCGCAGCGCATCAAGCACTCCGCCACCGTGCAGGTGCTCGACGAAAACGGCGCGCCAGTTCTGCACACGCAGGAACTCATCGACCGCATCTTCGACGAAGAGCTCGACCGCTTGCTCCGCGAAAACGCCGCGAAAGGCAGCGACGATCCGCAAACTGTAGCCACGCTCCGCGAAGCCCGCGCCGTCAGCGAGGAAATGATTCGCCGCAGCGAATGCAACCCGGCTTGAACTGATTTTGTAGGAGACCCCGGAACGCTCGAGACGCAACAACGCAAGGAGAAGCAAATGTCAGCCAACCGCAACGGCACCAACGGAACGAACGGAACAAACGGCAAGCACACACAAGCAGATCACGCGGATTGGGCCACCAATCCCCGCTGGGCCGGCATCACCCGCTCCTATTCCTACGCAGACGTTCTCCGCCTCCGCGGCACCGTGCAAATCGAATACACGCTCGCGCGCCTCGGCGCCGAGCGCCTCTGGAATCTGATGCACACCGACGCTTTCGTCCCCGCGCTCGGCGCCATCACCGGCAATCAAGCCATGGAAATGGTGCAAGCCGGCCTCCAAGCCATCTACGGCTCCGGCTGGCAAGTCGCCGCCGACGGCAACTCCGCTGGCGACGTCTATCCCGACCAGTCGCTCTATCCCTGCGACTCCGCGCCAAAACTGGTCGCCCGCATCAATCGCGCCCTGCAGCGCGCCGATCAAATCGAATCCGCCGAAGGTAAAAAATCCGGCACTTACTGGTTCGCCCCCATCGTCGCCGACGCCGAAGCCGGTTTCGGCGGCTCGCTCAACGCCTACGAACTAATGAAGTCGATGATCGAAGCCGGCGCCGCCGGTGTTCACTTCGAAGATCAACTCTCCTCCGCCAAAAAGTGCGGCCACCTCGGCGGCAAAGTCGTCGTGCCCATCCGCGAATTCATCGAAAAACTCACCGCCGCCCGCCTCGCCGCCGACGTTTGCGGCGTCCCGACGATCCTCATCGCCCGCACTGACGCCGACTCCGCCGGCCTGCTGCTTTCCGACGCCGACCCGCGCGACCGCGAATTCATCCACGGCGACCGCACTCCCGAAGGCTTCTACCAATTTCGCGGCGGCATCGACGCGGCCATCGCCCGCGGCCTGGCCTACGCTCCCTACGCCGACATGCTCTGGTGCGAAACCTCCACTCCCGATCTCGCCCAAGCCAAAAAATATGCCGACGCCATCCACGCGAAATTTCCGGGCAAGCTCCTCGCTTACAACTGCTCGCCCTCCTTCAACTGGAAAAAGAAGCTCGACGACGTCACCATCGCCAACTTCCAGCAGGAACTCGGCAAGATGGGCTACAAATTCCAGTTCGTCACCCTCGCCGGCTTCCACGCCCTCAACATGTCCATGTTCCATCTCGCTCGCGGCTACGCGCAATCCGGCATGACCGCCTACTCCAAGCTCCAGCAGGAAGAATTCGCCGCCCAGGAACTCGGCTACAAAGCCGTCAAGCACCAGGCCTTCGTCGGCACCGGCTATTTCGACGAAATCGCCCAAGTGGTCTCCGGCGGCCACTCCTCCACCACCGCCCTCGCCGGCTCCACCGAAGCGCAACAATTCCACGGCCACGGCGCCGACCACTCCGAATCCTCGGCAGCTGCCGCCACTACCGCAGCCTGACGCGCAGCTCCAATTTAGTTAGAGATGAACCACAACCAGGAAGCGGCCTCTTCGCAGACCACCGCGCAGAAGCCGCCCTGTCTCAGCTCTATTTGACCGCGCGTCGCGCTCGCGGGGCCGGGTTTACGAGTACTCGCCGTCCGTAGACGGCAAAATCTGCCCGTCAGCTCCGCGCGGCTTCCGGCGCCGCGGCGCATATCCCGTCGCCACCGCATTCGTCATCACTTTTTGAAACGCCGACTGAAATTCCGCCATCTCCGCCGACGTTCCCACGGTAATTCGCACATGCGTCGGCCACACCGGCCACGGCCGCCCGATATAAACATTCCGCTCCGCCATCCCCGCGATTACTTCTTTCGCCGGGCGCTTCGTCTCCAGCATGAAGCAATTCGACTCCGACGGCACATACGCATACCCTTGCCGGCTCAGCCAGTCAAAAGTCCCCTGCCGGATCGCCGTATTCACTTCCTTCCGCGCCGGCACCAGTTGCCCATCCTTCAAGCACGCCGTAGCCGCTGCCACCGCCGTAATCGGCATCGCGCTGTATCCACCGTGCTGATTCAACTTCGCCAGCAGATCCGGCCGCCCAATCGCAAACCCGCAGCGAATCCCCGCCATCCCATAAATCTTCGAAAACGTGCGCAGCACGATCACGTCCTGCCCCGCTTTCACCAGATCCAGCGCCGAAGGCGCCGCCGAAAAATGAATGTACGCCTCATCCACCAGCACCACCGCGCCCTTCGGCTTGTTGGCCACCAGCCACTCAATGTCCGCGTGCGGCGTCAGCGTCCCCGTCGGATTGTTCGGCGTACAAACGTAAATCAGCCCCGCATCCGGCGCCGCCGCCACCATCGCCTTCGCATCGTGCCCGTACGTCTTGGTAAGCGGCACTTTCACCACGCGCGCTCCCACAAACTCTGCCGCGTGCATCCCCGCCTCGTAACCTGGATCCGCCGTCACGTAACTCTTCGCCGGCGACGTAAACGCCAGCACCGAATAATGCAGCGGTCCGCTCGATCCCGGATACACGCGCACATTCTCCGCCTTCAATCCCTCGGCATCCGCAAACACTTTCACCAGATCATCCGTCAGCCAATCCGAATATCGCCCGCCCTGCGGCGTGATCTCCCCGATTGCTCTTCGCGAAGCTTCGCATGGCCCCAGCGGATTCTCGTTCGCGTTGATCATGATCCCGCCAGGATGGAAATCCAGCTTCTGCCGCTGCGCCGCAGCAGCCAGCATCGGCTCCGTCATAATCCGCAGCGCCACCGCCGCCGATGCCGCCGCCCCCACCTGCAAAAATGTCCGCCGCGACCCCCGTGAACTCGCTTTGTAAGTGTTCATTGGCAACCTCACGCCGCCATCTTCTCACGAACAACCCCGCCCCGGCGATAACTCCTTTGCCGCCCCGCCACCTCCAATCCGGTAGGGGCGCAGCACTGCTGCGCCCCATCTACCGAGGCGGCGCACTCGCAGCGCCCAATTCCATCCCCGCCCCAACCTTCCCCTTGCTTACCGAGGGAACCCGCGCTACACTCCCCTCGGTAACCAAGGGAGCTTCCGCAAAATGTCCAAACCTTCCGACCTCGTCCAAGGCACTCTCGATCTCCTGCTCCTGAAAATTCTGGCGCTTGAACCGCTCAACGGCTTCGCCATCAGTATCCGCCTGAAGCAAGTCTCCCGGGAAATCCTGCAAGTCAGCGACGGCTCCCTCTATCCCGCGCTCCACAAACTCGAGCAGGAAGGCTGGATCAAAGCCGAATGGCGCCCCAGCGAAAACAATCGCCGCGCCAAATTTTATTCCCTCACCCGCCTCGGCCGACGCCAGCTCAATCTCGAAGCCGCCAACTGGAATCGCCTCTCCGCCGCCATCTCCCACGTCATCAAGCTCGAGGAGGTCTGACATGCGCCTGCGCCCAGAACAATGGCTCTACACCATCCCGCATCGCCTCCGCTCTCTCTTTCGCCGCAACCAACTCGAGCAGGAACTCGACGAAGAACTCCGCGACCATCTCGAACGCAAAACGCAACTCTACATGGCCGCCGGCCTTTCACCCGATGAAGCTCGCCACTCCGCCCTCCGCGACCTCGACGGCCTCGAACTCCGCAAAGAGCAATGCCGCGACGCCCGCCGCGTCCACGTAGTCGAAAACCTCTTCCAGGATTTTCGCTTCGGCCTCCGTATGCTCCGCAAAAGCCCCGCCTTTGCAGTCACCGCTATCCTCATGCTCGGCCTGGGTATCGGCGCCAACACCGCCATTTTTTCCGTCGTCAACGCCGTCTTGCTCCGCCCGCTCCCATTTCCCTCGCCCCAGCAGTTGGCGCGCCTGGAATCCACGGTCGCCGCTACCGGCCAACCCGGCGGCCTTTCCTATCCCGATTTCCTCGATTGGAGAAAACAAGCCACCGCCTTCCAGAGCATCGCCGTTTTCAGCCAACGCGGTTTCGCACTTTCCGGCGTGGGCACTCCGGTTCGTCTCGAAGGTGCCATGGTCAGTGCCGATCTCTTTCCGTTGCTGGCCGTGCCCCCTGAACAGGGCCGTTGGTTTCACGCGGAAGAAGACCAGCCTGGCGCAGCGGGTGGCGCAGACACCGTCATTCTCAGCCATCGCGCCTGGCAGCAATATTTTCAATCTGATCCCATGATCGTCGGCCGCCACGTGCAACTCGATCACGCCGATTTCACCATTGTCGGCGTGATGCCGGCAACCTTCCAGTTCCCCATCGGTCCTGAGGCCATCGATATATGGACCACTGTAGCCGTGGATGCGCGCACCAACGCTGGCCAGAAATCCATGCTGGCACAGCGCGGCGTGCATTACCTCAGCGCCGTCGCGCGGCTCAAGCCCGCAGTCTCCGTGGCCGCCGCGGAAACGGAAATGCGCCGCATCGTTTCCGCCTTGAATGAGCAAAATCCCAACGACGGCCGCCGTGGAATGAACGTCGCCGCGGAGCGCGATCACCTTTCCGGAGACGTACGCACCGGTCTGCTCGTCTTGCTGGGCGCCTCCGGCTGCGTTCTGTTGATCGCCTGCGCGAATCTCGCCAGCTTGCTGCTCTCCCGCGCAACAGCGCGCCGCCGCGAAATGGCCATCCGCAGTGCCCTCGGCGCCGGTCGCCGCCGCCTCATTCAACAACTGCTCGTCGAGAATCTTTGCCTCGCCTTTGCCGGCGCTGCTGTCGCTCTCTTGCTCGCGCGCTCCGGAATTCAGTTTCTCCTGCAACTTGCGCCGCTCGATGTCCCGCGCCTCCAGCAAGCCGCCATCGACTCCCGCGTTCTTCTTTTCACTTCCGCCGCCGCTGTCTTTACGGCTCTCGCTCTGGGCCTGGCTCCAGTGCTGCAGCTTTCCAGGCTTCAGGTCATGGACGCGGTGAAAGACGGCGCCCGTGGACAGTCCGCCGGAGCCGCCCACAGCCGCTTACGCAGTCTTCTGGTAATCGGCCAGATGTCGCTCGCCGTCGTGTTGCTGATCGGCGCCGGCCTGCTGTTGCAAAGCCTCTCCCGCCTGCTCAGCGTCAATCTCGGCTTTCGCTCCGACCACCTGGTGAGTTTCCGTGCCAACATGCCGGAAAACTATTCCGACGCACAGCAAGAGCGCTTCTATCAGCAACTCGAAGCCGGCCTCCGCAACTCTCCCGGCGTCTCTTCCGCCAGCGCCGTTTTCGGTCTGCCGCTCAGCGGGAATATGCTGGGTGTTAGCTTCGACGTCGACGATCGCAATATTCCCGACGCCGAGCAGCCTTCCGCCAACCTCAACATCGCCGAGCCTCGCTATTTCCAGACCTTGCGCATTCCCCTCCTCAAAGGCCGCGATTTCACCGCACGGGACACTCTTGCGGGCCTGCCAGTCGCCATCATCAACGATGCTCTGGCTCGCCAGTACTTTCCCGGCTCCGATCCCATCGGCAGGCACATCCGCCCCGGCGTCGCTAACGGCTACAAAACTCCTCCGAACCGCGTTATCGTCGGCGTGGTCCGCGAAGTTCAGTCGGAAGGCCTGCGCGAACCGCCGTCCCCGGAAGTGTACGTGCCCATGACCCAGTGTCCGCACGTCGGCAGCATGGCCATCGTCCTGCGCACGGAGTTGTCTCCACTTTCCATCATCGCGGGCGCCCGCTCTCAAGCCGCCGCTCTGGACAAAACCGTCCCGCTCTTCAACGCCAAAACCCTCGACGAATATCTCTCCGCTTCCGTCGCCCAGCCGCGCTTTCAAGTGCTGCTTCTCGGCACCTTCGCGCTCTTGTCCGTCATCGTCGCTGCGGTTGGCCTGTACGGCGCCATCTCCTACTCTGTCGCCCAGCGCTCCCACGAAATGGGCATTCGCCTCGCTCTCGGCGCGCAACGCCAGGACATCCTGCGAAAAGTTCTCGGCCAGGGCGTCATGCTCGCAGGCCTTGGATTGCTCATCGGCCTCGCCGCCGGCCTGGCTTTGGCTCGCTTCATGAGCAGCCTGCTTTTCGGCGTCAGCGCGCAAGACCCCCAAACCTTTGCAGCCGTTGCCGTTCTTCTCGCGCTCGTCGCGCTCCTCGCCTCCTACTTCCCTGCGCGCCGCGCCACCCAAGTCGACCCGGTCTACGCCCTGCGCCACGAATAGGAGGAATCATGCGCCTCGCTCATTGGCTCTACACCATTCCACTCCGCCTTCGCTCGCTCTTCCGCCGCGACGCCGTCGAACACGACCTCGACGACGAACTCCGCGATCATCTCGAACAAAAAACGCAGCTCTACCTGGCATCCGGCTTATCCGAACAGGAAGCGCGCAACGCGGCGCGCCGCGACATCGACGGCCTCGAACTGCGCAAAGAACAATGCCGCGACGCCCGCCGAACCCGTCCTCTCGAAGATCTCGCGCAAGACATTCGCTACTCCCTCCGGGCCCTCCGCAAATCTCCCGGCTTTACCGCCACCGCCGTCCTCACTCTCGCTCTCGGCATCGGCGCCAACGCCGCCATCTTCAGCGTCGTCAACGCCGTCCTCCTTCGCCCGCTGCCCTATCCCGACGCCAACCGCATCCTGACCCTTTCCAACAATCAATCCGTTCCCGATCTCGAAGACATCCAGAAGCAAACTCGTTCTTTCTCCGGGATGGGCGGTATCAGCAAGCAGGCGCTCGATTTCACCAGCTCCGGCGAACCCATCCAGATTCTTGGCGGCCTCTGCAACGCCGATTTTTTTCCAGCGCTCGGCGTCCACCCCGCCATCGGCCGCCCGTTCACGCCGGAGGAAGACCGCTTCGGCGGCCCCGCGCTCGTCCTTCTCTCCCACGCCTTCTGGACCAACCACTTCGCTGCCGATCCCGATGTCGTCGGCAAATCCATACGCCTCAGCGGCAACTCCTACACCATCATCGGCGTCATGCCCCGCGATTTCTGGCTCCCCGGCAAACCCGTCGATGTCCTCGCCTCCATCCGTATCGGCAATCCCGTCGCCGCGCAATTCCGCGGCGTCCATTTCCTCGCCACTTATTTGCGCCTCAAGCCGGGCGCATCCCTCGAGCAAGCCGCCGCGGAAATGCTAAATGTCGATCGCTGGCTCGAAGCCCACTATCCCGAGCACGATCGCGATTTTCACCGCTCCTTGCTTCCGCTCCGCGATGCCCTCGTCGGCAACGTTCGCCTCGACCTGCTCGTCCTCTTCGTCGCCGTCGGCATTGTTCTCTTGATCGCTTGCGTCAATTTTGCCAGCCTGCAACTCGCCCGCTCTGCCACTCGCCGCCGCGAAATCGCCATCCGCGCTGCTCTCGGCGCACCTTCCGGCCGCCTCGTCCGTCAGATCGTCACCGAAAGCGTTCTTCTCTCCTTGCTCGGCGGCGCCGGCGGCATCCTCCTCGGCGTTCTCGGTGTCCGCCTACTCATGCTCTTGAAGCCGGCAAACCTCCCGCGCATCGAAAACACCTCCGTGGATGCGTCCGTCCTCATTTTCACTTTCGCCCTCTCTCTTTTCACCGGCATACTCTTTGGCCTGATTCCTGCTTTCAGCGCCGCTTTCTCCGGCGCCAACGTGCATCTCAAGGAAGATCAGCGCGCCACGTCCGGCAGCGCTTCCGGCTTTCAGCTGCGAAGGCTCCTCGTGGTCTCGGAAATTGCTCTCGCGCTTATCCTCTTGATCAGCGCTACGCTCATGCTTCGCAGCTTCGCGCTTTTACATCGCGTCGATCCCGGCTTCCGCACCGCCGATATCCTCAGCATGCGGCTTGAGCTCCCCGCCGCACGCTACCAGGAACAGTCCAGGCAGCGGCAATTGCATCAGCAATTGCTCGAGCGTCTCAACTCAACTCCCGGCGTGCAAGCGGCTCTCATCAGCGAGCTGCCCATGACCGGCGACTGGCTCGACCACAACTTCGTCATCGATGGCCGTCCCATCCCTCTGCCCGGTGCCGAGCCCGAGGTCCAGACGCGCACGATAGCTGGCGATTATTTTCGTCTGATGGGTATCCCGCTCCTCGCCGGACGCGATTTCAGCCCGCAAGACCGCACCGCCAGCCAGCACGTCGCCGTCGTAAACCGTGCTTTCGTCGCGCAATATTTTCCGTCAGACCATCCCATCGGCGCGCGCGTCGAATGGGCGCGCTCCGATCCACCGGACTGGATGACCATCGTCGGCGTCGTGGGTGACGTCAAGCATTTCGGTCCCAACCAACCGGAACAACCCGCTGTTTACGACCTCTACTCGCAAACCGCCCAGCAATGGAAACGCTGGATGTACATCGTGATTCGCAGCCAAGCTCCTGCGGGCGCAGTCCTGGCCGCCGCCAAGCAACACCTCTGGGCCATCGACAACCAGTTGCCCGTCACGCAAGTCTCCACCATGAACGAAGTCCTCGCCGCCTCGCTCGACCATCAGCGCTTCAATCTCACCCTGCTCGGCGCTTTCGCCGCCGTCGCACTTGCTCTCGCCATCGTCGGCATCTACGGCGTCATGGCCTACTCGGTCACCCAGCGCACCAACGAAATCGGCATTCGCGTCGCCCTCGGCGCGCAACACAAGGACGTCCTTCGCCTCATTCTCGGCCAGGGCGCCCGCCTCGCCCTCGTGGGCGCCGCCCTCGGCATTGCCGCTTCCCTCGCCCTCACGCGCTACCTTTCCCATTTTCTCTTCGGCATTAGCCCGCGCGACCCGCAAACCTTCTTCGTGATTCCCATCGCTCTCTGCATCGTCGCGCTCCTCGCGTACTACATTCCCGCGCGCCGCGCCCTTCGCGCCGACCCCCTCGTCGCCCTTCGCTACGAGTGACCCTGGAAGGAGACCTGTCACGAGAAAGGACACGCACATGCGCCCAGAACATTGGCTCTACACCATCCCGCAGCGCCTCCGCTCTCTCTTCCGCCGCGACCTCGTCGAGCAGGAACTCGACGAAGAACTCCGCGACCACCTCGAACAGAAAACGCAGTTCTACATCGCCTCCGGGCTCTCGCCAGAGGACGCCCGCCGCTCCGCCCGCCGCGATATCGACGGCCTCGAACTCCGCAAAGAGCAATGCCGCGACGCTCGCCAACTAAACCTCGTCGACAATCTTGTCCGCGACCTCCGCCACGCCGCCCGTTCTCTCCGCAAAAATCCCGCCTTCACTCTCGTTGCCATCCTCATCCTCACTCTCGGCATCGGCGCCAACGTCGCTATCTTCAGCATGGTCAATGCGCTGCTCCTCCATCCCTACAATTTCCGTGATCTCGATCGTCTCGTTCGCGTCTGGGAAAACCGCGGTATCGATGAAGGCTTCGACTCACGCCACGTCGCACCCGCAGACGCCCGCGACATCGCCGCCTTCACCAACGTCTTCGCCGGCCTGGCCACCTACACTTGCGGCGAATTCAATCTCTCCGACGCTGGCGACGCCGAGCCGGTACGCACCTGCCGCGTCTCCGCCAATTTCTTCGACGTCCTCGGCGCAGGCCCCGCCTTCGGCCACTCCTTCGCTCCCGCCAACGAGCAGCCCGGCTCCGACGATATCGCCATCCTCAGCTACGGCCTCTGGCAACGCCAGTTCGCCGGCGATCCCGCCGTTCTCGGCAAAACCTTTCGCCTCAACGCCCGCACCTACACCGTCGCTGGCGTTATGCCGCCGCAATTCCTCTATCCCGCCGCCATGCAGCTCTGGCTTCCTCTCGCGCTCACTCCCGCCGAACAAAACAATCGCGCCGACCTCTCGCTCACCGCTATCGGCCGCCTCAAACCCGACATCACTCGCACGCGAGCTCTCGCCGCGCTCGACGCCTGGGCCCGCCGCCTCCAGCAGCAATATCCGCAAACCAACGCCAACCGCTCCGCCACTCTTCTCGAACTCCGCAAAGAGCTCTATCTCTTCACCCTCCCGCTCTTTCTCCTCCTTCAAGTCGCCGCCATCTTCGTTCTCCTCCTCGCCTGCGCCAATCTCGCCAACCTGCTCTTCGCCCGCATGATCGGCCGCCAAAAAGAAATCGCCGTCCGCGCCGCTCTCGGTGCCGGCCGCGTCCGTATGTCGCTCCTCTTTATTTCCGAAACGTTGCTGCTCTCGCTCACCGCGGGCGCTATCGCCGTTCTCGTCAGCTTCTGGTCCGTCAAGCTTCTCCGCACCAGCATCTCTCCGGGTTGGACCATGTGGGTTCCCGGCTGGGACGCCATTCAACTCGACCGCTCAGTCCTCTTTTTCACTCTCGCTCTCACCATTTTCGTTGGAATTCTTTTCGGCGTCGTCACCGTTTTCCACTCCGCCAGCTTCGATCTCAACGGCGCGCTGAAGGACGCCGGCCGCGGCTCCATGTCCCGCGCCAAAACGCGCGTCCGCAGCGCTCTCGTCGTCGCGCAAGTCGGCCTCGCTCTGGTTCTGCTTGTCTCCGCTGGACTAACAACTCAAGGCTTCACGCGCCTGGCCGCCGCCTATCAAGGTTTCGATCCCGCCAACGTTCTCCACGCCGAAATCGTCCTCCCCAAGGACGCCTACTCCGAAAAA
>DATNNV010000015.1:0-16197 GCA_035601655.1 Candidatus Dormiibacterota bacterium
CATCAAGCTGGCGCATCTCCCGGAATGGCAGCGCGCCCGGCAAGCCCGCGCGGCCGAATACACAAAACGCCTGGCCAACATCCACAGCGTCACCACCCCCGCGATTCCCGCAGGCTCCGACCACGTTTTCCATCAATATACGATTCGCGTTCCGCGCCGCGATGCGCTGCAGCAGTTCTTGGCCGAGCGCAAAATCGGCAGCACTGTCTACTATCCCGTGCCGCTGCATCTGCAACCGCTTTACGCTTCGCTCGGCCACAAACCCGGCGATTTCCCCGCATCCGAACGCGCCGCCCAGGAAGCTCTCTCACTCCCGCTGTATCCCGAATTGCGGAGCGAACAAATCGCCCGCGTCGCTACCGCAATCGAAGAGTTTTTCCGCTCCTAAGCCGCTTGGGGGAAGTAGAACCTTGGCCGCTCTGCGTCTACTTGTAGAGGAAATACTTGCGGCGAGTGGCGTCGAATGCCGCGAGCTCGCGCGACCAACTGGCAACAATTTGCTCTGGCGGCGTCCCGGCTTGCAATTGGCGAATCGTCTCGTCGTTGGCAATGAGGAAGATAATCTTCGCAACGTCAAAATCTTGCGGATAGCGCTTCTGCAAGAACGCCGCGATCTCGATTCCGATGCGCATCGAACGCACCGCCGCGCGATCCGTCACGCGCATGCCAACCCCTCCGCAGCGCTTTCCCGCGTAGAGCCCAGACACCGGTATGAAAGGCTGCGAGCTAAATCGTACCCCCGGCAAATGGCGACTGTTCAGCGCAGCTGCGATTTCCTCGCCGTCCAGCCACGGGGCGCCAAACTCCTCAAATGGCGCTTCCGTACCCCGCCCCACGGAAACGCCGGCATTTTGCAAAATCTCAATTCCCGGATACAGAATCGACCCCTTCAGCGTGCGCAAATTCGGCGAAGGCGGAATCCAGCGAATCCCGGTGCTCTCGAAAAAATAGTTGCGATGCCAGTTTTTCATGGCGAGCACGTGCAAATCGCAATCGATGTGCTTCTCCGTGTTGAAAAATTGCGCCAGCTCACCAATCGTGAGGCCGTAGCGCACCGGAAGCGGAAAATACGCCACGAACGAAGTCTTGTCCGCATCTAACATTGGCCCTTCGACGACCTCGCCATTGATCGGATTGGGCCGGTCCAGAACAAAAAATGCCATGTGATGCTTGGCGGCCTCTTCCATGCAATAGCCCATCGTCGCGATGTACGTATAGAAGCGCACGCCCGCGTCCTGAATATCGAAAACGAGCGCGTCAATACCTTCCAGCATCGCGTCGGTCGGCCGGAGATTCTCGCCGTACAGGCTGTAAATCGGCAAGCCGGTGGAGGGATCCTTCGTGGAAGTGAATTTTTCGTCCGCTCGCCCAACCAAGCCGTGTTCCGGGCTGAACAGCGCAACGAGCTGCACGCCCGGAGCATGCGCCAGCAGATCGATGCTCGTTTTTCCATCCGCGTCGAGTCCCGTGTGGTTGGTGATCAAGCCGACGTGTTTGCCACGCAGCGCCGCAAACTTTTGCGCCTCGAGGACATCGAGTCCCGTCTGCACGCGCGCGGCGTGCGATCCCCGCTTCGCTCTTTTTTGCGCAGCGCGCAGCGGCGGGCAACAACAGCACGCCAGCACCAGCGATCCAACCAGGCACAATCCCGTGCTGCGCGAAAACCTCGCTGACCTTTTCATCCACACCCCTGTAAACTGCCCCACTAGAACTGCGATAGTATTCTGGAACGTTTCCTCCCGAGTTGCGTTGTGACCGCAAAGCGCGTGTGCTACATATAAACGCAGAACTCGGGCGTCACGTTGGGAGCCCTTTGGGAGAACGCAGACGGATGCGAAGAAATCACGCCCGCTTTCTGCTGCTGATTCCCTTCTCGATTCTCGTCATCCTTATGGCCCATAACGCGCGAAGCCAAGCCCGCCCGCCTGCCGCGAAAAAGAATAATTCTCCGGCAAAGCCCGCCGCCGTCAAAAAGCTGCCGCCCGCGGCCAAGCAGTGGGTCGATGCCACGCTGCGCAAAATGAGCGTCGACGAAAAAATCGGTCAGCTGCTCTTCACCACCTTTCACGGAAGTTTCACGCCCTCAGATGCCGCGTCGTACCGCCAGATCATGCACGACGTAAAAGATCTGCAGGTCGGCGGCTTCATCGTGGTCACCCAAACGTCTCCGCTTGGCATCGTCAAAAGCCAGGTCTATCCGACAGCCGTGCTTGCCAATCAGTTGCAATCCGCCTCCAAGCTGCCCCTGCTGATCGGCGCGGACTTTGAACGCGGCACTGCCATGCGCCTCGATGAAGGCACTTCCTTCCCCACCGCGATGGCGCTAGCAGCAGGCGGCGATCCGCGCGACGCCTACACCATGGGCAAGATCACTGCGCTGGAAGCGCGCGCCGCGGGCGTGCACTGGATTTACGCGCCGGATGCCGACGTCAACAACAATCCCGGCAATCCCATCATCAACACCCGCTCGTTCGGCGAAGATCCCAAGCGCGTAGCGGAATTCGTGGCGCAGTTCGTGCACGGCGTCGAAGAAAACGGCGGACTGGCTACGGCGAAGCATTTCCCCGGGCACGGCGATACCGCCGCTGATTCGCACATCGATCTCCCGGTGATTCACGCCGACAAACAACGCCTCGAAGATTTGGAACTAGTCCCATTCCGCGCGGCCATTGCCGCAGGCGTAGGCAGCGTGATGACCGGACATCTATCGATTCCGGCGCTCGAGCCGGACGCGAACACGCCGGCAACGCTTTCCTCAAGTATTCTGACCGGACTGCTGCGCAACGAACTCGCCTATCAAGGCTTGATTATTACCGATGCGATGGACATGGGCGGGATTACCGTGCGCTACGCGCCGGGCGAAGCGGCGGTGCGGGCGGTGTTGGCGGGGGCGGATGCGCTGCTGATGCCGCCGGTGCCGGATGCGGCGTTCGAGGCGTTGCAGCAAGCGGTGAAGAGCAAACGGATTTCGCGCGAGCGGCTGGATGCATCGGTGCGGCGGATTCTGGAGGCGAAAGCGCGCCTCGGGCTGAACAAGACGCGTTTGGTGGATGTGAATGGATTGAATGCCAAGTTCGGCAGCTTGGCGTGGCAGAGCGAAGCGCAGCAGATTTCGGATCGCGGGATCACGCTTTTGCGCGATACGCCGAAGCGGCTTCCACTCGACGGGACAAAAGGTTCGCGGGCGCTGCTGCTGGCGTTCTACGCCGATCCGGAGCCGTATCCGGGCGAAGACCTCGAGAAGCAACTGAAAACGCGATTCGATTCCGTCATGACGTTGCGAGCGGACACGCGGTTTGTGAGTGCGGGGACGCTGAAATTGCCGCCGCTGGATTCTTACGACGTGGCCATTCTCGCGCTATTTGTGCGGGTGAGCGATCGGAAGGGAAATGTGGACGTGCCTGCGGAACAGATCGCACTGGCGCAGCAGTTATACAAAGCTGGAAAGCCGGTGATTACCGCGGCGTTCGGCAGTCCTTATTTGATTGAGCGTTTTCCGGATGCGGAGACGTGGATTGCGGCGTTTGGCATCAGCGACGTGGCGCAGATTTCGATGGCGCGCGCGATTTTTGGCGAGATTCCGGTGCGCGGGCATTTGCCGGTGACGATTCCGGGCGTGGAGATGAAGGCGGGATTCGGGATGGAGTTGCCGGCGAAAGCGATGAAGCTGCAATCGATGGACGTGCGCGGCGAGGCAAAGCTGCAGCCGGCTTTCGAGGTAATTGAAAAAGCGATTGCGGACAAGGCGTTTCCCGGCGCGACGCTGGCGGTGGGGTGTCGCGGCAAAGTCGCGGTGCGTGCGTTTGGGAAACTGCGCTACGACGCGAAATCTGCTGCAGTACAGCCGGACACGATGTACGACATCGCTTCGCTCACCAAAGTGGTGGTGACCACAACGCTGGTGGCGAAGCTGGCGGAAGGCGATTTCGCCGTCCCCCTCGATCTGGACGCGAAGGTCGAGCGCTATTTGCCGGAGTGGGCCAGCGGACCGCAGCCGGAGTGGCGGCATCGCGTGACGGTGCGGCACTTGATGACGCACACGTCGGGCTTGCCGCCGTTCAAAGAATACTGGCGCGATTCAACGGGTAAGCCAGACACGCTGGCGCGCATTTTTGGTGAGCAGCTGGACAGCGAGCCGGGAACCAAGATGGTGTATTCCGACCTCGGGATCATTTTGATGGCCGAGATCATCGAGCGGCTGACCGGGCGCACGCTGGATGATCTGGCGAAAAGTTTTGTGTTCGGCCCTCTGGAGATGAAGGATTCCATGTACCGCCCGGCGAAGAAGCTGTGGCCCGCGATTGCGCCGACCGAGATCGATAACCAGTTGCGACACCGGCTGGTGCAGGGCGAAGTGCACGACGAAAACGCGTTTGTGATTGGCGGTGTGTCGGGCCACGCGGGCGTCTTCAGCACGGCTCCGGACCTGGCGGCGTTCTGCCAGATGATGCTGAACGGTGGCGTGTACGCGAACGAGCGGATTTTGCGGCGCGCCACGGTAGCGCAGTTCACCGCGCCGCAATCGCTGGCGGGCGGCACGCGGACCCTGGGCTGGGTGGTGCCGACCGAGGGCAGCTCCAGCGGACACTATTTTTCGCCGCACAGCTTTGGGCATACGGGGTTTACCGGCACCTCGATCTGGATCGATCCGGAGCGGCAAGTTTTTGTGGTGCTCCTGACCAACCGCGTGCATCCGACCCGCGATAACCAGAAGATCGCGCAAGTGCGCCCGGCACTGCACGATGCGGTGATGCGGGCGCTGGGTTTTGCCGCGGAAGCAGCGGCCAGCGCGTCGCGGAAGACGAAAACTCGCGGCTAGGCGCGCGGTGCCGGCAAGCCAAGAGCTGGCTAGAAATAGAATCGCACGATGTAGTGCCCTGGAATAATGGTCGTGGCCGCGTTTTGCTTTATGACCAGCGTGCGCGCAGGAGCCGAGGCGACTTCCAGGGAGGCATTCGTGGTGGGCGGGCCACCGCCGAAAATGCTGGCGATGAGGTTGCCCTTCAGGGAACTGGAGCCTGCGGTACTGCCGTCGTTATTGGTGCCGATCCAAGTGAGCTGTTTTGAAGAAGGGTCCTGATTCACTACGGCATACATCAGCTCGCTGGGTTCCTGGGTTCCTCCATTTAAGAGGGTGAAGCTCACGTCGATGCGCACCGGGCTCTGCACGGCGGGCAAGATAAAAGTCTGCGATGCGCCAGGCTTTAGGATGAACCGGAGCTCGGCGCAACTGCAGACGATGCGTTTGGGTGGCAACGGCTTGGGAGTTTGAGCTTGAGCTACAGCAGCGAGGGCTGCCAAGCAATAGACGGAAAGAACTTTGCACGTGCTACTGAGTTTGTTAGACATAAGCGCCTCACTTGCGAACGAAGTTGCACAGAAGAGAATTCCCCGGAGCCGGAGGTTGTGGGCCTTGGAAAGGGTGCGCTCACCTCTCTGGTCAGATGGTGAGGGGGAAGGGCCAATCGTTTCGCTTGCGGCCGCTAAAAAGAACGCTAGGCCAATCGCTTAGCGAAAAAGTCGTCCAATGCGGCGAGCACCGTAGGCCAAAGTTGGGGGAGCGCGGTGCGCACCGGGTCCATGCGCGCCAGGACTTGCTCACGGGACAAATTATGGATGTGCCAGGTTCCTCCGCCGGTTTCGCGATTTTGTAGGAACGGCTGGATTCGGTCTACCGCATTGGCGAAGCGGGCTTCCGGGGTCGCAGCTTGGTCGAATTCTTCCCACAGGCCGCGCAGGTCTTCCCGAAGCGCGGTTGGCAGCAGGCCGAAGATGCGGTCTGCGGCGCGTCGCTCGCGGTCCTCTTTCGTAGCGTTTCCGGCGGCGTCGTAAGCGAAGGTATCCCCGGCGTCGATTTCCACCAGGTCGTGCACGACGAGCATGCGGAGAACTTTTGGCAGATTCACGGGGGACGCCGCGTATTCCTCGAGAACCATGGCGGTTAACGCCAGATGCCAGGAATGCTCGGCGGTGTTTTCGTAACGGGAACCATCGGTCAGCGTCGTGCGGCGAAGGACATTCTTGAGCTTGTCCGCTTCGACGAGAAACGCTAGCTGTTGATCGACGCGGGGCGCTGATGGCGATTTCGGGATTTCAGATTGCATTCGCTTGACTCGGCTTGGCCGGAATTCGGATTTTTTTGCTTCTGCCTGACAACGTATACCGAAGTTCCGCTGTGCGCAACGCTCCGAGTTCGTTCAGGGGTGAAGGTCTGCGATGCGCAGAGAGAGTGGTTCAAAAGAGTTATTGACGCTCCGGCGCGGCTATTGGGGATTTGTGCCCCTGGGGGTGCAATAGGGCGTATTTCTAGATGGAGTGGCGATGGCGATCGGAGGGACCTGCGATGTGCGGTTCAGGCAGCAGACGAATTGGGATTTTGGCTGGCAAGTTGTTGAAGGCGTTGGCGCCTGGACTGGCACTCGCCTGGGCAAGCGCGGCGCTGGTTACCCCGGCGCGGGGGCAGCAGGCGGGCGTTCTGATGGGGGTCGTGGAGGCTCGTGCGGAGGAGGCGCAGGACTTCGATTCGATCCATGTGCCGAAGTATCAAACGCTGTGGATCGCGCCGGATGCCCATGGGCAATTCGGCGTGGTGGCAACGATCACGGAACTGATCGTGCCCCGTCGGGATGGGTTCTGGCATGTGGGCGTGAAGCAAGTGTGCGAGTTTGATGAGGGAACGGGAGAGGATGGAGGCAACGAGAGCATTGCGCAAACGACTTGGGCCGCGCCGGTCGGGAAAGCGGGAGAAGTCGAGCAGCAGCATCCATGCACAGCCCACAAGCCCGAAGATTACGCTGCGCCGTTGGGCAGAGGGCCGGAGGACAACAGGAAGATTTCGCAGTGCGGATTCGACCTTGCGGATATCGAGTTCCTGTCGGCGGAACTGATCTCGTGGCGGGAATACGAATCGCAATCGGAAGACTGCGAAGCGCGAGGCGGACGGTACAACGCGCGGCACCATGTCCGGCGGGTGGACTCGAACGAGGCGCTGAGTTTCGGAGAATTGCTCGGAGCACAGGCCGGAGCGGCGTACGCCAAGGCGGCCCTCGTGAAGCCGCACGATGATAACGGCGAGGAATGCGGCGAGGAGGTCTCTGGAAGAGACGATCAATGGAGAATTGGCAGAAACGCCGGGCGCTGGGCGGCCTTCGTGAATCAAAACGTGGGGTATTTCGGTTGTTCGGTGGATGCGCCCATCCGCTTTCGCATTCCGAGCGCGCTGACTGGGGAGACTGCCGTGCTTTCCGATTGGAAGGCGTTCTATGCAATCGAGAAGGAGCTTGAGGATGGGTTCGTTTCTCCGACTGGTGATCTGGCAATGGTGATCACGAAAACGGAGATAAAGCTTTATGAAGTGCGGGAAAAGGCTCCAGGAAAGCTGCTGCTGACTCTGCCGGGGCGTCCTATCGTGATGGTGCAGTGGGCTACGGGAACGCATATACAGGATTGGACCGCGCAATTGGCGAAAATCGCGAGGCAGCATTCGCCGGAGCCGGTGGTTCGCGTTAGGGCTGATCCCAAATAGACTCGCCCGGATTCTTCCAAAAACTCGCTAGGCTCTACGCGTGTACAGGGTCGCTGCGTTTCGTTAAGCGTAACAACTCGGGCTTTCTTAGGCGTTCTTCCGGAGATCGAGGGCGGCCTGGGTTAGGTCGGCGGGACGGCCGAGGTCGCGCCAGTAGAATTGGTCGGCGCGGAAGGCGAGGATTTTTTCGCCTTGGGCGGAGAGACGGAGGTAGGCGTCGATAATGGAGAAGATGCCGACTTCGGTGAGCATCGGGAGAAGACGAGGGGAGACGACGTGGATGCCGGAGAAGGCGAGAGATGAGGGAGGTGGCAAGTGGGTTTGGGATGCGCCGTCGCGGCCCGAGCGGCGGCCGATAAGTTGATTGCGATCGCTGAATAGGAGTTGGCGGGAGGAATCACGTTTTTGGACGGCTAAGGTGGCAAGGGAGCCGTTGGTTTGGTGGAATTGGAGCATCGCACCCAAGTCGATGGTGCTGACTACGTCGACGTTGTGGAGGATGAAGGGCTTGTCAAGTTGCTCGGGGTTTTCCAGGAAGAACCAAGCAGTTCTTTTTAGGCCGCCGCCCGTGTCCAGCAAGACTTCTTCTTCGGAGATTTCTATGCGCACGCCGAAATTATTTCTAGATTTTAGGTAGTCAATGATTTGGCCGGCGTGGTGGTGGACGTTGACAATGATTTCGGTTACGCCGAAGGTGCGCAGGCGGGCGATGGTGATTTCGAGCAGCGCACGGCCGTTGATTTCGACCAGGGCTTTGGGGCGGTCGTTGGTTAGCGGGCGGAGGCGGGTGCCTAGCCCGGCGGCGAGAATCATGGCTTTCATGGGGCCTTCACGCTTGGGCCTTGCCTTGAAGGAGTTCGGCATGAAGATTCTCCAGGCCGAGGTGACGGACTACTACTTCGACGCCGGGTTTGCTGCGGAGGCGTTTGGCCATTTGTTCGGCCAGGTACACGGAGCGGTGCTGGCCGCCGGTGCAGCCGAAGGAGACCATCAAATTCTTGAAGCCGCGTTGCTGATAGCTTGAGATGCTGGCGTCGACCAACGAAAGCGCGCTGGCCAGAAACTGATGCACGGTTTCCTGCTGGTTGAGGTAGTCGATTACCGGAGCGTCTTTTCCCGTAAGCGGCTTGAAGCGCTCTTCGCGGCCGGGATTCGGGAGGCTGCGGCCATCGAACACGAAGCCGCCGCCGTTGCCGGAATCGTCCTTGGGCAAGCCCTGATGAAACGAAAAGCTGAAGATGCGGACGACCAGATTGTCGGCGTCCGAAGCGATGCTTTGCAGCGTTTCCGACGCCAACATGCTGCGAAACGCGCCCAGCAAAGTAGGCAGCTCGATGGGAAGAGTGGCGTGATGCAAAAGCCAGCGAAGATTTTTCAGCGCGTAGGGGACGGATTGCAGGAAATGCGCTTTGCGTTCGTAGAAGCCGCGGAAACCGTAGGCGCCGAGCGCTTGCAGGATGCGGACGTAAACGTAAGCGTAGTAGTGGCGGAGAAAGGCTTCGCGATCAAGCGCTGGGATGTAGCCGGCGAGCGCATCGAGATAGTGGTCGAGAAGCTGCTGGCGGAGCTCGGGCGGGAGATCGGCTTTGGCATCGTAGAGGAGCGAAGCGATGTCGTACTGCAGAGCGCCTTTGCGGCCGCCCTGGTAGTCGACGAAGAAAGGCTTTGTGTTGTCGCGGAGGAGGATGTTGCGAGATTGGAAGTCACGATAGAGAAAATAATCTCGCGGGGCGCTGAGAAGAAAATCGGTCAGGCGGCTGAAATCGTCTTCCAGAGCGCGCTCGTTGAACGGAATGCCCGCGAGGCGCAGGAAATAATATTTGAAATAGTTGAGATCCCAGGCGATGGATTGGCGGTCGAAGCTGGCGATGGGATAGCAGGCGGTGTAATCGAGATCGCGGCCAGCTTCGACTTGAAAGCGCGGAAGGATGGCGACGACCTGGCGATAAGCTTCGATGGCCTGAGGCGCGATGACTTCGCCGGTGCGATTTTTCGAGAGAAACTGATAGAGCGTGGTGTCGCCGAGGTCTTCTTCGAGATATGCGCCGTGGGCAAGGTCTTCGCCGTAGATTTCCGGGACCGGGAGGCCGTGGCGGCGGAAGTGGCGCGAGAAGTCGAGGAAAGCGGCGTTTTCTTCGCGTACGCCGTAGAGGATGCCGATGGCGGTGGAATTTTCATTGGCGAGACGGATGATCTTGCGCCCGGAACCGCCGAGTTCTCCTTGCAGCGGCTGGACGTGTGTGGCCGGCGCGCGGAAGTGTCGTTCGAAGAGCGTTTTGAGAACGTCGATGGACATACCCCTTCTAACATAGCCGATTTTGACGAAAGAAATCGGGACGATGGTCGGTGATTGTGCCTAAAGGGCGTCGCCCTTGCCGAAAATCATTCGCCCCAGGTCATCGCCGAGTTGCTTAACTTCTTCGGGTTCCGCAGCGTTGCGAAAACGCTCAGCCAAGACGAAGAATTCGTGCTCCTTCGCCTTTTCGTCGCCGCTACAGTTCTTGGGGAAAATCTCGCCGTACGCCATAGCTTCATATTGGGCGACAAAAGACATTCGTTCAATCGCTTTGCACCGATGCTGCACTGATGCGATGCGCACAGCTGGGAGCGGCTGTGCACTTGAAGTTCGCCGCGGGCGATATAATCGGTGGATGCCATTGGGGAAAAAGGATCATCGGGTTACGGAGCGGCGGCTGGCGGCTTCGCGGAATCTGGATCGCATGACGGCGATCGAGATTGTGCGGCTGATGAATCGCGAGGATCGCAAAGTGGCGATGGCGGTGGGGCGCGAGTTGCCGGCGATTTCGCGGGCGGTGGATGCGATTGTAGCGGCGTGGCGCGGCGGCGGCCGATTGTTCTATGTTGGGGCGGGATCGAGCGGGCGGATGGCGGTACTGGATGCGGCGGAGTGTCCTCCGACGTTTGGGATTGCGCGGCAGCGGATGGTGGCGTTGATTGCGGGCGGAAGGCGCGCGGTGACTGGGGCAGTGGAAGGGGCGGAGGATTCGGCGGCGAGTGGAGCGCGAGATTTGCGCGCGAGAAAACTGACGCGCGCAGACGTGCTGGTGGGGATCGCCGCGAGTGGGACTACGCCTTACGTGCTGGGCGCTTTGGCTTATGCCCGTAAACGCGGGGCGGTGACGGTAGCGGTGACGTCGAACCGCAAGATGCCGCTGGCGAGCCTGGCTCGCATCGTGATTGCGCCAGAGATTGGCGCAGAAGTGTTGACGGGATCGACGCGGCTGAAAGCAGGCACTGCACAAAAGATGGTGCTGAATATGCTCAGTACTGCAGCGATGGCGCGGCTGGGACATGTTTATGAAAACTTAATGATCGATGCAGAAATGACCAATGCCAAGCTTTCGGGGCGCGCGCTGCGGATTCTGGCAGACGCGAGCGGCACGGATGTGTCCGCTGCGGGACGCGCTTTGCGTGCCGCGCGACACAATATGCGCGTGGCACTGGTGATGCTGAAACGGGCAGTGTCGGCGCGGGAGGCAAAGAAATTGTTAGCGCGAGCGGCCGGAAATCTGCGGGCTGCGCTGGGGGAATAGAGTCTTTGTAGTGGCGCAGCATGCTGCGCCAGTGTGCCAACCAAAACGGAATGAAAGGCGGGAATGGATAAATTTCGCATTCGAGGCGGCAAGGCGCTGCGCGGCACGGTGTCAGTAAGCGGCGCGAAGAATTCGGCGCTGCCGGCAATGGCGGCGGCGCTGTTGACCGCGGACCGCGTCACCCTGCACAACATGCCCAAAGTGCGCGACATGGTCACCATGAGCCGGCTGCTGGCGTTCATGGACGCGAAAGTTTCCGTGGAAGAAGTACCCGCGAGCGACTACGTGATCGAAGCGCCAAGGTTGAATCATGTGGAAGCGCCCTACGAGCTAGTGAAGACCATGCGCGCATCGATTTTGACGCTGGGGCCGCTAATGGGGCGCGTGGGCGGGGCGCGCGTTTCGTTGCCGGGAGGATGCGCGATTGGCGCGCGGCCGGTGGACTTGCATTTGAAAGCGCTGGAGCAGATGGGCGCGGAGATCATTACTTCGCACGGATATATTGAAGCGCGGGCGCCGAAAGGCGGGCGGTTGCGTGGCGCGCATATCGTGTTCGAGAAGATTACCGTGACCGGCACGGAAAATATCTTGATGGCAGCGGCGCTGGCCGACGGCGAAACCGTACTTGAGAATGCCGCGCGCGAGCCGGAAGTGACTGACCTGGTGGTGCTGCTGCGGAAGATGGGTGCGGAGATTTCCGGAGACGAGACGGCGACGCTGCGCATTCGCGGCGTGAAGAAGCTGTTCGGCGCTGAGCACAGCGTTATTCCGGACCGTATCGAAGCGGGAACGTTTCTGGCGGCCGGCGCGATTACCGGCGGCGATTTGACGGTGCAGCATTGCGCTCCGGAACATTTGGGCGCAGTAATTGCGAAGATGCAGCAGGCCGGGGCGAGGATTGACGTCGTGGACAAAACGACGCTGCGCGTGCGCGGGGCAGACCGCCTGATCGCAGCGGATATGACCACCGAGGAATATCCTGGATTCGCGACCGACATGCAGGCCCAGTACATGGCCCTGGCGACGCAAGCGCAAGGCGCGTCCACCATTACCGAGACTATTTTCGAGAACCGCTTCATGCACGCCAGCGAAATGATCCGCATGGGCGCAAATATCTCCGTCGATGGCCGGCACGCGGTAGTGCACGGCCCGTCCGAGCTGTCGGGAACAACAGTGCAAGCCTCCGACCTGCGCGCCAGCGCCGGCCTGGTGCTCGCCGCGCTAGTGGCCAGCGGCGAAACCATCATCGACCGCGTCTACCACATCGACCGCGGCTACGAAGGAATAGTAGAGAAGCTGCAAGCCGTCGGCGCGAATATCGAGCGCGCGCATGGAGCGACACAATAGGACTGACGAGTTGTGCGTTTTCCGGAGGCCGTTATGAGAGCGAAGCCCTGGGGCGTGTTGGCACTGGCAATGATCGTGTCGTGCGTGAGCTTGCACGGTTCAGAACACCGTTCAAATGCTACCCCTAAAAAGCGAGTGCTTTTTGCGGTCTGGATGTCACTGGGCGGGGGAGGGCAGCCGAGTTCGCTGATTATCGACCCCGTCGTCATCCTTGATAATGGGAAACTGGAAAAACTTCCAGACCTTAACAGCCAAACTCGGCGGTCGGAGACCAATAGCGAGGATTTTGAGAAGACGTATTTCCAGCCCGGTCAAAAGTATTCGCTGTTCTTTGGAGGAGCCGAGCTCGGTTCCGTAACGGTCGAGAGAGTCATCGGACTGAGCTGCGCATCGGAGACGGCGACAGTGAAAACGTCGATTCCAGTGCCTAACGGCCAAGACGCACTGGCGACGAGTGGAACAACCGGACTGCGGCTCCATCCGAACATGCGCAGGGTTGCGAGCGCTCAACAGCGAGCGGCCTTCGTAGAAGTCGCGGGTCGTTTTCTTGCAAGAAAAGGAATCGCAGCCATCTCGCCCCGCGCATTGAGTGTTGAGAATCTGCGTGTCACCGCACTTGGAGCGCAACGGCCCGACGCAATGATAGGAAGCGTCACCTACAAAGGGAAAACGGCAAATCACAATCTGTTCCTCGTTATCGAGTCAAGCGGCGCCGACTGGCGAACGATCATTGCCTCTTATCACGAAAACAAAGACGTGGAAGACGGAGTCGACAAGGTACAGGAGAATTTTGTCGACCAGCTCGATCTGGATGCGGACGGCACTGACGAAATCGTGACCATGAGTGGCTACTACGAATCCTGGGACTACGCGATCTACAAGGAAGAGGGCGGAACGTGGAAAAAGGTCTACACGGGCGGTGGCGGCGGTTGTTAACCGAGGTTTTCTGACCTCCGGCAGAAATCCAATCCGAATGATGCTAGAATGCGCGGCACCATTTGGGTGGCGTGGCTGCGGACTGCGCCGGACTGAGGAGGCCGACCATGGCGAACACGGAACTGCTGAACAAGCTGGACGCGGCGATTGCGGAGAAGAGTTTGCTCAAGCATCCGTTTTATCAGGATTGGCAGGCGGGCAAGCTCAGCCGCGAGTCGTTGCAGCTTTATGCGGCGCAATACTACCGGCATGTCGAGGCCTTTCCGAAACACCTCCGAGTGCTCGCGGCGCGAACCGAAGGGCCGCTGCGCGCAATCGTACAGGAAAACTTGGCGGAAGAAGAGAATCCTGCGGCTACGCATCCCCAGCTGTGGCGCGATTTTGCGTCCGCTGTCGGCGTGAACGAAGAGGACATTTCGTATTGCCCGGCGCTTCCCGGGACGCAAGCAGTCGTTCACACCTTCCGCGAGATTTGCGGGGACCGGCCGGTAGCAGAAGCCGTGGCCGCGCTCTATGCCTACGAATCGCAAGTGCCGGAGATTGCCACCACCAAGATGGACGGCCTGAAGAAGTTTTACAACGTCGACAGCGCAGAAGGCCTCGCCTATTTCACGGTACACGAAGAAGCAGACAAGGCCCACCGCGCAGCCTGGCGCGGCTGGCTAGAAGAACATGCCAACGGCAACGATGAGGAGATTCTGGCGACCACGAACGAAGCCCTGGATGCCCTGTGGGGAGCGCTGGACGCAGTCCACTGCGCCAAGACAGCAGCAAAAAATTAGGCATTCCCCTGTAGTGGCCCAGCATGCTGCGCCAGAATAGTGAGCACTCGCGAACTTAGTACGAGCCGGGATCATATGGCAGGGGGCCCATCTCTAAGAACTACCATCGTGCCGCAATCTGGCGCAGCATGCTGCGCCACTACAAAGAGCGAAGAACATCGCAATAAAACGAAAGGCCCCCGGGCTGAATCGGGGGCCTTTCGCGTTTCTGTAGATTTGATGAGCGCCGTTACTCGATGGAGCCGGAAGCGCTGCCCGAGCCGCCTTCCGCGGGCTGCGGCGCGCCGCCAGCAGCAGCCTTAGCCTGCTTTTCCCGCGCTTCCTTAATCAGCGCTTTGCGCGAAAGGCGGACCTTGTTGCCTTCAATCGAAAGCACCTTGACCAGCACCTGGTCGCCAAGCTTCAGCTCATCGCGAACGTCGCGGATGCGATGCTCGGAAATTTCGCTGATGTGCAGCAATCCGTCCGTGCCCGGGAAAAGCTCGACGAACGCGCCGAACTCCGCCAGCCGAACCACTTTGCCAAGATAAGTCTTCCCGATTTCCGCCGAAGCCGTAATTTCGCGCACCATCGCCAGAGCAGCATCGCCGCCCGCTCCGCTGGTCGAGAAAATATGCACCGTGCCGTCTTCCAGCACGTCGATCTTCACGCCCGTCTGCTCGATGATCGACCTGATCTTCTTGCCGCCCGGCCCGATGAGGTCGCGAATCTTGTCCGTCGGAATGTTCACCTTATAGAGGCGCGGAGCGAACGTTGAAATGCTGGTCCGTGCCGTGCTCAACGTCTTTTCCATGATATCCAGAATCTCGAGACGCGCTTTCTTGGCCTGTGCCAGAGCTTCGCGCATCACCGAAACGCTGATGTTCGTGACCTTGATATCCATCTGCAGCGCAGTGATACCGTCACGCGTCCCAGCAACTTTGAAGTCCATGTCGCCGTAATGATCTTCCGCTCCGGCAATGTCCGTCAGGATCGAGTACTTCCCTTTTTCGCCCATCACCAGCCCCATCGCGATACCCGCGCACGGCGCCTTCAGCGGCGCGCCCGCATCCATCAACGCCAGCGAGCCTCCGCAAACGGTGGCCATGGACGAAGATCCATTCGACTCCAAAATGTCCGACACCAGCCGCATCGCGTACGGAAAATCCGCGTCCGGAGGAAGCAGATTCACCAGCGCGCGCTCGGCCAAAGCACCGTGCCCGATTTCGCGCCGCCCCGGTCCGCGCACCGGCTTCACTTCACCAACGCTGAACGGCGGAAAGTTATAGTGCAGCATGAAGCGCTTGAACGTATCCTGCGCGAAGAGCAGGTCCAGCCGCTGCATGTCTTCCTTGGTGCCCAGCGTCAAAGTAGCCAGCGCCTGCGTTTCGCCGCGCGTAAACAGCGCCGAACCGTGCACGCGAGGAAGCAATCCCACTTCGCAAGTAATCTGCCGCACCTGATCGAACGCCCGCCCATCCGGACGCCGCCGCGCATTCAAGATCTCATCGCGAAAAATGTCTTCGCGAAGCTTTTCGAAGGCGCGCTTGCTCAGCGTGCGCTTCTCGTCCATTTCCTTCTTCGGTTCTTCCGGAATAGCCTTGACGATTTCGTCCTTGAGCGCATCCACAAGGTGATAGCTTTCCTTCTTCGGATGCTTCTGCGTGTCCAGCGCATCCTTCAGCTTCGCGCCATAATTCTTCTTTAAGCTTTCGAAGATCGCCTTATCAAACGGGAAAGGCTCGACCACCACTTTCTTCGGCTTGATCTGCGCGTGCAGCTCTTTGATCGCCCCTACAATCTTCTTCACCTGCGCATGGCCAAACTCCAGCGCATCCGCAACCGCTTCCTCGGACACTTCGAAAGCGCCCGATTCCACCATCACGATGCCATCTTCCGTTCCCGCCACCACGATATTCAGCAAGCTGGTCTTCTGCTCGGTAACCGTGGGATTGGCAACCAGTTGGCCATTCAGCAATCCAACACGCACCGCCGCGATCGGATCGTTGAACGGCAAATCCGAGCAATAAGCCGCCGCCGAAGCGCCCGTTACCGCCACGACATCCGGATCGTT
>DATNNV010000016.1:0-34287 GCA_035601655.1 Candidatus Dormiibacterota bacterium
CGCCATCCCCCTCCACCCGTGCCCCAATCACCCCCGCCACTTCCCCCGCCGTCTTCATTCGCGCCTCTCTTCGTCTTCGTTTTTTCGCGCTTCTTCTCGGTGTCCTCTGTGCTCTCTGCGCACTCTGTGTTGATTCTTATAAATCTCAGCCTCGCCAGGCGGCCGAATTTTCCACCGCGCATGCACCCAAACCCACTGCTCCGGATACATCCGCACAATCCCCTCAATCACTTTCGTAAACCGCTGCGTATTCGCCACCACATCCCGCTCCGTATCTCCCGTCCGCACCAATTCCACCGCCGGCTCAAATCGCAGCCGGTACTTCCCCATCTTCTCATCCCACACCGCGTAACCCGGCACCACCGCCGCATACGTATGCAGCGCCACCCGCGCAATTCCCGTGGTCGTACACGCCAGCGTCCCAAAAAAATCCACGAACGCGCCTTCCGCCGGCAGCGTATTCTGATCCGCCAAAATCCCGATCGTCCCGCCCTCCTTCAAAATCTTCAGCATCGCCCGCGCCGACTCATTCTTGAAGATCGGCCGGTTCCCGGACAAACACCGGTAGCGGTTCACCAGCGCATCCACTCGCGCATTATCAATCGGCCGCGCCATGTAGTGCAGCGGATGCCCGTACAGTGCATGCGCATACGACGACAACTCCCAAGCACCAATGTGCCCGGTCAACACCAACACGCCCTTCCCGCGCCGCTGCGCCTGCAAAAAATTCTCATGCCCATCCAAAACCACATACTTCTCGATGTTCTTCTTCGTGTACCGAGGCAGCCGCGCAAACTCCGCCGCCATCCATCCCAAATTCCGCACCATTCCACGTTCTACTTCCCGCCGCCGCTCCTCCGTCCATTCCGGAAGCGCCAACCGCAAATTCACCCGCGCCGTCTCGCGCAGCTTCGGCAGCACCGCATACAACACCCGCGCCGTCGCCACCCCCGCCCAGCGCGACATCCGCCGTGGCAAGAGTCTCAGCTTTGTCAGCACCACCCATACTGCCGCATATTCCAGCCACGCCCGCATTCCGCTCCCCCGCCCGCTCACCCGCCATCCAACCACGCAACGCGCTCAATCCCTCGAAGGCAGCCCCACCATGCCCAACATGATGGAGCATTCTCGCGCCTAAATATACCAAGGGCAGCGCCAAGCAGGCCGCTGAGGGGGCGCTCCGCAAGCAAATCCAGGATGGTAACGAGAAAGTCGTTCTCTGTCGGCCTGACCGCTCCAAGCCGTTGTGCTGTTCCTTCTTATTCGTGCCGCAGCGCGACCATAGGATCCACGCGCATAGCCCGCCGCGCGGGAACATAGGCGGCAAGCAAAGCGACGGTCGCGAGACCCGCTGCGACAGCAGAAAACGTAGCGGGATCGTTAGCCGAAACGCCGAAGAGCATGTGCTTGGCGAGCCGCGAAGCGACCAGCGCGCAAGGAACGCCAAGCGCCAAGCCCGCGACCGTAAGCGTCAGCGTCTCACGCAGAATCATCCGCAGAATCGAAGTGCGCGAAGAGCCGAGCGCCACGCGGATACCGATTTCCCGCGTGCGGCACGATACGGAATACGAAATCACGCCGAAAATCCCGACGGCGGCCAGCACCAACGCCATAGCCGCAAATGTGCCCAGCAGGAATGTCCGGAACCTTGGCTGCTCGACGGAGGCCCTCAGAAGTTCCGGCATGGTAGCAACGTCGGTAACCGGCAGGTCCTTGTCGATTTTGCGAACGTCCGCGCGCAGCGCGGCGGCTACGCTCGACGCGCTGAGTGTGCTCTTCACGACCACGGCCCCGCCCCAAAACGGGGCCTGCGCGAAAGGCACGTACATCATTGGCTCGGGCGCCTGACCTAACTCGATGTCCCGCACATCGGCGACGATGCCGACAATTTCGCGTGGCCCAGCGCTGTCCAGCGGAAACCCGAAGGTGAGCCGCTTTCCCAGCGGATCCTGGTTCGGAAAATAACGGCGTGCCAGCGCATCGCTGATCATCGTAACGCGCGGCGATGGTATGACGTCATGCGCGTTGAATTCGCGGCCGGCGAGCAAACGAATCCCCATCACGCGAAAGTATTCCGGGCTGACCGAAACGTAGTCCGCCAATCGCGAGGAACCCGCGGACAACGACGGGCTGCCGGCAATGTCGAACGCCAAATTGACTTTGCCTTGGGCGATCGGGACAGGAACCACGAAGGCGGAATCGCGCATTCCCGGTTCCGACTGGACGCGCTCGAGTAATTCGCTGGAGAAGGCTGCCCACTGCTGCGGCGTGGCGTATTGAAATTGCGGCAGCGAAATATCAGCTTTCACGATGTGTGCGGGGTCGAACCCCGGGCTCATGGACACGAGATTGGCAAAGCTGCGCAGAAGCAGGCCCGCGCCCACCAGCAAAACCATGGCCAGCGCAATTTCTCCAGCGGCCAGAAAACCGCGAGCCCGGCGTTGCTTGCCGCTTTCGCCGGAACGGCCGCCTTCGCGCAGGCTCATCTGCAAATGGGAATCCGCCGCGAACAACGCCGGCGCCAAACCAAAACCGCAGCTCGCGAGGATGGAGAGAATCACAGCAAATCCCAGAACGAAATGGTCGACGCGAATTTCGTCGGTGCGCGGCAAGTCCGCCGGCAGAAATGAGGTCAGGCTTTGCACGCCCCAATACGCGAGCGCGATTCCCACCGCTCCGCCAAGCAGCCCTAGAACTGCGGTCTCGCTGAGCAATTGACGAATAATGCGGATCCGCCCGGCGCCTAACGCCGACCGCACGGCCATCTCCCGCGCGCGCGATGTCGCGCGCGTGAGCAGCAAGTTCGCAATATTCGCGCAGGCGATCAGCAGTACCAGTCCAACAGCACCGAGCAACACCAGTAGCGACGGCTTCACATCCCCGACGATCATTTGCTGCAGCGGCAGCGTGTGAATGGTCCAGCCGCTATTCTCCGCGGGGAATTCTTTTGCGAGTCGCGCACTGATCGCGGCTAACTCGCCTTCCACTTGTGCTTGCGAAACGCCCGGCTTCAGCCGGCCGATGACTCGCAGCCAATGGCCACCGCGCCGCTGGAGCCAACTGCCGAACAACGGATCCTGCGCGAGCGGAATCCACACTTGTCCATTCGAAGTGAGCGCGGGATAGCGAAACGCGGCCGGCATGACTCCGACGACCGTGAAAGGACGCTTATCCAGATTGATCGAGTTGCCAAGGATACTGGGATCGGCGCCGAACGAGGCGCGCCACAAATTCTCGCTGAGGAGTACGACCGGAGGCGCGCCAACTTTGCCGTCGTCTGGAAAAAATGTACGGCCAGCGATCGGTTTTTGTTCGAGAAGCGAGAAGAGTTGCGGCGTTACGACGGAACTGTCCACGATCGCAGGCTCGCCGTGGCCGGTCAGCGTGAGTTGATGGAATTGGGTTACCGCTAGTTCAGTGAAGATGTGCCCTTGCGCGCGCAAGTCCACGAAATTGGCGTAGGAGATGCCGGTGCCGGCGATGCCTTCCTGCGCATTTGCCGCGAACACGTTGACGAGTTGTTCGGCGTGCGGATACGGCAGCGGCTTGAGCACTACGGCGTAAACCACGCTGAAAATCGCCGTGTTCGCGCCGATGCCAAGAGCCAGTGTGAGCACCGCGACAGCGGTAAAGCCCGGGTTCTTGCGCAACATGCGCAAAGCGAAGCGCACGTCCTGCAAGAACGTTTCGAGGACCGGAAAGCCCTGCAGCTCGCGGTTGGTTTCCTTCAGTTGTGTCACGCCGCCCAAACGCATTCGAGCCGCGCGCCGCGCTTCTTCGCGCCCCATGCCACGCTGCATGTTTTCTTCGGTCATCAGTTCGAGATGGCTGTCCATCTCGCGCTCGAATTCCTGGTCTACCGCACGCGGCGAAAGCCAAACGCGAATCCGCGAGGCCAGCTCAGCTATCCAGGCAAAAAGTGAGGCGGACATCGAACTATCCCCGCTCCGCGATCCGCAGCACCCGGCCAATCACGCCGGAAATGCGCTCCCAATTCGCGGCTTCGGCATGCAACTGCTTACGCCCCGCTTTCGTGATGGAATAGAATTTCGCTTTGCGATGGTTTTCCGAAGTGCCCCACGCGCCGGCAATCCAGCGCTTCTGCATCAGCCGCACCAGCGACGCGTAAATCGTCCCCTGGTTGATCCGCAAAGCGTCTTCGCTGATTTGCTCGATGCGCCGCGCGATTCCGTAGCCATGCAACGGCCCCATGCCCTCCAGCGTCTTCAAAACCATCAAATCCAGCGTGCCCTGCAGAATCTCGGATCGCTCATCAGCCATGCCGGCCTCCTGTGGCGTGCGCACAGGAGTATCCACCCGCACCTGTGGCATGTCAACAGGGAAACGTGCCGTCCTCCGCTCAGCGCCGCTGGAGCGGCCGCATGTGGTTTGCGGGCGCTTTTTGGAGTGCGGCGGCCCGGCGCCGCTTTTGCGATCGAATCGGTAACTAAGGCGTTTTTTCGTTCGAGGTCAATTCGCAGAGGCGTTTTCGCCCTTTGTAAGCTTTTGGCTGGCGTTCTCGGACAGAACTCGGACAGTTGACTTTGCGCAAAGCTAGGGCGTCTACTCGGCGATCTCTTCCTACAAGACTTGGCGACGTGAAGACCTGGATTGGAGTTATCCAGCAAACGGGTGTGAACGCTGTTGACTTCTCCCACGCAAAAGCTAACTTGGATCCATGAAGAAGCAGGGAGAGTGTTCAACACAAGGCTGTAGGTTCCGTGGCTTTAAGCAGGACATCACTTTTAAGGGACAAAGATGCGAGTGCGGAAGTACTCTCAAGCCGGTTGGGCGACCTACGCCTAGGTTCGGCGCGAAGAGACAGCCGAGAACAATCGGAAGATGATTCGGTCTACCAATCCAGGATGTGGGAAAAGGAGAGTCCGGTCATGGACTACGAGAGGCTCGGCCGCAGCGGCCTGAAAAAGATTTTGAGAAGCAATCCACCAGATGTCCCGCACTACCAAAAGGCATTAGACGAACGGAAGCGGCGCGACCAATTCTGGGTGCTAATCGTCGGTTGCGCCGGGACCCTGCTAACGGTCCTATCGTTGTCTTTTGGGGGCTCGAAAACCCTTGCGGCGCAAGTAAAGCAGGAAAGTTGGCAAAGAGTGCTATCCGCAAATCAGCAGTTCGAGAATTACAAGAATGATTTCATTCAATTCGGCCATTCTCCGCAGGCGAAGCGCTCAAGAAACACAGAAGACTGGACGGACGTGCAACTCATTTCTATAGCAGACCAGACCGTTTCCCACTTAGAGTACGTAGAAACGATGGTCGCAATTTATCTTAAAGTGTCGAGTAAGCAGGACAGGCTAGCGATATGGCCACTAATAACTGAGCAAATAGGAACCACCAGAAAAAGATTAGACCAACAAGTTGAGGTAGCAAACTTGATGATTACCACACTCAGGACGCCGGGCGTCGTCGCCGAGACTATGCACATGCGAGATGATTTACGTAAGGTGGAAGAAGATTTAGAAGGAGCCCGGAAGGAAATCGAAGCAGCGGAAGCCAAGCTGCAATAAGCGCCACGTCCGAGCAACTTTCCGGGGACCAAGTTTTTTGGACTCGGACAGAACTCGGACAATATGCTGCATTTCGGTGCAAAGTAACTTGTCGTTTTTAGATGATGAGTTTCAGCGAATGCCCGCCAAGGTTAGATTTTTGACTCTGCAAGAACTCGCGTTTTTGTTGGACAGAAGACAAAAAAATGGGGCCCCCGCTTGGGACCGGGAGCCCCGGAAGGCGCGTTTCAATTGCCAGTGTCGTTTTCACACCGGCGCGTGGGGTCATCCATCCTAGCTTCCCTCTCAGAGGCAGGTGGGAACGATCCGCGTAAAGTGCCGAGCAAGCCCCTTCCCCCTCGCTCGACTCTCTGCGCGTATCGTCATTTGAAACGCGCCCACGCCTCCCTCTTATGCACGAGCGCAGCCACCGCGCCGCCGCGCCTGTCTCTAAGCTAAGAGACTTCTTTTCTGATGATTAGGCTCCGCTGCCTTTTCGACGCCTTGCCCCAAATCGGACCCCAGAACCACTTTGGAACTCCGCTAAATGGCTTTCGCGAACGGCTCCGTCAGGCACCCTCACCCACCCCTCAACGACCCCTCACTCAAACCCAGTTCCATTACCCCGGTCCCAATTTCTCTGGCGTTCCCGCGCTATAGGTTTTCCTTTCCACCGGGCGGAAACTGCGCCCATGCCCCGGCTCTCTCGGATCGTTCCTTGGCGCACCATATTTCGTTGCACCCGGAGCGTTCCATTTTTGCGCCCATTTCCGCGCCCGTTTCGGAGATCATCGTTCGCTCTGCTCTTGATGCTCGCGGCCGCCGCCAGCCTCTTCGCCGATACCCCGGGCCGCCTGCGCAGCGTCTCCTCCTCCGGATGCTATTGCTGCTGCAGCGAATCGCACGCCCGAGGCGGCTGCGTCAAAATGTGCGAACTCCCCAAATACGCTTCCCGCTGGTGGGCCATCACCTGCGCCAAACCGCGTCTCCTCCGCCCCGCCGAAGACTCCAACGCCGGCCCCCGCCTGCACCACCCCGACCACGCCGAGCACGCCCGGCTCTAAGCCGAGCATTTAGCGGGGAATAGCCGCAGTTGCCGGTGGCTTGGTTGCGGCCTTGGATCGCGGGTTCGACGCGATCGTTTCGCTCGGCTCGCCTAGAAGCTTCGCGAGGATTTCGGGAATCTCGAAAATCGCGCGGTTGTTCAGTGCTGCTACATTCTTGCGAAATTCCGCCAGCCGCGCCGGCTCCAGCATCTGCTTTGCGCCCCCGACCACATCTTTGAAGCTGTGCAACACGATCCCCACGCGCTTTTCTTCCACCCATTGCGCGTTATAACGCTCCTGCGGCAGCGTCCAGTTGTTGCACTCGATCAGCACCGGCAGCTTGCGCACCATCGCTTCCGCGATGCTCCCCGGCCCCGGCTTGCCGATCAGAAAATCCGCCGCGCGCATCAGCCGGTGCACTTCTTTCGTAAAGCCAATAATATTCACAGGCATCTTCCATTTTCGCCCGCGCAGCTTCGCCGCCAGTTCATCATTCCGGCCGCAAATCAAAATCAGTTGCAACGGCAAACCCGCTGCATCCAGCCGCTCGGTAATGTCGTACATCACCTTCGATCCGTGTCCGCCAAACAAAACGATTGCCGTCGTCAGTTCCGCCTGCAAACCCATCTCGCAGCGCAGCGCCACCGGGTCCACCGCTTCTTCCACGTAAAAATCCGGACGCAAAATCATGCCCGACGTCGCAAAAATATGCGCATCGTCGTGCCCAAACGCGCGCGCCTGTTCCACCGCTTTCTCGGTTCCCGCAATCACGTGTTGCTCTGGCATCGACTCGATCCAGAAGCGCGGCGGAAAATCCGCAAGATCCGTAATCAGCGTCACAAACGGCCGCCCCGGATGCACGTTCTTCCAGCTTTCCGCAATTTCCCGATTGAAGTGCGGTATCACCGAAACCACAATGTCCCCTGGATTCGCCCGCCAATATTCTTCCAGCAGCCGCACCAGCGGCCCATGGAACAGCCGAATCGTCGCCTGCAGCACCCGTAGAAGCTGCGTAGCGCCCAGCGTCCAGCCATTCTGCAAAATAGTGTTGTACTGCTGCTGGATGCGGATTCCGGTCAACTTGCGCAGCACGTCCAGCCGGTCGGTCAGGTCCTGAAACTGGACCAGATTCACCTCCCAGGACCGCTCCTGCTGGACCACAATGGTATGGAGAGCCACCGCGGCGTTGCGGTGCCCACCACCAGCGTCATGGTAAACAACGTGAATTTTCTTCATAGCAGGATTCTGCCATACGCCTGACGTTCGCCAACCCGAGCACACTCAATGCCATGTGGATAACTCACTAAGCCTATTGTGCTCAGTCAGTTCCATGGGCACATTCATGCACAATTCTACCTCGCTTCACAGCTTGTTCATATCCGCCAGCGAAAATAGTACCCATGCGCTGCGACCTTCATGTCCACTCCATCGCATCTGGCATGTTCAACGTTCCCGGCCTGAACCGGATTTGCCGCGAGTCCTATAACGACCCCGCGGAGGTCTACTACCGGCTCAAGAGCCTCGGCATGTCCATTGTCACCGTAACCGACCATGACTCCATCGAAGTCGCCGAGTCCCTGCGAAAGCACCCCGACTTCTTCCTCAGCGAGGAAGTGACCGTACGAATGCCTAGCGGCACTGAACTGCACCTGGGAGTCTACGGCATCAGCGAGCGCGACCATGCGGAAATTCAGCGCCGCCGCAGCGATTTTATAGCGCTGCTGATGTACCTTACCGAGCGTAAACTTTTCTTCAGCTGCAACCATGTTTTCTCTGGACTCACCGGACGCCGCGAAGCCGAGGACTTTTCCTGGTTCGCCTCCTACGTTCCCGCATTCGAGGCCCGCAACGGCCAGATGTGGGAAGAGGCCAACGGCAGCGCGGCGCGGCTGGCCGCCCGGCTGGGCAAAATCGCCATTGCGGGCAGCGATTCGCACACTATCGCGGGTGTGGGGCTGACGCATACAGAAGTGCCGGGAGCGCGCACCGTGGAAGAGTATTTTGCGGGATTGCGCGCGGGACGCGGACGCGTGCACGGCTGCAGCGGCAGCTACTGGAAGATTACCGCGGACGTGTACCGCATCATCATCGGGATGCTGGAAGAACGGCCTTGGACGCTGATGCTGCTGCCGGCAGCGGTGCTGGTGCCGGCTTTCACGGCGGCGCACTGGATGAACGAGATCCGCTTCTGCAAGAAGTGGACCGCGGCCCTCGAGCGCGAACAGAAGAATCCGCGCATGTTGTGGGATGTGGATTCGCGATTGGAAACGAGTTTGGCCAGTTAGCGGAGCAGTTAAGGGCAGTGTAGCGAGGTAAGCGATGGCCGTTGCACGCAACCTCTGGCAACACATCGAGCGCCGCGATCACCGGGTGATGCGGCGGATGAACCGGTGGCGCGCGCCGCGCTGGATTCGCATGTGGATGATCGCGGCGACGCGCATGGGCGATGGCTGGATTTGGTACGGCCTGGGCGGGTTGCTGTTGGCCTTCGGCGGGGCGCAACGCTTCGCAGCAGTTGGTTCCGCAGGACTTGCGGCCATCGTAGGGATTTTCGTTTTCAAAATACTCAAGAGACTGAGCCAGCGGCCGCGCCCGTGCCAGCTCGAGCCGCATTGCTGGGCCAAGATTCTGCCGCCGGACCAGTTCTCGTTTCCATCGGGACACACCATGACGGCGTTTTCGATTGCGCTGGTGGTGAGCTTTTTCTATCCGTCGTTGGAAGGGGTGCTGTTCTTTTTGGCACTGAGCATCGCGGTGTCGCGGGTGGTGCTGGGAATGCATTTCCTGAGCGATGTACTGGCTGGCGTGGTACTCGGAGTGGCGCTCGGGTGCGGTGCGCTCACCACGTTTGCGTCGCTCGGATTCATCTAGCCATTCACACCGGCAATCCAACCGGCAATTTCCTGCTCCTACTGGGATTACTGTATCCACACTCTCCGTGCGTTGCGCTAGCCTGATGGCAGTGGCAGCAGCCGAATGGCTGCATGCGTCCCCCGGCCCGTTCTTCCCGAGCCGAAGGAGAGCAAAGCTGCTTGGACGGAGTCTCGCGTGCTGAAGACCAGTCTCAGGAATTACGCTGGCTTGGCGTTTTGCGGATTGCTGCTGAGCGCGTGGCCTGTGGCGGCGCAAGGGCCGCAAGGGTCGGGTGTGAAGGACGCGGGCGACCTGGCGGACGCGCGGCCCGACAATCCGAGTCCGCGAGGAACGGTTCAGTCCGCTGCGTTGGCGGATCGCACCGATGTGACCTGGCGGCAACTGCCGAAGAATTTCTTGCACGACCAGAAGGATCTGTGGCTGTTTCCCATCAAGTTGGGCGAAGGCAAGCACCTGCTGCCCTTCAGCCTGGTGACGGTAGCGACAGCGGCGCTGATTGCCACCGATCCGCAAACCACGCCGCACTTCCGGCAGGCGGACTCGTTCCAGGACACTAGCCGGGCGCTGGGAGGCACTACCAGCGGCGCGGTGATCGCCGCGGTGCCCGCAACCTTCTATCTGGTCGGTTTGCTGCGTAAGAACCATTACGACCAGGCGACTTCGCTCTTTGCCGGCGAAGCGGTGGCCGACGACGCGATTTTGATGGTCGTGCTGAAAGCCATCACCCGGCGCGACCGGCCAAGCGACCGCCCGGTGAACGGGCCGTACAACGATACCTTCTTCAGTGGCCGGGCGGGTTCCTTTGGCAAATCGAGCAGCTTTCCATCGGGCCACGCGATGATGAGTTTTTCCGTGGCCACGGTGTTTGCGCGCCGGTATCGCCAGCATAAGTGGGTGCCCTGGGTAGCCTACGGAGCGGCGGCGCTGATCAGCTTCTCGCGCGTGACGACCGGAGCGCACTTCCCTTCCGAGATCGTCCTCGGCGGAGCCTTGGGGTTCGCCATTGCGCGGTACGACGTGCTGCACGGACATTGATAGGTTGGTCGTGTCCCGTGTTCCGTGATCCGCGGGGAACGAGTGACACGCCAAGCTAGTGAACTGTGCTCTCCTCCCTCCGCTCGTTTTCGCGTAAGTGTTCATTCTAAAGGTAGTTAAAGTCCTTTGTTTTGATACACTTTTGCAAGTGTTGATTCTGAAAGAGTTAAAGAGCGTCTGCAGGTTGGAACGTGGGCACGTCTCAACGTCACGGATTTTTGACGTACGCTGCTGATGCCACCCCCGGTGTTTTTGCAAAGAGGCCGGAAGTGATTGAAGGGGAAGGAGATGCGCTTCGCTCTTTTGCAGGGGAGTGCAAAAAGTGCAAAAGAGTGAGGAGTTGGAGATGGGGCGTGGGAAAGTTAGAGGTACAGCCTGGCGGCGGGACATAAGAAGGCGGGTAGTGGACAGCACGGCTACCCGCGACAATAACCCATTATACCACATTTTTGGGATTTGTCAAGTGGTATCTAGTAAGTGGTTTGTCTTCTGAGAGATAGAGGAACGGGAGGGGACGGACGGGCACGGCAATGCCGTGCCACTACGGGTGTGCGGCCTACGGCGGACCAAAACGGGAAGGCGGAAAAGTCTCTCCGACCAGAGTCGGAGTCTCCGCACGCGCAGGAAAAGCGTCCCTTTCGAGGCTCCCTGCGCAACTTAGGGCAAGTAGGGTAAATGGGATGCGGAGGACTAAGGTCGAGACGGTCTCAGGCGACGGGGAATCGCCGTTAAGACGGAGTCCGCTAAGGAGCCCTGCGGTTAGGCTGTCACTTGATGCTCGGCAGCGGCAGCGCGGCGGACGCGGACCTTGACCTCGACGCGCGAGCCTAGGCGGTTGATGATGGAGATTAGGCGGTCGACGGTGAAACGGCCGAGGTTCGCATTGCGGATGCGGGAGAAGTCGGCGGCAGCGATGCCGGTGCGGGCGTGGGCGGCACGCACGGTCAGGCGGTTTCGATCAAGCGCTTTGATGATTTCGGCGGCCAGGATCGCTTTGCATTGTGCGGTATCGGCGTTCGCATGCCGTAGATCGTGGAAGACCTTGCCGCTTCCGCGCAGCACTTGCAGCTCGGCGTTTTTCATCGCAACAGCTCCTTAGACGGTCTTTTAGCGCGTTACGGGGGTGATCGGCCCACTCGTCCGAGGGAACGGCCTGAAACGCGTTCCCATATGGGGCGTATAAGAAGTAGGCAAGCGGTTGCTGTGGGTCCCTGCGCTGACGGGCAAGGGAGGGAATGTGAACTCGACCAAGAAGGCGGCGAGAGTTGCGGGATTGGTGTACGTGCTGACGGCGATCCCGGGCCCTTTCGTGCTCATCTATATTCCCAACAAGATGATGGTGTCTGGGAACGCGGCGGCGACCGCGCATAACATTCTGGCTTACGAGCGGCTGTTTCGCATCGGGATTGCGGGCGAGATGATCACCCTGCTGGCTTTTCTGCTGGTGCCGCTGGCGCTGTACCGGTTGCTTGCGGGCGTCAACAAGAGCCAGGCTGCGCTGATGGTGATCTTGTTCGCGCTCTCTGTGCCGATCTCCATGATGAATGCGCTGAACTCGATCGCGGCGCTGACGCTGGTGCGCGGCGAGAGTTTCCTGTCCGTCTTCGACCAAGCGCAGCGGGAAGCGCTGGCGATGTTGTTTCTGCGGCTGCATGGCCAGGGATTCGTTGCCGCGCAGATCTTTTGGGGACTTTGGTTGCTTCCGTTCGGGCTGCTGGTTTATAAGTCGCGATTCCTGCCGCGGATCCTGGGCGTCTGGCTGATCATCGGGTGCTTTGGCTATCTGGCGGATAGTTTTACGTCATTGCTTTGGCCGGCTTACGTGGACGTTGTCTCGAAGGTTGCCTTCGTGCCTGAGCTTGGGGAAGTGGCGGTCATGTTCTGGCTTTTGATTCGGGGTGCGAAAGAGCTGCCTTTGGAGGTAGGGCCTTTGGGTTTGCAGACGAATGCGAGCAGCTGATGAAGGTGGTTCGGCTGGGAATTGGGCTGATCAATTGGTTCTTAGCTCAGATCGAGCCTGCATATTATAGAGATGGTGTTCAATGAAGAATCTACTGTTGGCGACCGCCGACTTCGTAAAGGCGGCTAGTGCACTGACCGACGAGTCGTTCCATGGCGGGGTTCACCTTGCTATATGCGAAGGATTGGCAGACATGGACCCGTTTATCGGCAACTATGCTCCGGTCTTCTTTATATACACGTTTTACGGCGATATTTACGCTGCCCAGATGTATGCCAACAAGCTCTTTGATACGCACGGAGAGGCGATCACTATACCGAAGTTTCTGGAGATGGCTCGTTTGAAGGCGAGCAAGTTCAAGCACGGAGCGGAGAAGGTTGTTCTGGCGTATATCGCCGAGGCCGATAACGCTATAAAGGATCAGCTGCACCCCACGATAGAAGCGTTGAGAGGACGCAGGAATAAGTTCCTCGCGCACATATCACCTGAACTTGCCTTCGAACGGGAGAAATTGCAGAAAGCCAAAGCCGTGACGATGCCGCAAATCAGGGAGGTCTTGTACGAAGGCGGCAAGATTGTGAATGGACTACTGCTAATGTGGAACAACTCTGCCAATCAACTCCGAGAGACGAATAGGGACGATTACAAGACGGTTGTCTCTATCGTGAATAAGCATCTCTGCGATGAGGCTAATCGTCATGAGGCCGAGTTTGGTCGACACGGCCTTTCTGGTCGGGTTCCTCGGCCTAGAAAATGTCCGTAGGCTGGCTGCTGGTGGCTGTCCCTTGCGGGTTTGAGAGGGTGGGCTCTTGCTTCACTCCTCTCCCCTCCGCATTCTTTATTGTGGCGCACCTACGGTGCTGGAGATTGCGTTTCGAGCGTTCCCAGCCCTGGCGGGCTGGGCTAGCTTTTGCCGCGCCTACGGTGCTGGATCGAAACAAGCCTTGGACCAGCACGCCGGGTGAACACCATCTCGGCGGGCGGGTCACCCGTTAGCCCGTAGAAACGTGTTGGGCGGGGTATGCCTTGCGGGGGTTGCGAGGGTGGGCCCTTGCTTCACTCCCCTCTCCTCCGCATTCTCTATTGTGGCGCACCTACGGTGCTGGAGATTCTGTTTCGAGCGTTCCCAGCCCTGGCGGGCTGGGCTAGCTTTTGCCGCACCTAACGGTGCTTGATCGAAGTAACCCTTGGACCAGCGCGCCGTGATCGAAGCTTTCTCGGAGCGCCGTGGGCGCGGCATACGTTAGCCCAGCGCGCTCGCGTTGGGTCGCGTGATATATAGGGTATTCGAGCGCCGGAGGCGCGGCACATGTCTCACACCTACGCGCAAAACGTTGTTCATCTCGTTTTCAGCACAAAAGAAAGGCGCGGGGCCATCCTCGAGGATTTTCAACCGCGGCTTTGGGCTTATGCCGCGGGGATTTGCAAGAAGGAAGGAATTTTCGTGTATTCGATCGGCGGGATGGCCGATCACGCGCATCTGCTTATTCAGATTCCGCCGGCTTTGGCGCTCGCTAAAGCAGTCAGCACGATCAAAGCAAATTCTTCACGCTGGGCATGCGAGCAAGGTCACAAATTCACATGGCAATCGGGATATGCGGCCTTCAGCGTGAGCGCCTCGATTGTGCCTATGGTCGTCCGCTACATACAAAATCAGGCAGCGCACCATAAAAAGATGGATTTCGACGCGGAGTTCCTCGCACTATTGAAGAAACATGGAGTGGAATTCGACGCGAGATTCGTTTTTGGCTAGGAGTTGTGGCTAACGCGCGTCGATGGGCTTGTTGATCGCCGTTGTGCCGCACCTACGGTGCTGGAGGTTGCGTTTCGAGCGGTCCGAGCCCTGGCGGGCTGGGCTAGCTTTTGCCGCACCTGACGGTGCTTGCTTGGGCGTTTGGGTGGGGTTTCCTTCGAGGGGCAGGGCAGGCTGGTGACGGGTATGAGAGTCGGCGGGAAGAGTGCGCGATGTGCCGTGCCGCTACGGGTCGTGGTCCGGAGATGGCGGAGGGCAGGCGGTGACGGATCTGAAGATCCGCCACGACGGGTTACCACAGGGGGGCGACGGGAGCTTGGCGGAAAATGGGGGCGGGGCCGTTTTGGCTGGAGAGGCGCAGGGTGCTGAGATAGGGTTTGGCTTGGGGGTCGTAGGTTACAGTGATGAGGCCGCCCTGGCCACGGGAGCCGTCCCAGCCGTTGCGGCCGTCGGAGCCATCGCGGCCACTGTTTCCGTTGGGCGTGCCAAAACCGCCGGAGCCGCCGTGACCGCCGCGACCGCCTTTTCCACCGGAGCCTGCGGCGCCGCCATCGGCTTTCACGGTGAGGGAGCCTCCCTGGGGATCGACGAGATAGAAACGCTGTTGGCCTGCGAAGGAGACGCTGACTTCGAGAAGCGGATGATCGGCGGAAGGTTGGGTTGCGGAAAGGGGCGCGGCGGAAGAGGGCGCGGCACTGGGCGTCAGAGTGGACGCGCCGTTTGGCGAGCCGTGCATGGTCACGAGGACCTGCACTGGCGGCGCGTTCGCTCCATTGCCGCCATCCTGGCCGTTCGCGCCATCGGTGCCGCTGGAGCCGTCGCCGCCGGGAGAGGGGTGATCCGGGTCCGAGGAGCCTGGGCTGCCGCTGGTGCCGTCGCTGCCATCGAGACCACTGGAACCGCTCATGCCGGGACTGCCGGAGAAATTGGAGAGGAAAGGGACGTCGTAGCGAAAAGGAATATCGAGCTCGGCGCGGAGATCGGGATGGCTAGGGACGGTAATGGTAACGTGGCCGGCTTTGCCGTCACTGATTCTGGGATCGCGAGCGAGAGAGACGACGCCTTTCTGGTTGGCTTTGACGACAGCGGCGGCGAGCGCGAGGTCCTTCCACTGAACTTTGCCGCCGCCCTGGCCTTCGGTGCGCAGGACTTTGCCGTCGGGTTGCGTGACGGTGACAACGAGCGGGGACTTTTGTCCGGGAGCGAGGTCCGGACCTTTCGGCAGGGTGGCGTCGATGGAGGAGACCGGGATTTGGGTGAGGTCGACGCGCATGCCGAGTTTGACTCTCATGGCGCTGCAGCCCGCTTCAGTGAAGAGAGCGGCTAGCGCCAGGCAGGCGAGGGGGATGGCGTGCTTTGCGCGCGGGAGGTGAAGCTTGGCAACGCACTGGTTGAGTAACAGATGAGTCATAGTAAAGGGACGTGCGGCGCGACGCGTGGGTTTCGATGGGAGTGGCGGCGGTTTGGCCGATTCGGCACGGGCATTGGGTTTGAAATGCGGGAAATGAGGCTGGGAGCCGTATAGTCGGGAGCATGGCGCAAACGGCTTCCCTTCCGCGTGCAGGCGAGCATGTTGATGGTGCCGGCGATGTCGTGCTTGGCCGGACCGACCGGGGCAGAAGCGATTGGGCGTTTTTGTTGCAGGTGGCGCGCCCGGGATTGTGGACGACTACGGCGCTGTTTTATCTGATGCCGCTGGGTCATGCGGACCTGGTGAGATCGGGGCGGTTCTGGGTAGGGCTGCTGTACATTTTGTTTCCGCTGAGTTTTCTGCTGTATGGCGTGAACGACATTGTGGACGCGGAAGCGGACCGCGGGAATCCTCGCAAGGGCACGTATTTATTTGGGTCGATGGGGCGAGACGAGCAGTTGGCGGCGCTGCGCTGGAAGATTGCCCCGGTCCAGGTTCCATTTTTAGCGGCGTTTTATGTGTGGGTGGGGCCGCGGATTTTGTTGTGGTTTGCGGGATTGCTGCTGGCGGTGGCGCTTTACAACGCGCCGCGGATTGGATGGAAGGGGCGGCCGCCGCTGGACGTGCTGATTCAAGGGAGTTACCTGCTGGTGTTTGTGCTGAGCAGTTGGGTGAATGGGGCGGCGCAGTTGCCTTGGCAGACGTTTGTGTTTGGGGCGCTGTTTGCGATGCATTCGCACATTTTTGGCGAGGTGATGGACATCGGGCCGGACCGGGCGGCTGGGAGAGAAACTACGGCGACGCGGCTGGGGCCGGTGCGGGCGAAGATGGTGGCGGCGGCGATTCTTTGCGTGGAGTGCGGGATGGTGTGGTGGTGGTTTCGCGATTTTGTGATTGCCGGATTTCTGGCGGCTGGGGCGGTCTGGTTTGTGGCGGATGCGTTTTTGATGTGGAAGGACCGGGCGTACAGCCCGACGGTGATGAAGCTGTTCATGCTGGGATGGAATGGCGCAGCCCTGCTAGGAATCTATTGGGGCTATGCGACCGGAAACTTGACGCATGTGAAGCACATCGCGGGGCTGTAGGGTGGCGGGACGGTATCTGCTGGAAATCAGTGCAGAGAGCGTGGAAGCTGCGGTTGCCGCGAAGCGCAGCGGGGCGGATCGCATTGAGCTGTGCAGCGAGTTGGCGGTGGGCGGATTGACGCCGAGCGCAGAGCTGATGATGGGGACACGCGCAGAGGTGCAGATTCCTGTTTTCGCGATGATTCGGCCGCGGGCTGGGGACTTCGTGTATTCCGAGGCGGAATACGCGTCGATGCGCGCGAGCATCAAGCTGGCGAAGCAGCTTCAGCTCGATGGCGTGGTGCTGGGCATTCTCACTCCAGAACGGCGAGTGGATGTACACCGCACCCGAGAGCTTGTGGACATGGCTCGTGGAATGGAAGTGACCTTTCACCGGGCGATCGATAAGACGGCGGACTTGCTGGAGGCTGTAGAGGATGTGGCGCAAACGGGAGCGAGCCGGATCCTGACGTCGGGGGGCCGGGAGACGGCGCTGGCGGGAGCGGAGAAGATCGCGGAAATGATTTCGCGCACGCGGGGGCGCGTGGTGATTTTGGCGGGCGCGGGAATTAATCCGGGGAATGTTGCGGAAGTGGCGCGAAAGACCGGAGCGCGGGAGTTTCATTCGGGTCTGAGCTCGGTGCTGGCTCGCAGCGCAGCCGGAGAGCAAATCCAGGCGGAGGTCACACGGCTGGCGAAGGAACTTCGCGAAATAGGCTGATCTGGAAGAAGCGCGCAGAGCGGACCGCCTCGGAAGGCGGTCGCTACAAAACCGGGAAAGTGGATGGGGCGCCTTGCTTGGGGCGCAGCAGTGCTGCGCCCCTACTGGAACTGGTTAGGCTTTTTGGGCTTGGCGGCGTAAGAAGGTGGGGACATCGAGGTCGTCGGCGCGGACTTCGGGTTGCACGTCGCGGACGTTTTGCTGGACTTGGTGGACGATGTTGGGGACGGGTTCCTGGTGCGGGGCGGGGGGCTCGGGGACGTCGCGTCCGGCTTTCCAGGTGCGGGGAAGGAACTGGGCTTTGTTTTGCGGGTTCTTCTTGTTGGCTTCCTTGAAGCCGGCGGCGATTACGGTGATCTTGAGGGCGTCTTTCATGCTGTCGTCCTGGACGGCGCCGAAGATGATGTTGGCGTTTTCGTGGGCGGCTTTCTGGATGACGGAGCTGGCTTCGTGAACTTCGTGGAGCGTGAGGCTGGAGCTGCCGGAAATGTTGATAAGGATGCCTTGGGCGCCCTGGATGGAATTGTCTTCGAGCAGCGGTGACGAGATGGCGCGATTGGCGGCATCGACGGCGCGATTCTGTCCGGTAGCGACGGCGGTGCCCATGACGGCGTAGCCCTGGCCGTGCATGATGGTTTTTACGTCGGCAAAATCGCGATTGATGATGCCGGGCACGGTGATGATGTCCGAGATGCCTTGAACGGCTTGGCGAAGAATGTCGTCGGCGATGCGGAAAGCGTCAAAGAAGCTGGTGCCGCGTTCGACGGTTTCCATGAGGCGCTCGTTGGGGATGACGATGACGGTGTCGACGACGCCGACGAGATCCTGAAGAGCTTGCTCGGATTGCAGCATGCGGCGCTTGCCTTCGAAAGCGAAAGGCTTGGTGACTACGGCGACGGTGAGCGCGCCGAGTTCACTGGCGAGCGAAGCTACTACGGGCGCGGCGCCGCTGCCGGTGCCTCCGCCGAGGCCGGAGGTGATGAAAATCATGTCCGCGCCTTCGAGGGCTTCGATGATTTTGTCGGTATCTTCGAGCGCGGCTTTGCGGCCGACTTCGGGATTGGCGCCAGCGCCGAGACCTTTGGTGAGCTTGGCACCGAGTTGGAGCTTGACGGGCGCTTGCGAAAGCTTGAGCGCCTGCAAGTCCGTGTTAGCAGCGATGAATTCGACGCCTTCGACTTTGGCGCGAATCATGCGGTTCACGGCGTTGCAGCCGCCGCCGCCGACACCGATGACTTTGATTTTTGCCGGCTGAAGCTCCTCGCTGAAACTCATCCGGATTCCTGCGTCTTTAGCTGTCATACATGCCTCAACTTTCCCCCAGTCGCGCGCGCCTCGGGCAGGGTCACGAGGCTCCGGCGAACATGGCTTTCAATTTGGAAACAAAGTTGCCGGCGCGTTGCGGGTGGGTGCGCCGCGCTTTTGCTGCATACAAAACCAGACCGACTACGGTGGCATATTCTGGCTGCGCTACCGGATCGGGCAGATCAGCCAAACCTTTGGGTTCCGCGATGCGGACGGGGAGATGGAAGGCGTGCTCGGCGAGTTCGTCGAGTCCGTGAAGGCGCGCGCCGCCGCCGGCTAGAACGAAGCCTGCGGGGATTTGGCGGTCGAGGCCGCTGCGTTGGAGGTCTTCGCGGATCAGCGCGAGAAGTTCCATGGCGCGGGGCTCGATGATGTCCGTAAGCGAGCGGGCAAAAATGGTGCGGGGAGGACGGTCGCCGACGCTGGCGATTTCGATGGAGCCGTCTTCGCGGAGGAAGGAGGCGGAAGCACAGCCGTGATGGCGCTTGATGCGTTCGGCTTCGGGGATGGGCGTGCGCAGGCCGACGGCGAGATCGTTGGTGAAATGATCGCCGCCGATGGCGACCGCTCCGGTGTGGCGGACTACACCGCCGCCATAGACGATGAGTTCGGTGGTGCCGCCGCCGATATCGAGGAGGCAGACGCCGAGATCGCGTTCGTCTTGCGTGAGGCAGGATTCGGCAGAGGCCAGCGGCTCGAGGACGGTGTCGCTGATGAGGATGCCCGCTTTATTCGCGGCAGTGACGAGATTCTGCGTGGCGGAAGTGGACGAGGTGACCACGTGAACGTTGGCTTCGAGGCGCTGCCCGACCATACCCATGGCGTCGCGGATGCCTTCCTGGGCATCGACTCGGAATTCGTGCGGGAGGACGTGGAGGACTTCGCGGTCTTCGGGGAGGGTGATGTTGCGAGCGGCATCGATGGCGCGGCGAACGTCGTCGCGTTCGATGTCGCGAGGGCGATTGCCGAGGGTGATGCCGCCGCGGCTGTTGACGCCGCGAACGTGGCTGCCGGCTACGCCGATGAAAGCGGATTCGACAGGAACGTTGGCGACGCCTTCGGCTTCTTCGACGGCGCGGCGAATGGAGCTTACGGTGGCATCAAGATTGACGATGAGGCCTTTGCGCAGGCCTTTGGATTCGGCGGCGCCGAGAGCGAGGAAGCGGATACGCTCTTCATCGACTTCGGCGATGAGCGCGCACGTTTTTGTGCTGCCGATATCGAGCCCTACGATGTATTTGTCTTTCTTTGCCAAGCCGCCGCTCCAGACTGCTATTTCTACTTTCTACCGCTTCGACAACTTTTTCTGCCTTGCTCCTTGCTAACGCCGCACAGGCAAGAGTGCCTGTGCTACCGTTTCGCTGTGCTGGTTTCCGGATTCACGACGACTTGCCGGGAATACTGCAGGTCGATGGATTGCACGCGGCCAGCGTTGGCTTGCCACTGCTGAAAATTGTCGACCAGCATGCGGAATTTATTGGTGAAATCGCCGCTGCCGAAATGAATGAGGACGGCTTGCGGATCGGCGGGGTTGGTCAGACCAGTCATGACCACGCGGAGGTCTTTGGGATTGGAGAGATCGACTTCGCTGACGCGGTCGGAAGAGCCGCCGCGGATGAGGTCGATGCTTTTGACGAAGTCTTGATAAATCTGCATGCGTTTTTCGCGCTGGTCGCGGGGAAGATCGTCGGAGAGGCCGGTGACGATGGCGAAATGCAGGTCGGCGCTATCGGGAGTGTCTGGGCGATCGAGGATGACGCCGTGGGCGTCGATGAGCGCGAGCTGGTTGCCGGTGCGGAGAAAAGCGATGGGGGTGCGTTCGGTGATATCAACGCGAACACGATTCGGGAGAACACGCTGGACGCTGGCGGACTCGACCCAAGGGAGCTGTTCGAGCTGGCTGCGGCGCGCTTCGAGAGGAATACGCAGGACGCTGCGATCGCGGTCCTTCGCGAATGGGTGGAGCACAGCTTCGCGAGCGACGATATGATTGCCGGTGACTTCGATCTGGTCGGGCTTGGCGAGAAGCATTTGCCGGCCAGAAAGCAGAAAGTCGGCCGTGACGTAGGCGGCTGCAGCGCCCGCGATGCCAAGAGTGCTGTAAAACATGACGCGGCGATAGAAGGGCCAGGTGCGTCCGCCGAATTTGCGGCGGCGAATCTCGACGGGCTTTTGACGGCGGAGATAGCGCGGCTCGTCCTCGGCGATGAGGTCGGGACGGTAGGAGTCGGCGTCTGCCGCGGCGGGGGCGTTGCGCGGGATGGCTTTCACGCGTTCCACACGACCACCTCGTTTTCTAAATGGATGCTGAAGGCTTTTTCGACGCGGGCGCGAACGTCGGAGATGAGCGCGAGCATTTCTTTTGCGGAAGCATTTCCGGCATTGATAAAGAAATTGGCGTGGCGATCGCTGACGCGGGCATCGCCGACGGAGTGGCCCTTGAGGCCGAGCTCATCAATGATGCGTCCGGCGGACGCGCCGGGAGGATTCTTGAAAATGCAGCCGGCACTTTTTTGGCCGAGGGGCTGACTGGCCCGGCGTTTCTCGTTGCAGATACGAATACCTTGGAGGATTTCTTTGAACGGCTTGGAGGGAAGTTCCAATGTCACCGCGAGCATCATATCATCAGGCGCAAACGAAGTGTGACGGTATTCGAAGGAAATTTGTTCACCGCAAAGGGTTTCGAGGGTGCGGGCGGCGGTGCGGTAGACCTTGACTTCGCGAACATAGCTACCGATTTGCATGCCGTAAGCTCCTGCGTTCATGCGGAGGGCGCCGCCGACGGTGCCGGGGACGCCGATGAGGCCTTCCATGCCGCCGAGGTCGTGTTTGGCGCAGTAGGTGACCGTGCGGCCAAGGTCGGCGGCGGCATCGATGTGGGCGAGATTGCCTGCAATGAGGATGTCGGGGTCAGGGCGGACGAGCTGCAGGACGACCCAGGGGAGTTCGCCATCGCCGACGAGGAGATTCGAGCCGCCGCCGAGGAATTTGTGGGGGATGGAGTTGGAGTCGAGGAGGCGAAGAAGCTCCGGGATCGACTCGTGTTTGCGGATGCGGAGCAGATCGGTGGTGCCGCCAATGGCGAGAGAAGTGTGATCGGCGAGGGCGATACCGGGTTGCAGCTCGACGCGGAGCTCGGACAGCGCGGAGATGAGCGTGGGGTCAGCGAGGCGCATGCGGGGAGGGATGCTCCGTTTCAAGGAGGATCATGAATTCGTTGCTGGCGCGGCTGACGTTGCCTGCGCCGATGGTGAGGACGGCGTCGCCGGGGCGGGCTTCGCGGAGGAGAAACTCGATGCTGTCCTGCATGGAGTGGAAATAGTGGACATTTTTGTGGCCGGCTTCGCGGATGGCAGAGGCGAGAGCTTCGCTGGAGATACCGGGAATGGGCTGCTCGCTGGCGGCGTAGATGTCGGTAAGGACTAGAACGTCGGCGAGATTGAAGGCCAGAGTGAACTCGTTCCAGAGATGCTGGGTGCGCGAATAGCGATGCGGCTGGAACAGCACGAGCAGGCGATTGAACTTGCAGAGCTTGGCGGCTTCGAGCGTGGCGCGGATTTCGGCGGGGTGATGGCCGTAGTCGTCGATGACGGTGATGTCGTTGGCGACGCCTTTGATATCGAAGCGGCGGCCGACTCCGGCGAACTTGGCGAGGCCTTCGCGAATGAGGTCGCTCGGAACGTTGAGATAGAGGGCGACGGCGGCGGCAGCGGCGGCGTTGCGAATATTATGAATGCCGGGAGGATGCGGAAGATGGAACAGGCCAAGGTCTTCGCCTTTGTAAGTCAGGCGGAATTCACTGCCGAGACCTTGATATTGGATATCGGTGATGATCAAGTCGGCTTGCGTGGAGGTGCCGTAGGTGATGATGGGGCGCTTGACGGCGGGAATGATGGCCTGGACGTTGGGCTCGTCGAGGCACAGGATGGCGGCGCCGTAGAACGGGACACGATTGACGAATTGCGTGAAGGCGTCCTGAATGTCTTCGAGCGAATGGTATTGGTCGAGATGTTCGCGGTCGATGGTGGTGACGACGGCGACGACCGGGGCGAGGAGGAGGAAAGTGCGATCGCTTTCGTCGGCTTCGACGACGAAGTATTCGCCTTTGCCGAGTTTGGCGGTGGTGCCGGCTTGATTGACTTTGCCGCCGACAACGAAAGTGGGATCGAGATGCGCGGCGCCGAGAACGGAGGCGACCATCGAGGTGGTGGTGGTTTTGCCGTGGGCTCCGGCGATGGCGATGCCGTATTTCAGGCGCATGAGCTCGGCGAGCATTTCGGCGCGGGGGATGACTGGGATTTTGCGTTTGTGAGCTTCGACAACTTCGGGATTGCCGGAATGGATGGCGGACGAAGTGACGACCACGTGAGCGCCTTCGACGTTGGCGGCTTTGTGGCCTTCGAAGATGGTGGCGCCGAGATTCTGGAGGCGTTCCGTGATGTTTGAGGGCTTGGTGTCCGAGCCGGAGACGGAGTATCCGAGCGTGAGGAGCACTTCGGCGATGCCGCTCATGCCGATGCCGCCGATGCCGACGAGATGAATGCGCTGGAAGTTGCGAAAGCTGACCATCATGAGATTGTCCTCGACGATTGTGCCTGCGCCGTTTTACTGAGCACGTTGGCAGCCGCTTCGATGAGGTTGACGATGTCGCGCGCGGCGTTGGGACGCGCGAGGCGGCGGGCGGAGGAAGCGAGCTGTTCGATTTCGCTGGGCTGATCGAGGAGCGAGAAGATTTCGTTGGTGAGGCGTTCGGCGGTTAGTTCGGACTCGGGAATCAGGCGGCCGGCTCCGGCGCGGGACATTTCCTGGGCGTTACGCAACTGGTGGCTGTCCGTGGCGGCTCCGAAGGGGATGAAGACGGCGGCGCGGCCCGCAGCGGCGATTTCTGCCGCGGTGATGGCTCCTGCTCGGCAAACGATGAGATCTGCCCAGGCAAAGCGTTCCGCCATGTTGGTGAGAAAGGGAACGACCTCCGCACGAATTTCGCGCCGCGCGTAAGCGGTGCGTACGGCATTATAGTCGCGTTCGCCGGTCTGGTGCGCGATGCTGAGGTCATTCTTGCGAGCGGCGAGGCGGTCCATGGCGTCGACGAAGGCGCGATTGATGGGCAGTGCGCCCTGGCTGCCGCCGGTTATGAGCAGGCGAAAGGGCTTTTGCGGGGCGCGCGGCGCGATGGCGAAGAATTCCGGGCGCACGGGGCAGCCGGTGACGACGGCCTTTTTTCCCCAGGTGCGTGCAGAAATTTCATAGCCGGTGGCGACGCGGCGGGAGAGCCGGGCGAGAACTTTGTTGGTGAAGCCGGGCTCGGCGTTGGGCTCGAAGATGATGTTGGGGATGCGCTGGAGCCAGGTGGCGAGCAGCATGGGACCGGCGGCGTAACCACCGACTCCGAAGGCAACGACGGGGCGGTGTTTGCGGAGGACGCCGAAGGCGTCTTTCAGGCCGAGCGAGAGCGTGGCGAGATTTCTCGCCAGCGTGAGGCCGCCTTTGCCTTTCAGCCCGGCGACACGCAGCGTTTCTAGCGGCAGCCCGGCTTGCGGCACCAGCTTCATTTCGATTCCGCGTTGTGTTCCAACGAGCACGACTTCGCGTTCCGTTCCTCTCGAAAGCCATTCCCGAGCGATAGCGATGGCCGGAAATACGTGGCCGCCGGTACCGCCGCCTGCGATCAGCAGCTTCATGCGCCCTTCATGCTTCGGTGGCCTGCTGCGAAATGTTGAGCAGCACGCCGGTCGCCAGCAGCATCACCAGCAAACTGGATCCGCCGTAGCTGACGAAGGGCAGCGGAATGCCTTTCGTCGGGACCATGCCGAGCACTACGGCAAAATTGAACAGCGCCTGGCAAAGAACGAGTGCGGTGATGCCGAGGGCGAGCAGGCGGCCGAAGTTGTCGTGTGTTGCGAAAGCGGCTCGCAAACCGCGCCAGCCGTACACGGCAAACAGAGCGATGACCAATACGGCGCCGATGAAGCCGAGTTCTTCGCAGATTACGGCGTAGATGAAATCGGTGTGCGCTTCCGGCAGGTAGAAAAGTTTTTGCTTGCTCTCCATCAAGCCGACGCCGGTGAAACCGCCGGAGCCGACGGCGATGAGCGATTGTGTGAGCTGAAATCCGGCGCCTTGCGGGTCCAGATCGGGATGGAGAAAAGCGAGCAGGCGCGCCTGGCGATAAGCGACATGCGAGATGAGGAGATACATGGCGGGAAGCGCTGCGGCGGTTCCTACGGCGATCCATTTCCAGGAGAGGCCGGCGGCGAACAGAATGGCGGTGGCGATGATGAGGATGTCGATGGAGGTGCCGAGATCGGGCTGCGCGAGGATTAGCGCGACGAAGACGAGCACTGGCCCCGCCGCTGGAAGAATATTTTGCAGGAAGTCTTCTTTGTTGAACTCGAGTTCTGCGGCGTTGCGGCGTTTTAGATCGAGGAACCACGCGAGATAAAGGACCACGGCTAGCTTGGCTAATTCGGAAGGTTGAAGATTTAGCGGGCCGAGCTTGATCCAGCGATGCGTGGCGTGGGATTTGTCGAGGAAAAACGTGCCGACGAGCAGGAGCAGGACCACGCACAGAGCGGTGCAGACGACGGCAGGCTCGCGGAGACGGCGGTAATCAGTTTTCATCAGCGCGAACATGCCAAAGAGTCCGGCAACGAGCCACGCAGCTTGGCGCAACAGAAAAACGTAGGAGTGTCCGTACTGATGCTCGGCGGTGACGGCGGAGGCGCTGAAGATCATCACCGCGCCGAGGAAGCACAGCGCGAGCGTCGCACCGAAAAGCCAGCGGTCGATTTCCAATCGTCTTGGCACAGATGCTTCCTTTCGCTATTTCCCGAGCGAGGCACCGGCGGCCTGGCGTTCGAGCTGGTGCACCAGCTCTTTGAAAACACGGCCGCGATGCTCGTAACTCTGAAACTGGTCGAAGCTGGCGCAGGCTGGAGCGAGCAGGACGACGTCACCGTCCTGGGCGGCGAGCGCGGCGATTTCCACAGCGCGGTCGAGCGTTTCAGCGCGGTCGATGGCGACGCTGCCGGCGATTTGCGCTTCAATTTTTGCGGCGGCGGCGCCGATGAGCAGCGCGAGAACGGCTTTCTCACGCAGCGGTTTCTGCAACGGCATGTAGTCACTGCCTTTGTCTTTGCCGCCGAGAATGATCAGGATGCGCCCGGGAAATGCGTCGAGCGCTTTCATGGTGGCATCGACGTTGGTGGCTTTCGAATCGTTGTAATAGCGCACGCCCGCGATCTCGGAGACGAATTCGAGGCGATGCTCGACGCCGGCGAAGGATTTGACGCCGCGTGCGATGGCGGCGGGCTCGGCGCCTGCGAGGCGCGTGGCGGCGACGGCTGCCAGCACGTTTTCCAGATTGTGTGCGCCGACGAGTGAAATATCGCGGCGGCGAAGAATTATTTCTTCGCGTTCGCTGTGACGAAAGAGGATTTCGTCGCCGCTGAGAAACGCTCCTTGCTCGACGCGCTGCCGACGGCTGAACCAAAACACTTGCGGCTGAGATGGCGCGTAGGGTGCGGTGGCCGGATCGTCCGCATTCAAAATGGCGGCGTCTTGGCGCGTTTGATTTTCGAAGATGCGGGCTTTGGCGGCGGCGTAGGCTTCCAGCGTGTGATGGCGATCCAGATGATCGGGGGTCAAATTCAGAAACACGGCGATGTCGGGGCGGAATTGCTCGATCAGCTCGAGTTGGAAGCTGCTGAGCTCGGCGACGGTGATGGTTTCTTCGCGTGTGGCTTCGACGCAGGCAATCAGCGGCGTGCCGATGTTGCCGGCAAGAATGGTGGAAAATCCGGCGCTGCGCAAAATGTGTTCGACGAGGGAAGTCGTGGTCGTTTTCCCGTTCGAGCCGGTGATGCCGATGAGCCGGCCGCGCAGAAAGCGATACGCGAGTTCGATTTCGCTCCAGATGGTGAGATTCATCGCACATGCTGCGAGCAGGAGCGGCGCGTCGGCTGGAACGCCGGGACTCGGAACCAGCAGGTCGTGGTGGCGGAGAATGCCGTGGTCGTGCCCACCGAGCGAAAGCGCAACACCCGCGGCTCGCAACTCGGCGATGTGCTCGCCGATTTCGGCTTCGCTGCGCTTGTCTGTGGCGGTGACGGCGGCGCCGCGAGCCGCACAGAACAGCGCTGTTGCCACACCCGTGCGCGCCAGTCCTACGACCAGCACGCGCTTGCCTCGAAGTTCGATCGGGTTCGGCATTGCAGCCACTTACTCCTAATTCTGTACGCCTCGGTGATTGGGGCGCAGCAGTGCTGCGCCCCTACGGAAATCACCGGAGTTTCAGCGTGGTCAGTGCGAATAAAGCGAAGACCAGTGCGGCGATCCAAAATCGCACGATCACTTTCGATTCGCTCCAGCCCAGCAATTCGAAATGGTGATGAATCGGCGCCATGCGGAAAATGCGTTTGCCGCGCAGCTTGAACGAGCCCACTTGCAAGATGACCGACAGCGCTTCGATCACGAAAATCCCGCCGACGAAGAACAATAAAATTTCCTGCTTGATGATGACCGCGATGGTGCCGAGCGTTCCGCCGAGCGACAGGGAACCCACGTCGCCCATGAAAATTTCCGCGGGATGCGCGTTGTACCAGAGAAAGCCGAGCGAGGCTCCGACGACGGCGCCGCAAAAAACGGTCAGCTCACCGACTTTGGGAATGAACTGGATGTCCAGATAGGAAGACCAGCGGGAATTGCTGCTGACATAGGTGAGCACCGTCAGCGCGCCGGCGGCGATTACGGTGCAGCCGATGGCCAGGCCGTCCAACCCGTCCGTGAGATTTACGGCGTTCGACGAGCCGACGATGACCACGCAAATGAAGAAGAGAAATGGAAGAAATGCCAGCGGCCACAGATGCGGCGAATTGATCAGCGAGTGGATGACCAGATCGGGATGCCAGCGCTTGAGGAACGGCATGACCAATTGCGTCGAATAAGCGCTGTGCGTGGCGAGAATGAGCAATGAAACGCCGACAATCAGGCTGACCAGAATCTGAAAGTAGATTTTCTTTTTCGCAGTAAGGCCCAGATTGCGCTGCTGGGCTACTTTCGCGTAGTCGTCGATGAAACCGATTACCGCAAAGGCGACCAAGGCGAAAAGTGCCAGCAGAATGAAAGGATTGGTGAGGTCGGCCCAAAGCAGAGTGGGCACGGCGGTCGATAGCACGATCAGCACGCCGCCCATCGTGGGAGTGCCGGCTTTTTTCTTGTGTTCTTGCGGGCCCTCTTCGCGGATGTACTGCCCGATCTGCAGCTCACGCAAATGGCGGATGAGCCACGGCCCGAAGACGAGCGCAAGAAACATCGCCGTCAAGCTGGCGTACACCGTGCGAATGGTGATATAGCGAAAAACATTAAACGGGCTGAAGTAGCGCCGCAATACTTCGTAAAGGAGGTAGTAAAGCACTTAGTGCTGGACCTCCTCGCGAGAGAACTCGCCAGGCGTGGCGTGCTTCGCTACCAGTGCATCGACGATGCGCTCCATCTGCACGCCACGTGAGCCTTTGACCAGCAAAAGGTCGCCAGGCTCGACAAGATTCTCCAGAAATTGCGCAGCGTCCGAGGAGTTAGCCAGGAATTTTGTTTGCGCTTTCGGAAATCCGGCGCTGATCGCGCCTTCGACAAGCTGCGCAGCAGCACCGGCGACGCCAACGATCCAGTCGATCTTGCCACTCTCCGCTGCGAATTGCCCGGCTTCGCGATGCAACTGACTCGAGCTCGCGCCGAGTTCGCGCATTTCGCCGGCCGCAAGAATGCGCCGGCGATAATTCGGCGTGGCTGCAAGCAGAGTAATCATCGCGTGCAACGCCGCAGGGCTCGAGTTGTAGCTATCGTTGATAATTGCCGCACCATTCGAAAACCGCAGCAACTCGCCGCGCATCGCCGGCGTGCGCATCGCGCGCAAGACAGACTGTGCTTCGCCCGCGCCGATATTCCACGCGCTCGCCGCCGCCAGCGCCGCCAAAGCGTTAGAGATAACGTGGCGCCCGGCGAGCGTCAGATCCAAGCGCGTCCGCTTTCCGCCAGCCACCAAAGTAAATGTAGAGCCCAACGCTCCCCGATCCTCGATTTCTTCCGCGCGAAAATCAGCGGGACGCTCGATGCCGTAAGTCAGCACACGTCCCGGTGCTTTGAACGCAAACGCCGCCACTAGAGCATCATCCGCATTCAACACCGCAATCGAATCGCGCCCATGCAAACCTTCAATTAACTCGCGTTTCGCCAGCGCAATCTCGTCCACCGACGAAAAAAATTCCAGATGCGCCGGCGCCACCCGCGTGACAATGCCGACGTCCGGCTTGGCAATCGCCGCCAGCCGCGCCAGTTCACCGCGCCGCGACATGCCCATTTCCAGCACCGCCGCCTGATCCGTTTCCTCCAGACGAAACAGCGTCAGCGGCAATCCGTATTCATTGTTGAAATTCCCTTCCGACTTCAGTACCCGCAGCTTCGCGCCCAGCAAGGCCGCCAGGATCTCTTTCGTAGTGGTCTTGCCGACAGAGCCCGTGACCCCGGCGACTTTGCCGCCCCAGGCTTCGCGTACGGCGCGCGCCAATTCTTTGAGCGCGTCGAAAGTGTCGGGCACGGTGATGCAGCGGTCACTGACCCATCCCGCGTAACGCGAGACGAGCGGCTCCGCCACCACTGCCGCCACGGCGCCATGCTCCACCGCCTCGGCCACATGATCGTGTCCATCGTGACGCGGTCCGTGGATGGCGATGAACAGTTCTCCCGCACGTAGCGAGCGAGAATCAATCGAGACGCCGGCCACCCGGGCCACGGGGTCGAGCCCCGGTCCCGGCCGAGCACCCAGAGCCTCAGCCACTTGTGCAATCGTCCACCGCATAAACGCCTCAACGGATTAGCCTTACGCAAACATCCCAATCGTCGCTCAGTATTCACCGTTTTGAGGGCTCCTCCAGACTGCGCGCAGCCGCCTTTGCGGCCACGGCGCGAGCTGCCACTTTGGCACTCACGCGCCCTCGCAACTGCCGTTGCGAGCTTACAAGGAGCGCGTCAGGTGCCAAACCCTCTCTCGCGTAACGCGCGGCGCGCCATTTCGCCGTCGTTCCATTCCAGCTTCTGGTCCGCGAGAATCTGTTCGGTTTCGTGCCCTTTGCCGGCCAGCAACACGATGTCGCCGGCACGCGCTTCGTCCACCGCCAGCGCGATAGCTATTTCGCGATCGGGCTCGATCAGATATTTTCCGCTGGTCTTCTGCAATCCAACGATGATGTCGCTGATGATTTTCAGCGGATCTTCTTTGCGCGGATTGTCGTTGGTCAGAATGCTGAGATCGCTGAGGCGGCCGGTAACTTCGCCCATGACGGGACGCTTGGTGCGGTCTTTTTCGCCGCCGCAGCCGAAGAGCGTGATCACGCGGCCTTTGGGCGCGAGTTCGCGCGCGGTGCGGATCAGGTTTTCGAGCGCGTCGTCAGTATGCGCGTAATCGACGATTACGAGGAAGGGCTGGCCGAGATCGATGCGCTGGAAGCGTCCGGCGACGCTCTGCAGATTGCGAATGCCGGTTTCGATGATCTCGCTAGAAAAGCCCAGGGCTTGCGCGGCGCCAATGGCCGCAAGGATATTGTAGACATTGATGCGCCCGACGAGCGGCGAAGTGATTTGCAGCTTGCCGTTGGGCGTTTGCGCCGTGAAGGTCAGGCCGTTGAAAGTGAGCTGGAATTTTTTCGTGGTGATGTCCGCGCCGGATTCCAGGCCGTACGTCAGTGTGCGATTGGCAATTCCAGCGAGCTTTTTACCCCATTCATCGTCGCTGTTGACCACCGCGACTTCGGGCGCGCCCGCGCCGGTGCCCTCAAACAAACGGCGCTTGGCGGCGAAATAGTCTTCAAACGTCTTGTGATAATCCATATGCTCGCGCGTGAGATTGGTGAACACCGCGGCTTGAAAGTGGCAGCCCCACAAGCGATCCATGGTCAGCGAGTGCGAACTCGCTTCGAGAACCGCGTATTTTCCGGCGGCATCGCGAATCTCCGCGAAAAAACCCTGCAGATCGACAGACTCCGGCGTGGTATTGGGCGCGGGATAATCGCCCGCCGGAGTGTGATAAGCGATCGTGCCGAAGAGGCCGGTCTTCGCGCCCGAGGCCTTTACGATCGAATCGATCAGCGAAGTGGTGGTGGTCTTCCCGTTGGTGCCGGTCACGGCTACAAGTTGCAGCGCGTTTGCCGGATGATCGAAGAAATTTGCTGCGACGGTAGCAAGAGTTTTGCGTTCCTCGCGCACGGGAATCCACGTGACGCCGTGCGGCAACGCGGCCGGCGGCGGATTCTCGCTGGCAATGGCGATCGCGCCGCGTCCCACTGCGTCGCGCACGAACGCGTTTCCGTCTGCCTTCGCACCACGGAGCGCAAAGAAGAGCGAGCGCGGGAGGACTTTGCGCGAATCGCAGGAAACCTGGCGAACTTCCATCTCCGCCGATCCAGCCGGTAGCGTTACGCCCGTGTTTTGGAAGAGATCGCCAAGCTTGCGCGGCTTCGTCGCGGCAGCGCGACCCGCCAACGGAACCTCTTGCAGTTCGCTGGCGCGATGGTTGACCGGCTTGGGCGTTTCTTCCTGTATCGGGCTCAAGTTCTTCTCGGACGGTAGTGCCGTCGCTTCGATATTCATCCTAATTCCTGGCGCCGTTGTGCGGCTTGCCGGAGTTGCGCGCGAGTGTCCCGAACTGCACGGTGACCTTCGCTCCTCGCCGGACTTTGCTACCCGCCGGGGGCATTTGAGTGAGTGCAAGATTGCTGCCAACCAGCACCGGGTCCAAACCTAAATGCAGGCACATCTCCGTGACGTCGCGCATGGTCTTGCCTGCAAAGTCCGGCACAGCAATGTCGCCGCCTTCCTCCACGGCAACCGTTACGGTCGGCTCCTTCACCGCCGCCACGCCCGGCTTTTCCGCGCGGTCCGCTGCCGCGGGTGACTGGTCCGGCTGCGCCGAGAAATCCGTCGGCGTAAAGTCTTCAAGCGCCGCACCATCCGCAGCCTGCCGCTGTTGATAAGATGCCTGCAGCAGCCTCGGGTTGACCGGCACATCGCGAGGCGTACCAAGATACGCGAGCACCTGCTCAGCGATGCGCTTGAAAACCGGCGCCGCCACTTGGCCGCCCTCGTGCAACCCCACCGGCGAATCGAGCGAAACCAGGACGGTGATCGCCGGATTGCTGATCGGCGCAAATCCCGTGAACGACGCGATCAACTGCGTCGGCGAATAGCGCCCCGTGTCCGGATCGATCTTTTGCGCCGAGCCAGTCTTGCCAGCCGCCGTCCATCCATCGAGGCGCGCGAGCGTGCCCGTGCCGTTTAGCACCACACCTTCCATCAGACGGCGCAACGTCGCCGCGGTTTCTTCGCGAATCACGCGCTTCGGCTCCGTTGCCGCCAGCGGCCCTTCATCCGGCGTCACTAAGACCTGCTCGCCGCGCCGTAATTCCGAAACGATATGCGGGCGGTTCAGCAATCCGCCATTCGCAATTGCGGAAACGGCGCTCGCCAACTGCATGGGCGTGACTCCGATTTCCTGTCCCATCGAAATCGAGGCGGTCGAAAGCCCTCGCCAATTCTCCAGCCGCCGCAGCATTCCTTTGCTCTCGCTCGGCAAGTCGACGCCGGTCGCCGCTCCGAAACCAAATGCCCTGATGTATTCGTAAAATTTCGGCGCTCCGAGCCGCAGCGCAATCTTGATCGCGCCCACATCGCTCGACTTCGCCAGAATCTCGCTGACCGTCAGCAAGCCGAAGGGCTTGTGATCGCGGATGCGGTGGCCCGCCACGTACACCGCGCCGTTCTCGCAATCAAATACCTCTTCGGGCCGGGTCAAACCCTGATCGAAAGCCGCTGCCAGCGTAATCATCTTGAAAGTGGACCCCGGCTCGTACGCGATGCTCACGGCGCGATTCATCCACGTTTGCCCGGGAACGTCCGCCGCCGCATTGGGATTAAATTTCGGCCAGTTGGCCATGGCCAGAATTTCGCCGGAATTCGGATTCATCACTACTACGGTTCCGGCCATCGCGTGCGTCTTGGCCATGGCCGCGGCTAGCTCGCGCTCGGCGATGAACTGAATCTTCTCGTCGAGCGTCAGCACCACGCTGGCGCCGCGTTCGCGCTGTGCCGCGCCGCCATCGAACCAGCGCTGCCGCGCGTCCGCCATCACCACAATCTTTTCGCTCTGCCCGCGAATCTGGCTGTCCAGCTCGCGCTCGATTCCCGCAAGCCCTTTTTCATCGACATCCACGAACCCGAGAACATGCGCGGCAAGTTCCCGCTTCGGATAGAAACGCTGATTCTCCTTCTGCAGGTAAACGCCTTTCAGATTGAGCGCCGCAACCGCTCCTGCTTTTTCCGGCGCCAATTTGCGCATCACCCACACAAAGTTCCCGCCCGATTCGAATTTCGCTTCCAGGACGTCCCGGGGAATGCCCAGAACTCCTCCCAGAAGTTTTGCCGCCAGCCGTTTGTTGTCGCCCAGCTCGCTGGGAATCGCAAACGCCGAATCCACCTGCAGGCTCATCGCCAGCGGATGCATGTTGCGGTCGTAAATGGCGCCGCGCTTCGGAGTGATTTCGATGGTGCGCTGTTGCTGGCGTTGCGCGCGCGCGACGTAGTCGCTGTGCAGAAAAAGTTGCAGGTAGGCCAGCCGCCCGAACACTGCCGTGGCCCACAAAAGCGCCACGCCTGCCACAATCAATAGACGCTTGGCCGCTAGGCGGCCACCGGCAGCGGCGTGGACACGATTCTGGGGCATCGCCAACTCAAGCCGGCCAAATCGCCGGCGCAAAATTCACAAAATGAAGTGCAAACTCGTATGGGTTGCCGCAAGCCGCGCTGATCCGCATTCGGGCACGCGTCAGCGTCATCATCAAGGCATGCGATTCGAGCGCACGTAACGAACCGCCGCCACTTCCGCGCCTGCCGGCTCGTCGTACTCGCGCACTTGCGTGGGCAGCGTTTCCGTCAATCCCAGTTGCCGCCGCGCGATCACATCGATGCGCTTCGGATCGCTCAGCCCGGCAATCTCCAGTCGCAGCGCGGAATTCAGCGCCGCCGCATCTGCCTGTTTCGCTTTCACGCCTTCCAGCTGAAAACTCAAATCGATGCACCTGAAGTGCTGGTAGATGTACAGCATGCAAAAAACCGCCAGCACGCTGCCGAGCGCAACCGTGCGATAAAGATCGCGCATCTTCGCCGGTTCGACGTGCCGCACCAGCCGCGTGTTATCGATCCGTTTCGCCGTGAAAAATTCGGTCATCAGCGCCGTTTTTTTTCTGCCGTTCCTGTTCATACTTCCACTCTTTCCGCACACCGCAATTTCGCGCTTCGCGAACGCGGGTTTCGCGCCATTTCTTCTTCCGTGGGCTGAACCACATGCTTGGTCAGGATGCGGAGCGTTCCTTCCCGCTCGTGCTGCCGAAACGCTTCCTTCACCAGCCGGTCTTCCCCCGAGTGATACGTCAACATCACCCAGCGGGCGCCGGAATTCAAAGTGGCGGGGGTCCGAGAAAGAAACTGCCCGAGTTCCTCCATCTCTCGATTCACCGCTATCCGCAGCGCCAGAAACGTTTTTGTCGCGGGATGCAGCCTCTGCC
>DATNNV010000017.1:0-43775 GCA_035601655.1 Candidatus Dormiibacterota bacterium
CTGCCCCTTCGCCTGCTGTTGCTGTTGTTGCTGCTGTTGTTGCTGCTTCGCGGAATTGTCCGCCTGCCGCTGTTGCCGCTGTTGGCTTTGCTGCCCCTTCGCTTGCTGTTGCTGCTGTTGTTGCTTCGCGGAATTGTCTGCCTGCTGCTGCCGCTGTTGCCGCTGCTGGCTCTGCTGCCCCTTCGCTTGCTGTTGCTGTTGTTGCTGCTTCGCGGAATTGTCCGCCTGCTGCTGCCGTTGTTGCCGTTGCTGACTCTGCTGCCCCTTCGCTTGCTGCTGCTGTTGTTGTTGCTTCGCGGAATTGTCCGCCTGCTGCTGTTGACGCTGTTGCCGTTGCTGATCCTGCTGCCCCTTCGCTTGCTGCTGTTGTTGCTTTGCAGAGTTGTCCTGTTGTTGCCGCTGTTGCCGCTGCTGATCCTGTTGCCCCTTCGCTTGTTGCTGCGGTTGCTGCTGACGCTGTGCAGCTTGCTGGCTATTGGCTGGCGCCTGTTCTTTTCTGGCTGGTTGCGCCGGCCGTTGTTGCTTTTCAGCAGGCTTGGCCTGCTGTTGCTGCTTCTCTTGCTGCTTCTGTTGCTCCTTCGGCTTGTCCTGTTGCTTCGCCACAACGCTCGATCCGAGCAGCAGAAACACCGCAGATACACCAATAACTCGCAATGCTTTCACCATTTGCTCTCCTCTTAACGGCTTTCTTACCCGCGGCGGCTTATGTGCCGCGCGCCCTTATCCCTCGATTGCTATCCGACGCGAATTCGCGACAGCGAATGGAACAATCCAAATACGTCGAGCAACCACAACACCACGCCAATCACCACCACCGCGTTCAAGATCGATTTGATACTCCCGGCCATGGGAATGAAACGATTCACCAGCCACAACAGCACCCCCACCACGATCAGGGTTAGCAGGATTTGAATGAGAGGCATAATTTTTTCCTTCCTTCCCGTCTATGTTCCAAAACACTATCTAGCTCGGCCGGGATTTCTCGGCGCCATCAGGTGCTGGCAACCCGATGAACCGCTGCGTTCCGCGCCAGACCGTTGGTTCGCGGCGTCGTTGGTTATCCTGGGTGTTTGCGAAGGTCGAAGGGAACAAGCTCCAGGGTATGAACCAGCGAACAAAACAGCCCTTTTTTTGCAGCAACGCCATCCTAGGCTTTGTCGGCGCTCATGTCTGTTCACTTGTATACAAGTGAGTGCTGGTCGTTGCCGCTGCGCAGGCTGGTGGTGAAGTTGGCTCACCAACCGCAGTTCACTTGGCTTTGTGTTCAAAATGGCTTCGTGCTCGAAGGGGCTTTCTGTTCGAAACTACGCAGACTGCGAAAAGAGCATGCCGGGTTCTCTCCCCGGCACTTTTATTCCGCGCCTCTGCCGAGCTGTGATATACTCCTGAAAAGACTTGAATTGTTCATCGTGCCAGGAAGCCATTAGGGCTTAGGGTGTATCGAGCATGCCCAAAGCAAACGCCAGAAAGACCCCGCCGACTCCTACGAAGAAGTTCTCTTTTGATCTGCGCATTTTTCTCGATTCTGCCGGCGTTGCCAGAAAAATCAAGGAATATAAGAGAGCGCAGAACATCTACTCGCAGGGCGACGACGCCAATACAGTAATATATCTACAAGAAGGCGGCGTGAAGCTTTCCGTCCTTAGTGAGGTCGGCAAAGAGGCGGTCGTCGCCATTCTTGGGCCGGGCGACTTCTTTGGCGAAGGCTGCCTGGCAGGTCAGTCCGTCCGCATGGGGACCGCCGCCGCCATCACGTCTGCTACGGTGCTGGTCATCGACAAGGCGGAAATGTTCAAGGTGCTTCACGAGCAGCATGACCTTTCCGACCGCTTCATCACTTTCATGCTCGCGCGCAACATTCGCATCGAGGAAGACCTGATCGATCAGCTCTTCAACTCCAGCGAGAAGCGCCTCGCCCGCACTCTTCTATTGCTGGCCCGGTACGGTAAGGAGGACCAGCCTCACGGAGTAGTTCCCAAAGTCTCGCAAGAAATGCTCGCAGAGATGGTCGGCACCACCCGCGGGCGCGTCAATTTTTTCATGAACAAATTCAGGAAGCTGGGCTTCATCAAGTACAACGGCGGCCTGCAGATCAATACCTCTCTCTTGAGCGTAGTGCTGCACGAGTGATTTGACGCGCCATCTCCCGATCGCTGAACGCCCTGTTCCCCCGATTTCCCGCCCGCGTCAGAATTGGCACTCGGGAAAACTAGAAGCTATCTCATAAATCGGTTCTTTAGGGGATCGGGGCTTCAGACCCGACATAAAGCGCTGCGACGATTGGGCTTTAGCCCCTGAAGATAGCTTTCGATTTCGGCTCTGCACTTGCGAGATCGCTTCTAGTTCATGGAAGCCGGCATTTCGAGCACGTTGCCCCGCAACGGTCTGTCCCCACCATCCCCAAGACTATCTTGCTTCCCCGCCTCGCGATCGATCTTGATCGCCAGCGCCGCCAGACACCTCGCCCGCTCGATCAATGGGCATTCGCTGGCCGCGGGGCTCCGCGGCTCGCTGCAGTACATCTCCAGGGCCCCCAGCAGTTCGCCATTCTCGGCCACAATGCTTTCCGAATAGAATGTGTGCAAGCCAAACTGCGCTGCGTTCATGGCGATGGCTACCAGGTCGCTGGCATCGTCCCCCGGCAGCGCAATCAGTGAAACCACGTTGCCGATTTGGCAATCCAGCGCGCTGCAGATTCCATTCAGAATCTCCGGAAGCGGTGCGTGGGAAGAAATGGCTTGCAGCAGTTGTTCTTCGGCGCCCAATAAGTACTGGATCTTATCGTCCACAGCAACCGGCTCGCCGCGCTTTCGTGCCGTCTCGCCTAAACCGAAATCATTTTCGTCCACCTGAGCCTCCTCCATTAAGACGGGCTTTGCGCGTCACCTACCCTGCCGGCTGGCGTCCTTCATGCGCGCTTCCAGCTGTCCGTGGCGCCAATTCCAGTACGCTCTTTGGTCCCGCTGATTGGTTTCTGCCCAGGGCCGATATTCTCGCCGCTTCTCTTCGCAGTATTGGCGATAGGAACGGTCTTCGTTGTCATCCCAATTGTGGTAGTCCTGGTGCGCCCGGTCGTACACCCGGTTGGGGCCATGGTCTTCTCGATGCTGTTCCGGCCGCCCATTGTCTTGCGGTTCCGCCACCGTACCGGTTACCGTCGGTCCGGCGAGCGCCGCGGCAAGAATCGGGAAACTGAGCAGATACAGTGGGCCTCGATGCAAGTCTCTCACTCCTGGCTTTTCCTCTCAGGAACCTCGGCGCGCAAGGAGTATGCACTTGAGATGGCCTCTAAGATGTTCGAAAGCGCACATCCGGCCAAGCTAATTCCATTTCCCCCCGTTCACCGCAAAAAACTGTGGATTTGCACTACCGCAGGCGTTCAGGAACCGCGACCCGCCCGCGCCGCTGTCGGCCGCCTGTCTTTCATCGCGTACAGCGCCCGGTCCGCGGCGTAGAGCAGCGTACCGATGCTGTCCGCCTCCCCAGGATAACTGGCGATCCCTACGCTCACCGAAAGTGCCGGCTCTTCCGCATCTTTCTCAAGAAGTTCGCAAATCCGTCGCGCTACCAGCGTTGCCGCCGCTACCCCAGTCTCTGGCAACACCAAAGCAAACTCGTCCCCGCCGTGCCGCGCTGCCGTATCGATCGACCGGCAGCAGTCTTTCAGGATTTGTCCGAGCCGGCACAGCGCACGGTCACCCGCAATATGGGAAAACCGGTCATTCACCTGCTTCAATCCATCCAGATCCAGCAGCAGGAGACAGAATTCCCGGCCCGTGCGCTTCGACCGCGAGATCTCCGCTTGCAGCACCTCAAAAAGATGCCGATGATTTGCCAACCCGGTCAGTGAATCGCTCGCGGCTTGATGCCGCAATTGCTCTTCAAGCGTCCGCTGTTCCGTCACATCCACGGCGATGATTTCATAGCCCGCAAAGTCCCCATGGTCGTCATAGCCGCCCCGGCCGCTGATTCTGGCCTTCAGCGTCGTTCCGTCTTTCCGTCTCCACTCCGTTTCGACGGGCTCGATTTGCAACAGCTCGCGCGAGCGCCCCGCCGCCGGCAAGGCCGTACTGAGGTGCCCGAGAAATTCAGTCGAGTGATTCTCCGCCAGGAGTTCCTCTTTGCTGGAGTACCCCAGCATCGCAACCAAAGCCTGGTTCACGTCGACAATTTTACCTTCCGCATTGCACCGGTAAATTCCGTAGGCCGGATTGTCCACCAACGCGCGATACAGCGATTGCGAATGCTGCAGCGCGTTGCGCGCCTCTTCCAATTCCTCTCGGAGTTTCCTTTCGTTCACCGCACGCCGAACCGCCATGGGTAATTGCGCCACATGTTCGCGTTCCACATAGTCGAAAGCGCCGTGAGCGGTTAGCTCCGCCAGCGAATTGCTTAGCGGCCCTTTGGTCACGAAGAGAAGCGGAGTGTGCTGCTGATCGAGGAACTGTAGCGCCTGTGGCCCTTTCCAGCTCGGGCTGGGGAATTCGGCCACCACCACGTCATAGGAATGCGAACGCAGCTGTTCTTTGCACTGCGCCAGGGTCAAAACCACGTCTGCATTGACGACGAATTGCGCCCTTTTCAGCTCCTGCAGGCAATCGTCTATTGCCTCTGCGTCGCGGTGCACGAACAGCACGCGGATCGAGCGCCGTCTGTGCGTAGCCGTGCTCTCAGGGACGCTTGCTACCGCAGACTGCAAATCGCTCTGTACTAGGTCTGCCATTATTGGCCCCACGGGCGACCACAGCCGTCCGCGGATGTACGGATCAGCGGCTAGGAGGTCGACCCCTACATCCTCACCCTAAGCCAGCTTGAAACAGCCGTCTGTTCCATTTTGAACAGTACTCTAAGAGTGTTCTAATAACGGCCCGGCTCTCGGGGCGGGAAACCCTCGATAACCTGCACCGACTGAGGCAATTTGAGGCTAGTGTTCAAAATGGAACAGAGAACCGCATGCCCCTTCGCGCAAGCTGAATTGGCGGTGGGACACCCCACCAGGAGAAGCGTTGTGTTGAACTGCCCCCTGTGCCACAGCCACCGAATCCATCGATCAAAACGCAAAGGCCTCTTCGAGAGAATCGTTCTTGCCATGATCTTTGTCAGGCCCTTTCGCTGCTTGACTTGCGACTACCGATTCTTCCGCGGCTCACTCGCCGCTCGTCCCGATACTCTCCGGGAGGTAGGGACGCGCTAAACCAGATCTGCTCCCTTCCGGCATCTTTGCGCACGCCATCGTCGGGTTCGAGGTGTGCACATCGCGGTCCGCCGCAACGCTCGGTGGACCACGCTGATCGCACGCAAACCGGGAGCAACTGGCAGTCTTGCCCGCAGTAAGGACGGCAGAAGTCATGAGCATCTTCGACCGCGACAAAACCTTTGCCCAGCCCATCAATTGGGTCACCACCAGTTTCATGGTGGTATTCCACGTCGGCGCCATCGCCGCGCTGTTTTTCTTTACTTGGAAAGCTCTCGCACTGGCCGTCGCGCTGTGGTGGATCTCCGGAAGTCTCGGCATCGGCATGGGCTACCATCGCCTGCTCACCCATCGCGGCTACAAGACTACCAAGTGGCTCGAGTACGTTATGACCACCTGCGGCACTCTGGCTCTCGAAGGCGGACCCATCGCTTGGGTCGCCACGCACCGCATCCATCATCAGAACACCGACAAACCAGGCGATCCGCACTCTCCGCAGGACGGCGGCTTCTGGGCGCACATGGGCTGGATCGTCACCGGCAGAGCCATGCACAACGATTCAGGCGAGCTGCTACCCTTCGTTCCCGATCTGCGCAAAGATAAATTTCAAATGTGGATCAGCAAGTGGCACTGGGTGCCCTTAGCTCTGCTCGGTGTAGCACTCTTCGCCATTGGCGGATGGCCTTGGCTACTCTGGGGCATCTTCTTCCGCACCGTTATCGGCCTGCACTCCACCTGGCTGGTCAACTCCGCCACCCATATGTGGGGATCGCAGCGTTTCTCCACCGGCGACGCCTCCACCAACAATTTCTGGGTGGCCATGCTGACTTTCGGCGAAGGCTGGCACAACAACCACCACGCAACGCCGCAGGCTGCACGTCACGGCATCGCCTGGTACGAGTTCGACATCAATTGGTACGGCATCCTGGCGCTAAAAAGGCTCGGCCTCGTCTGGGACATCAAACTCCCCCGCCTCGCCCCCATCGACCCACCCGCGCCGTTGTCTCTCGCTCCTCCGCCATTCAAACCCATTGCACCTGCAGATGTGTCCCCTCAGCCCAGCGTGCTTCCATAGCTGGACGGGTTGAAAAACAACAAAAAATAGCGGGCGAGCCTGTAAGCCGGATTTTGTAGTAAGCGCTGTCCGCAAACTGCGCGAACGGCGCTTGCTGGCGATCATTCCTCTAGGCCGTGCCTCGCGGCACGGCTCCAGCAGCCTACCCGAGGGTTGCTCGCTGCTTTGGCTTGCGCCATCGCAGCGGAAGCGTTCGCTTGCGCGAACGCTCGGCGAGCCGGGCCGGCTCTCCCCTCCTATTTGGCCTTGCACCACGCGGGGTTTTCCGTGCCTCGCCTGTTGCCAGACGAGCGGTGGGCTCTTACCCCACCTTTTCACCCTTACCAACCGAGCTAGCTTTCCGAAGACGCCTCGCAGGTTTCCCTGCTTGATGTCACCGAGCTCCACTCCGCCGGCGGTTTAATTTTCTGTGGCACTGTCCGTAGCCCACGTCTGCATCGGCGAGCCGAAGCCCGCCTGTACCACTGCAAACGCAAGCCCCCTGGCGTTACCAGGCGCGTCGCCCTTTTTCCTGACCGCGCGAATCGCAAGCGATTCGTTACATCAGGATGGTGTCCGGACTTTCCTCCCGCTCGGCATCTTGCGACAACCAAGCCAGCGATCACCCGGCTCACCCGCTGCCGCAATTATACCGCACGATTTCGCAATCGCGGGCCTTGTTCGCTGGGCGTTAAATCGCGGCCATCACTAGCAGGGTGGCGTCGTCGCTGAAGGCGCCGCCGGCGAAGCGGATGGCGTCGGCCATCACTCGCGCGTGAAGCTCTGTCGCGCTCTCATGTCGGTACGCGCAAGCCAGCGCGCCGAGGCGCTCGGCGCCATACTCGTCGCCGGCGGAATTCGCGGCTTCGGTGATGCCGTCGGTGTAGAGTACGATGCGATCGCCTACGCCTAACTGAATCTCGCCTTGCGCCGCGGACCAGTCTGGAAATTCGCCGAGGACTGGGCCGCCGTCGCCTAGCCGCAACATGCTGCCGTTTGGGCGCGCGACAATCGGGGGATTGTGGCCGGCGTTTACGTAGCGCAGGATACGATCGTTGGTGTCCAGCACGCCGCAGAAAAATGTGACGAAGCGTCCTTCTTCGCAATTTCCGCACAGCACGCGATTCACGCGGCGGCACAATTCAAGCGGCCCCAAGTCTTCGTCGGCCAGCGCTTTTACCACCGCTTGCAGATTCGCCATCACCAGGGCTGCCGCGGTGCCCTTGCCGGCCACGTCTCCAATGCACAAGAGCACGCGACCGCCTGACATCGGGCGAATATCGTAATAATCTCCCGCCAATTCCATGGCCGGGCGGCACACAGCCGCCAGCTCCATTCCCGGCAGCGCCGGCAAGCCGCGCGGCATCAGCGCTTGTTGCGCCGATTGCGCTTCCGCCCACTCGCGCTCGTGGGCGCGTTCGTGCGCCAGCGCGCGGTTCAGCACCGCGCGGCGCGCGGCGCCGCGGGCCATCTGGGTGCGCAAAATGCGCCGGAGAGTGGTGTTGTCCCAGGGCTTCTGCACAAAATCGCCGGCGCCGCGCTGCATGGCTTCGACGGCAAGTTCGACGCTGCCCCACGCGGTCATGACCACGATGGGCAATTGCTCGTCGATCTGGCGTACTTGCTCGAGCAACTCGATGCCTTCGCCGCCGCTGGTGGTGTCGCGCGCGTAATTCAAGTCCAGGAGCGCGGCATCGAAGCGCTGTTTGCGGATCGCTTCCAACACGGCTGCGGGCGATCCGGCCACTTCCACCAGGAAATTTTCCTCGCGCAGCGCCAGGCGGAGGGCGTCGCGGATGTCTTGCTGATCATCGGCGATCAGCAGGCGCGGTCGTTCAGCCAAAGGTATGGGTGTCGCCATTGAGGAAGCCCCAGCTTACAGAGAGTTGGCTGTGCACGGGTATGGCCCCAGCATGGTTCTCACAACTTCAACAGGAACAAGACGTTAGGCCCTAACACCTAGCTGCCAAGAGCGCCGCAGAGCGTCCGCTATTGGGACGGGCTGCCACCTTCCCGGACATTCGAGCGGGCCAGCGGCGTTTTTCGGATTCCGGGGGGGGGTACACCCCCGGTGTTTTTGCAAAGAGCGCGCAAGCTACAGAAAACGGGGCAGATATCGTTCGCTCTTTTGCAGCAGGGTGCAAAAGAAAGCAAAAGAGCGAAACATGTGTGTTGGTCCCCTCAGCCATAATCCAGTGGCAAAGCCAGCAGCATGTAACCAATCGTTACAGCGAGACCCAAAATGGAAAAGCCAGCGATTCGCTGGCTAGGGTCGTCCGCTCGACGCCTGCTAACTTTACCTGTAAGTATACACTCTTTTCGATTTTTGTCAAGAAATAAAAAGGACTGGTACTCGATCCGGTGGCGGGGTTGTGTTGCACCCGTAAATGAAAGGTTGTCTTCAGGGCTAGCCCAATACTTGTAACGCTTTCGTCGGGGCTCAGGAGATTGTCCGGCCGCCCTAAAAGGACGGCGCCTCTACAGGGCGGGCTTGAGGCCCCGCCCCTAAAGCAAACCGCGAGACATCGGAGATTGTCCGGCCGCTCTAAAAGGACGGCCTCTACAGGGTGGAGGCTTCAAGGCCCCGCCCCCTAAAGAACCGATTTGCGAAATAGCTTAGGCGGGGCTATTTCCCAGCCAGGAGCTTCTCGAAGGCGGGTTCGTCGAGGATGGTGACGCCTAGTTCTTTGGCTTTGTCGTGTTTGGAGCCGGGGTCGGTGCCGACTACGACGTAGTCGGTTTTCTTGCTGACGGAGCCGGAGATTTTGCCGCCGTGCTGCTGGACGAGTTCGGCGGCTTCTTCGCGGGAACGATTGGCGAGGCCGCCGGTGAAAACAAAGGACTTACCGGCGAGCTTGTCGCTTTTGACGGTGCGTTTTTCGGCGACGGGGCGTACGCCAGCCTTTTCCAACTTCTTGATTAGCTGACGGTTGGCTGGTTCGGAGAAGAATTCGGCGATGGCGGCGGCTACTTTGGGCCCTACTTCGCCTACTTCCATCAATTGCTCTTCGCTGGCCGCGGCAAACTCGTCCAGGGTGGAAAAATGTTCGGCGAGCAATTGGCCGGTGCGCTCGCCCACGAAGCGCATCCCCAGGGCGTAAATCACGCGGGCCAGGGGATTCTTTTTGCTGGCGGCGATTTCATCCAGCAGATTCTGTGCGGATTTCTCTCCCATGCGGTCCAAGGCCGCTACTTCTTCGAGCTTCAGCGCGTACAAATCGGCGACGTCGTTCACCATGCCCTTGTCTACCAGCTGGTCCACGATCTTGTCGCCCAGGCCGTCGATATTCATGGCATGGCGTGAGGCGAAGTGCAGCAGCGATTCCCGTCGCTTTGCGGGACAGGCGGCATTGACGCAGCGGTAGGCCACCTCTTCCTCATCCTTATGAATCTTGCTGCCGCATTCCGGGCAATTCTTGGGCATGCGAAACGGGCGGCGGTCTTTGGCTTCTTTTACGACTTTCAGGACGTGGGGAATGACTTCGCCGGCGCGTTCGATGAGCACGGTATCGCCGATTTGCAAGCCCAGGCGCTCGATTTCATCCATGTTGTGCAGGGTGCTGCGGCTGACGGTCACGCCTCCGACTTGCACGGGCTGGAGGACGGCTACGGGCGTCAGCGTCCCAGTGCGCCCGACTTGCACGCGAATATCGTTCACGACGGTGGTTTCTTGCCGGGCCGGATATTTGAAAGCCACGGCCCAGCGCGGCGCTTTGGCGGTGAATCCCAGCTCATTCTGAATCGCTGTGGCGTTCACCTTGATGACTACGCCATCGATTTCGTAGGGGAGCTTCTCGCGCCTGGCGTCCCAGGCTTCGCAATAAGCAATCACTTTTTCGATGCCGTCGCAAACTTTCCAATCTTCATTGGCACGGAACTTCATTTGTCCCAGGGCTTCGAGCGATTCGGAATGCTTGGCGAAGGGCACTTTGCCTCCGACGTATAAGTAGTAGGCAAAGAAATCCAGGCGGCGGGAGGCGGTGACTGCGGAATCCAACATGCGCACGGAACCCGCTGCTGAGTTCCGCGCATTCACGAAAATTTTTCCGCCAGCTTGCTCTTGTGCGCGGTTGAGAGCTTCGAAGGCTTTGCGAGTCATCATCACTTCGCCGCGCACTTCAAAGTCTCCGGGCAGCTTGGCCTTTTTCAGGGCCGCCGCATCGACGCGCAGCGGAATGGAGCGGATGGTCTTCACATTCGGGGTCACGTCTTCGCCGGTGGTTCCGTCGCCGCGGGTGACGCCGCGCGCCAGCACACCATCCTGGTATTGCAGCGAAATGCTCAGCCCATCGAACTTATGCTCGGCGATGTACGCGATTTCTTCGCGGCCGATTCCTTCGCGGACGCGGCGGTCAAAATTTCGCAAGTCGTCGTAAGAAAAGGCGTTGTCCAGGCTGAGCATGGGCCTGACGTGGCGCACGGTCTGGAAGCCTTCGCGGGGTGCTCCGCCTACGCGCACGGTCGGGGAATCTGGTGTTACGAGGTCGGGATGGGCGGCTTCCAGTTCCTTCAGCTGGTTCATCAGCCGGTCGTAGGCGGCGTCGGAGATTTCCGGCTCGTCGGCCACGTAGTAGAGATACTCGTGATGGCGGAGCTTCTCGCGCAGCTTCGCGATCTCGCCCTTCACTGACGCCTTTGTCGCCTTAGCGGGCTTGGCCATGCTTCCCCCGACGGAACATGTGTTCGGATTCGGCGTACATTATATAGAATGAAAGTCCCGTGAAAGAATGCGGGAGCTAGATTGGCGATTTTGCCGAGATGGGGTGCAGCAGTGCTGCACCCCTGCAGGGAATTTGGGACCGCGGAGCGCATGCGAGTTTTTATGATCTTGCCGAGATGGGGTGCAGCAGTGCTGCACCCCTACGATGCGGTCCGGTGGGAATGTCTGAAAATTGAAATGCGACCACAGTTAGAGACTGACGTCTAACTCATCGACCACTTATGACCTCGCCACTGCAAAATGCGCTGCTGATTCACAATCCCAACGCCGGAGGCGGTGGCAAAGGGCGGAGCCGGCTGCTGGACGAGGCGCGGCGCATCTTTTCTCTGCATGGAATCAACACGGACCTGGCCGAAACCACGGGCCCGGGCCATGCCACGCAAATCGCGCAGCAAGCTACCAGCGAACGGCGGCAGCTGGTGATCGCGTGCGGGGGTGACGGCACGCTCAACGAGATCGTCAACGGCCTCGCGGTTCCGCTAAACGGCCACCGCGTGCCGCTAGCGCTTCTGCCCGGAGGCACCGCCAACATTCTGGCCAAGGAGATCAATCTTCCGTGGGACATTCCCAGCGCGGCGGAAAAGCTAGTGCGCGGGGAAATCAAGGAAATCGCACTCGGGTTGGCCACTCCGCTCAACGAGCCAGAAAAGAAGAAATATTTCCTCAGCGTGGCGGGCGCTGGGCCGGACGGCATGATCGTTTATTCACTCGATCTCGATCTCAAAGCGCGCATCGGGATTCTGGCGTACTGGTATCAAGGAGTTCGCGAGGTCTTGCGCTACAAATTTCCGCGTTTCCGACTGACCACGCCCGGCGAATCGCTGGAAGTCTCTCTGGTCATCGCCGGGCGCACCAAAAACTACGGCGGTCCGTTCAAAATCACCACGGAAGCCGATCTTTACAAGGATCGCTTCGAAGTGCTGGGCATCAGCACGCGCAGCGGCTGGCAATATTTGAAATATCTGCCTACGCTCTGGCTGGGAAAGCTCCGCAACACCGAAGGGGTCTTTTTCTTCAAATCCGATTCGATTCTGTGCGAGCCTTTGGACGAAAATCCTATCTATGCGCAAATCGACGGCGAACCGCTGGCGCGGCTGCCCGTGCGCTTTGAAATCGTTCCGCGTGCGCTGCACTTGCTCGTCCCGACCTTGTTCCCAAAAGCCTAGAAGCTATGTCATAAATGCGGTTCGAGGCTGTCTTCCGGGGCTAAAGCCCAATGCTTGCAGCGCTTTATTTCGGGGCCCTTCGAGAATTAGGGTGAATTTCCGGCCGCCCTAAAAGGACGGCCTCTACAGGCAAGCTGCTTTCCGCGGGGAGATTTCAGGCATTTCTGGCTTTCAAACGTTGCCGGAAATATTCTTTCCAACTCTCCGGCAACGCCGTGATCTGCAGCGCCCGCTGCAATGCGGCGACGTCTGCGTCGGTCCATCTCTTGGCCACGTAGAGCCGGGTGATCTCGGAAACCGGCACGGCTCTGGCATCCCGCGCGATTACTTTGATCTCGTCGCCCGCCCCTACGTCGCCCTCGCGCTGCACCGCCACATAAAACCCGGTGCGGCCACTGGCGAGGAAGCGCTTTACCATATCGTCTGAGCCGAATCGCACGCCGAGCTTGTAGCAAGGCAAACGGGGCTGGGTGACCACGACTTCCGCAGTGCCCACCGAAAAGCGGTCGCCGAGATGCACGGAGTCCTCAGTGAAATCGTCAATGGTGAGGTTCTCGCCGAACATGCCCATGGGCAGCTCGCGCTCAGGCAATTCCTTCCGCCAATAGTCGTAGTGCCCGGCCGCGTAACAATAGACCGCTTTGTCGACCCCGCCGTGCGCGCTCAAGTCCGCCTGGCCGTCTCCCTGCAAATGCAGTTTGTGCATGGCAATGCGCCCGGTCACGGGTTCTTTGAAGATTCCAGTCGTCACGCTTCTCCCGTGCCAAAGCACTTCGCGTGGCAGTCCGGTATTCAGAGAGACCAGTCTCATCGTCCACGAGCCCTCATTTTTGTGAGATAACTCATATCAATGGATCCCCTGACCCACGCTCTAGCATCCTACACGCTTAAGCGCGCGGCGTTCCCGCGCCTGGCGCGGCCCGCGACCGTGGCCATGGTTGTGGCGGGCACGGTGGCTGATTTCGATCTGCTCGGCGCACACGCAGGCCCTTCCGCGTACATTACGTGGAGCCACACGTTCTGCCACTCGCTGCTCGCGGCTATCTTCATCAGCGTGCTGGCTGCCGCGGCATTTTTCTTTTTGCATCGCGAGGATCCTGCAAAGCACATCGCGCCTCTCGCCGTATTCGTCCCGGCGCTCGCCGCTTCGCTGCTGCACTTGGTCTTCGACCTCTGCCAGGCGCAAGGCATCAAGCTCCTCTGGCCTATCAGCGACCGCCGATTTGCGCTCGACTGGCTGCCGCATCTCGATCTGTGGATTCTGGCGATCTTGCTCGCGGGACTGCTGCTGCCGAAACTCTCGAGTCTCGTGACCGAGGAAATCGGGGCCAAGTCCAAGGGCCCGCGCGGTCGAGTCGGCGCGGTGGTGGCCCTCTGCGCCGTCCTTATCTATACCGGGGCTCGCGGCACGCTGCACTCGATCGCCGTGGCCACGCTTGATTCGCGCGCGTACCACGGCGAATCGCCGCGGCGGGTGGCCGCTTTTCCCCAGACCGCTTCTCCCTTCACCTGGGACGGAATGGTGGAAACCGAACGGGCCATCCTGGAAGTTCCTGTGTCGGTCGGCCCGGGGGCTTCGTTCGACCCCGAGTCCGCGCATACCTCTTACAAACCGGACTCGTCGCCCGCGCTCGACGCCGCGCTCCGCACCGCTACGGCGCGCCGCTTCCTCGCCTATGCCCGCTTCCCGCAGGCCTCCCTCGAAAACGGTCCCGAAGGCTACCGCATCCGCCTTAGAGCCTATGCGCCCGATCCCGACTTTCGCATTCAAGCACTGATCGACGTTTCCTCTTCCGGGCAAATCCTGTCGGAAAGCCTCAGCTACGATTCTGGTCCTCAGCGGTGACTTTGTCGCCCGCTGGCCGCCTGCGAAGGATGACTCGGGAAAGGGCATAGCTGACCGACACCAGCGATATCACCAGCACCGTCACCTGCAATTTGTGCTGTACGAGGTATGGCAATGCCTCGGCCCCGTAGCGGATTGCCAGATAGCCGATCCCGAAATAGCGGATCAGGCGGGCCAGAGCAATCGCGGACGTAAAACTCAGCAGGCGGACCTCGAACACGCCCGCGGCAAAGACAAAGATTTTGAACGGCGTTGGCGGCGGCAGGAGCGCTGCTACCAGCATGCCTCCGAAACCATTCTTGACGACCCATTCGCGGATGACTTGGCCGCGCTCTCCGGCTTTTTTGCGAAAGAAGGCTTCGCCGCCTTTTTTGGCGATGAAGAAGAGCAGGACGCAGCCCAGCACGGAGCCGAGCACGGCCATGAAGGCGTAGAGCGGCATGCGGGCTGGGTGCTGAATCGACAGCTCGATCAGGAGCAAATCATTGATTACCGGGAAGGTCAGGACGGAAGAATCGAGGAAGGAGATCAGGAATAAGCCTGGGGCGCCCAGGCTGCCGGCGAAGACTACTATTTTTTGTTTCCAACCGCTTAGGTTCGCGGGCAAGGTCGGTCCTCCGTTTCGCGAGAGTTGTGGGAGTTTAGCAGAGCGGCGGTTGTGGTGGGGACGAGGTGGTGTTGGAGAGTTCTGCGTGAGTTCTGGGCGTGGCCAAGAGGGCACAGGCAGGAGTGCCTGTGCTACCTAGTAGTCGAGAAGGTGCTTTACGGCGGCGGTGATGTGGTGGGTTTGCGGGAGGATTACGTCTTCGAGTTTGGGGTGGTAGGCACAGAAGGTGTCCATGGCGGCTACGCGTTTTACGGGGGCGTCGAGTTCGTGGAAGAGTTCGTCGGCGATGCGGGCGGCGATTTCTGCACCGTAGCCCCAACTTAACATGTCTTCGTAGGCGACGATTACGCGGTGGGTTTTGCGGACGGTGGCGGAGATGGCTTCCCAGTCGTAGGGGGAGAGGGAGCGGAGGTCGATGATTTCGACGGAGTAGCCTTCGCGCTCGAGTTGCGCGGCGGCGACTTCGGCGCGATGGACGACGGCGCCGAAGGTAATGATGCTGATGTCGGTGCCTTCTTTTACGAGGCGGGCTTTGCCGAAGGGGACGGTGTAATCGGGGCCGGGATATTCGGAGCGATTGTAAGGCTGGCGATAGAGATGTTTGTGCTCGAGGAACATGACCGGGTCGTCGGAGCGGATGGCGGTGCGGAGGAGGCCGGCGACGTCGAGCGCGGTGGAAGGCATGACTACGCGAAGGCCGGGGCAATGGGTGAAGATCGATTCGCCGCTTTGGCTGTGATAGACGGCGCCGCCGGTGAGATAGCCGCCGATGGCTACGCGGATTACGGCGGGAGATTTGAAGGCGCCGTTGGAGCGCCAGCGCATGACGCAGAGTTCGTCGCGAATTTGCATCATGGCGGGCCAGATGTAATCGAAGAACTGGATTTCGGCTACGGGCTTGAGTCCGCGCGTGGCCATGCCGATGGCGCGTCCGACGATGCTGGCTTCGGCTAATGGAGTGTTGAAGACGCGGTCGGGGCCGTATTTGCGCTGGAGACCGGCGGTGGCTTTGAAGACGCCGCCCTTCCCTTTTACATGCTTGAGATGATCTTCGCGGCTGGCGTCGGCGACGTCTTCGCCGAAGACGGTGATGCGGTCGTCGCGGCCCATTTCGTCGAGGAGCGTGGCGGCGACCATTTCTACCATGGTCTTGGGGGCGCCGTGGAATTGCGGTTGCGAGTCGAAGGCTGAGCAGGTGGGATCGATTTCTGGGGAATAGATATTGGTGGTGATGGAGTCGATGGTCGGCTCTTCGGCGGCTAGGGCTTGGTCGCCGGCTTCGCGGACTTCGCGGTCGACTTCAGCTTCGAGGGCTTCGATTTCTTTTTGGTCGAGGAGGCCTTCGCGGACGAGATACAGCGCGAATTTGGCGATGGGATCGCGGCGGGCTTCTTCGTCGCGCTCGTCGGCGGATTTGTAGAGTTTTTCGTCGTCGGAGAGGGAGTGGGAGTAGGGGCGGGTGACGTGAGCGTGAACGAGGGCGGGGCCGCGGCGTTCGCGGCAGTATTCGATGGCTTCTTTGCAGACGGCGTAGCTTTCGAGGGGATCGGTGCCATCGCATTCGGCGAGGTGCAAGCCGGGGAAACCCTTTACTAGCTTGGAGATGCTGCCGCCGGCGGTTTGCACTTCGATGGGGACGGAGATGGCGTAGCCGTTGTCTTCGATGAGATAGAAGAGCGGAAGTTTTTTGGCGCAGGCGACGTTGAGGGATTCCCAGAATTCGCCTTCGCTGGTGGCGCCGTCACCGGAGGAGACGTAGACGATTTCGTCGCGCTGATGATTGACGAGATCGCCGAGGGGAGCTTTTTTGGCTTGGGCGAGGGCTTTGGGATGATTTTCGTAATAGAGAGTGGATTCGGCGGCGCCTACGGCTTGAACGAATTGCGTGCCGGTGCAACTGGATTTGCTGACGATGTTCCACTTCGGGTGGCCCCAGTGAGAGGGCATTTGGCGGCCACCGGAGGCGGGATCGTCTTTGGCGCCTACGGCTTGGAGGAGGGTTTCTAGCGGGGTTACACCGAGGGCCAGGCAGAGAGCGCGGTCGCGATAGTAAGGATAGATCCAGTCGGAGCCGGGCTTGAGGAGAAGGGCAGCGGCGGTGGTTACAGCTTCGTGGCCGGCACTGGAGATTTGGAAGTAGATTTTATTTTGCCGCTTAAGCTGGATTTCGCGGTCGTCGAGGCGGCGGGAGAGAAACATGGTGCGGTAGATGCGGATGAGAGTGTCGCGGTCGAGGCCATGGGTCTTGGAGCTGTCGAGCTTGGCCGTTCTTACGCGCGTCTGGACTGCCATTCGTACCGCCTTCGCAATGGGATGGGCAATCGCCTGCGGGAGTTGATTATACCGGAATCGTGGGGAGAGGGCCGCGGGGAGGGAGGGCTGGGGCGCTCGGAAGAGGGGCTGGCGGTGGTGTTGGAGGCGTGGTTAGGGCGAAAAAGCGCGGTGGAATTGAGGTCCAATTTGGCTTGTTTACGCTGCCAGGCAACCGGAACCTCATGCCCTGAGCCGCGGCAAGAAGGCGCTGAAGTAGGGTCCGGCCGCCCTAAAAGGACGGCCTCTACAGGGGAGCCGGAGGAACGTTAGGCTCAGGCGAGGGACTCGAATTTTTTGTCGATTTCGGCGAATTGCGGGTCGCCCTGGTGGATGGTTTGCGGGCTGGCTTGCTTGAAGAGTTCTTCGTTGGGCAGGCGATCGATCCAGCGCTGGTAGGAGAGCTTTTCGTGGCCTGAGAAATAGAGGCGGACGAGGAGCTTAGTGTTGGCGTTGGGATCGGTCTCGACGGCGTCATCCTCTTCTTCTTTGGCGTTTTTGGCGGCGGATTTTGACTTGTCGGCTTTTTTTGCGGGCTTGCTCTTGGACTTGGCGGATTTGTGTTCGTGCTTTTCCGCGGCTGCGGGCTCCGCGTCGGAGGCGGCGTCGGCTGCGGGCTCGGTTTCTTCGCGATCGAATTTGTAGAGGAGCTTTTTGTCGAGGCGGAAGGCTTGCTTCCAGCCTTCGAGCTTGTGGCGAGCTTGCTGGGCGGCTTCTTCGTTGGAGCCGAAATCGAAAATCAGAAAGGAATTGTGCATAGGGGGAGTCTGCGATGGGCGCTGCGCCAAGTCAAGACGGCGGTACTGGTGGTGCGGATTGACGTGCTATGATTCACTTAGAACGATGTCGTCCTCGCGTTACAACTTATTGCGCTCGATTGGCGCTTATGCCTGCCTGGTGGCGGTGATGGTGATTTATGCACCGCAGGGGATGATTGCTTGGTGGGCTGGGACTGGCGCGTGTTGTAAGGCAGACTATTGCCCGATCCACGCGCATCGTCCTTCGGGTGCTTCAAGCGCTCCTGATGCTTCCGAGCATGACGGCATGAATTGCGAGCATGAGGCGGCTGGCAAGGCTGGGATGGCGGCTTGCACGATGAATTGCTGCCATGACACAGAGAACGTGCTGGTAGCTCCGGTGATCTTCCTGCCGAACGTCATAGCTGAGCCGACGAAGCTATTTGTGGTGGCGCGCGTCGCAGAAACACAGCCTGAGGTTCACCAAAAGCTTGGCAGTAAACCTCTTTCACCCCCTCCTCGTTTCCTCCTAGCAGCATAGGCGCTTTCCAGTCCTAGATTTGGCTGGTCCACTCCGGACCTGCCTTCGATCCACCCTGGCCGCGGCCTAATGGCACGCGCACGAGCGGTCTTACGAGGAAAATATGAGGTTCCTGAATCGCAGTTGGCTTTTGGTTTTATTGGCGCTGGCGTTTGCTGGCGCCGGATTTGCCACGGTGTTCGGCACGGTGCGGGGAATTGTGCATGATCCGCAGCACCGGCCGGTTGGCGGGGCTGAGGTCGTCTTGAAGAGCAAGACTTCGGATTATGCGCAGAGTGCGACGACGGATGCGGAGGGGCAGTTCCATTTCGACGCAGTGCCGCTGGGTGAGTATACGCTCAGCGTGTCGGATGCGAACTTCGCGGCGGCGGAACAGACGCTGACGGTTTTGTCGGGAACGGCGCCGGTGGTGCATTTCGAGTTGCGGGTGGCGGCGCAGAACGAGACGGTGACGGTGTCGGCGGATGCGGGCGCGGCGCAAGGCGAGTCCATGACTACGACGAGCCTGGTGGACCGCGAGGATATCCAGAAAACGCCCGGGGCTTCGCTGGCCAACAGCCTGGCGATGATCACCAATTATGTCCCGGGGGCGTACCTGACGCACGATCAACTGCATGTGCGCGGCGGGCATCAGGTGAGCTGGCTGCTGGACGGCGTGCCGATTCCGAATACGAATATCGCCAGCAATCTGGGGCCGCAGATCGATCCGAAAGATATCGACAGCCTGGAAATGCAGCGCGGTAGCTACGCCGCGGATTTTGGCGATCGGACCTACGGCGTGTTCAACGTGGCGCCGCGGACGGGATTTGAACGTAACAATCAGGCGGAGCTGACTTCGTCGTTCGGGAATTTCTTTCAGACCGACGATCAATTCAATCTGGGCGGACATACGGAGCGGCTGGCGTACTACGGGAGCATCAACGGGAATCGGACGAACTTGGGCTTGCAGACGCCGACGTCCGCGGTGATTCACGACGCGGAGAACGGGTACGGAGGCTTCGGATCGCTGATTTACAATCTCGACTCGCGGGATCAACTGCGGTTCGTGGCACAGGTTCGGCGCGATTTCTACCAGGTGCCGTTCGACCCGAACGATCCCAACACCGCGGGGACGTTCCTGCACGACGCCAATCGGGAGAGCGATGCCTTCGCGACGTTTTCCTGGGTGCGCACGCTGAATCCGGGATTGGTTCTCACGGTGTCGCCATTTTTTCACCGAAACCGCGCGGCATACGAGAGCAGCGCTCTGGACACGCTGAGCACAACCGATGACCGCACGTCGAAATACGAGGGCGGGCAAGCGACGTTGGCGTGGGTAAGCGGGCGGAACAACGCGCGCGCCGGGCTTTATGGCTTTGCGCAGCAAGACGATCAGGTTTTTGGGTTCAACGATCACGTCGCGGCGCCCTTTTCGACGCCTGCTTCCGGATCGGGAGGGCTGCTGGCCGCTTTTCTCGAAGATCAGTTCCGAGTGACTTCGTGGCTGAGCGTTAACGCGGGCCTCCGGCAGACGCATTTCTCTGGCGGCGTGGTAGAAAATTCGACGGCACCGCGGAGCGGGCTTTCGCTGCGCGTTCCGAAGTTGAATTGGACGTTCCGCGGATTCTACGGGCAGTTCTACCAGGCGCCGCCGCTGCTGACGGTTACCGGGCCGCTGCTGCAATTTGTGAACAACGCGAATCTGGGTTTCATTCCGTTGCATGGCGAGCGCGATGAAGAGGCGCAAGTGGGCGTGACGATTCCGGTGCGCAACTGGGTGCTGGATGCGGATACGTTCCGGACGCGCGCGCGAAATTACTTCGACCATAGCTGTATCAACAACTCAGGCGTGTGCTTTCCGGTGACCATCGCAAAAGCGCCGATTCGCGGATGGGAGCTGACGCTGCGGTCTCCGCGGCTTTTCCGGCGCGGGCAGATGTATTTGACGTATTCAAACCAGATCGCGCAGGGATTCGGCGGTATCAACGGAGGGCTGACGAATTTTTCGCCGCCGGCGGGAAGTTTCTTTTTGCTGGATCATGACCAACGGAATACGCTGCATCTCGGCGGAAACTACACGCTGCCCTGGCATGCGTATGCCTCGACCGACGTTTACTACGCTTCCGGGTTCACGAACGGCAATGCAAACATTCCGGGCGATCATCTGAGCGCGCACACCACGTTTGACGCCACGATCGGGAAGGATTTTGGGGAGCGCTTTTCGCTTTCCGTGACCGGAGTGAATGTGGCGAACCGGCGGGTGCTACTCGATAACAGCCAAACGTTTGGCGGCACGCACTTCTTGAACCCGCGCAGTATTTATGCGCAAGTGCGCTACCGCTTTCACTACTGAGGAGCGGCCCGACCGAGGCGCGCGGGAGCCATGTGCATCATGCACCTTCTCCTGCGCGTTTTTCTTGAATCTGCGGAAGGCGTCGCATAAACTCTTGCCCGAGAAATAGAAGGCGATGGAGTTCGCCACAACCGGGCCGGCGCAAGTTGCAGGCTCTGATGACTCCTGGCTGCCGCGCGGCGCCAGGAGTTTTTTGTTGGGCGCGATCGCGGGGAGAAATGGAGAATAATTGCGAATCACACTGATTGCGGTGTTTGGAGCGATCGGCACGCTGGCGCGATACGGGCTGCAAGGGCTGGTGCAGATGCGCGTCCCTAGCACTTTTCCGTATGGGACGCTGCTAGTAAATCTGAGCGGGTGCTTTTTGCTTGGATTGATCGGGCAATTCACGCTGAACCGGCTGGTGATTTCGCCGGATTGGCGGGTGGCCATCGCGGTGGGATTTTTTGGCGGATACACTACGTTTTCAAGCTTTGGCTGGGAGACAGCGAAAATGCTGGAAGACGGGGAGTGGCTTCGCGCGACGGCGTATGTGAGCGCGAGCGTGGTTGCGGGGCTGCTGCTTTCGGTAGCGGGGATTCGGCTGGCGAGCCGGTTTTAGGTCCAACGATTTTGGGTGAAGCGATGACACACGAAAAGTTTGAAGGCGAGCGCACGTTGATGCGCGTGCATCTCGGCGAGTCCGACAAATGGCATGGCAAGCCGCTGCACGAAGCGATTGTCGAGTTATTGCGCAACGAGGGCTTCTCCGGCGCGACGGTGCTGCGCGGCGTGGGTGGGTATGGCGGATCGAGCGTGTATCACACGGACAAGCTGCTGCGGCTATCGCAGGATTTGCCGATTATCGTCGAGGTGATTGAATCGACCGAACGGATTGACGGCATTTTGCCGCGGCTCGACCAGATGATCGAAGGCGGGCTGATCACGCTGGAAAAAGTGCGGGTGATTTTGTACCGCACGGCGAAAAAATAGCGGCGATCTGGATCGATGGCGGTACACTTCCCCACTCATGCCCGAAGCTCCCGCAAAGAAATCGTGGCTCAACCGCACCGTGCTCGGCGTCGGGCTGACCAGCTTGTTCAGCGACTGGAGCCATGAAACCGCGACGGCGGTTCTGCCGGCGTTTTTGGCGTCGATTGGCGCGGGGCCGGCGTGGCTAGGCGCGATTGAAGGCATCGCGGATGGGCTGTCGAGTTTTGCCAAGCTCGCAGCCGGACATTACACGGACCGGCTGAAGCGGCGGAAGCCGCTGGCGGTGTTTGGGTATGCGTTCACGGCGCTGGCGACAGCTTCGTTTGCCTTTGCTACGCAAGCGGTGCACGTGCTGGTTGGGCGGTCGGCGGCGTGGCTGGGACGCGGCATACGCTCGCCGGCGAAGAAGGCGCTGCTGGCGGCGGATACTCCGGCGGGTGCGTATGGGCGCGCGTTCGGACTCGAGCGCTTCATGGATACGTTGGGCGCGATCGCCGGGCCGCTGACGGCGCTGTGGCTGCTGGAAGCGACGAATCATTCGTACCGCAAAGTGTTTTTGTGGACGCTGGTGCCGGGACTGGTGGCCGTAGCGGCGTTCTGGTTGCTAGTGCGCGAGCGGCCGATCGAGACGCGCGAAAAGAAATCGTTCCTGATCGGATTGCGCGCGCTGCCAAAGGAATTTCGGCAATTGCTTGTGGGCGTGGGAGTGTTTGGCGCGGGCGATTTTTCGCACACCATGCTGATTCTCTATGCGTCGCGCATGCTCGCGCCGGGGCATGGTCTGGTTCGCGCGGCGAGCATCGCCGTCGGGCTGTACACGGTGCACAACGTGTTTTACGCGGGGTCGGCGTATCTAAGCGGATGGTTGAGCGATCGCGTGCGGCACCGGAAATTTGTTCTTGCTGCTGGCTATGCGCTGGCCGGAGTCACGGCGATTTTGCTTTGCACTGCGACGCACTCGATGGCGCTGCTGGTGGTGATTTTTGTGCTGGCAGGGCTGTACATCGGGACCGAGGAAGCTCTTGAAGATTCGCTGACCGCGGAAATTGTTCCGCGCGAACAGCATGGCATGGCGTTTGGCACGCTTGCCGCGGTCAATGCCGTGGGCGACTTTGCGTCGAGTCTGCTGGTGGGGGCGTTGTGGTCGGCGTTTTCGGTGCAGACGGCGTTTGCTGCGAGTGCGCTGCTCTTCTTCGCGGGCGCAGTCTTGATCCTGCGGTTGCGCGAGCACTAGTCCGCGAATGTCTGGGCATCAGGAAAACGGATCCTGAACCGGAATTCCAAAATAGAGTTGGCCTGCGTTCAAATCTTCCGACCAGATTTTTTGGCAGCCGGCGCGTTCCGCGGCCGCCAGGATCATCCCGTCATGAAAATGCACGCCGTACTGCGCCCGCGCTTGCACGGCACGGCGAATCAGACTGGCGTCTGGCGCAACGGCTTTGATTGGGCTGAGGGCGTCGAGGATGCCGGCGACTTCGTCGGGCTGGGCGGGAGGCGAAATTTTGTGCAGCAGGGTGGCGGCGAGTTCGGCGAGCACTTGCGTGGAAATAATCATCTGGTCGTTTAGCGCTCTCAGGACGAGATCCTGAGCGATGTCACGTTTTCGCGGATCGCTGGAATTGTAGACATAGACGAGAACATTGGTATCCAAGAAATCAGGAGCGGACATAGAGGTCTTCGCGGTTCCATGTGCGCTTGCCAATCTTGAAGCTGAACTGCTCGAAGCTGCGCTGCAGTGCTTCACGCTCGCGAAGCTTGCGGCCGGAGGCGGAATCCTCGCTGGCTAGGCGGGTCAGATAGTCGCGGACAAGACCTGTAAGGGTCGTGTCGTGGTCGACGGCAATCTTGCGGACGCGTTTGACGAGTTCCTCGTCCAAGGAGAGAGTGACGTTCATCGACACATAATAAGGGATTCCCTTATCCCGTGCAAGGTCAATCCGCCATCGAAAGGACCTTGGCCGTTGCACCGTGCGCGAAGACGTGCTAGGTTAGCGAACAAAAGGCGAATTAAATTCCTTTGGGGGGCTACCGGATGGCTGAAACGCTTGCCGTGCGTGCTGCGCAGGATTCGCGCTCGATTACCCGTGTTCGCGAAGTGCTGGACGCTTTTGCGCAGCGCGATGCTACCGGCGAGGTTCTGACAGCTGTTCGGCACTTCCCGGCGCGCGAGGCGCAGTGGGCGGAGTTTCCCGCGTGGGTCAACGCTGATCTCGCTGCTGCGTATGGGGCCAAGGGAATTCGCCGGCCGTACACGCACCAGGCTGCCGCGGCCGAGGCCGTGCATGAGGGCAAAAACGTCGTGATTGTGACGCCTACGGCGTCCGGCAAGACGCTTTGTTACAACGTGCCGGTGCTGAATGCGATTCTTGAGAATCCCGATACTCGCGCGCTTTATCTTTTTCCTACGAAGGCGCTCGCGCAGGACCAGCTCGCTGAGCTTTACGATTTGAATCAGCGCCTCGACAAACGCTTTGGCGTGTTCACTTACGATGGCGACACGCCGAGCGACGCGCGCAAAGCGATCCGCGAAAAGGGCCACATCGTCCTCACCAATCCGGACATGCTGCACACCGGCATTCTTCCGCATCACACGCGATGGACGCGGCTCTTCGAAAATTTGCGCTACATCGTAATCGATGAGCTGCACACTTACCGCGGGGTGTTCGGCAGCCATCTGTGCAATGTGCTGCGGCGGTTGCGGCGAATCGCGCGCTTCTACGGGTGCGATCCGCAATTCATCTGCTGCTCGGCGACGATTGCGAATCCCGGCGATTTGGCGGCGCGGCTGCTCGAAGAGAAAGTCGAAGTGCTCAGCGAGAATGGTGCGCCCGCAGCGGAAAAGACGTTCGCCTTCTACAATCCGCCGGTGGTGAATCGCGCACTGGGCATACGCCGAAGCTACATCAACGAATCTTCTCGGGTGGCACAGGAATTTCTGAAGCGCGATCTGCAGACCATGCTATTCGCCAATTCGCGGTTGCACACCGAGCTGCTGCTGACGTATCTGCAGCAGGCGAATCCGCATCATCCGAGCCAGCCGGAGACTATTCGCGGGTATCGCGGCGGTTATCTTCCAAACGAACGGCGCGAAATCGAGCGCGGCTTGCGTGATGGTTGGATTCGCGGTGTGGTCTCGACCAGCGCGCTCGAACTGGGTATCGATATCGGATCGCTGGATACGGTGGTGATGGCCGGCTATCCCGGCACCATCGCCGCGACGTGGCAGCGGGCTGGGCGAGCCGGGCGCCGCAAAGGGAGTTCTTGCGCCGTGCTGGTGGCGTCTTCGGCGCCGCTCGATCAGTTCATTGTTCGGCATCCGGACTATTTTTTCGGGAACACGCCTGAGCATGCTTTCATACAGCCCGACAATCTGGAAATTCTGCTCAATCATTTGAAATGCGCGGCTTTTGAGTTGCCCATCGCGCCGGGCGAGCGATTTGGCGATGTTGACTTGCCGGATTTGTGCGCGCGTCTGGCCGAAGCTGGTTTCCTGCATCGTGCTGGCGAGAACTATCACTGGACGCACGAAGCGTATCCGGCGGATACCGTAAGCCTGCGCTCGGTCACCAGCGACAACTTCATCATCGTCAACATCACCGGCGAACCGGAGGTGATCGGCGAAGTGGATTTCTCGAGCGCGCTTACCACCGTGCATGAGAAAGCGATCTACCTTCACGGCGGGCAGCAGTATCACGTGGAGCATCTCGATTTCAAAGAACGCAAAGCGTATGTGAAAGAGGTCGATGTCGACTACTACACGGACGCTATTCGCTACACGCAAGTGCGGGTGTTGGAGATTGCTACGACCTCGCGCACGAAACGCATTCCTTCTTCGTTTTCTCACGGCGAGGTGCTGGTGCGCGCGCAAGTGGTGGGCTTCAAGAAGATCAAATTCTTCACCAACGAGAATATCGGCGCCGGGCAGCTTGAGTTACCGGAAAACGAGATGCACACCACGTCTTACTGGATCACGCTAGAGCGGCAGCTGCTCGAAGCGCTTCCCTTCTCGGTAAGCGAACGGCAGTCTGGGATGTTCGGCTTGCTGCACGCGCTCGAGTCGGTCGCCACGCTGCTGCTGATGTGCGACGCCCGCGACCTGGGCACCGCGATTGGCGAACGGCCGCCTGCGCCCGGCGCCGCCAGCGACGGGTTCATGCCGATGCGCATGCAAGACGTGGTCTCGGCGAACTCGAAAGAATTCTTCGAGCCGAATTTGTATCTTTTCGACGCTTATCCCGGCGGCATCGGCTTCTCCGAGCCGCTTTTCCACGTGCACGACCTGCTGGTCCGCAAAACGCGCGAACTGATCGCCGCTTGCGCCTGCGAGGAGGGCTGCCCTTCGTGCGTCGGCCCCGCGGGCGATCTCGCACCTCGCGCCAAGGAAGCAGCGCTGGCGATTCTCGATCGGCTGTGCAGCTAAATGGCATCGCTTGACAAATTTTCGCGGCTCGCGGCGTTGAAGCCGACGCGAGCATTTCCTACGCGCCCTACTGAGCTCCGCGCGCCCGACGAAAATGATCATCTTTCGCGCATTCTCGGCGCTGGCATCACATCGAACCGCTTCGGCGAGCATGTGGCTGTGCGGAACTGGTGCTCGACGCCTGAATTCACCGAACCCTCGCCCGTGGCGCTGGATCTGCTCGCGCGCCATCGCGACGAAGCGCTTTCCCGCAGCACGCGCGCCGCTCTTGCCAATCCTGCAAAATGGCTCTTTCTCGATACGGAAACTACCGGCCTGGCCGGCGGCACCGGAACCTATGCTTTTCTAGTCGGCCTAGCGTGGTGGGATGCCGGCGGCCTGCAAGTCGAACAACTGCTGATGCGCGATTTCGCAGAAGAGCATTCCGTGCTGCACGAGCTCGCGCAACGCGCCGCCGAACGTCCGGTGCTGGTCACCTTCAACGGGAAGACATTCGACTGGCCGCTGCTCGAGAATCGCTTCACGATGACGCGCAGCATTCCGGTTCCACGCCTCGCGGCGCATCTAGACCTCCTGCACCCCGCTCGCTCACTTTGGAAGCTGCGCCTCGGTTCGGTGCGGCTGGTGGACCTGGAACGGCACGTCCTGGACCCGACAAGACTTGGGTGGACGCGCGACGATGACATTCATTCGTCTCTCATCCCGCAGTTTTATTTCGACTATCTGCGCGGCGGTCCGGCGTCCCCGCTGGCAGGTGTGGTTCGGCACAACCAGATGGACTTACGAGGCCTTGCCGCGCTCTTTTGCAAAATCAACACCATGCTTTCGGAGTCCCCGGAGGGAGAGGGCCTCGATCTCTTCGGCCTCTCCCGCTATCTCCACCGCCGTGGCGAGCCGGACCGCGCTCACTCGGCTTGTGCTCAAGCGCTGAACGCCGGGCTGCCCGCGGAATACCGTCCGCAAGCGCGGCGCGATCTTGCCTTACACGCGAAGCGCCGTGGCGATTATGCTCGCGCGGCGGTACTCTGGCAGGAAATTGCCGCGGATCCGCGCGATGGCGTCCATGCCTGCGAGCAGCTGGCCATCCATTATGAGCGCCGCGCCAAGGACTATCTACGCGCGCTGGAGTTCGCTCGGCTGGCGCTCGGCAATCTCCGCAAATCCCGCGCCGGTCTGAAGGATCCTTTCACACAGGCGCGTTTCATCCGGCGGGAAGCCAAGCTCCTGAAGCGCGTGGTGCGTCTCCAGCATCGAATAAGGTTAAGCTCGGGCGCGGGTGCGCAGGCCGAATTTTCGGCCAGTCTACCGCCTATTTAGGGGAGGAATCCGGATGGAAAGCTCCGCCGCAAAGCCGCATGCTGCTGCAGGAGGCGCGATGGCCACTGCCGAACAGACCTATCTCCGCTCCGACTTAATGGCGCGGCGTGAACGCATTCTTTCACTCGAACCGAGCGCTGATGCCACCCCTGCGCCGGAACAGCTAGTCGGCAAAATCGACGCTGCTCTCGCGCGAATGGACAGCGGCTCGTTTGGCATCTGCCTGTCGTGCCACACTCCCGTCGAGGCGAATCGTCTGCTGCAAGATCCGACGGTGGAAGTTTGCCTGGATTGCATGTCGCAAGAAGACCAGCGCGCGCTGGAACGCGATTTGACGCTGGCAGCGCGGATTCAGCGCGGACTCTTGCCGCGGAAGGATCTCGCGCCGCGGGGCTGGCGAGTTCGGTATCACTACCAGCCTGCCGGTGCGGTAAGCGGCGATTTCTGCGATCTGCTGGAAACGGAAGCTGGCCTGCTGTTTCTTTTCGGCGACGTCGCAGGGAAAGGCGTAGCCGCGTCGATGCTGATGAGCCATCTTCACGCCACCTTTCGCGCTTTGGCCGACAGCGAACCATCTCTGGAGCGCATGGCCAGTTTGGCGAACCGGCTCTTCTGCGAGAGCACCATTGCCGGCCAATACGCAACCCTGGTTATTGGGCGCGGCGCGAGCGACGGAAGCGTTGAATTTGTGAGCGCTGGACACTTGCCGGTCTTGCATGTGCGAGCCGGCGGAACGGTTTCCCGTTCAGCGACCGGCTATCCGCTGGGGATGTTCCAGAGCGCCCAATTTGCCGTGCACCGAATTACGCTGCAACCCGGGGAGTCGCTCCTTCTGTACACCGATGGCGTCAACGAGGTGCGCAACAGCTCTGATGAAGAATACGGATTGGAGCGCGTCGCCGACCTCGCCTCCCGCTGTGCGAGTCTTTCACCGGATGGATTGATCGAGAATTGCCTGTCGGAATTATCGCGATTCTCGGGCGCCAGGAAAGCGACCGACGATTTGACCCTTTTGGCGCTGCAACACGTTCAATAACGAGCGTCGGCAAGCCGCTGCTCGGCTGAGCGAACCCCCAAGACAGCCACTTTCTCCGGCTGCTTCGTCAAATCTGCTGGAGGCACGGGCGCGACCGGCCAGTTCATTGCCTTGTTCGCGGCGTCAAAAATGTTGCGGTTTGTTCCTTCCACCGTCAGGCAGTCCATGTCGACGCAGCGAAGGAAAACTCCGCCTTCTGGAGTGTCGAAAGAAAAGAAATTCGGACGCCTCAGAAGATTCGTCCGCTCCATATGCTTTTTTTCGAGCGCCTCGGAATATTGCCCGAAGAAACGGTCCGCTTGCTCCGGGCTACCGAGCCGCAGGCGCGCCACTAGCACCAGCCGCTTGGTATTCTTTTGCTCGCACACTGCGTACCTGTCGCCGTCCCACGCCGCCGCGAGCGTCTTCGCGCGATCCTGCCCGAGGAACTGCTTCAGTATTTCCCTCCAGCCAAATTCGCCCATCACGTTTTCTTCGAGCTTGGTCCAATCGTTCCCGAGCATCTTGTCGATCGCCGGCAGCTTGATTTCCGCCGGAGCCTTGCCGGACCGGTAAAGCGCCGGATGCAGAATCTGCTGCGTAGAAACCGGCGGCTTGTCAAAAATTCCCGCCAGGGCATTCCAGCCCTTGTCCTTCATCACCGCCGCGGAAAACTGCAGTCCGCCCAGGTAAGGGAAAATCAGCGCGTCCTTAATAAAGGGCGGAGCTTTGGCCAGGGTAGGCGTGCTGCCCAGATCGCCGAGAAACATGGAGGGATCGAAGTCCGGAAACTCCTTGAGGGACCGGCCGGTGCCCTGCAGCAGGTAATCCACCATCGCGGCCATGGCGCTGCCCTCGAGCACCGCTTCGCGCGCAAGCTCGGCATCGTCATTCGGGCGCGCCGCCTTGACCCACGGCTCGATGTTGAAGTGCTGATCTTCCAGCGCATGCGTAAGCTCATGCGCCATCACCATGCGCTGGTCGCCCAGCGGAATCCAGTCCGCGATGTAAAACTCGTGAGCTTTGGGGTCATACAGCCCGGCGATCTGCTCGGTCAGCAGCGCCACCATGAAATTGTCGAAGTCGAAGCCCTTCGGGAGTAACCCAAAGGCCTCCGCGCTCTTCGCTCCGGCGTAGCGCTCGCCCGGGTTCTTCTCCTCATCCATTTCCCGAACCACGTACGCACGAATCTCCTCGCGGGTGCGCAACGTCTTCTTCAGAGGTGTGCGCAGCTTGAGGCCGGTGATTTCGCTCATCTGTTGCAGGACTTCGTCCGCGGCAGCCACGAATTCAGCGTTATCTTTTGTGCTTGAAGTTGCAGCAGGAGGCGCCGGCGAAGCCTGTTGCGCCGGGAGCGGCGTAGCCCCCCAAGTAGCCAGCAGCAAGCTAGCCCCGCAAACAGCAAATACGGTCGATTTCTTCCAATGAGCCATGTCTCTGGCAGGATAGCAGACCGGGACCTTGGCTGGAAAACTCTGTAGAAAGGGGTGATTAGTGCCCTGTCAAGTGTTCCGAAATGGAACTGCCGGGTCCGTCCCCATTCTGTCTGTTCCGATTGCTTAACAAAATGGTAATTCCGGTGTACTCTTCCCCTTCCGCTTCTGCCCGAGGTGACACCATGCTTCCCGGATTTCGCCTGCGGCAGGTCCGCGAGAGACTCGGTTTCACCTATCGGGACGTCGAGCGCGCCAGCTTCGAGCTGGCAGCGCGCAGGGGACGCCCTGAATTCGTTGTGCACATTAGCCGCCTGGCGGATATCGAGAATCGTAGTGTCGTCCCGGGAATGCACAAGCTCTATACCCTGTCCGTGGTGTACCACCTCAGCCCGCTGGAGATTCTCAGGTGGTACGAGGTCCCTATGGACGAGTTTTTTGTCGACGGCACGATGTTCCCCTCCCCCGAGACGCACCTGGCCGCCCCGCCCGCCTCGCTGCGGATTCCCCTGCGCTTCGATCCTTCCTTTGACCCGCAGCGCACGGAATTCCTCTCTCGCATGGTGGAAAAGTGGGGCCGCTTCGAGGGGGCGTTGACCAAGGAATCCGGCAACTATCTCTATGCCTACATTGGGCTTGCGGACCGCCGGATGGTGCCGTTGCTGCGGCCCGGCAGCATCGTTCTAGTGGACGCGTCGGTGCGCCGGATTGAAGACGCGGATTGGGCGACCGAACATGACCGTCCCATGTACTTTGTGGACGTGCGAGACGGCTACCGCTGCGGCTGGTTTCACCAGGACAACGGGTGCCTGGCGATGCAACCGCACCCGCTTTCGCGCTGCATGCCGGAATCCTGGCGGACTCCAGATAATGCGGAGATCATCGGCCGGGTGGCTGGCGTGGTTATGCGATTGAATGAGACCTGGAACACTCCGTTTGGAGAATCTCCAGAAGCGCGTGCAGGTTAGAGCAAAAAAGATCCTTGAGGTAGCCGGGGGCCTCTTCGGGGGGCAGAACGCGGTAGGCCTCCATACGGCGCCAGTGCTGCACGGTCGTGCTCATACCGTCGTGCATGCTTTCCAGGCATTTGCGCAGGTCCTGCTCCTGCTGCTCCAGCGGATTTTCCAGGATGCGCTCGAAAATCTGCTCGTGGCAGAGCTGCAGCGCCTCCTGAATCGCTCCGTCCGGATACAGGGCCGCCAGGCCCTCGTGATCGTAGTGCCCGCTGGAAAGATCCCGCAGCGACGCCAGATACGTCAAGCGCCCATATAGGCTCGGAATGGCCGCCAGCGTCGTCACCGTAAAGTCCTGCACGATGCGGCGATTTTGTTGCAGTTGCGTTAGAACCCGCATGTCCTTCGTTCCGAAGACGGAACGTTTTGTCCCGCCTTGTTTCGCCCCTGGCGATCCCCTCCAAACTTCCTTCCAGGAGGGCTTAGCCCATGAAAAAGATTGTACTCGCCGCCGCGGTTGCCGTTACCTGTTTTGCGATCTTACTGCCAGTTATTTCCTCCGTCAACCTGTTAGTCACTATACCCGCTTCTCAGCCAGCTCTGTACCGTGCCGACGGTGCCCCCATGCCGCCGCCCATTCCACACAGCATTGGCTTGGTTACCGATTCCAGTAGCGACTCGTCGCTCGTTGCCGACGGTGCGCCCATGCCGCCACCTATTCCGCACAGCATTGGCGGCTCGCCAGTCATCGCGTGAGAGCTGGGAAGCAAGGGCCCGGCCCTTGATCGGGGTATTCGCTTCAGTACCATCCGGCTATAGCCGGACGCCAAGTTTTACTATTTACCGCGTCGTTAAGACCGTGGTAGAGTGCGTCCGGTTATGGTCGGAATTGCCAATTTGGAATTGGCGTTATGGTACCTGAGCCTCGTGCTTCAGATGACGGTCGTTTTTTATCTGCTGGCACGAAGACTTCTGTCCCTCTACCCCGGTCTGTCCGCATACCTTCTCGTTAACATTCTCCAGAGCTGTTTGCTGATAGTGACCTACCGCCTCTGGGGAATTGACGATTCTCGCGCCGAGCAACTCGCGTGGATCAGCCAAATTCCTGTTCTGGTCATGCGCGCATGGGCCATCGCGGATATTTGCCGGCTGCTGTTGGCTCGTTACCGAGGGATTTGGGGACTGGCTTGGCGGGTGCTCTTGACTCTGGCAGCAGGACTTATCGTCTTTTCAATCTTTTCCGCTGGCCGACAGTGGGATCACGCGGTGCTCAAAGCTAGTGCGAGCCTGGAGCTCACGACGGTGGTGTTCCTCATCACGCTGTTTCTGTTCGCTCGCCACTACGGAATTACCGCTTCGCCCGCGATTCGCGCCCTGGCCCTCGGATTCTTGACTTATTCGAGCTTCACCGTTCTCAACCACAAGATTCTTGAGCACTTGTCGGACCGCTATGTTGCGGAATGGCAGCTATTCGGCACTTTGCCATTCCTGGCCAGCGTAGGTATGTGGCTCTGGGCCGTTCGCCAGCCCGTAGCCCAGACCGCTGCTGGAGTGACACTCCTTCCGCGCGACGTTTATTACGCGCTTACTCCGGAGTTCAATCTTCGCCTGCGTTTGCTGAACGAGCGCCTGAACCGCCTCTGGAATCCGGAGGGCCATCGTCCGTGAGTCTTTTGTTCCTGCTTCCGCTTCTCGCGCTGGTCGTTTTCCTGGTCTTGGTGTTTTTCTGGTCACTGCGCGGGACACCCACGAAGAGACTGGATCAGTTTCAGGCGGCGGATTTCGAGTGCGCTGGCCGGCGCCACGCCACGCATGGCCCGCAGATTTGCCAGGCTCTCGACAACCGCGACCTGCAATATCTGGCCTCCGCAGGCGGAGCGCATCTCGCTCGCCGCGTCCGTCGCGATCGCCGCCAGGTCGTGAAGAATTATCTGATCGCTTTGCGCGGTGATTTCGACCAGTTACTCACGCTGGCTCGCGCCATTGCTGCCCTTTCGCCGGAAGTCGTCGCCGTAGAGGAATTGGAACGCCTGCGCTTGACGGTGCAGTTTCATCTGCGCTGCCGTATCATCTACTTCCGACTGCTGCTGGGCGCCGCAACGCTGCCACAGATTAGTGGCGTGAGTGATTTGGTGAGCCACCTCGCGGTGCGATTGGAAACGGCGTTGCAAGAATTGGGAGAGCGCGCCGCCCTCGCCGTCGAGTTGGCTTCATCCACCGACCGGCGCAATTTGGACGCTGTCTGACAGCGCCGCCTCGACCGCCAGCAGCAAATCCGCAGCCTTGAACGGCCTCTGCAGCATCTGGCAACCGTTCCGGCTCATCTGGCTCGCAGGCCCTTCCGCGGGAACAACCGTACACATCCAAATCAACCGCTTCGCCAGCGACGGCCGCTCGACGCGCAACCACTCCGCAAAGCCCGAGCCACCCGCTGCTTCCGTCGAAGGAACATCCGCCACGATCAAGTCAAACGATTCCTTCTCCACTAGTCCTTTGGCCGTCTGGCCGTCTTTTGCCAGTTTCACTTGGTGTTCGCGCCCGCCCAGGATTGCCGCGGCTGCTTGCGCGGCCGAATCATCCTGATCGATCAGCAGAATGCGCGCTCCTCTTTCGGACAGGGACCCGCCGCTCGCTGCATGAGCGGCCACGTGTCCTGCCGTCTGGAAAGGCAGCTCGATCGTGAAGCAGGCGCCCCGGGTCGCCAAATTCCGCACGCGTATGGTTCCGCCGTGCTCGGTCACAATTCCGTAGCAGATGCTGAGTCCGAGTCCCGTGCCCTTGCCCACAGGCTTCGTGGTATAGAACGGATCGAACACGCGCGACGCATCCTGCACGCCGGGTCCGCTGTCGGTGAACTCCACAAACAACCGTTCGGCCGCCACGCCCGTGCGCACCCACAAATCGCCTTCATTCGAACGCTCCAGAATGGCGTCCACCCCGTTGTTCACCATATTCAAGAATACTTGCTGCAGTTGATGCGGGTCCGCCGCGGTCATCGGTAAATCCCCGGCCAAATCCAGATGTATGCGAATGTTGTTCACGCGCAGATCGTATTCGCGCAACGCCAGCGTGTCTTCCACCACCTGGTTCAATTGCACCAAGACGCGTTCCGGCTTGTGCTGCCGCGCGAAGCTCAGCAGGTTCTGTACGATGCGGTGCGTGCGCTGCGCTTGCTTGTAGAGCTTCTCGGCGTACTCCACTCCCTGCTTCCCGGTCTCGCCGTTGCTGGTCAGCAATTGGCTGTAACCCAGAATCGCGGTCAGCGGATTGTTCAGCTCGTGCGCCACTCCGGAAATGAGCTGCCCGACCGCCGCCATTTTCTCGCTCTGCAGCAATTGCTCCTGCGCGCGCCGCAGGTTCTCGTACGCTTGCTTGGCTTCGTCGTAGAGCAGCGTCCTGTCGATGGCGCTCGAAATCTGGCTGCCCACCGCGATGAGCAAGTTCGTGTCCGCCGGAGAAAATTCTCGCGCCGTCCGGCTGCCCACTACCAGCGCGCCGATCACACGGTCCTTCGACCACAAGATCAGCATGTACGCCGAGACAATCTCTTCTTTTCTGAGCGCGTCTCGCAGCACGGACGGCAGCGGCAGTCCCTGCGCCGGCACGAATTTAGCGTGTACCGCCTTGATGTGTTGCAATAATTCCGCTTGCAGCGCCACCTGCGGAAAGTGCCGTGCATATTCCGACCGGTGACCCACCGCCGCCACCCGCCGCAGCTTCTTCCCGGCTTCGTCCAGCAAATAAATCGACGAAGCATCCAGGCTGAATAGCTCCGCCATCTGCCGCAGTGTCCGGTGCAGCGAGTCGCTCAGGTCCATGGACTCCGTCAGCGTCTGGCCGATCGAGTTCAGCACCATCAGCTCGCGGTTGCGCCGCCGGATTTCGTGCTCCGCCTGTTTCCGTTCCGTGATATCCAGCAAAAATCCCTGGTATGCCGTCACGCTTCCCGCCGCGTCGCGCACCGCGATCGAAGATTCCATCATCGTGCGGATTTCGCCGTCTTTCCGCCGCATCTCGAATTCGAAATCCGCCACCGACCCGTGCTCCTCGAGCAGCTTCTTCAGCCGTTCGCGATCCTTGGTATTTACATATAAGCGGTCGGCAATTTCCACGCTCAACAGTTCTTCCCGCTCGTCGTACCCGGTCATCCGCATGAGCGCGTCGTTGAAGTCCAGGAATCTGCCCGTTGGCGTGGAAATGAAAACGCCTTCCTGTACGCTGGACACCAGCGTCCGGTACTTCTCCTCCGCTCTCTTGCGGTCGGTAATGTCCTTGAGTACGTGCACTACACCCATCTGCCGCCCCGCCGGATCGGCAAAATTCGAGTTCGATGCCAGAAAGTATCCGGGCAGCCACGGATCCGGGTCGTCGCCCTCGCCGGCCACTCCCTCGCAATACGGACAAATCTTGTAGGCCGCTTTTTTCTTGGCCAGCAAATCCGCAACCGCGCGTCCGATCAGCGGGCTGCCCTCGCGTCCAAGCAATTGGCCCAGCCGCTGATTGCTCTGCACGATGCGCCCCTGCTGATCGTGCACCAGAATCGGATCGCCGATGGAGTCAAAGGTGTACGCCCATTGCTGCTGTACCGTAGTCACTTGCTCCAGCAGCCGCACGTTCTGCAGTGTCAACCCGATCAGATTCGCCAGGTTCACCAGGTACGACAACTCATCTTCCTGAAACCTCACGCCTTGCGCGGAACCCACCGCGATCACTCCCAGCGGTCCCTTTTTACCGGGCAGCGCCAGAGTGACCATCTCGGTTACGCCCGTTTCCGTCATCCTCTGCCGCGATACCGCATCCGGCTCGTCCTCCAGCCGCAGATAATTGCAATCCGACTTCAGTACCTTCTGCGCCCACGCATCCGCAGTCGGGATTCTCTCGTGCTGCGCCAGATAGTTCGGCGTGAATCCGACCCACGCTCGCGCCACCAGTTGCGCCGCGGCGCCTTCTCCCTCGATCAAGCGCACCATCCCGTGCGTCCCCTTCAGGCTTTCCACCAGATGCCCCAGCACCCGGTCCAGAAACTCCTTCACCGAAGAGGTTTGCGTACTCCCCGCCGTCAGCAGCGTCAGCCGCCGCATCTTGTCGTTCAGTTCCGCCGTGCGTTCGCGAGCCCGTTCCATCACCATCACGACCACCGCAATTCCCAGCGCCACTCCCAGCAGATGGTCGAACGCCTCGCGCAACAAGAAAATCGGACTGCTCCGCCAAGAAATTCGGTCCAGCCCATGCAATCCCGATAGGAAGAACACGCCCGCCAGCAATTGCGCTCCGTGCCCGTGCCGCGATACCGACACTCGCCACATCACCCAGCCCGCCCCCAGGCACAGCACACTCTGCAAAATATCGGTTCCCAATTGCAGCGGCGCAAAGTGTTGCGCTCCAGGGCATTCCACGTAATACACGCCCGCCAGCACCAACCCGATCGCCGGAAGAATCGGCCAGCCTCTTCGCGTGGCGCCCGCCCGGCACTGCAACACGGAAAACGTAAACAGCAGCAGCGCCGCCACGCGCCCCAGAATTTCGATCATGCGCACCGCCGGCACATAGTGCGCCAGGTGCGCCACTTCGCTCAGCGCCGAAACGCTGAAACACACCCATCCCGCCAGCCACAGGCGGAAATAGCTTGAATCGTCGTCCTTGCGAAATAGCAGGAACAACACCAGCAGAATGATGAGGGCGGTGGCCTCGAAGAACGCGATCCCGAGCAGGCCCTGATTTTCCAACACGTTACGCCGCCTCCTGGCACTGCGCCGCCGTCTTCCTCGTCCCACCAAGCACGAAATTCCAGCGGAAATCCCTATGGTTCCTAAAGGTAAGGAGCTAACTTTGACGCTAACACGCCATTTTTTTCCTGGGCAAGCGTACCCCCGTACTACTGTGCCGTGCCTTATAATGGCGTCCGGGAGCGTACCCGCGTGGATCTCGAGAACATTCTGGTCGTTGATGATGAAGAGGCAATTCGAGAAGTTGTTTCGACCATGCTCGAATCCAAGGGCTACCGCTGCACGGCTGTGGTCAATGGCCGCGCGGCTCAGGAGCAGGTCAAGCGCGCCACTCCCGACCTGGTCTTGAGCGACATGATCATGCCGGAAATGGACGGCATCAAGTTCCTGGACTGGATGCGCCAGTACGACCCGGAAGTTCCGGTCATCATGGTTACCGCCATCCACGACATCCAGACCGCCCTCGAAGCCATCCGCCGCGGCGCTTACGACTACATTTTGAAGCCTTTTGAGAAGGACCAGCTATTCCTGGGCGTTGGGCGCGCCCTGCAGCATCGCCGCCTGATCATGGAAAACCGGACTTACCAGCGCAATCTCGAGCTCATGGTCGAGGAGCGCACCGCGCAGCTTACCGGAGCCATCAGCCAGCTCGAGCAGTCCTACGACGATACTCTGGAGGCCCTGGGCAGCGCTCTGGACCTTAAGGACGCCGAAACCGAGGGCCACTGCCAGCGCGTGACGGCCTTCTGCATCTCCATCGCCAAGGCTATGCCCGTCCCCGGCAACTACCTGCCCGTCTTGGCCCGCGCCGCTTTCCTGCACGATATCGGCAAAATGGCCATCCCGGACGGCATCCTGCGCAAACCCGGCCCGCTCAACGACGACGAAAAGCAGATCATGCGCAAACACTGCGACATCGGCTACAACATGCTCATCCGCATCCCGTTCCTGCGCGATGCCGCCGAAATTGTCTTGGCGCACCAGGAGTTCTATGACGGCACCGGCTACCCTCGCGGCCTAAAGGGCGAGCAAATCCCCCTGGGCGCCCGCATATTCACCGTAGCCGACTCTCTCGACGCCATGATCAGCGACCGCCCTTACCGCCGCGCACTGCCCATGTCCCACGCCTGTGGCGAAATCAAACGCTGCTCCGGCACCCAGTTCGACCCCGCCGTCGTCAACGTCTTCCTCACCATCCCCGAACAACACTGGCTCGACCTCCGCGAAAACCTCGGCAGCCCCTTCCGCCTCGCCCACCTCAAGAACCTGTAGAGCAGAACGCAATCATCCCACGTCTTCCATCGAGCACCGAATCCGGTCGGCGTCGCGGCTTGCTGTGAGCGGCGGCGTCCAAGCACGACAGTTTTCTTTCCACAAAAAGACAAAGGCACCGGTCGCCCGGTGCCTTTGTGAAATCGCCAGAATTTCGGCGGGGTTAGAAGATGATCTTCGCTCCCAGGATCATACGGCGACGGCCGTAGCCGTTCAGCGTGCCGTTCGTATATCCTCCACCGCTGGAGTTGAAAGCGGTGCTGCCAAAGGAGGAACCAACCTCGCTGTTGCCGTCGTCAATGACTGGGTCAGGCACGCCCAGGAACAAGTGGTTGAAGAGGTTGTAGACCTGCGCTTCGAGGCGCAGCGAGAACCGCTCGGTCAGCTTCGTGTTCTTGAACACGCTCATGTTCACTTGGCTTAGCGCCTGCCCGCGAACGTGAGGGTTGCGGCCCACGTTGCCGTACGGAGTTCCGAAGAACGCCGCCGACGTGTCGTCGTTGTAGATCCAGCGAACCGCGCTGGCCGAAATCGGCGCGCCCGTGTTGAAGTCCACGAGTCCGCAGTTCGGCAACGCCGCGTTGGTGCACTGGCCCGTCATGTTGACTGGCGCGCTCGCGTTACCCAAGAACGGCCGGCAGGTCGAAGCGCCGTAGAACGACGCGTCAAAGGAGTTCTGGCATGAGGTGTTGCCGCCAGTCAACTCTGTCGGGGTCCACAGTTGGCCGCTCGAGAAGTGCCACAGGGTATTCATTTGGTAGCCGCCAAGCAGCTTCCCAACAAACCCTTGCTGGCTCTTGTAGAACGGTAGCTCGTAGATCACGTAGAGAGACGCCGTCTTCGGGAAGTCCAGTCCGCTCAGCGCTTTTTCCCCAACCGTCGTATCAAACGGGTTCTGTGCGCCGGCAACGGTGTTTCCGCCCCCACCGGTAAAAGCGGTCGAGAAGATCTCGCTCGAGTTGTCGATGGTCTTACTGAACGTGAACGAACCCGCACCCGACAACCCGTGCCAGCTCTGCACACGGAGTTGCGTCTGCCAGCCGTTATAGCGCGAGAACGCTTCGTTTTCGCGGTTACGCACATTTCGGAAGTTGCAGTCTACGCGTCCACCGGATATTCCAGGTGCACCGGCCGTAGTGCAAGGAGTGATGCCCGCAGGAATGAAGGAGCTGAATCCGTTGGCAATCAGTCCGTTCAGCGCAGGATTCGCGTTGATCGTCTGGAAGTTGCCCGTCACGTGGTTCCCCACGTAGCGGGTCTCGAAGACGATCTTGCTGCTGAATTCATGCTGGATGCCCAAGCTCCACTCCTGCGTCCTCGGCTCGTGGAACCCGTTCTCGACTTGGGTGTTGTTTCGGGTGCCGGGATTCACGCCGAGCGGAATGTCACTGAAGTGAGCCGCCTGCACATCCTTCCCCAGGAAGCCGCTGGTCACCAGGCAAGGCGCCGTGCAAGCCGCTCCGGGAATCGTGCCTGCGTTCACGACTGGCGCGGACGTCGCAACGTTCAGGAAGATATTGTAGTACGCCGGGTCATACGTGATGCGATATCCGCCGCGGATTACGTTCTTGTCGCCGGACATCCCGAAGATGCGCGGCTTCCACGCGAATCCGACCGTCGGTGCAAAGTACTTAAAGTCGTTCGGGACAGAAGGCAAGATCGCGTTCGGAACGTTGCTCCACGTCGGTGGCGTGTTAGCCTGGTTCGCCACCGTGATGCCGTGCAGCAGGTTCACCGCCTGGCTGGAGTACTCCCAGCGCAAGCCCAAGTTGATCGTCAGGTTTTCCTTGATTCTCCAGTCGTCGCCGGCGTACGCCGCGATGTCATATTCCTTGAAGTTGAACGCCGTCGGCCCTTGGGTCAGGCTCAACTGCAAGGGAGCGTTGGCGAGGAAGCGCGAGAAAGCGCATTGAGTGCCGGTCGGGTTTGTGGTGGCAGTCACGAGTCCAGGAAATTGCCCGTTGCACGTAGCACCAGTAGTCGAGCTGAACGTGTACGTACCGTTTTGTTGGGGCAGGAACTGGTTCGGCGAACGCTGCTTGTAGAACTCGCCGCCGAGCTTCAGAGTGTGATGGCCCTTGAGCCACGACAGGTTGTCCTGGATCTGGCTGTTATTGATGATGCGGCCCTGCGGCAGGTTATTGGCGATGCCGAAGCCCAGGTTGCTTCCCTGGATAACAATACCCGTCGGGCACGCCTGCGGGGAGCTGCGTAGGCAGTTCGGAAACGAACCACCTTCAAAACCAAAACCCGCGCGCGAGAAGCTGTAGCGCACCTGATTCAGGATGTTGTTGTTGAACGTGTGAATCCAGTCCAGCGCAATCTGCTGATCACGAGCGGGAATATCTACCCAGTCGCCCGAGGAATTGGTGCCGGCCGCGTCGGTATTGATGTTTTGCTGGAAGATGTAGCGCGAGGTTACGCGGTCCTTGCTGGTGAGTTGTACGTCCACACGCCCCGTGAATTCACGGTCGTTAAACAGTGAAGGAACACTCCGGGTGATCAGCGCAAAGTCGATCGGGGCAGTGATTGCTCCGTTGCTCACGGGAATTGTGCAAGTGGGACCGAAAGTGGTTAAGCTGCCTGTCGGGCATTTCGTAGTGGAACTGCCCGCGGGCTGGGGATTTCCAGCGGCCACGGAATAGGGACCAATCGCCCCAAACGAGGCCACTGCCGCATTCCCCGGGAAGGCGGCTTGCAATTGGGTCAAGCCATTCGGAGTCGGAGTGAACGTCGCCGAAGTCGAAGGTGCGCCCGCCGTGCGTATACGGTCAAAATAAGGCGTAAAGAAGAACCAAGCTTTGTTCTTCTTGATCGGGCCACCAATTGAACCGCCGAACCGGTGCTCGTTGTATCGCGCCGGAGGTCCGACTGGCGTGCAACCCGTCGACGGAGATACCCCCGGTGCGCAAAAACCGAACACGCCGTTCTCTTCTTCGTTCGCATGCGAGTCCGCAAAGTTGCCTGTGAAGTACTCGAAACCGCTGCCATGGAACTCGTTGCCGCCGCTCTTCGTCACGTAGTTCACAACCGAGCCGGAAGCGCGTCCGTATTCGACGCCGAAGTCGTTGGTGATGACGGAAACTTCTTCGAGTGCGTCCTGGTTGCCAAGGAAGATCGAGGGGCCGGCCACCGAGTTGTCGTTGTTGGACTGGCCGTCAATCTGGAAGTTGTTCGAGCGTCCGCGCAGGCCGTTCGTGGAGAACGATGCGCCGTTGCTGTTGCTGAAAGAATTGTTGCCGCTGTCCGCAACGCCCGGGATGAGTAGGGTCAGTGCGTCAAAGCTGCCGCTCAACGGCAAGTCTGCTACTTCTTTCGTGCTGAAGCTCGTGGTGGTCTGGGAAGTCGTGCTCTCGAGCAGCGGCGGCGTGCCTTCTACCTGCACCGTCTCGCCAACTTGTCCCAGTTCCAGTTTCACTGCGCCCAGGCTCGTTTCGCGCGCAACGCTCACTTCAACGTTATCAATCACCGCCGTTCGAAAACTCGCGGACGTCACCGTAATCTTATAGGTTCCAGGCGGAAGAGACCTCAAGACGATGATTCCCGTATCGTTGGTATCCCCGGCGTATTCCTGGTTCGTGGCCGTACTTAGGGCCCTCACGTGCGCCCCCGCCAAAACCGCGCCCGAAGGATCAGTAATCGTCCCAGAAATCGAACCCGTCGCGATGCCCTGGGAAAACGCACCCACGCTTAACACCAGGCAAGCCACGCTGGCCAGCAACGCAGCCAGTAAACCAGTCTTTGCAAACAGTCTCATATCATCTGCCCCCGTCGACATCAGCACAAAATTTTGGTTTTGGTTGCAACGACCCACCACAGGTCAGCGGAAGAACTGCAAGGCGCAGTCCAATCCTGAACTTATATAGATTCATGATAAATTCCACCTAACTACCTTAGTTTTCATAGGGAACTAGCTGTAGTTCTAGAACTAGGTATCCTACTGAATTCTCTCTGGATACAGAAATCTGTATATCCGCAACGATGTGCGTATTATTAACTGAATCTATTCAGGGAGTGAACTAAGACTAAATTGGCCCCCTCCGGTCCGACGGTTAAGTCGGCGAACACTCCAGGGTAGTGCCCGCGTCATCGCTACGGGAGGAGCAGCGCCTTTATCCCCTGAGTGAAATCTGCTTTACAAACCAGAAGGCTAATCACCACGTGGCGCTCCCCAGCAAAGTCGTAAAAGTGCCCGGGATAGACCAGCACACCGTCAGCAGCTAGCCTTTCTGACTCGAAATCCTGCCCTCCACCGCCATTCGGAACTAGCACCACCGCATACCACCCGCCCTCCACTTCCAGCCGCTCGCCAAGCGCCCCCGCCGCCAGTTGCCGATCCAGCTCCGCCAGGTTGGCGCGGACGCGCTGCAGCAACTGCGCCTGAAAGCCGTGCCGCGTCCCCAGGAGCGCGCCCAGCGCCAGTTGCACTGGCGCGTTCATCGATAAATAGGTGTCCGCAATCACCTCGAGGCGCGCCAGAGCCTCGCTCTTCAGCGCCGCGGGGCCGCTCGCCACCAGCCAGGCTACTTTCATCTGCGGCAATCCGCAAATCTTGGAGATCCCGCTCATCGTAAATGTGAGTGCCTCCGTGCTCCCGACAAAGCTCGCCCGCCGCACGCCATCCAGCGCGAAGTCCAGGAACACCTCGTCCGCAATAGTCGCCAGCCCCCGCTCGGCGCAAATCTGGCCAAGCCGCTGCATCTCGTTGTTTCTACAGTAGTTGCCAGTGGGATTGTTCGGGTGCACCACTACCACCGCCCGCGTACGCAGCGTAATCGCCCGCTCCAGTTCATGCATATCGATATGCCAGCCGTGATCGTAAAACAGCGGATACCGCACCAGGTTCACGTCCTGGATGTCCGCCAGGAATCCCAGCAGCGGGTAGCTCGGCGCCGGCACCAGCACTTCGTCTCCCGCATCGCAAAGCAGCCGGAACACCCACGAGTACGCCTCGCTCGTACTCGTCGTCAAAATAATGTCATCCACGGCCACGCGGTCGCCGCGATCTGCGTAATACCGTACGACCGCCTCCCGCGCCACCTGCAACCCTCGCGCATTCGGCTCGTACAGCAAAGCCGCCGCATTGCGCAGCGCATCCAGAATCACCTCGGACTCATACGTGAACCCGCACTCCGTCGGATTCGACACCGTAAGGTCAATCAGCGGCTTCCCAGCCGCGCGATGCTTTGCCAGCGCCTCCGCCAAAGCATTCGGCGCCAGATTCCAATTTGTCCGTTTCGCAAACATTTTCACCCGCGCATCATTATCGGGTTCCAGGGTTTGTACTTGCAAACCCTGGTCAAAAACGAAGCGCCGCGCAAACAGCTTCTTTTGCTGGCGTATACTGAGCGAGGCTGGCCATTTCGCGAGCCTGGCCCTATCAACCGATGAGCGCGCAAACTCTCGCCACTCCGCAACTTGATCCCGTGCCGCAGCTCGATCTCGCCGCACAGTACTCGGCCATCGGCCCAGAAATCCGCGCCGCCATCGACCGCGTCCTGGCATCGCAGCAATTCATCCTCGGCCGCGAAGGCGCCGCCCTCGAATCCGAAATCGCGCAACTTTGCGGCGTAGCCCACGGCGTCGGCCTGGCCTCCGGCACCGACGCGCTGATCCTCGCCCTGCGCGCCTGCGGCGTGCAGCCCGGCGACGAAGTGCTGCTCCCGCCATTCACCTTTGTTGCCACCGGAAGCGCCGTAAGCGCGCTCGGCGCCAAGCCGCTCTTCGCCGACATTCTCCCCGGCACATTCAATCTCGACCCCGCCGAACTCGAGCGCCGCGTCACCCCACGCACCCGCGCCATCATCGTAGTTCATCTCTATGGCCTCGCGGCAGACATGGACCCGATCCTCGCCTTCGCCCACGCACGCAAGCTGCCCGTAATCGAAGACGCCGCGCAAGCCATCGGTGCCAGCTACAAAGGCAAGCCCGCCGGCTCCCTAAGCGATATAGCATGCCTGAGTTTCTATCCCACCAAGAATCTGGGCGCGTATGGCGACGCCGGCATGGCCGTAACCAACTCCGAATCCCTCGCCGCGCGCCTCCGCACCCTGCGCAATCACGGCCAGACCAGCAAGTACGTCAGCAGCGAGCCGGGATTGAACAGTCGCCTCGACGAAATCCAAGCCGCTATCCTCCGCATCAAGCTGGCGCATCTCCC
>DATNNV010000018.1:0-80321 GCA_035601655.1 Candidatus Dormiibacterota bacterium
CTTTGGAGATCTTCCCAGGGATGACGATGGCGTGATTCGGCGCATGTTTTTCGATGCGGTGAGCAGGGATTACAAAGGCTTGTCGTTTCCAGTGGCCATCGCGGACTTGTATTCAAACCGGCATCTTCGGCCCGGAACCAAATCGTTCGTGATGTTCGGTGACAAAAGGGTCTTCCTGTCCGGAACCGATCCCGATTCCGCCTTGATACGCTTCCATCCGTCCATCCCCGCGCGCCGAGTATCGGTTATCGACCTCCTCGATGGGAACTTCAACGTGTCGCAATTCGCCGGAAAGATGGTTCTGGTGGGACAAAGCAGCAGTTTCGGGAAGGACTTGTACGAGACGCCAGCGTCCCATTTTCGCTGGCTATCTGGAAACCGGCCCTTGCTTTCGGGAACGGAAATCCATGCAGCCGCCATTGCATGCGTGCTCGAGGGAGACTCCGTTCGAACGCTCGGTTCGCAGCCCCTTTGGGTTCTCAATTTCCTGCTGGGGCTGTCCGCGGTTTTTCTGGTCCTCAACGCGCGGCCTCTTTTCGCGATCGGGTTCTTGTTGGCGGGACTTCTCGGAGTGTACTTTCTGGCGCAATTTCTCTTCGCTCACCAGTTGTGGATCAGATTCGTCTCGACCGAAGTGGCGTTGTTCCTGGCGGTCGCCGGAGCGTGGGGATATCGCTTCTGGGAAGAACACCGGATGAAAGGCTTTGTGGAAGCCGAGCGGCGGCAATTGATGGCACTATTCGAGCGGTATGTCTCCCCGGAAGTGGCTGCTGAAATCTGGAGCAGACGCGACGAGATCGTCCTGGCCGGCGAAGAGCGGGTTGCCACGGTTCTATTCTCCGACATTCGCAACTTCACCGCGCTTACGGCGGGAAAACCGTCCTCGGAAGTGCTCTCCTGGCTGAATCGCTATCTGACGGATATGAGCGAAATCATCAGTCAAAATGGAGGTTTTCTCAACAAATTCATCGGGGACGGCATCATGGTCGTATTCGGCGTGCCTATCAGCCATGGCACGACAGAAGACTCCTGCGCTGCCGTGCAAACCGCGATCGACATGCTCTCGCATATCGCGGAAATGAATGTCAATGCCCAGCCGCATCAGCCTCTCTTGAAGATTGGCATCGGTCTTTTTACCGGACCGCTCACCGTCGGAAATGTCGGCTCTCCGAACCGTCTGGAATACTCGGTGATCGGTGAGACTGTCAACATGGCCTCCCGCCTCGAGGCTCTCACCAAGAAGTTTGCAACGGATATCGTCATGAGTTCCGCGACCTACGAATGTGTACGGGACCGCTTTGCAACTATCGCCCTGGGTGAGACGGAAGTACGGGGTTTTCAGGGCCGGCTCCCGGTTTTTGGGCTCTCGTTTGAAAATCCGGCGGAAACAAAACGCGAAATCTTAACGGAGGTAAATGCAGATGCAATCCCGATTTGATTTGTTCGGTTCCAGAGGGCACGGCGGCGCCGCATACCGCTATGCATCGAGTCTTTTCGTCGGGACGATGCTTGTTTTCGGGGCGTCATCGGCTGTTTGGGGGCAGTCCGTTCCGGACAAGCCAAGGCAGGATGTACCTGCGCAACCAGAAAAAGCGGATCCGATGAAGAATAAGGTGGTCCGCAAGAAACTGATTGCCGACCTTTCAGGTTTCGAGCTCTTGAAATCTGGGAATGCCTCGAATTCCCAGACGGTTGTAGGAGCTACCCGCGGGGGAGCGGCACCGGATGCTCTGGCTCCGCGACTTGGGAAATTTTATGGGCCCGGCGCTTTTTTTTCATGGAGTAATCCGTCCGGAGCGAGCGACTTCACTTTCGTGATTACTGATGATCAGGATTCTCAGATTTTTAGGACAAGTGTGCATGGGACGAATTTCGTGTACCCTCCCGCCGCGCCGGAGCTGCAACCCGGGAGAATCTATTCCTGGAAGGTGGCATCGTCCGGTTTGCTGGGCGGCGATCCCTCTGACCCTGTCGAATTCACCGTTGTTTCCACTACAGAACGGCAAGAGATCGAGAAGGCGATTGCCGCCATTCCCAAAGGCGACGATTGGCACGCTGGATTGGCGCGTGCGCAAGTTCTTACGGATCACCGCTTGTGGTACGACGCTCTCGGAGCTTACTGTGTCTTGATTGCGCGGTGGTCTGACCGCGCCGAGTTGTTCGAAAGACGCGGAATCATTTACTCGCAGATCGAAATCACGAAACCACTAGCTGAAATGAACTTCGCGGAGAACGAAAAACTGTTGGCATCTCAAATTTCGGACTGAATCTAAGAACGAATTTGACCTTCGAGAGACTTTTCATGCTTTATCTCAGGACTCCGTTTCAGAAGCGGCCATCGCGTTCCGTTCGATTCCGTAGTTCGTCCGACGATTGGAGCCTACGTCCGCAACATTGCCGAACTCCCCGTTGCAAGAATTCGGAAAAAAGGGAAAGAGGCAAGGACAACACTCGCGCATGCGATTCTGCGACACCCGTTCCATCACTCCGCCATTTGAATGACACTTATCTCATCGATCTCCGTTTCGGAGAAACCTCGACTGAGAAGCAAATCCCGCCGCTCTTGTCCCAGTTTTGGCGGCACGCCGCGCACTTCGCCAGGCGTTCAACTCAGTTTCGGGATGACGCCAAGACGTGGCGGCGCCCCAGCAGGATCGTCCGGCATTATGAGTCCGCGGCATGCGCGAATGCCGGGACCTTGAAGGACTTCAGAAACATTATTGACCGGACTCACGCACGTGTCGACGGACTGGAAGAATTCGATCCAGTCTGAAGAAGTTTTCCTTGCCAGGATCTCCGAGACTTCGTGGATCAGATGAGCCTGGCGTTCCGGCATAAATTGCTCTTCAATGAACGATTCCTGCCCAATGGCGCCGCAGAAAGCCGCCCAGAATTTCTTCTCGACAGCTCCCAGGGTGATCGAGCAAGGGACGGCAGCAAGCGGGCGGATGAGCCGCGGTGTCTGGCTAGAATGCGAAGAGAGAAGCAACCTACCAGATGCAGTACTGTCTGGCAGAGGTCGAATGTCGGGGGAAGTCGAGGCCCGCCAACGATAGATCCCGCGAGAAACTACTTGCCGGTCGTACACAGCGACGTCTCTCGCCTGCTGAGGGCCTTGGAGCCATTCAAAGCCTTAGCGAAAAGACTTCGTTTCCTACTCCGAGCAGACGGGCACCTCACACCCGCGTGAAAGAAGGTTTTTCACCGTCCTGGATCCAGTAGCGGAGCTAGAGCGTAGCCGCCTCGTGGAACGCGCCGGGGAACACACGCGCCAAGGGGAGGACACTAGTACAAGAGGCGTATCGCGCAAACCAACCAGTTCTCAGCCTCGAGATTTGCGGACTGGAAAGCCTAGCGCCGAGCCGCTCTGCCCTTTATTCCCAGATAGCCGCAAGAAAAACTGCAGGCTGAGTCCGCGTCCTATTTGCGGTCGGAGGGTTCATGGTCAGCGGACTCGAGGTGGCACTGCACATCCACAACATGTTCCGTCATTACGCTTCTCGCTTTCATGGCATCGCGGCTGCGCACGGCTTCGAAGATATGGCGGTGGTAGCCCACCACGCGAGCGCGCATTTCGTCGGTGCGCTTGGAACGGGAAATCATGTCGCGAATGGATTCGTTGACTGCGTTCACCACGATGTCAAGGATTGGGTTGTGCGCTGCGGCAGCCAGTTGGCGATGGAAGTCCATGTCGAGCTTTCTGCTGAGCTCACCATCGCGCAATTCTTCTTCCTGTGCGACCACCACGGCTTCGATCTGGCTCAGGTCTTTCGAGGTAGCGCGCAGCGTCGCGAGCATGGTGATCTCCGGCTCAAGTATGGTTCGGACTTCGGTCAAGTGTGCACTCTTGGCCTGGCCCAGCTTCACGACGGTGTTGAGAGAATTCAGTAGCGCGTGAAGGGCATTGTCGAAATCGGCGACAAAAGCGCCGCCGCTAGCGCCCCGCTTGATGGAGATCATGCCCTCTTGTTCGAGGGCGCGGAGAGCTTCACGCAAGGCGACACGGCTCGTCTCGAAGCGCTCGGCCATTTCGCGTTCCGGAGGCAGCTTATGTCCGGGAGCAAGTAGCCCACCGAAAATGGCCTGGCGAATCTGGTCCGCTACGGATTCATGAACCCGGCGCCGGTTGAGTCCGGTGATCTTGAATGGAGATTCCACACCACGATCTGGCATAGGGCTGCGGGAATTAGCAATTTCCACGGAGAGGATAGCATAGCGTCTTATATTAGACCAATGCTATGAACAGCCAGGGCCTGGTAGTCGGTTAGCAGCTGTCAAAACGAGGAAGCCCACATCATGTTGCAAAATAATCTGCTGCGAAAATCTTAATTCTTGACAACGCCATAAATGGTCTGATATTAGGCCACAGCAGAAGTGCGGTGAATCTGGCCAAGGTCTGAAAAAGTGGGCGAGAGAGGCGAAAGACGCGGTTGCGCAGAATGCGCTGCCGGGAGGTCTGACATTATGCCAAGGCAAAGACCGCTTCTTTCTATCTCCCGCTGCAGGCTCGAGATTGGAGACTTCGGAGGAGGTTCAATGGATCGGACTGGCAACTACAGAAGCAAATCGTTGGGTTTCTGGGTGTCTTTTTTGATGTTCGTAGGCCTGCTCTTCTTTGCTTTCCCGGCAAGATCCCAAACGGTCGGTGGGGTAATCCAGGGAACGGTTACCGACCAGTCTGGCGCGGTAATCGCTGGGGTAAACGTGCTGGTCAAGAACGTTGCCACCGGTGGCGTGACTAATACCAAGACAAACGGCGCGGGATTCTATACAGCGCCGGCACTGCCACCAGGCGGGTATGAGGTCACGGCGACGGTTTCCGGCTTCAAAACGGAGGTTCGCTCCGGGATCACCGTTACCGTAGGAGCTTCCGAGGTGCTGAATTTGCAAATGAGCGTCGGACAGACCACCGATAGGGTTGAGGTCCTAAGCGCGGCCCCCAGCGTTGAACTGGCTTCGTCTACTCTCAGCAACGTTGTCGACGCCAAGAACATTGTCGATCTGCCGCTGAACGGGCGCGATTGGACGCAACTGGCGCTCTTGCAACCAGGGGTCGTTCAGACGCAAGGGCAGGTGGGATCGCTGGGAGGCCCTGCGGCACCGGGCGGGAGGACGGTGCGGGGTAACGGTGTGCAGATGGACATCTCCGGAGGACGTCCGCAAGAGAACAACTATCGACTGGACGGCATCAACATTGATGATTACGCAAATTCGGCCCCCGGCAGCATTTTGGGATTCAATCTCGGCGCGGATGCGGTTGAGGAGTTTTCCGTTCTAACCAGCAATTTCTCAGCGCAGTATGGGCGTGGGTCTGGAGGTGTGATCAATGCGGTCACCCGCTCTGGGACGAATGCATTTCATGGTGACGTATACGAATTTCTGCGTAATAGCGCTCTGGATGCGCGAAATTTCTTCGATGCAGCACAAATACCGGAACTCCGGCGGAATCAGTTTGGCGCAGCCGTGGGTGGTCCGATCCAGAAGGACAAGACCTTCTTCTTTGGAGACTATGAGGGATTTCGGCAAACTCAAGGTTTTACGACGCAGGACACTGTACCGTCGGTGAACGCACGCCAAGGCATACTCTCAACCGGTAACGTAACCGTCGATCCCGCGATTAAGCCTTATCTGGCGCTGTGGCCGCTGCCCAATGTGCCCGGAGCTCCAGTGGGTGATACTGGGCAATTCCGCATTGCGGCTCCGCAAATTGAGAGCGAAAACTACGCCATCGGCCGTATTGATCACACGTTTTCCTCAAGTGACAATCTGGATGGGACTTATCTCTACGATGTGGGCAAGATCAGCTCACCGGATGAGTTCAATAACAAGCCTAATTTGCTGAATTCAACGAGAGATGTATTCGCGCTGAGCGAAAATCATATATTCAGCCCAGCTATAGTCAATTCGGCTCGTATCGGACTGAGCCGGACATTTGCCTCCCACGGGATCATTACGCAGGTGAACAATCCGCTCCTGAAGGATCCCGCACTGGGATTCATACCCGGTCATGATATCGGCCTGATTGGAGTCGGGGGCATTACGGGATTTTCCGGCGGGCTTGGAAACGACGACGGAGACACCTATTGGTATACCTCGATTCAAGCCTACGACGATCTTTACATCACCAAGGGGATTCACAGCATCAAGATTGGCGCGAACGTGGAACGCATCCGCCTGAATGAGAACTCGCCTTCCGCCGAAGAAGGCGACTGGGAGTTCAATTCGCTCTCCGACTTTCTGACCAATAAACCATTCACGTTCAATGGCGCGATCCCCCCAAGCAACACCTATTACGGCCTGCGCCAAACGGTGTTCGGCGCTTATGTCCTGGACGACGTGAGATTGCGGCACAACTTCACTTTAAACCTGGGGCTGCGCTACGAGATGGCCACGATCGTTTCCGAGGTTCACGGACGGAGCGGCCCCCTGTTCCATGTGACGGACCCGAAACCGACGATTGGGCCATTCTTTCTATCCAACCCGACGCTTAAGAACTTTGAGCCGCGCATCGGCTTTGCATGGGATCCTTTCGGGAATGGAAAAACGTCCATCCGAGCCGGGTTCGGAATGTTTGACATTCTGCCACTGCCGTACCTCTTTCACCAGATTACAAATTCGGCCCCATTCTTTCAGGGAGGGGAGGTGGGAGGCGCAACGCCTATTCCGCAAGGGAGCTTTCCAAATCAAGGGTTTCCACTCCTCGGGCCCACGACGAACCAGGGCTGGTACACGGATCCGCATCCGTCCAGGGCTTACAAGATGCAATGGAATCTCAATGTCCAGCGGGAACTTACGCCGAGTACCACGCTCACGGTCGCGTATACGGGCTCGCGCGGAGTGCATTTGGTATGGCACAACGCGTGGATAAATACGGTAATTCCGCAGCATACGCCGCAAGGCTTTGTTTTCCCGGTAAACGGGACGCCCCTTAACCCCAACTTCGGCCGCATTAATGCTTTGCTTTTTCAAGCCAACTCGTTCTATCACGGACTGCAAATTGGCCTGGAGAAGAAGCTGAGTCACGGTCTTCAGGCGCATCTGTCGTATACGTTTTCGAAGAGCATTGACGACAGTTCTTCAAGCTTCGACGCCGAAGAGTTCAACAACTCTGTCAACGATCCACTCCCGTTCAACGTGAAGTACAACCGGGGAGTATCCGACTTCAACATTCCGCAGAATTTTGTTGCCAGTTTCCTATGGGACGTTCCTTCACGCAAGTCTTGGACGGGCCCGGTAGCCTGGGTCGCACAGGGGTGGCAACTGGGTGGAATCTTCCTGGCGCAGAATGGCACGCCGTTTACCGCGCTTGTCAATGGCGATCCGGCCGGCAGCTTGATGGCTGGACATTCTTTCCAAAGGCCGATCTTCAATAATATTCCGGGCTGCACTACCAACGCCATTAATCCTGGCAATCCCACGAATTACATCAATACAAATTGCTTCCTGCCGCCAGTCGCGAATGTCATTAGCAACAAAACGATCGGCCGCAACACCTTAATCGGCCCGGGGGAACTCAGCCTGGACTTTTCGGTGTTCAAGAACATTCCTGTTCAGAGGATCTCCGAAACCTTCAAAGTGCAGTTCCGCGCCGAGGCTTTCAATGCACTTAACCGCACAAATTTTCAGCCCCCATACAACAACAACATAATATTTGACGGGACTAATCCGGGGCCTTTCCCCAATGTGGGGCTGATCCAGGCGACGCAAACCACATCGCGACAGATTCAATTTGGACTAAAGGTAATCTGGTGACCTTGTCCGAGCTGAATGCTCGCGAGAAAACATTAATTCTTGCGCGGGGCAACTCTTCCCTCGTCGGCATGTGCGTGTGCCGACGGGTCACTTCTCAACAAGATTAGTTTCCGAAAGCGTTTGCTTTAATCAGGCGGACGTATTTTCCGGTTAACTAGTCAACGGAGAGGACATTGATTCGCCGTAAGGGACGGAAGAAGCTGAAAACAGCACTTACGCGGCTCGCGCCGCATGGATTTGAAGGGAACGGATGAATGCCTGAAAAAGTTGATCGGCGTAACTTTGTCAAACAGAGCATCGTGGGCGCTGCAGCATTGGCGACAACTTCGGCCACTAGCGGCAGAGAAAATGTCGAGCCAAGGCAGGCCTCCTTGCCCACAAACATGGCGAAGGAACTGGAAGTTGGGATGCCTTCAGACGCGGAGGTGTTAACGACTGATCGCCCGGGTTCTGATTTCATGGTCGACGTGCTCAAGACTCTGGGATTCGAATACATCTGCGCAAATCCGGGATCTACGTTTCGAGGGCTGCATGAATCGCTGACCAACTACGGCGGGAATAGTCGCCCGGAACTCATAACGTGCTGCCATGAAGAAATTTCCGTGGGCATGGCCCACGGATACGCGAAAGTTGAGGGTAAGCCCCTGGCAGTGATGCTTCATAGCACGGTCGGGGTCCAACACGCCTCAATGGGGATCTACAACGCATTTTGCGACCGAGCGCCGGTGTATATGATTTCGGGAAATGCGATTGACGCGACCAAGAGACGACCCGGCGTCGAATGGGATCACAGTGTGCAAGACCAGGCTGAAATGGTCAGGGATTTTCTGAAGTGGGACGACCTTCCCATATCCCTGCCCCACTTTGCAGAATCTGGGATCCGTGCGTACAAGATTGCCATGACTCCGCCGATGGGACCGGTAATGCTCGTGGCAGATACCGACTTGCAGGAAAGGCCAGTGCCAAAAAGCGAGACGCTGGCAATACCCAGATTGACTCTGGCGACGCCTCCGCAAGGAGACTCGGGTTCGGTGGCCGAGGCTGCGCGGTTGCTTGTCGCCGCCGAAAATCCCGTTATTGTGGTTGATCATGCCGCCCGGACGCCAGCTGGACTGGCCCTTATTATTGAATTGGCGGAGACCTTGCAAGCGCCGGTGATTGACGAGGCCGGGCGGATGAATTTTCCTTCCCGCCATCCACTTAACCATTCCGATAGCCGCAGGAAGATCGTCGGCAACGCCGATGTCATCTTGGGACTTGAGGTCACCGATTTCTATGGGACGGTGAATTCGTACCGCGATCAACTGACGCGTAGTTCGCGGAGTCTCACACAAAAAAACGTCAAGCTAATTAGTATCACCGCGAATGATTTGTATATTAAGAGCAACTATCAGACGTTTCAACGGTATACAGAGTTCGATCTGGCCATGGCCGCCGACGCGGAGGCCACGCTACCTTCCTTGATTGAGGCGATCAAACGGCAGATGAGTGCTGACCGGAAAAGCGCGCTCCAACAACGGGGCGAGGCATTGGCTGGAGCGCGCCGGGCCGCTCTTGATCGAGCGCATGCAGACGCTGCATACGGTTGGGATGCCACTCCTATCAGCACTGCCCGTTTGTGCGCGGAAATATGGGGCCAAATCAAAGACAAAGACTGGTCGCTAGTTTCCGATGTCGTAACATGGGTAAGCAGTTGGCCTTTGCGGCTCTGGGATTTTAACAAGCATTACCAGCTTATCGGGCGCGCGGGAGGATTTGGGGTCGGCTACGGGGGCCCGTCTGCTACGGGTGCGGCACTGGCCAACCGAAAACATGGGCGAATTTCGGTCAATATACAGTGCGATGGCGATTTGATGTACGTCCCTTCGGTCCTTTGGACCGCAGCGCACCACCGCATTCCCCTTCTTACAATCATGCACAACAACAGGGCCTATCATCAGGAAGTGATGCACATTCAGCGGATGGCGAACCGGCACAACCGTGGAATCGACGGCGCAGCCATTGGAACAACTCTGACCGATCCCTTTATCGATTTTGCGAAAATTGCATCCGGGATGGGCGTAAAGAGCGAAGGACCTATTACTGACCCAAGGGATTTAGGTCCCGCTATCGGCCGGGCGCTGGCCGTGGTGGAGCAAGGTGAGCCGGCGTTAGTAGATGTGGTGACGCAACCCCGCTGAGGACATCGATGAGCACATTTACGGTAAGAAGCAAGTCAAGTCGCAAATCATTCTGTCTCGCTGGCACAGCCGCAAACACGGCGCTTAGTCTTCTTTTGTTCGCAACGAGTATGGTGTGGGTGCCCGATGCCACACCCAAACAAAAGGCCCAGACCCCGGCGCCCCCGGCAAAAGAATCCAGGCCTGCAGAAGACACTGTCAAAGGTAAGCGGCTGTACACAACCTACGGCTGTTACGAGTGTCATGGTTACCAGGGGCAAGGCTCAACGGCTGCAGGCCCAAGAATTGCGCCAGACCCAATTCCGAAAGATGCGTTCGTCAGTTACGTTCGGCAGCCTTCCGGGGAAATGCCGCCTTATACCGAGCGCGTTTTATCGGATGCCGAACTGGCGGACATCAGGGCATTTCTCGTGACTATACGCAAAGGGCCTAATTCCTCTGAGATACCTTTATTGAAATAGCGAGCGGAAAAGCACGACTGCAAGTCTCTGTCACGGGACGGTTTCAAAATATCCAATGTTGAACTTTCACTAGCGATGGGAAGTTACGGCCAAGCAGGCGATTTTTTGATGAACCATCTTCGCGCCAAGGAATCGATCTGAGATACAACGACCGAACACGTGACGAAAAGTCTTCCCGATGCGGTCGTTCGCTGGCAAAGCTCTTTTGATTTGAAAAAGACCGTTCCTTGAAAGGAATATTGAATGCGCAAAACCACGCTTTTTTTCATCATCATCCTTGTGATCGCCGGGGGCGGCCTCGCTGCGTCGCAGAATTCGCGAAATCTGGCCTTAACCGGAGTAGTAAAATCCGACGCGGAAGGTCCGATGGAAGGTGTCTTGGTAAGTGCGAAACTCTCGGGTGGCACCATTACGGTCACTGTCGTCAGTGATGCAAAGGGCCGCTATGCCTTCCCAGCCGGAAGTCTGAAACCAGGCAAGTACAACCTTGCCATTCGAGCGGTCGGATACGATGCCCCCGCTAGTGGGCTGGTGGCCTCGGTTGACGATAAAACAACGCAACTCGACATCAAGCTTAGCAAGACGCAAGATCTTGCTTTGCAACTCAGTTCTGCGGAATGGTTGATGAGCGTTCCGGGAACGGAAGAGCAGAAGGCCAACCTCTATACGTGCATCGAGTGTCATTCGGCCGCGCCAATCATGAGGAGCACGTATGACACCGCCGGTTGGATGACCACCATCGTGCGAATGCGGAACTATTCACCTCAGAGTACCTTGAGCAATCCGATTTTGCTGCCTTACCGCAACGGTCCACGGCCGCAAGATGCAGAATTTGCAGAGTATCTGAGCTCCATCAACTTGAGCTCAAGGCCAAAATGGAACTTTGCGCTCAAGACCTTGCCGCGGCCAACTGGAGCGGACACAAGAGTTATTATTACCGAATACGATTTGCCGCAGACAGACAGGCAGCCGCACGATGTAATCGTTGATGCCGAAGGCATGGTTTGGTACGAAGATTTCGCCCTTCCCCTGCTCGGCCGCATGAACCCGAAGAACGGCGAAGTCAAAGAGTGGACTCTTCCCGAGCTGAAACCTGGTTTCCCCGCCGGCTCGTTGGACTTGGAACTGGATCACGACGGCAATCCGTGGATTGCAAGAGTCTTCCAGGCCGGTATCTCAAAATTTGACAAGAAAACGGAGAAGATTACATCTTGGACGATCCCCCAGGAATACAACAATGCGCATACGCGGACGGCCTTCCTGGCCACCGCAAACCAGGGTTTTGTGTGGATCGACGATAGTACCGGCCGCCGAATGAATAAACTCGATCCCGCCACCGGCAAGATCGACAGCTTTCCCACCTTCCCTGGCTGGACGAGACCCGCCATAGATTACGGCGTGGGCCGAAAAGGGCCAACGGCACTAGGACACCTCGTTTACGGCATCGGTGTGGATTCGAAGGGAACAGGTCTCTTTGCCGACCGGGCCGGGAGCAACATTGGAGAAGTCGATCCTCAGACGGGCAAAGTAGAGCTATATCCCACTCCATCAGCAAACTCCGGACCGCGAAGGTTACACGTCGATTCTCAGGACAGAGTTTGGTTTGCGGAGAATTATGCTTTCAAGCTGGCTTTGTTTGACACGAAGACCAAGCAGTTCCAGGAATGGGCCGATCCCACACCGTGGGATGCACCTTACGATGTTGTCTGCGACAAAGATGGCAATCTGTGGACGGGCGGAATGACCACGGATCTGGTCACGCGCCTGAATCCCAAAACTGGACAATTCTTCAAGTATCTGTTGCCGAACTTAGGGGTCAACATCCGGCGGGTAGATGTGGATAACTCGACGCCTCGTCCGACGTTCTGGGTCGGCGAGAATCACTCTGCAAAGATTGCCAAGATCGAACTATTGGAATAGGCCACCTGGGGAGGGCGGTGTCCAGTTGCCTGCGGCCACGATTATCTTCCTCGACCGGTCTCGGGCGAGAGGTGAATTCAGTGAGAACGCCGGAACAAGAAATACTCCGCTCACCCCGGAGGAACAAGCGGCGTGGAGCATTCGGGTTTTCTAACGCTTTTTTAGCATGCGTTTGGTTTCGCGTTCGATCTTGTCTTGTATTCCATGCGTGGCTTGATCTTCGAGAGTCATGTAGTACTTCAAATCATATCTGGCGGCAGAATTCGGCCCTTGAGATATGCTTTCAAGATGCCCCATCCTTCCGAGTCCGAAGTTAGGGCGGCCACCATTCTTATAGATGTGCAGTTCCAGAAGACGCCCGCCGAAGAGCACGGCGCGTCGCTTCAGGAACTGCGGCAACTCATTGCAACGCTGGGGTGGGATATCGTCGGAACGCTCACGCAGAAGCTGCAGTCCCCCACGGCCGCGTCTCTCATCGGGCCGGGAAAACTCGAAGAGCTGAGCCAGCTCGTGAAAGCGCCTCGCCAGGCCGAAAGCGTGGTCTTCGATCACGATCTAACCCCCACGCAGGTCAGAAATATTAGGGAAGCCACCGGCGTGGAGGTGTACGATCGGCCGGCCGTCATACTGGAAATTTTTCATCGGCATGCTCGCACCAAAGAAGCGCAGCTTCAGGTGGAGTTGGCAAGGCTCAAGTACCTCACGCCCCGCCAGCGCGTGTCCGGAGCCAAAGAACGAAGGGGCGGGGGACGTGGCGCGCGAGGGGTCAGCGAGTCCTTTCACGAGTTGGAGCGCCGGAAAGTGCGGGACCGCACCAGCGAGCTGCTACGAGAGCTCAAAGCCGTCCATCGGGAGCAAATCGAGCGCCGTCGCCATCGCGAAGGTTTGCCGAAGGTCGCCATCGTCGGCTACACCAACGCCGGAAAGTCTTCCCTTATGCGGGCGCTCACTTCGAGCGAAGTGCTCGTGGCCGACCGCCTCTTTGCGACCCTGGATACCACCGTGCGAGCGTTGCAACCGGAGACGCAGCCGCGGATTCTCGTTTCCGATACGGTTGGTTTCATTCGAAATCTTCCCCACGATCTGGTGGCGTCATTCCGGTCGACTCTCGACGAATCGCTGGACGCCTCTCTTCTGCTCCACATAGTGGATGCGGCGGATCCGGCGTTCCGCTCGCACATTGAGGTGACCAAAGAGGTGCTCGAAGGCATTGGGGCGGGAAAGCTCCCGTTTCTGCTGATCCTAAACAAGATCGACGTACTGAATTCTTCGCAAAAGGCATTGCTGGAGAAAGAGTTCCCCGAGGCCATTGCCATGTCCGCGCTTAACCCCCAGGACATCGCGGCACTTCACCGTCGTCTCGTCACTTTCTTTCTCGATTCCATGGCTGAGGTGGAACTCGTCGTTCCCTACGGCAAGGAAGGCGTGCTCGCCGACATTCGCAAGAACATCCACGTGCTCAGCGAGTCGTATGAGCAAAAGGGTGTGTGTCTCAAGGTCAAAGCGAGCCCTGGCACCGTTACTGCCTTGAAAAGACGGCTTGCTTAATAACAATTCCGAGGACTTTCAGGTAGTGCGACCGCAGAACTGAAGTATCTGTCACCGAAATCCCCCACCCACTCACCTTCGTTCCAATCTGAACCTTGCACCGGCAAGTGTTCCGAGGTGGTCCCGCTGTCCCTCTGGGCGGAGTTCTTCGTCCCCAGTAAGCCTTGTATTTGCACCTAAATAGAGCGGGCGGCCGCCAGACGAGTGGCCAGTCGCGTGCCCCTCGCAGCAGGGCAGGGGGAGATGTGTTTGTCGCCAGCTCCGGCACCTCAAAGCTCAGCGAAGCAACCAGGCATGGCGCCGCAACGCGGGTCGCACTCGCGTGTGTTGCCGCGGCGTTGCTGCTGTTTCCATCGTCAACCTTGGCGCAATCGTATGTGAGCGCCGAAGCTCGAAGCGAAGCGAACGCCATCGTGAACTTTCCGAATTTCATCGAGTGGCCGCTGGAACCGATCGCGGCGCCACAAACGCCTTTCCTCCTCTGTGTTTATGGAAACTCCTCCCTCGGCACGGTGCTTGCCGTACTCACGCGCGGGCAGAGAGTTCAGGGAAGAGGAATGGCGGTCCGGTGGCCCCGGAAAGACAGCGAATTGCGGAACTGCCAGATCCTGTTTATAGGCCATTCGGAGCAAAAACATTACGCCAAGATTCTTGCCGTCGTACATGGCACCCCGGTTTTGACCATCGGCGAAACTGCGAATTTCAACGAATTGGGTGGCATCGTCGAATTTGCATACGAACACGACGCACTGCTGTTCGAGGTTAATCTGTCAGCCGCGCGCGACGCGCATTTGAAAATCAGCTCGCGGTTCTTGTCTCTCGCGCGGCGATTTGTGAACACCACGGCGGACGCGAAAAATTGATGCGCCGCAACCCTATTCGCCAACTCTCCCTGCGGCAAAGGCTGCTCCTTCTCACCATGCTGACTAGCGGCATTGGATTGTTGTTGGGCTGCGCGGTTTTCTTCACTTTCGACACGCACGAAGCGCGGAACCGCAAGGTCGAGGATCTCAAATCAGCGTCCGATCTGGTGGGAACCAATTCCGCCGCGGCTCTTGCGTTTGATGATCCGAACAGCGGCGTCAGGCTCTTGGGCGCTTTGCAGACGCGGAAGAACATCCGGGCAGGGGCGCTCTACCGTCAAGATGGAAGCTTCTTCGCATCCTACACTCGTTCGGATTGGCATGGGAAGATGGTGATTCCCGAGAAGGCCCCGGCGGGTATCGTGTGGCAGCCGGACAGCCTCTCCTATTCCGCACCCGTGGAACTGGAGGCCCGCAACCTCGGCACGCTGTACCTCGAAGCGGACCTGCTCGACTTGCGCGAGAGGCAGAGAGAGTTCGAAGGACTCACCGCTCTGGTGGCCCTGGCGAGTTTGCTGGTCGTCTGCATTCTGACAAATGTGCTGCAGCGCGGAGTCATCAAACCCATACAGCAACTCGCCCAAGTGGCGCGCGCGATTGCCGAGCACAAAAGCTACTCAGTGCGCGCGCCGGAACTGTTTGGCAAGGAACTGCGGCAACTGAGCGCCGACTTCAATCACATGCTCGAGGAAATCGAGCGGCAGGACGTGGCCCTAAACGAGGCCAGAAACACCCTCGAAATGAGAGTCGAGCAGCGGACCGCCGAGCTGGAACTGGAGATCAAGGGACGGCGGCGGGCCCAAGAGACCTTGAACGAGAGAAGCAGTTTTCTGAACACGCTAATTTTCAGCAGCCCGATTGCCATTGTGGCGCAAGACCTGGAAGGCCTGATCGAAATTACCAATCCCGCGTTTCACGAGCTCTTCGGCTATACAGCCGAAGAATGCAAGGGCCGGCCGCTCGATGACCTGATCGCGCCGGGCGAACTGCGCGGAGAGGCTGGGAGCATATTTGATAACGTGTGCGGACGGGAAGTCGTCCGCAAGACCCTGCAACGCAAACGCAAAAACGGCCAAGGCGTGAGTGTCGAGGTCCAGGGCGTGCCCCTGGTGATCGACGGCGAAGTGCGCGGAGTGTTCGCTTTGTATCAGGATATCGGCGAGCGGCTTCAAGCGGAAGAGCGTTTAAAGGCCAGCGAAGAGATATTTCGCACCCTCAGCGCCGCGGCGCCTATTGGGATTTTCAGGTACGACTCGAGCGGGCAGTGCTCCTACGTGAACCAATGCTGGGCCGACATGACCGGAATGAGCGCGCAAGAAGCTTACTCGGGCGGATGGCGAAGGGTGCTCCACTCCGAAGACGAAGTGCGAGTGAGGAAGGCCTGGAAACACGCTTACGAGCGGCGCGAACGCTTCGCAGAAAGCTATCGCTACGTGCACCGAGACGGCCATTCCGTGTGGGTCGAAACCGCCGCTCAACCGATCTTCGACGCCGCCGGAGTCGTGCGGAGCTATGTCGGCGTCGTAAAGGACGTCACCGAATCGCGAGTTGTGGCCGAACGGATGCGCGAAGCGAAAGAAGCGGCCGAGGCCGCCAGCCAGGCCAAGAGCGAATTCCTGGCCAACATGAGCCACGAAATCCGCACGCCGATGAACGGCATCCTGGGAATGACCGAGCTGGCCCTCGATACCGACCTTTCTTCCGAACAGCGCGAGTACCTCGACATGGTCAAATCCTCCGCCGAAGCGTTGCTCGGTATCATCAACGACATTCTGGATTTTTCGAAGATCGAAGCTGGGCGGATGGACTTTGAGAGTGTTCCTTTCTCGTTGATCGATTGTATCGAGGGAGCGCTGCGACCCCTGGCGTTGCGTGCTCGCGAAAAAGGTTTGCAACTGACTTGGGCGTTTAAGGGACTCGTTCCCGAAAAAGTCCGGGGCGATTCCACGCGCCTCCGGCAGATTCTGATCAACCTGGTGGGCAACGCAGTGAAATTCACGAAGCGGGGTGGAGTGAGCGTCACTGTTGAACGCATGGCTCCGGCCGATCTGGCCAATATTCGGTTCGAAGTATCCGACACGGGTATCGGCATCGCCATGGACAAGCACCAATCCATTTTCGAGGGATTCTCTCAGGCCGACGCTTCAACGACGCGGGAGTATGGCGGGACGGGCCTCGGACTCTCCATTTCGGGGCGGTTGGTGAAGCTGATGAGCGGGGAAATTGGGCTTGAAAGCGAACCCGGCAGGGGGAGCAAGTTTTTCTTCACGCTGCCATTTGGAGCTATTTCCGAAGCGAGCCGCCGGCCATCGCCGGGCACTGTGCCCCTCGCCGGTGAGTGCGGCTTGGTAGTGGACAAGGAAACGGAGCAAGGAAGAGCCGAAGGCGCCAAGCCGGGACGGAGTCTCCGCGTGCTCCTGGCCGAGGACAACCGCGTAAATCAAAAGCTGGCACTGCGGCTCCTGGCGAAAATGGGGCACAAGTCGGTGCTCGCCGCAAACGGACAGGAAGCCGTCGAACTCGTGCGGCACTCCGAATTCGACTTGATTCTGATGGACATTCAAATGCCGGTTATGGGCGGTCTGGAAGCGGTGCGGCAAATCCGGGCACTCGAAAGAGAAAACGGCTCGCGCAACACCATCATAGCCATGACTGCATTTGCGATGGCTGGAGACCCGGAGAAGTACCTGGCCTCGGGGATGGATGGGTATGTGTCGAAGCCCATTCGTGTGGAGGCGTTAGTAGCCGAAATCGCGCGCTGCACCAATGGCAGAACGCCGAAGAAAGAGGACCACATGCAATCATCGAACGCAGATGCTCCGCGCAGCGATTTTGAGGTGGCCGAGCTCCTGGAACGCGTGGACAACGACCGCGAGCTCTTGCGCGAGCTTCTCGATATCTTCAAGGAAGATGCGCCGCGTTATGTCGAGACGCTGCGCGATGCCGTTGCCCGCGGAGATGCAGCCAAGATCGCGTCAGAAGCGCACGCGCTGCGGGGCATGCTCTCCAATCTTTCGGCGAAAAAGGCCGCGGCGGCCGCGGCCACCCTCGAGCGGCTCGCGAACCAGGGCCATGCAGCGGATTTCGCAGTTTGTTTCGGCCTGCTCGAACAACAGATTCGCCAACTGATGCCGGAAATCGAGGCATGTCTTTCGGGAGTCGGATCGTGAGAATTCTCATCGCCGATGACGACGCGATGTCCCGCAAGATGCTGCAGAAGACCCTGGAGACCGCCGGATACCAGGTCACCGCCGTTGAAAACGGAATGCTCGCCAAGGAGCAATTGTGCCGTCCCGACGGTCCGCGCCTGGCGCTTCTGGACTGGATTATGCCGGAGTTGGACGGCCCGGGCGTATGCCGGGCGGTGCGCCAAAAGCTCGATCACCCCTACGTATACATGGTGCTCTTGACCTCGAAAGAATCGAAGGCCGACACCATTGCTGGATTGGAGTCCGGCGCGGATGACTACCTGACTAAGCCTTTCAATCCCGAAGAGCTGAAAGCGCGGCTGCGCACCGGTCTGCGCATCCTCGATCTGCAAGATAGACTTGTGGAGGCCCGCGAGCAAATGCGTTTTCGCGCTACGCACGACACCTTGACGCACTTGTGGAACCGCGGCGTGATCACCGACTTGCTGACCCGCGAACTGGCTCGCGGCCGCCGCGAGAGAGCGAACATTGCCGTGATTCTTGGCGATCTCGATCACTTCAAGAAGATCAACGACACCTACGGTCACCTCGCCGGCGACGAAGTCCTGCGGGAAACTTCCCGCCGCCTGCTCGCCTCGGTGCGGTCGTACGACTACATCGGACGTTACGGGGGCGAGGAGTTTCTCGTGGTTCTGAGCAATTGCGAAGCCCAGCACGCCTTCGCGCGCGCGGAACAGATCCGCAAGGCCATTTCCGGCAAGCCCATGGAAACGGCCGTCGGTTCACTCAGTGTAACCATGAGTCTGGGTCTTCTATTGAGCAAGGATTGGGGGCCGCGGCCGCTGGAGGAAACCCTGAACCTGGTGGACGCGGCCCTGTATGCGGCTAAAGCGGCGGGAAGAGATTGCGTCAAGCTTGCCGAGCTACCCGCCGATCGCGATATTCCCGCGACACCGCTGGCGCCCGTGGACGTGCACGGAAAAAGATAAAGAGAAACGCTCACCCAGCACGCGAGAGCGCGGATCAGATGCCCTTGGCCTTCGGTTTCGCTTGCCCGATCATTTGGCGCATCGCCGCACTTGAGCCGGGCGAGCGCTTTTCGCGCCAGGCCTCCAGCCGTTTGCAGGTGTCTTCAATGTTCTGGAACAGGTGGGGATTCTTGAACGCGGCCCGCCAGGTGGGCACGATCAGGTGCATGCGGTCCCACACGATCCAGATTTCGCCGTTGCTCTCGAAGAACAGCTCGTCGTTGATGAGCCCGCGGTTCACGATGCTCGCCACCATGTCCCAGTAGCTGATCACCATGCGGATGAAGGTGTTCTCTTCGCTCCCTTGCGGGTACTTCTGCATCATGTCGTCCGGCGACTCCGGATGAAAGTGCTCGACGAACCAGGCGCGCGCCTGGCGGATGCGCGGTTCACGCCGCATGTCGTAAAGGCGCAACATCAGATTCACTTCGTCATAGGTCACTTGAGACATAAATCCTCCTCCAACTAGCTTAGGGGTTGCGGCTGGGCGGTCTCCTGCGGAGAGGAAGAAACGCTGGCCAGTTCGACGCGTTGTACCGTCGAAACTGGAATGCCCTGCCGTTGAAACTCAATTTGAATGCGGCGGCGCAGTTCCCGCGCCACCTCGTCCTGACGCGTGGGCGCGGTGCGCACCTGCAGTCGAATCACCGAAGCGGCGCGATCGAAGCTCTGCAGTCCGAGGATGCGCGGTCCATCCACAAGCGCTTGCGACCAGGAGGCGTCGTTCCGCAGCGCCGTCGCGGCGGCCTCCAATGCCTGGAGCGTTTTGTCCAAGGTCAGTTCCGGCGCCACGGCCACATCCACGAAAGCCTGCGACCAGTCCCGGCTCAAATTGGCGACCGAGCGAATCTCGCCGTTGGAGATGGTCACCAGTGCGCCGCGGGGATCGCGCACCACCGTGCGCCTGATGGTTAGATGCTCGACGCGTCCCGTTGTCTCCCCGATCTGCACGGTGTCTCCGACCGCGTACTGGTCCTCCAGCACAACAAAGAAGCCGGTGATGACATCGCGCACCAGGCCCTGCGCTCCAAACCCAAAAGCAATGGCGCAAATTCCGGCGACAAGCAGCGCCGGAGCCGGATTGACGCCGACCTTATCCAGCGCCGTCAAAAGCGCCACGATCCAGACGGCCAGGCTGGCGGCACTGTACAGCACGCCCGCCAGGGTGCGCGTCTGCTGTTCGCGAAGCTGCGCTACGCGCCCGGGCGACGCGGCAGGCTTTACCAGCAGGTTTGTTATCGTGCGCAAAAAGCGGTTGACCAGCAGAGCGGCAAAGGAAATCAGGACCAGATACAGCGCTGTGGATACGGCGGGTTGCGAGAAAAAAGACAGAGAACTGGACATGGTTTTTACAGGAACCGGAGTATAGCATTGGACGAGGTGGGAAATGCATGGGGCCGCCGTCGATGGGTGGCACAAGCGCGGGAGGGCGTGATGACGGCGACGAGGCGGAGTTTTTTGCGGCTGGCGGAGGCTTTTGGCGCGGTGGCGCTGTTTTCCAGCGCGTGTACCGTCGCCGGCGGACAGAATCCGCCGCCGCCGCGCAGCGATCCGAGGCCGCGAGAGAGGGACGACGATGCTGCCTTGCCGCCGGCGGGCGCGAGCAAAGCGGTTCTTCAGGAGAACGAGAAAGACATCAAGAAAAGTATTGAGAAGCTGTTTCAGCTGGCCAGCGAATTGAAAGCCGAAGTGGAGAAAACCGATTCTTCGCAGGTGCTCTCGATCGGATTGGTGCGCAAGGCCGAAGAAATCGAGAAGCTCGCGAAAGAGATTAAGACTCGCGCGAAAGGCTGAGACCCGGGCAACCGGCCCGCTCCGAACAGCGCGCCAAATTGCGCGCCGAAATGCTGACTGGCGCGGCCGGGCGCTCCACGATACACTATGCATTTTGCACGGGCCTGTAGCTCAGATGGATAGAGCGGACGCCTCCGGAGCGTCAGGTCGGGAGTTCGAACCTCCCCAGGCCCGCCATTTTTAACCCCAGTTGTTGCAAGGCATCTTCATCAGATTAAGCGACGGTCTCCAGATGCGCGGCCGGGCATTCAAATGGCCCTGCCCGCGGCTCAAGGCGGGCGACGACGATCTCCCGGACGGCCTAGGGCCCTGATCGGAAGTGCTTGGACCTGGATGAAGCATCTTCTATAATCGCGCGCAACCCGGTCGGGCCCATGCCTTTCGACAGACCTCCCCAGAGCGGGGAGCACTATTCGATCGCCATCGTCTCCGTAGACGAAGAGATATCGTCTGCGCTGCGGAGCACGCTCGCCGCAACCTTCCGGATTACGCAAGCCAGCACGGAAAATCAGATCAAGTCGCTTCTGGAAGACCCGCAATTGCACGGGCTGCTGTTCGATCTGGACAGCATCGGCGAGGGCGGCAAGGACGGGGTCGACGTGCTGCGAGAGATTCGCGCCCTGCGTGAAGACGTCGTCCTGGTGGCGATGACCAAGTCGCGCGATCGGAGCATTCCGTTGGGTGCCAGCCAGGCGGGCGCGGACGAATTCTTCCTGGCACCGGTGAACTACGGTGAACTGGAGATTGTGCTGGCGCGGGCCATCGAAAAGCGCGCGCTGGAGCTGGAAGGAAGACGCCTGCTGCAACAAGTAGAAAGCCAGAACGCCTTTTGTGAACTGATTGGCGGAAGCGCGGCGATGCAGAAGGTGTACCAGGCCATTCAGGCGGTGGCGGACAGCAACACGAGCGTGGTGTTGCGAGGCGAAAGTGGAACGGGAAAAGAGCTTATCGCACGGGCGATTGTGCGTACCGGCACTCGAGCGGAGAGGCCGTACGTATGCCTGAATTGCTCGGCGCTGCCGGAAAGCCTAATCGAGTCTGAACTGTTTGGATACGAAAAAGGGGCCTTTACCGGTGCGGATGAAGCGAGGGCGGGCCTGATTGAAAGCGCCCACGGCGGAACCTTGTTCCTGGATGAGATTACCAGCCTGAATCCGGGCCTGCAGAGCAAGCTGCTGCGCGCCTTGCAGGAGCATACGGTGCAGCGGCTTGGCGGACGAACCGCCAAAAAAATCGACTTCCGGCTGATCTGCGCCACGAATGAAGACCTCGAGGACCTGGTGCACAAGGGGCGCTTTCGCGAGGATCTTTATTACCGAATCAACGTGGTGCCCATCTTCGTGCCGCCGCTGCGCGACCGCGCTGGAGATTTGCCGCTCTTGGTGGATCACTTTCTGCGTATCCACTGCACCGCAGCCAAGAAGCCGCTGAAAAGCTGCCAGCCGGCGGTGATGGAAATCCTGGAAGACTATCCATGGCCGGGCAATGTGCGAGAACTGGAAAACGTGATGCAAAGGCTGATCGTTATGAACAACAGCTCGGTTATTGCAGCCGAGCACCTTCCCCAAGCACTGTTGCACGCCAGTGCGGCCAGCCAGGAAGCTATTTTGATTCCGGAGGAAGGGGTTGATTTTGACGCCGAAATGGAACGGATCGAAGTGGCGTACCTGAGGGCCGCGCTGCGGCGAACGGGCGGGAGGAAGTCGGCAGCGGCAGCGTTGTTGCGGGTGGACCCGCAGCGGATGAAGTATCTGTGCCGCAAGCTGAAGCTCCCGGCGGGTTAAAACTTAACCCTATGAGGGTCAAAATTTAACCGGGGTAGAATTTTTCACCGTTCTGGTAACGGGAGAACGGCGTTCACGCCGCTAACTCCTTCTCCGTCAATGGTAATAGTACCGACCCGCAGGGCGAGTTTGTTTGGCACGCCATCTGCACAAGGATAGGTCCGTCCACCGGGGTTTCAAAAAAATTCAAAGAGAGAGCAAAGGAGCCCAGCATGTCCATTCAAAAGAAATCATTGATCAGCGCTTTGAAAACCACCAAGAAGGCCAACCTCGCGAAGGAAAACGTCGGCACTCCGCCTGTCACTTTGCAGGCCACCAAGCAGTTTCAGGGCCGCAAAGAGGTACAGGGTGGCAAGCGCGCATTGCAGGGCGGCAAGCACGCATTGCAAGGCGGGAAGAACGTCATGCAGGGCGGGAAGAATGTCATGCAAGGCGGGAAGAACGTCATGCAGGGTGGGAAGAACGTCATGCAAGGCGGGAAGAACGTCATGCAAGGCGGGAAGAATGTCATGCAGGGCGGGAAGAATGTCTTGCAAGGCGGTAAGGCGGTCGTTTAGTTGAGATCAGCCCGAGAAGTATCGCGGTCAACGGCGCAGTGCTCACCATAGTTTGCGGGCCATGAAGTCCCGCACGTCCTCCCACAGAATTCGGGCGAGACTGCGCCGTTGACCGTAGATTTTAACCGTTCCCGGAAGTCCGTCGTAAAGCACGCCTTGACTGTTCGCAACTCGAATCACACAGACATAATAATGAGGTTGCGCGAGTCCCTTGTAGTTCGACGCCGGAATCAAGCCCTCAGCAATTTCCGACGAAACCGGCGACACACTTTCGATTACGCCGCTCACCGGACGGAACGAAGAATCGAGCAGCAGCCGGGCGGAAGCACCCGCAGGAGTCTTGCCGACCTCTGATTCAGGAACGTAAATGCGGGCCAGCATGGTTGACAGATCGGCAACCTCGGCAATCTCTTTTCCTTCCTCAATCTTCGATCCGATGAGATCGCGAATCCGCGGGGTAAGCACGCGCCCGGAGATCGGGCTGGTGATTTGCATCTGCGCCAGTTCCGTCCGACGTTCCAGATCGAGCGCTTGGGAGCGCTGGCGTTGCTGTTCGGCCGGGCCGTAGCCGGCGTAATGCAACAGCGCCTGAGTCCAGCGCGCCCCGGAAACGCGGTATTCGGCCGCAGCCTGAGCGGCGTTCGATTCGACCTTCGGGTTCCTGAGCGTCACCAATGGAGCGCCGGTCTGCACGGCTTGGCCTTCCTCGGCATAGACGGCCGTAACGATTCCGGTGACTTTGGCGCGAAGTATGACGCGGCTTGCCGGCTCGAGGTAGAAACGGCTGCGGACCGTCTCTCGCCACAACGGCGCGATAAGGACAGCCAGCACCGCCGCTGCCACGAGAAGCGCACGAGTACGGGTGAACCACGAAGAGACGCGTTCCTTCTTATCGAGATAGAGTGTGTGCATAAATCTCCCCAGCGAGTGAATGCGCGAGCGGAAAATGCGGTAGCCAGCCGCCAGGCCGAACAGAAATCCCCATTCCGGGCTGAAGCTGCGGGCAATATTGCCTACAAAGCCGGCCACCACAAGAAGCAGGGAATAGCTGTACGCCCCGGAAGTGATGGCGTAGATGGCGTAGCCCCATCGCCGCCGCTTGGGCACGTACGGGACTTCCACCGGAAGTCTCCAAAGGTACTTTTTCACCCATGCCGCCACGTACGCTGTCGAGTCCTCTTTCAGCATGGAGATGCTCAGGCCTTCGGTCAGCAAGAAGTACCCGTCGAGCTTGATTAGCGGGTTCCAATTGAAAAATACCACGCCCAGGCCGGTGATCAAGACGAGCTTGTAAGCCAATTCGTGGGCGAAGCTTCCGGCCACGGTGCCCCACCAGATGGGCGCGGCGATGGCGCACAAAAGCAGTTCGGACCAGGCGCCCCAAAAGACGGTGACTAGCCGCTCCCACTTGCCGCCGTAGACAAAAATCTCCGTGGCGTCGGTATAGAAGGCGGGCGTCAGGTACAACAGGTTGAAGCCCATGCGGTGCACCTGGCCGCCGTAGTGCTTGCAGGTCAGTCCATGGGCGGACTCGTGAATGAACAGCGCAAAACAGGACAACCACCAGAACTCCACGATGTCCCAGAAGCCTTTTTGTTTGAAGTTATAGAACTGCAGGGTGTCCGCGCCGATTTCTCCCCAGCGGTCCACGAAAATGTAGATCATGAAGGCGAAGGCGGCCACGCTCACGGCGGCGAACCAGCGCGAGTAAATGAATTTGATTTTGGGATAAATGATGTCGAGATAGCGGTCGGGATCCCACGCGGTGATGATCAGGTGAGAGACGTCGCCGTAACGCGATTTGGTCTCAGTCTTTTGCTGTCTTTCTTCCGCCAGCCGTTGTTTCAACGCGATGTTCTCTTCCAAGGGCGTGCGGTACCAGAAGTTCATCGCATCCAGCCGCTCGTAGGTGGCCCGCACGTCGTCGGCGGAAGCCTGCACTCCGTGTTGCTCGAGCAAAGCTTCGGCGAGTTCCGCACACGTGCGCGTGCCATCGCAAAGCTCGATGAGCTTCCATTCCGAGGGCGAGAATTGATAGAACCACGGCTTGCCGGAGACCACCGCACTGACGGTGGGTTCCCCATCCTCGAGGTGTTCGCGGCCCACCAGCCGGGGATGTTTGCGCGGACGGAGTTCCCGGTTTAGCGCGGGAATCTCAGGAAGCGCCGAGTTCAGAACTTCGGTGAGGTTCATCGGGGGTTCTGGATGTGAATGTCCGCGGTCATGCCCGGCCGCAGACTTCCTGGCGCGCGCAGGAGTTCCGCCAGTACTTCGATGGTGCCGCTCGAGGGGTCCACAACCACGCTGACTTCTTTGATTTTTGCGGCGTGCTTTTCTTGCGGAAGGTCCGGAGAAGTGACGGAAAGGAGCTGGCCTGCCTTTAGATGACCCACAAATCTCTCGGGCAAGGTGAAGCGGACGAGCAGCGGGGCCTCGGCAGTCACCCAGAAGAGGCGATCGCCCTTCACGACACTCTGGCCGGCGCGAATGTATCGTCGAGCAACAAGCCCGTCGAAGGGAGCGGTAACGCGGGTCTTTTCCAATTCCAATTCGAGAGATCGTTCGTCCTGCTTGGCGGTGTTGAGTTGCTCCTGCACACGCAAGACGTCCCACTGGTCGGACTCCGCTTTGTACTTGGCGTGCTGCAATTGTTCCTCGGCGATCAAGCCCTCGTTCCAGAGCTTTTGCGCACGGCCATAGTCGGCCTGGAGTACTTGGGCCTCAGACTCCCAGTTCTTCAAGTCTGCTTGTATGCTGCGAGCCTTGGCGCGCGCGGCTTCCAGGTTCGCAGTGAGCTGGCGCCCGTCCAGGGTCCCGAGCAGCGTCCCCGCTTTAACGCGGCGATCCGCGTCTACGGCAATGGTAGCCACGATTCCGTCGCGCTGCGCGGTAACGTCCACCTGGTGCTCGACGATCAAGGGCCCTGAGACGATCAGCACGTCTTCCGTTGCCGTCGCAGTGGCGGTTGTCGCTGTCGCGGCGGGCGCGGTACTTGGCGGCGTGGCGGCTCGCAGGGGCGCCGCAGCCACCGTTTCCGTTTTGCCGCCGCCGCATCCGGCGCAGCACATTCCCGCCGCCACAAACAGAATCACGAGGCGTTCGCACCTTGTATCCATCGCCGTGCCCTCACCACCCGAACCACGACCACAGCCGGGAATAGATCCAAATGGCCGGCCGCCGGAACAACACATAGCCCGCCGGATTCCAGCCGACTAATACTTTTCCGCGTCCTTCCATGCCTGTGCGCAGGGAGCCATCCGGATTGGGCACGAGCACGCGCGCGAAAAACACTCTGCCATCGCCCCGCACTTCACTCTTGGGGCTCACCACGGCTACCTCGCCGCGAAACGTGCGCATCGGATAACTGTTGAGCTTTACGACCGCCGCCGAACCCGCGCGCAACAATCCTGCATCCACATCATCCACAACGATGTCGACCATCGCGCGCGAAGCGTCCTCCACTTCGGCGAAGGTGTCCCCCAACTGCAATCGCCGGCCCGCGAAGTTCTCGACGCGCGGAGTTACCACGACGCCGTCAATGGGAGATCGCAGCTGCGCTTTGTCGAGCAGGTCCTGGGCGCGCTGCACCTCGGCCTTCCAATAGTCCGCGCTGACGCGTTGAATGCCAGCCTCGCCGCCGTCGTTGCCCGCCAGTGAGTGGTTCATTTGCAGGAGCGCGGTCTGGTATTTCGCATGCGCTCCCGCGAGAGCGGTGCGCAAGTCCCAGGCTTCCATCTCGGCCAGCAGTTGTCCGCGCGATACGGATTCGCCTTCGTGGACGAATACCTTTCCAACCACGCCTGCGAACTCGGGCTGCACTTGCGCGCGGCGCCCCGGAGTGACGGCCGCGTCGCCATCTACCCTGAACGGCAGGGGGAAAATGGCCAGAAAAATCACCGCGGCCGCCGCCAGCCCCAGAATGAGGGTGCGGCGCCCTTTTTTCATGGCCATGAACTTGCGTTTGCGTTCCAGCACCGGTTCGAGCACCGAGATAAACGGCACTTCCTTGTACATCTGGGCGTTGCGCAACGCGACGGTGGCTTGCCCGGTGAGGACCTGCAGAATCTCGATGTGCGCGGGCGTCAGGAAATCCGGATCACTGCTCTCCAGGCTCATTACGCCGACGCGGCCGGTGTCGTCTTTCAGCGGCACGGCGTAGAATCCGCGCGCGCCCGACGTCTCGAAGTATTGTTTGAACTTCGCTCGCGTCTCTTCGCGCTCGGCGTCGATTTCCTCGCCGCGCTGGCGCACGTGGATGGGCTCGTCCGAGCTTGCCGCCCATTCTAGAATCCCATTGAGCGGCGCGACGTCCGGCGCATCCGCATTCACCTGCGTAAGGCCGCTCACGGCACTGAGCTTGAAGCGGCCGCGCTGTTCGAGCGCGATGGCCGCCCGCTCATAGGGAATGACCGCTTGCGGCGCGTTGACGATGGTTTGCAGCATGCGCTCGAGATTCAGAGTTGAGGTGATTTCGTGGCTTACGGTCACCAGCGTTTCGAGGATTTCCACCTTGCGCTCGGCCATCATCAGGCTGGCGTTATGTAATGCGCTGGAGGCGGTTTCCGCGAGACTGGTGAGCGCGAAGAGGTCGTCTTCGTCGAACGGCGTTCCGTCAAGCTTGTTCGCCGCTTCCACTACGCCGACCAGGGATTCCTTGTCCAGGATGGGAACGGCGATGAGGGTGACCAACGCTCCCTCTGCCAGCCCTGCATTTCTCTTGACCAGCCTCTCGTCGTCGGCCCGGTCGATCAGCACCGCTTCTCCGCTGTCGGACACATCGCCTGGTACGCCGTCGCCCGGCGATTGTGAACTCTCCTGCGCGGTGGTGGGTTCTTCGCCGGACTTGTGCATCAGCTTTACGCTTTCGTCCGGCATCATGAGCCAAATATTTACGCCCGCGCATTCCAGGACCTCGCGGAATTTGGAGCCGATGATGGGGAGGAGCTCGTCCATTTCCAGGGTGGAGGCGAATACTTTTTCGAGATCGTAGAGCTGGGTTAGCCGGCTGATCGACGTCAGCGCTTCGTTGCGTTCTTTCTCGTAGCTCTGTGCCGCTGCAAGCGCTGAGGCTGCGATAGTGGCAACGGGTTCGAGCGCAAGCACCTGGTCTTCCGTCAATTCATTCTCGAAACTCAGGATCTCGATTACGCCCACGAGTGTTCCGGCGGACAGCAGCGGCACGTAGGCCAGTGAAATCAGCGTCCGGCGGATGTCCAGGTGCGCGTACGATTCGCGCGAAAGATCATTGCCGGAGAACAGCAGCGATATTTGCTGAGAATGGACGTCGCCCAGGGTGCCCTGGCCCGCCGGGATGTGCGCGTCATGGACGCCAACTTCGCCCATGCTGGCTCTAGGAACCCACACTTCCTCTGCCGTGGCGCCTTCAGCGTTGTCCGCGCCCTGAGCGGATGACGAAGACAAGGTGAAAAGATTTACAGCGCAGGCGGGAAATTCCTCAGCCAGCGCGCGCGCGATGATCCGGGCGCGTTGCACAGTCTCCTGAACGGCCAACAGCCGGGCGGAGAGTTCACTGAGATCGACGTTCACGGGGAACTCGGGCTTTCCGCCGCTGGCATTTTTGGCGCCTCACCACGGGCAAAGTGGCGAAGCGGCCCGCTTCTCTTGCAAATTCGCCGCGGTTCTTCTAACTTGTGCGCGAACTGTAGCAGACGAAACCGTGGCTGCGCAAGCATCCGCGCGGGCCCGGAAAGCTTCGGAGAACAGGAGCCGGCCTTGGAGATCGAAGTACGTTCGCAGTCTCAAGTGAAGGTGATCAAGCTGCGGGGCAGACTCGTTTTAGGCGAAAGCCTCGACCGCACTAGCGCGACTCTAAACGATTTGCTTAACGCCGGCGAAACGCGATTCCTGCTCGATCTTCAGGACGTCCCAACGCTCGATTCCAGCGGCATCGGTTTGCTGGTGCGATTTCTCACCGCCGCCAAGCACCGCGGCGGCTCTTTGAAATTGCTGAATCCTTCCAAATTTGCCGTGCAGACCCTCAAGCTTGTTCGGGTCCTCAGCCTTTTCGAAATCTTCGAAGACTTGCCGCTGGCGGTGGCTTCGTTTCAGTCGGAAGACGCGCCGTCTGCCTGATCGGATCCGGCGCGCCCTCTGCAGCCTCGCGCGACTTATCCTTCCGAAGGCAAGACTGCCGTTCCCAGATTGCCGGTAAACAGACCGCGCCGGTCCTCAAGCTGTAGTTTGCTCAGAATATTGGAAACGTGAAATTTTACCGTGCGCTCCGAAATGCCCAGCGCGCTGGAAATTTCCTTGTTCGTCAAGCGCCGCATCAGCAGTTGTAGCACCTGCCCTTCTCGCGCCGTCAACGAATGCCCCGGCAGCAGTTGTGCATCCAGCAGCGCCTTGGCTTGTTTGACGAAGGCCAGCAATACCACCGGCGGAACCCACACTTCTCCGCGCAGGATGCTCTTGATCGCTTGGGGAAGTTCCACCTGCCAGGTTCGGTGAAGTTCCACAAAGCCGTCTATGCCCCAATAGAACAGCCGCAATTTCTCGGCGTCGCTGGTCTGATCCGGAGAAAGCAGCACCAAAAACTTGCTGCCTGGCGATTGCGCGCGGCATCGCGCCGTCAGCGGTCCCAAGTCGGTATGCAGGGAACACGCGTCCAAAAGGAACAAGCCCGCATCGCTGGCCTGGGCGATTGCTTCCACTTCGTTTTTTGCCGGAGGCAAGCATTTGGGCAAGTCTTCAGCGTGAGACAGCAGCTTCTGCACAGAGCGTGTCAGAAGGGGGTGCGCGCTCACGATCTGGATGGCGATCGCCACTATGGTCGGCACCTGCAAAGCCGTCGATCAGCCTGGGGTAAAAGCGGGCCTGCAGACGACCGCAATATAGCTGGCGCTTAGTCAAAAGCAAGGGTTTTCTTACCCATACCCCCTGATCTTCTTAGATTCTTTCTGGCGCGCTTCCTTTGCTTTCTCTTTGCTGTACTTCCACGGGTTTCGCAGGGACAGGAGAACTTGCACCACAAAGTTTCGGCAGGGCCGTTGCCGGATGCGCCGGACAAGTCTATTTTCCCGCGCACGCGGTTGCTTAAACGGTTGCTCGGCATGCCGAGGCAAGGACTTTCACCACGGTCGTCGGTTGAAATTACCTCAGGGAACCGCCTGCGGGAGAAGCTCGCGTGTCCCTGTGGTGTCCTCATGGAGGGGAATAACAATGAAGGCAGTAAAACTTGCGTCGGCATTCACGATTTTGATGGCGTCATTGCTCGCGGCAACGGCATCTGGCCAATCGGATCCTGGAGTCCGCGGAGGAGCAGCTGGCGCGGGCCAACCCCTGCCTTCCGTCGCTGCCAACAACCCCATTACCAGTCTGGACTTCTTCAACGACGGCTTGGGACGTTTTTCGGAAGTGGACTCCGTCTCTGGCACCATTGAGGCAGGTGTCGGCCTTGGACCGCGTTTCAATTCGAGAAGTTGCGCCTTCTGCCACGCTCAACCGGCGGTTGGTGGCACCAGCCCATTTACCAATCCACAGGTGACCGACTCGAGCGCCGACGGAGCCAGGAACACCATTCCATCCTTTATCACTTCCAACGGCCCGGTCCGCGAAGCCCGCTTCCCCTTCTTCTTCAACTCCAACGGCAGCCCCAATACCAATGCTCCCAACGGCGGCGTGGAAGATCTCTTCACCATTACGGGCCGCTCCGATGCTGGCACTTGCAGCCTCCCTCAGCCCAGCTTTGCGCTCGCGCAATCGACCAATAACATCATCTTCCGCATTCCGACGCCCGTCTTTGGCGCTGGGCTGGTTGAAAACATTGACGATTCCACGCTGCTGGCCAACCAGTCCGCCCAGGCAAGCAATAATCTTGGCGTCAGTGGCACCTTCAACCACAATGGCAACGACGGCACCATCTCCCGCTTCGGCTGGAAAGCGCAAAACAAGTCCCTGGTCATTTTTGCTGGCGAGGCCTACAACGTCGAGCAGGGCGTCAGCAACGAAGCGTTCACCCAGGAGCGTCCTTTGCCGGGCGAGGATCAGACCACCGGCTTACCGGCCAACTGCCGCATCAATCCCACTCCTGAAGACCACACCAACTTCAACACCACTGCCTTGGGCACATCCAGCGACCTCATCGGTTTTGCTCTCTTTATGCGCATGCTGAACCAGCCGACAGCGTCGACCACCACTCCCGGCGGCTCCGCCTCCATCTCCCGCGGGCGCTCCCTCTTCAGCGCGATCGGGTGCGCTACCTGCCACACCGCGTCGCTGACCACTTCGCCTTCTTCGATAACCTCCAGCCTAAACAACGCCACCGCCAACCTATTCAGCGATATTGAAATCCATCATATGGGTACCGGCTTGGCCGACAACGTCTCCCAAGGTGGCGCCGGCGGCGACCAGTTCCGCAGCGCTCCCCTATGGGGACTTGGCCAGCGCATCTTCTTCCTGCACGATGGTCGGACATCGAATCTGCTAACCGCGATCGAAGCTCACCAGAGCAACGGCTCGGAAGCCACTCAAGTCGAGGAAAACTTTGACTCGCTTTCCCCGAGTCAACAGCAGGATCTGCTGAACTTCCTGCGTTCACTCTAATTCCGTTCCCGCGCGACCCCGGGCGAGACCATCCACTCTCGCCCGGTTTTTCGTTTGGCACATCTCGAGGGTAAACATGCGCTCAGCTCGGCCCCGAATTCTGCTCCTTCTCGTTCTCTTCTCGCCGTCCTTTGCCCGTGCCCAGGCTATACCTCCCAGCGGCGGCGACTTTTCCCAGAACCCCGACGCCACCAAGCTCCCCACCGACGTGATTATGGTCAAGGGTGCGTGGTCGAGCGCCAGCGATTCCACCACGCCCGTGCCAGAAAGTGGCGGCGTTACCGACCGCATCTACATCAACGAGTATTTTCGTCTCGCTTATCCCCTATCCGCTGGTTGGACCCAGAAATACACCGGGCCGCCTCCCTCCGACACGGGTCATTACGTGCTCGCTCAAATCCGGCCCGCCGACGCACTCAAAGCCACAACTCGCGGCAGTATCCTGATCACCGCACAGGACCTCTTTTTCACGCCCTCGCCCGCCACCAATGCCCTCGAGCTCATCAACTACTCGAAAAGCAATTTGCAGGCAGACTACAAAGTAGAGCGCCCGCCCGGAGAGGTCAGCATCGCCGGCCATTCCTTCCTGCGCTTCGACTACGGTTCCCCTGTGGCCGACCTGCACTGGCACGTCCTGGCCACGCAAATTCGCTGCCACGTGCTCCAATTCGTCTTCACCACCCACGACTCCACGCTCGCCGAAAGCCTCATTCAGGAAATGGACCACGTGAAGTTGCCCCCGGAAGCCAGTCCGTCAGCCGGCTCCGGCGGCGGCGATGTCCCCGTTTGCATCAAGGACTACGCCAGCGATGAAAACGTAACCGAGCGGATCGATCCCGTTTTCACCGAGCGCCGCTTCAACCCCGTTCCCGTCCGCATCCTCATCGGCAAAGAGGGCCAGGTTAAACACATTCATTTCCTCAGCGCCTTTCCCGAGCAGGCCAAAGCTATTACCGACGCCCTAATGCTATGGCGGTTCCGCCCATACCTCCGCGACGGCCAGCCAGTCGAAGTCGAAACCGGCATCATGTTCGGCCGCGCGCCGCGTCGCGTCACTCCGTCGGCCGTCGGAGCGGTGAGCGAATGATTCGTCCCTGCGGCGCACGTTCGCGAGTCGTCAGAACGCTTTCCCTATTCCTCACGCTGGCGTGCCTTCCAACCGCCACCTTTGCCGCTACCCAGCTCACCGGGTTGGTCCGCAACCAGACCCATAATCAGCCTGCCGTCGGTGACGACGTGATCCTCATTCGACTGGATGCAGGAACAGCGGAATCGCGTACCAGGACAGACGCCCAGGGCTCTTTCACTCTGGGCGTTCAACATCCGGACCAGCCCTACCTCGTCCGGGTCGTCCACCAAGGTGTCGCTTACGAGCAAAAAGCCTCTCCAGGCGAGGCCCTCTCCATCCAGGTTTTTGACGCCGCTGCCCGCGTGCCGGGCGTGACCGGCACCATCGAAATCCTGCGCACCGGAACCAACGGAAATCTTCTCCACGTCTCTGACATGTACGAGATCCAGAACGCCTCCACCCCGCCACTCACTCTCGCCGGCAGCCGCACCTTCGAGGTCTATCTCCCCGCAGACGCCAAGATCGATTCCGTCCTTGCCGCGGGGCCTGGCGAAATTGCTCTCATGATTTCCGCCGCGCCCGTCCCTGGCGATCCGGGACACTTCACCGTGAACTTCCCGTTGCGCCCCGGAGCCACCAAGTTTGCCTTTAACTACGACGTTCCCTACGCCGGCCATGCCGCGTTTCGCACTCGTCACGCGTATCCCCTTCAGCAGTTCGCGGTCATGATTCCCCCAACCATGAGATTTTCCTCACACTCCCCGGCCTTCAAAGTCCTCGCCACCGGTAACACCCGCTACCAGGTCCGGGCCACCAACCAACTGCCAGTCGGCGAAGGCCCATCCTTTGAAATCGCCGGAACCGGCGCGCTTCCGCCTATCGCAGAGCCTTCCAAACCCGCCGGGAAGCTATCGCAACGGGCGGCACTCACTCCACCGGCGGCTCCGGCCCGCGTCCCTGCGCCTTCTTTGGCCAGCGTCGCTCCCCGCTTAGCGCAACCACAGACCTCCTCGCAATCCATCGCCGTCGCTACCCTGTTGACGATTGTCCTCGTCGCCGCTTCTTGCTGGCTCGTTTTGCGTGCCCGCAAAGAGCGCGGCGGTCTTCGCACAAAAACGGCCCCCGCTCTAGCCTCCCACGCTCAACCGGACTCCAACCTTTTGACCTCCTTGCAAAAAGAACTCTCCCAACTCGAAGCCGATCGCCGCCGCGGCTCCATTTCCGAATCCGAATACGTTCTGACCAAGCGCGCCATCGACACCGTGCTCGGACCCTTGGTCAAGCACTGAACTTGCGCTCTCTCCGCCACGCGTGACACCATCGCTTTGCATGTGGCGATTTCTCCGTGTCTTCGCAACCTCCCTTTGGGTCATCCTTGCCGTCGCTGTCCTCGCCCGCGTCTGGTTTGCTGTCGATCAGGCTCGCCAAATCTCGCCAGAAGCCCTCAACTCCGTCCCTTTCTCCAACGAGACGGGATCCGCCGGGTGGCGGTAGCGGAGCGAAGCGTGCGTGGATGACTCATCCGCCAGTCCACCAACCCATTTCCACTCGCAAAGTGGCTTGGCATACAAGGCGAAGGTGTTACGGGCGGGCCGGCTTGAGAGTGGCGAGGGGTGGGATGGAGACGGCGTCGATTAGGGCGCGTTCCGGGACGGGCTTGTGGTGCTGGAGGGCGGCTACGAGCATTTCGATGGCTTGGCCGGCGTTCGGGGGAACGAAAATGGTGGCGGCGAGAGTGCCGTCCTTGACCCATGCTTGACCGGTCTTGGGGAGTCCATCGCATCCGGTGAAGGGGAGCTTGAGCCAGCGCTCGCGTTCGGATTCGTTGGGAAGTTCCTGAAAGGCGTGGCGTGCGCCCATGGCCATGGAGTCGTCCTGAGCGGCGATCAAATCGATGGAGGCTTTCTGGGAAGTGGTGAGCTTGAGCCAGGAGCGGACGGAACGCTGCGCGCTATCTTCGGTCCATTGAGCGCGGAGGGCGATAATGTGGATGTTCGCGGGCTTCGTTTCGAGCATACCGGCGGTGCGTTCTTTTGCGGCGGAGTTTTCCGAGGGGCCTTGAATATAAAGGACCGAACCACCTTGCGGAAGAAGAACGGCGAGTTGTTGGCCCTGGATGCGGCCGATTTCGAGGTGGTCGGAGGTAACGGTGAAAACGGGGACTTTGGAAGTTTTGCGGAGCTCCGGGACGTAGCTCGCATCGCGATTGAGGATGGCCCAGCCGATTCCGGCGGCGACGGCGGCGCGAGCGACCTGGGGAAGCGCGGTGCCGCCCACGGGCTCGAAGACGATGGCATCAGGACGGTCGTTTTCGCCGGCTTGAATGGCGCGGAGGAGCTGCGTGCTTTGCGTGATGGCGTCGTTGGCGGCGTAGATGATTTGCAAGTCCACGCTGAGTTTGCGAGCGGCTTCTTCGGCGGAGTGCGCTTGCTCGATCTGGTAATCGTTGTCGCTGGTGGTCAGCGAAATGAGAAGACGTAGCTTGGCCATAATTCTGCGAGTCCAATGGAACGATACCCATCAACAATACACGCGGGAGCGGAAAACCTGCGCGAATATCGCGATGGATTTGCCGGAAGTGTCATGCGTTGCAGATTTTCGCCCGGCGACTACTCCGCCTCTTGCAGCTTCTCCGCCATCTCCAGCAACTTGGTCACGCTGTTCCAGTTTCTTGCCGTTCCCGCAAGTTCTAACACTCTCTCGACCGCGGGCCAGGACAATTTTGGCCGCGCCATTCCGTTCGGAAAATAGATGTACACTTCCCGCCCGTCGATGCACATCTCTTCCGGCTCCGTTTTCATGGCGCGAACTTTCTCGCGCGCCTCCACGCCCGGCTCCCCAGCCAGAAACGTCACCAGCAATCTGTTCGGCTCGATTCCACTGCGCTTGGCAAACGGATTCCGCGCGATCACATCTCTCATCTCCGCCACCGTGCGCAAGACTATACTCGGCTGAAACCCAAACTTCTTCGCAATCCCCCTTTCGATCTTCTTCGCCAGTGTCGTCAAATCCCGCTCCTTCGTCCGGAACACGATGTTTCCACTCTGCACATACGTCTGCGCATCCCGCAGCTTCAGCGCCCCGCAAAGCGCACGTAGCTCCTCCATCTTGATGCGGTTGTGCCCGCCCACATTAACGGCGCGCAACATCGCAATGATTACGCTCATAGCCCACGCAGTATATCGCGCCTCCCCTACGCTTCTGCGCATCTAAAATATCTTGCCCAAGAACGATTTTCTAGCTTCCCCCAACCCTCATCAGCGTATAATTCCGCCGGATTTCCGGAGACTCGCATGTCCGACTCGCCTTCGAAGTTCGCCGTGGACCGCCGTCAATTCCTGGCCGCCAGCGGCGGAGCACTTCTCGCGGGCGCCTTGCCCGCCGCCGCAAATTCTGCGGAATTCGCATGGCCCGCGAATGAGGACGCAAAGGGCGACGCTCCCTCTCCCGCCGGCACGCTGCGCAAAATTCCCATCGGCGTCTTCGATCCGGTGTACGAAAAACTCAGTATCGACGAAATGCTCGACAAAGTTACGGCACTCGGGCTTGAAGCCATGGAAATCGGTACCGGCGGCTACCCTAACAATCATCACTGTCCACTCGACGAGCTCATCGCGGATCGCGCGAAAGCCAAAGCTTGGCAGAAAAAATTTGAAGGCCGAAGCATCCGCGTCGCTACGCTCAGTTGCCACGGTAATCCCATTCATCCCGTCGCCAAGCGCGCGCAAAAAGATATCGACACCTTTCGCAAGACCGTTCTTCTCGCGGAAATGCTCGACGTCAAAGTCATCGTGGGCTTCTCCGGGTGTCCCGGCGGTTCTCCTGCGGACGTTATGCCAAACTGGGCAGCTTATCGCTGGCCCTCCGAGTTCGCTGAAATGCTGGACTGGCAGTGGAAGGAAAAGGTTATCCCGTACTGGAAGGAAGCCGCCAAGTACGCGCGCGAACATGGCATCAAGCGCCTGGCCTTCGAGATGCATCCCAACTTCGTGGTCTACAATCCGCGAACTCTTATGAAACTTCGCGAAGCTGTCGGTGAAGAAATCGGCGCGAACTGCGACCTCAGCCATCTTTTCTGGCAAGGCTGCGATCCCGTCGAAGTGATTCATTTTCTAGGCAAGCAGGGCGCCATTTATCATGCGCACATGAAAGACACCAGCTTTTACCCGGAAAATGTCAACAAATACGGTGTGCTGAACTTCGCGTTTGACAAGAATGACCTGGAGTCCGCTTCCGAGAACTTCCGCGCGGTTGGTTATGGACACGGCGCAAGTCTCTGGAAATCCATCGTCAAGGCGTACATGGACGTTGGGTACGAAGGCATTCTCAGCATCGAAAATGAAGATCCCATTCTTCCCGGCGAAGTCGGCGTGGAGCGCGCTGCCTACGTGCTGAAAAACGTGCGCGCCGAATTGCTGGGAGGCTGAGAATGCTGCGCCGCCAATTCTTCGGCACTTGTGCGGAATAGGAGAGGTTCGAGGATGCTCCAGGTGATGCGTTCGTCGAAAATGTACGACGTGTGTGTGATCGGTTCGGGCGCGGGCGGCGGCATGGCTGCGAAGATTCTGACCGAGGGTGGCCTCAGCGTTGCAATGCTCGAGGCTGGGCCGCCGGTGAATCCGGAAAAAGATTTCAAGATGCTGGCGTGGCCGTACGAGTTTCCGCATCGCGGGGCGGGCGTAGGAGGTTACGCACGCGAAAACTTCGGCGAATTCCTGGCGCCGAATGGAGCTTGGCGCATCGATGGCGAGCCGTATACCTCCGCTCCGGGCGCAAATTTTCAGTGGTTTCGGTCGCGCATTGTCGGCGGGCGCACGAATCATTGGGGACGCATCGCGCTGCGTTTTGCGCCGATCGATTTCACGTCCGGCACACGCGATGGCTTGGGCGACGACTGGCCGATCACTTATGAAGATCTCGCGCCGTATTACGACAAAACCGAAGAATATATCGGCGTTTTCGGGACCAAAGAAAATGTATCGAGCGCGCCGGACGGCGTTTTCCTGCCGCCGCCGAAACCGCGCTGTGCCGAGTTGCTGATCAAGAAGGCGTGCGACAAGCTCAACATTATTTGCATTCCGTCACGTCTTGCGGTGCTGACGAAATCCATTCACGGCCGTTTGCCGTGCCACTATTGCGGACAGTGCGGGCGCGGCTGCGTAACTGGATCGAATTTCAGCTCGAGCCAGGTGTTGATTCCGCCGGCCATGCAGACGGGCCGGCTGACCCTGATAACCGGAGCGATGGCGCGCGAAATCCTGGTCGGCAGCGATGGCAAAGCCAGCGGCGTTTCGTACATTGATAAAGCCACGCGAACCGAAAAACGCATCAATGCTCGCGCGGTGGTGGTTGCGGCGAGCGCTTGCGAATCGGCCCGCTTGCTGCTGAATTCGAAGTCGCGCATGTTTCCGGACGGCTTGGCGAACTCTTCCGGTACCGTGGGGCGCTACCTGACGGATTCAGTGGGCAGCGATGGCGGTGGTTACGTTGCCGCGCTCGGCAAAGTTCCTCCGCACAATCACGATGGCGTGGGCGGAATGCACATGTATATTCCGTGGTGGAAATTCGACCGCAAGAATGATTTCCCGCGCGGCTACCACATCGAGATTGGCGGCGGGCGGGACATGCCGGGCGTGGGCATGTTCGATGGGCTGTGCCACCGCGAAGAAGGCTACGGATTGACGCTGAAACAGCGCGCGCGCGAGGAATACGGCACCGGCGTGTGGTTCTCCGGGCGCGGCGAGATGCTGCCGAATCCGGATACGTATTGCGAGATCGATCCGGAGGTGGTGGACGAGTTCGGCATTCCGGTGCTACGGTTCCATTTCAAATTCACCGAGTACGAGCTGCGGCAAGCGAAAGATATGCAGGAAACTTTTCGCGCGATCGTGGAAGCCATGGGCGGGGAATACCGCACCAAGACGGCCATCGATGGCCAATATCCGTACGGCATTCAAGAAGGCGGGAAGATTATTCATGAAGTGGGCACCGCGCGGATGGGAGCCGATCCGAAAACGTCCGTGCTGAACGGATATTGCCAGGCGCATGACGTGAAGAATTTATTTGTGACCGATGGCGCGTCGCTGGTGACCAATCCGGACAAGAATCCGACGCTGACGATTCTGGCGCTTTCGTGGCGCGCTTCCGACTATCTCCTGGACGAAGCGAAGAAAGGGAACTTGTAATGGCGACACCTGGAATTTCGCGGCGAGATATTTTGCGGACGCTGGCAGTGGGAGCTGTGGGCGGATCGGTGCTGCAAGTGATTCCCGCCGAGGCGGCCGAGTATGTGCACCAAGTAGTGCGCGGCGAAAAGGCGGGAGCAGGGAAGTACGCGCCAAAATATTTCTCGGCGGGTCCGTATGCGACGCTGACGGCGTTATGCGACGCGATCCTGCCGAAGGATCGGCGCTCGGGCGGGGCGCTGGAAGCGGGCGCGCCGGAATTTGTGGATTTGCTGACCAGCGAAAACAAAAAGTTTCAGCTGCGGCTTGGCGGCGGCCTGATGTGGCTGGACGGATTCTGCAGCGACCGTTATGGAAGTCCTTTTCTCGCGTGCACACAGGAGCAGAAGAAAGAAGTGTTGGACGCGATCGCGTTCCGCAAAAACGCCAGGAAAGATCCGGCGCTGAGCCAGGGCGTAGCTTTCTTTGCGCTGCTGCGTAACATGACCTGCGACGCGTATTACACCAGCAAAATCGGAATCGAGGATTTGCAGTACATCGGCAATACCGCGCTGCGCGAGTTTCCCGGGTGCCCGCCGGTGCCAGAGTGAGATGGAGCCAAGACGCAGGGATGTAATGAAGTAACGACGAGGGCCGAGAGGTTTGCGGCGCGCTCTTGCGGCAAAATCAAAACCCCACTCTCAAAAATCGAGGTTGGGCACCCAGATCTTGAGGACCTCGGAAGGCATGGGATCGCGCTTGAGTCTGGTTGGTCGGATGACGGAAAAGCGGCAGCGAGCTGCCGCGCTCCAAATTAGAAGCGCAGGGCGGAGAGGTAGCGGAAGCTTTGCTGGATGCTGGCGATGGGGTCGGCGGGCTGATCGTGTTCGACGAAATAGTGCTGGATGCCGGCTTTGCTGGACTGCGCGAAGATGCGCTTCCAGTCGATGACGCCGCTGCCAACTTCGGTCATGTCCGGAAGGATCTGGTCGGAGGACAAGGCGGCGCCTTCGGCTAGTGAGGGTTTGGGGAGTTTTTTCACGTCCTTGACGTGAACGAGTGGGAAGCGGCCGGGGTAGCGGTCGAAATACTTGAGCGGATCGGCGCCGCCGACGCTGATCCAGCAGAGATCCATTTCTATGGCGACGAGATGCGGGTCGCAGGCTGCCAGCAGCAAATCGTAGGGCAAAGTGCCGTCGGCTAGTGGTTTAAATTCAAACCAGTAATTGTGATACGCCAATTGGATGCCGGCTTTTGTTGCGGCTTCACCAGCGCGGTTGAGGGCTTCGGCGATGTGCTTCCAGCCGTCGGGATGATTGCGAACGTCGTCGTCGATCCAGGAATTGACGAGAAATTTGTGGCCGATGATGTGCGCGGCGTCCAGAGCTTGCGGAAAAGAATTGGTTACGGTTTTGTAGTCGATGTGGTTGGAGGGAGCGGCGAGGCCGGCTTTGTCGATGGCGGCGCGAACGTCTTTCGGCGAGAGATTGAAGTAGCCAGCGAATTCGACTTCTTTGTAACCGGCGGCGGCGACTTTCGCGAGCGTGCCGGCAGGATCGGACTTCATGAGCTCGCGAACCGTGTACAGCTGGACGCCGATGCGGCCGACCTGGTGAGCGGGACGCCCGAGGGCGGAGGGCAGGGAAGAGATGATTGTGGCGGCTAGTGAGGATTCGATGAAAGTTCGGCGATCAATTTGGTTCATGCGCGGGGATTTTACAGTGAAAGGCTAGAAAAACGATATGGTAAACGGGAAATAGGCGCGAATGCGGCCACCTCAGATCTGCGGATTCTGCCAGGGGCCGCGAGCGGCTTCGAGGGCTTCGGCGACGGCGAGGACGAGTTCGTCGTCGTAGGGGCAGCCGATGATTTGCACGCCGATGGGGAGACCGTCGGAAGAGAAGGCCACGGGGACAGAGGCGCCGGGGAAGCCGGTAAGATTGAGCCATTGCGAATAGCGCATGGTGTCGAGGTAGCCGGAGCCGGGCTGATAGTTTCCGGCGCCGTGGCGAAATGCGGGGCCGGAGGAAACGGGAGAGAGAAGAATTGGCGTGCCGGCGGCGGCCATTTCACGGATCAGGCTTTCGCGGAGAAGATCGCGCGCGGCGCAGGCTTGCAGAAAGCCGTCGAGCAGCAGCGGTGCTTTGCTGGTGGCGACGGCGAGATATTCGCGAAGCTGCGAACTGAGAAGATCTTCCTTGCCGGCCACGGTGTGACCGAGAAGATGAGCAATCACCGCGCCAAAGAAATACCACCACAGCTCGAGCGCGCAATCCAGGCCAGTGAGACGGACTGGTTCGACGTGGAAGCCGGCGGATTCGAGAAGCTTTGCGGCGCGAGAGACGGCTTGACGCGTTTCCTCGGTGGCGTTGCCGAGAGCGTCGCTTTCGAGAATGCCGATGCGAGTATTCTTCAGTTGGTCGTGGAAAATATTTGCGACTGGCACTGGCGCGGAAAGCGGATCGCCCGGATCGGGCCCGGCCATGACGGTGAACAGCGCGCGAAGATCGGCAACGCTGCGTGCCATGGGGCCCACGACGCCGATCCAGGAGAACGCTCCGCCGCACGGTGGAAAATGGCCGGTCGCTGGAACGCGGCCAGGAGTGGGCTTGAGTCCGCAGATGCCGCAGAAATGAGCAGGGACGCGAATCGAGCCGCCGCCGTCGCTGCCCACACCGCCCGCGGAACAACCGGAAGCAATGGCCGCTGATTCGCCGCCGCTCGAGCCGCCGGAGGAATGATCGAGCGCCCAGGGATTGCTGGTTTTCCCTTGGAGACGGTTGTCGGTTTCATACGCCATCAGAAATTCCGGTGTGTTGGTGTTGCCGAGAAGGATGGCTCCAGCGGCTCGCAGGCGTGTGACGAGAGGCGCGTCGCAAGAAGCGACGTAGTCTTTGCGGAGCAGCGAACCTGCGGGACACGGCCAGCCGGCAACGTCGATACAGCTTTTTAGAGTGACGGGCACGCCGAGCAATGGACGCGCTGCCGTTGCATCTGCGCCGCCACGTTGCATAGCGGCGTCGATCTGGCCCGCGGTTGTTCGTGCGGCATCGCCATCGATGTGGACGAAGGCGTTGAGCTTGGGCTGCAAGCGTTCGATGCGGAGCAAATGCGCTTGCAGGAATTCGCTCGCGGAGAATGTCTTGCTGCGGACCGCTGCGGTGATTGCGGAGACGGAGAGAAACGCGTCGGAGGACATGGAGACGCGAGAGTAAGCGCGGTGCGGGCACTCGTCAAGGCGCTCTAGCAGGAATTGGCCGACAAACAGATTCACATGCGAAAACGGTTGACGCTGCTTCCTGAGCACCCGAGAATCATTGGCGCTGCGCCAGCCACGATCTGAATGCACGCGGCACTCCGCGCGGACAGGAAACCTGACCCGATGCATTATTCCCGGCGACGCTTCGCTGCATCTCTTGTGCTCATCTGCGCATTTCTCTTGAGCTCGGCGGTTCTCGTACGTCCGCGGCAAGCGCAGCCGGCGAAGCGTGCGGCCGGTGCAGCGAAAAGCGCGGCCGCTCCGAACCACGAGAAAGCGCTGCGCTTCAACACTCTCGGCGTTGCGTACATGAATCAACAGCGGCCCGGCGATGCGCAGAAATACTTCGAGCAGGCGCTCGCGGCGGATCGGGACTTCGCGGTCGCACGGCTCAATTTAGGCGTCGCGCTGATGGCGCAACAGAAGCTGGAAGAAGCGCGAGCCGCGCTGGAAGCAGCAGTGCAGCAATTGCCGCAAGATCCTTACGCCTGGTACAACCTGGGGCTCGCCTATAAGGATTTGGGGGAGGCGGAAAAAGGAGCGACGGCGTTCCGGCACGTGACGGAAATCGTGCCCACGGAAGCGGATCCTTATTATTTCGTGGGCTACCTGGAGACACAGTTGCAGAAGTACGACGAAGCAGTCGTCGCGTTTCAGAAGGCGCTCGCTCGATATCCTTATCACGCTTCGGCGGAATTCGGCCTGGCGCGAGCGCTGCAGCGCAAGGGCGACGCCGCAGCCGCGCGCGAGCATTTGGCGCGCTTCCAGAAAATTACCACGCAACATTTGGGTGTGCCGTTCGGGGCGGCGTACGGAGATCAAGGACGATTCTCGCTGGCGGAGCTGGTGCGCGGCGAAACGACAGATGCGCCGCGCGCGATCGCGGTGCGTTTTGCGCTGCAGCCTTTGATCGCGGCAGCCGGTGGTGTACAGGCTGGCGCGGCCGCCGGCGTCGCTTTCGGGCCGAGCACCGGAGCGTGCTTTTTCGACTACGACGGCGACGGCAAGCCGGATCTTTTTCTGGTGAGCGGCGCCGTGGACGGCACAAGCCGTTTGCTGCACAACCTAGGGGCCGGTCACTACGAAGATGTCACGCGCGCCGCGGGCATCGCGCTCACTGGCGCAGGCCTGGGCTGCGCCGCCGGTGATTTCGACAACGACGGCCACACGGACCTCGCGGTGTGCTTGAGCGATGGCGTGCGCCTGTTGCACAACCAGGGCGATGGAAAATTTGCGGATGTGACCGAGAATGCGGGAATCCGGCGCGAGCCTGGCTGCGTTGGTGTGACGTTCGTCGACTACGACCACGACGGCGATCTGGATTTGTACGTGACGATGTCTCCTGCGAGCGATGCGGCGCGCCACAACGTACTGTGGCGCAACAACGGAAACAGCACCTTCACCGATATTTCCCAACAGACTGGCCTCGGCATCGCAGCCACGGGCGCGGGTGTGGTCACCACGGACTTCAACAACGATCGCGCCATCGATTTCGTGATCGCCGGAGGGGCAACCGGCGCCGCGATCTATCTCAATCCCCGCGAAGGCAAGTTCACGCCACTCGCGGGAATCGACTTCAGCAACGAAGGGCTGCCGCCTGCGGTTGGCGTGGTGGCGTTCGATTTTGACAAGGACAGCTGGATGGACTTGGCGTTCACCCATGCGGGCCCGCCGGGCATCAGCTTGTGGAAAAACGTGAACGGAAAATCACTGCAGCGTGTGCCGCTGCCGGATTTCGGCTGGCAGAAGGGCTGGGGCATCGCCGCGCTGGACTACGACGATGACGGCTGGCTGGATTTGGTAGCGGCCGGAGAATCGGCGGCAGGAGGCGAGCTGCGGTTGCTGCGCAATCTCGGCGCGAAAGGCTGGGCCGACGTCACCAAAGATGTGCATCTCGACGCGGTGAAGCTGAAAGATCCCCGCGCTATTGCCGTAGCTGACGTCGACGGCAACGGTGATCCCGATTTGATCGTGACGCAGCTCGGCGGGCCGCCGCTTTATCTGCGCAACGACGGCGGCAATCAGCGGAATTGGATGCGCATCGATCTGAAAGCCCTGAACGACAACAAAAGCGGCATCGGCACAAAAGTCGAGTTATACGCGGGCGCGTTGTATCAGAAGTGGGAAGTGGCGGGAGCTTCCGGATATCTCGGACAAAATGCCGCGCCGATTCTCGCTGGCCTCGGAAACGAACGCGAAGCGGAAGTTGTGCGGCTTCTCTGGCCCACAGGCGTTCCGCAGGACGAAGTCAATCTCGCGGCCAAGAAAGCGCACGCGATTGCGGAGCTCGACCGCCGCGGCAGTTCGTGTCCGGTCCTGTTCTCGTGGAACGGCCGCGAATATGAATTCATCGCGGACATGATCGGTCCGGGAGTGGTCGGCCATTGGGTCGCGCCCGGCGAGCGCGACGTCCCCGATCCCGACGAATACTTGAAAGTGGCAGCGCACAGCGTGCGTCCGCGCAATGGACTGCTGAGTTTCCGTTTCCTCGAGCCCATGGAAGAGACGGTGTATCTCGATCAGGTGCGGTTGGTCGCGGTGGATCATCCTGCCGCCTTCGAGGTCAATCCCAACGAGCGCTTCGTCAGCGCGCCCCCATTTCCGGAGTTTCGCGTGATCGCCACGCGCGATGCGCGGCCGCCAGCGGGAGCGTGGGACGATCGCGGGAACAATGTTCTGCCGCTGCTCGAGAAGCGCGACCGCAAGTACGTCACCGGATTCGATGAATTGCCCTTCGCGGGATTCGCCAAGCTGCATTGGGTGGAACTCGCTCTTGGCCCATGGGATGCACACAAGCCGCTGCGCTTGCTGATCGACGGCTACACCGATTATTTCACGGCGACCTCGATGTACGCCGCGGACCAAGCAGGAATCAAAGTGATCGCCCCGTACGTCGAAGCGCAAGATGCGGCGGGCAAATGGGCCCGCGTGATCGAAGACATGGGTTTTCCCGCGGGACTCGAACGCACTATGGTGACCGACCTCACCGGAAAATTGCCGGCGGGCACGCGGCGCATTCGCATCGTGAGCAACCTCAAGATTTATTGGGACGCCATTCGCATCGACCAGACTCCGGACGCGGAGCAAGTTCATGTCTATGAAGTGCCGCTGGCCACAGCCTCGCTCGCTTTTCTCGGCTATCCGCGCGAGATTCGCCTGCAACCCGCCAGCGATACGACCTATTCCTACACGCAGCGCAGCATGACCGGCCCGTACGCGCGAGCGGCCGGAAATTACACGCGATTCGGCGATGTACGCGAGCTGCTGGGCGCCGCGGACGATCGTTTCGTGGTGTTTGGTTCCGGCGAAGGAGTGAAGCTCGATTTCGATCCGCAACGATTGCCCGCGCTTCCTGCCGGCTGGGTGCGCGATTATTTCTTCTATGCCAACGGATTCGAGAAGGACCTCGATTTTTACGCCGCGCATGCTTTCACGGTCGAACCGCTGCCCAAGCACACCCTGATGCCCTATCCGTATCCGGAAGGGAAGGATTATCCGGCAGACGACGAGCACCTGCGCTATCAGCTCGAATACAACACGCGCCAGCGCTCAGACAAGTTGCCTCCCACCCTGCGCTATCGCTATCGCGCGCCGGACTAGCCGCGCGAAATATTCAAGCCCCGACGATTAGTCCGATTCAGCGTTGATCCAGCGGCGCTCCGCGGCGCCTTCTGGCGCTGCGTCTCTCACTCCTTGTTCACTCCTTGCTTGCCAGCAGGCTCTCCTTCACCTTTCGCAATTCCCTCTTCTTCTCCTCGTCCACATCCGGAAACTGCAAATCCAGTTTCTTCAGCGTCTCGATGACCGCCGCCGCCACCACCAGCCGCGTATACCATTTGTTATCCGCCGGCACCACGTACCACGGCGCATTCTCCGTCGCTGTGTTCTGAATCATCTCCTCGTATGCGGCCATATAATCTTTCCAATACCCGCGCTCTTTCACGTCCGCCATCGAAAACTTCCAGTTTTTTGCCGAGTCTTCCAGCCGCCCCAGGAATCTCCTTTTCTGCTCCTGCTTCGAAAGATGCAGAAAAAACTTCACCACCACAATTCCGTTCCGCGTCAAATATTTCTCAAACGCGTTCATATCCTTGTACCGCTGTTCCCATATGCTTTTCGATAGCAACTGTTCCGGAATCCGCTGGTTCTTCAAGATACTTTCGTGCACCCGCGCCACCAGCACTTCCTCGTAGTACGACCGGTTGAAGATTCCAATCTTTCCTCGTTCCGGCACCCGGCTGTGCGCCCGCCACATGTATTCGTGGCTCAACTCTTCGGGCCCGGGCGCCTTAAACGCATGCACGTCGCAGCCCTGCGGATTCACACCGCTCATCACGTGCTTGATGGCCCCGTCTTTCCCCGCCGCATCCATGGCCTGAAAGATCACCAGCAACGCCCACTGATTCTGCGCGTACAGCTTCTCCTGCATGTCACAGAGCTTCTCAGTGCTTTCCTTTAGCATCTCCTGCGCGTGCTCCTTGGACTTCACCCCGTCCGTGTCTCCAGGATCGAAATCCTTCAGCCGGAACTTCGCGCCATCCGTAATTCGGTAAGCGGATGCCAGTTCGTGCGTCGCCTTCGCCAATTTGTGTTTTTTCATAACTCCTCAACCGCACTTCGATCCGGAACGTTCCTCCAGTGTAAGACCTTTGCGTCCGCGCACACCCAGCTTTCGCTTCCGCCGCGCCTCAAAAAAACACTGGCTCGCCCCACGCAAGCGCGAAGCTCTCAAATGCCTTGCGAGCCGTCGCGTTTCGGCACATCCACTACTTCGCCTCTCGGACTTCGCTCGTTGACTTCACCGCTAACCGAAAACTAAGATGCCTCACCATGCCTAAACCCAAGCGCTCCTTCCGCTTGCCCCATCCTCAGCCCGTCGATGCTCTCACCTACGCCCGCTTCACCGGCATTCCCACCTTCATGCGTCTCCCGCATATCCCTCAGCCCGAAGAACTCGAAATTGCCATCGTCGGCATTCCTTTCGACGGCGGCACCACCTACCGTCCCGGTCCGCGCTTCGGCCCACGCCACGTTCGCAATCAGTCCGCCATCATTCGCCCGTGGAATCCCGAGCTGAAGGTAAATCCCTTCGCCAAACATCGCGTCGCCGATTTCGGCGATCTCCCCGTCAATCCTCTCTCCATCGAAGACACCTTCCGACGCATCGAGCAGGGAATCGCGCCGCTTCACGAAGCCGGCGTTCGCTGCGTCTGCGTCGGCGGCGATCACTCCATCAGCCTGCCGCTCCTTCGCGCCGTAACAAAAAAGCGCGGCCCTGTCCGCCTGATCCAGTTCGACGCCCACAATGATCTCTGGGACGAGTATTTCGGCAGCAAGTATTCCCACGGCACGCCCTTTCGCCGCGCTTTTGAAGAAGGCCTGCTCGAAGACGGCGGCGTCCTGCAAATCGGACTGCGCGGCCAAGTCTATGGCGAAGGCGATTTCGATTTCGCCCGCGCACACAAAGTCCGCATGGTCACCGCCGAACAATTTCACAAAAAAGGAATGGCCGCTGTCGCACCGCACCTGAAAGCATTCCGCGGCAAACCCGTTTACATCACCCTGGACATCGACTGCGTCGATCCCGCCTACGCCCCCGGCACCGGCACTCCGCAAGTGGGCGGCTTCACCAGCCATCAAATCATCGAGCTAGTTCGCGCGCTCCAAGGTCTCGACATCATCGGCGCCGACCTCGTCGAAGTCTCGCCACCCTACGACACCGGCGAAATCACTTCACTCCTCGCCGCCAATCTCCTCTTCGAACTCCTCTGCGTCCTCTAGATGCCCACTCTCGCGCGCAAACTTCGCCTGCATCACTATTTCGCCCTTGCCTTCGGCACCATGATTGGCACCGGCTGGCTCGTCCTGCTCGACGATTGGCTCGGCCGCGGTGGTCCGCTCGGCGCCATGCTCGCGTATGCTCTTGGCGGCGTTCTCCTCCTGCCCGTCGGCTACGTCTACGGCCAATGGGTCCTTCGTCTGCCGGATGCCGCCGGCGAAGCCGCCTATACCGCGCAAGTCTTCCCGCCCATCGTCAGCTACTTCACTGGCTGGACCATGCTCCTCGCCTACCTGATCGTCTGCCCGTGGGAAGCGGTCGCCATCGGCAAAGTCGCCGCCTACATTTTCCCGCAGCTCAATTCCTTCCCGCTCTATTCCATCGACGGCCAGCCGGTCTTTCTCCCGCGCCTCCTCCTCGGTGTCGTTCTCACTCTTTTCCTCGCCGCCATCAACTATCGCGGCATCCGCCTCAGCGCCACTTTTCAGAACTGGACCACTTCCATCGTGCTCTTCCTCTTCGTTCTTCTCCTCGCTATCAGCGGCGTCCGTGGCTCGCCTTCCAATTTCCATCCTGCCTTCAGTGCCACTCCGCTCGTTTCCATTTTGCTGACTCTCCAGATCGTTCCCTACTTTCTCACCGGATTCGAATCCGTCCCCAAATGCGCCGAAGAAGCCAACCCGGAATTCCGCGGCAAGAACTATTTCACCGCCATCGCTCTCGCCCTCCTTACCGGCGCATTCTTCTACGTTTTCATCATAGCCGCCGTCGCCTACATTCATCCCTGGCAAAGTCTGATCGGCCATCGCTTCGCCACCGCTATCGCTTTCGAACAGGGCATCGGCGCCCGCTGGCCCGTCCAACTAATCCTGGTCATGGCCCTCTTCGGACTCGTTCAATGCTTCAACGGCAACTTCGTCGCTTCCACTAGGCTGTTCTTCGCTTTTGCGCGCCGCGGCACCATCCCGCCGCGCTTCGCCGCCGTCCACGAAAAATTCCTTACTCCTTCCTCGGCCGTCATCGCCCTTACCGTCGCCACGCTCGTCGCACTCCTCCTCGGCGACGCCCTTCTCGTTCCCGTAACCGAAGTAGGCTCCATGGCCTCCGCCACCGGCTGGTTTCTCGCCTGTCTCTCCTTCTTCCTCGTCGAAAAGCGCCCAACCAAACGCGCATTCACCGCGCTCGGTATCGCGGTATCGTTAGCCCTCATCGCCATGAAAGTCTTGCCGGTAGTCCCCGGCCATTTCACGCAGTCCGAATGGCTGGCCTTGGCTTTGTGGCTTGGCATTGGCGCAATTCTTCGCGGCGCTGCTCTTGTAGGGTCCGCCTTCCGAGGCGGACCTTCGGTGTAGCCTTACACGCGCTGCTAATCGGCCTTCCCTTCGTCTCGTCCCATACGTCGTAGTACTTGGCGGTCAAGTTAAATTTCAGCTCGCCGTCTTCCATACGCCCTTTTGTACTTGACTTCCCTGCAACCTCTGCTAGATTCCGTCGCACGCGAAAGTGGTGGGTGTGATCTCGGCTCGTTATTCTCTTAAGTTTCAATTTCGCTTCAAGATCTCAAACGGCAGCACACGTTTCAGTTTGCGTCGTACTGTGGCCGCTCTGAGGTTCCGAATCGAATCGCGTTGCTTCGGATACTAGCGACAGGCTGGCGGAAGCCGGTCAAGTTCGCATCGAAATCCGTTGCACAGCGCAGCACACCTGCCTTCGCCAGTTTCTATACTGAATCCAAATCACTGGAGATACCGATGAAAATGCCCAGGCTCCTTGGTTCGTCTCTGCTGTTGCTGTTCGGTCTATCCCCCGCCTGCTTTGCCCAGAGTCAGGCTGACGACGGAGCGGCTGCAATGCTAGCCGTGTCGTCGCCCGGTTATGCTGATGCAGTTGCCAAGAACGTGAATGCACCCGTCAACCTGGCCATAAGCTCCAGTTCGATTTTGCAATTCCCCAATGGTGCTACTACATCGAGAATCATCTTCGCGACGGATGACAGCGCCAACGCCGCAGGCGGAAGTGGCTTTTCCCCGCAGAGCGCCTCTCGGCGAGGAGACCGCCGTGCAAACCTTTCCACCATCGACGGTATGGACAGTTTGGCTACCTTTTCCGGCGCCTTCATCAACCAGGCTGGCCCCAGCCTCGGCGTTTTTTTTCCGTTCACGTTCATCGGCAATCCTCCTGCCGCTGGCGGCACCACCAACATTCCCGCCCAAATCACCACCGTCAATCTCCACCTCCTCAACGCGGACGGCAGCGTCCGATTTGATGTCCCATTCACTTTCCGCGATTTGATTGAGGACTCCCCCAACTTTGAGGAATCCGACTACCGCTCCGGCCATCACCTTCAGTACGCGGACGCCATTCATCGCGCCCAGTTCTTCAACGTTATGGGCAACGATTGGCACACCATCCTGCGTCCCCAGTTCGTGAACGACGTAACCATGACCATTCCGAAATTCGTTAACGTGCAGTTCCCGGACGGTTCCGTCAAGTCCATCCAGGCCTACAGCGCTGGAACCCTCCCCGATGGCACCCATTTCGTTCTGATGCTGGACATGCTGTTCAACGCGCTCTTCTCCAATCAAGTCATCAGCGATATCAACGCGGGAAACTTCACCACCGACGCGATCAGCATGACCTTGTTCCCCAATACCTTCTTGTTTTCCATCGATACCACGGGCAAGGAGTCCAGTTGCTGCATTCTCGGATTCCACACGTTCGTCCGTGATCCCACCGCCGTTCCTCAGCCCCGCTGGGTTACGCAATATGCCAGCTGGATCTCCCCCGGACTGTTCGGCGGTGGATTCCAGGACGTCACTGCTTTGTCCCACGAAACTGCCGAAGCCTTTGCTGATCCCTTCTTGAACAACCGAACGGCCTCGTGGCAGTTCCCCGGAGTTCCTGCCAATGCCAAGGTCTGCCAGGCCAATCTCGAGGAAGGCGATCCCATCGAAGTGCTTCCGGTTGCTTCGATTCCCATAACCCTCCGCGAGCGCAAGGAAGTCTTCACCTATCATCCTCAAATCATCCCGTTGTTGCAGTGGTTCGAAATGGGCCCGGCCTCCAGCGCAATTGATGGAGCGTTCAGCTTCCCAGACGAAACCGCGCTTCCACATTCCGCCTTGCCCTGCCCGAAATAAACAAGCACGAGGCGCGAACGATGTAGGGGCCGTCCTTAAAGGGCGGCCTCTTTTTTTTGGGGCGAGATTTCCACCACTTCGCACCAGCCACCGGGGTTGCGTGCCGCACCCCGCGGGTTTCACGGTGCGGATTTTGGTTTTTCTCTCCAACCGCGGTGCAAAACAAAACTTCTATCCCGTGCTACCGTATTGTTTATGTCCCATCAGGAACCCAGCCGCCCCGTCGAATTCTTCCGCAACAAATCCGTGCTCATCACCGGTGCTTCCTCCGGCATCGGCGAAGAACTCGCCTTTCAACTCGCCCATTCCGGCGCCAAGCTCACTCTCGCCGCCCGCCGCCAGGAAGAACTCGACCGTGTCGCACAAGCCGCCGCAACCCTAAGCTCGACCAAGCCAGTCACCGTCGTCTGCGACGTGGCCCGCGACGGCGACCTCGAACGCGCCGTTGCCCAAGCCGTCCGCCACCACGGCCAACTCGACGTCGTCTTCGCCAGGCGGCTCTACCCTGAAAGAAAGCTCTTGCGCCTCCAATCTCTACCCTCGCGCCATTCGGCTATGCCATAATAATCAGCGAAAGCGGGAACCCAACGTGCACAGTCTCTCATCAAGGATCACCATCACCCCTGGCCTGCGCTCCGGACAGCCCTGCATACGCGATCTCCGTATCACCGTGTGGGACATCCTGAAATGGCTGGGCACCGGCGCATCTCACGCCCAGATCATCGCGGACTACCCCGAACTCAACGAAGACGACATCCTCGCCGCCCTGCAGTGGGCCGCCAATCTGAAAGACAACACCGTCGTTCGTTGAGCTAAATGAAGCTCCTGTTCGACGAGAATCTTTCCCGCAAACTAGTCGGCTTGGTTCGCGATCTCTTTTCGGATTCCGTGCATGTCTCGCAGTTAGGGCTCATCGGCGGGACAACAGATCTGGCGATCTGGAACTTCGCGAAGCAAAACGGCTTTACCATCATTACGGCCGACAATGATTTCTCAAATCTTGCCGGCGCGCTCGGCCCGCCGCCAAAAGTCGTCCTATTGGAGAATTGCGACTATCCAACGAACGTCGCACTAAGTCTGATTCGCTCGAACGCCATTCGCATCTCTGAGTTCGACCGCAGCGACCGGGCTCTTCTCATCTTGCGAAAACCATAGCCGTCCGATGGTACTTTCCACTCCGTCTTGACGCCATTCTCAAACGGGCCCTTCCCCTTTTATCTTCCCGCCACCCACCGCGGGTCCGCCTTCCGAAATCCCACCGTATGCCCCGCAGCAAACAACACCAGCAAAACCGCAGCAATTCGATACAACACCGATGCCTTCACAGGTTCCTCCTCAACCGCCAGAAATAGCTCCGCACTCTATCACCGAAACATACAACCAATCGGCGACCCGCCTTGACCGTTACTCCGCCTTCCCGACACACCACCCGCCGAAATTCCTGGACATTTCATGGCGACTGTGCTAATATTACTCCTGACAATTCAGCCAGGTGCGATTAAGCCAGGTGCGGAGGACCGGCGCGATGCCCATGTCCGCCCTCACCCAAACCGCCCTCCCGCCGCCAACAGCGCCCTCCGCTCCAGATTCTCATCCCGCCCCTTCTCTTGCCCTATCTGCCCGCGCTCTCCCTTCGCTCTTTCTTGCTCTTTTGCACCACGAAAACGAAGCACATCTCGTTTATTTTCAATCGCTTCCACGCTCTTTTGCGAAACACCTGGGGCGTCATCAAGAGCGTTTCTTCACTCTAAACTCTCCAACGTTCCCTCCGCTAACTCCTTTAGAATCAGCACTTACAGACAAACACTGTGTTTCACCCGGTTTTGGCCGCAATCGTCCGCCAGTAAGTCCTTTAGAATCCGCACTTACACGGAATCGCGCTGTAACCCCTTTAGAATCCGCACTTACGAAAAAACCGGGGGGTGGGGGCCATTATGCCAACCAGCCCATCCGATAGGCCGTTCCAGGCCCCCTGCTCTCGATTATCAATTGTCGGCTACGGGTCCTCGTTCCGCCCGCAGCCCCTCGCAGCCCTCAACATGTATACTCGGGAGCTTCTAACGTACACACATGATCCCGTTTCTCCACATCGGCTGGTTGAGCATCCCGACTTTCGGTCTTATGGTCGCGGCGGCGCTCATGGTCTCCGCGTATGTGCTGCAGGCCGATCTGAACCGCCGCCGCACCCAGCTCGAGTGCATTCCCGGTTACGAACCGCAAAGAGACGAAGGCTTCGTCATCATCGGCATCGCTGGACTCGCGGGGATCGTGGGCGCGCGGCTCTATCACGTTCTCGAGACTCCCAGCGATCTCTTTGCCGATCCTGCCGGCCAGCTTTTCAGCCGCTTCGGCTTTGCGTGGTTTGGCGGATTTCTCGGCGGCGTTGTCGCGCTGGTCATCCTGGCGCGGCGACTGAAGATTCCGCTGCTCGAATTCTTCGATATCTGCTCGCCGGCTGCTTGCGTTGGCTACGCTATCGGCCGCATCGGCTGCCTGCTCTCCGGCGACGGCGATTATGGCATCCCCACCAATCTTCCCTGGGGCATGAGCTTCCCCAACGGCGTCGTCCCCACCGGCCCAGTTTGCGCTCAATACGGCTTGGCGGCCGATTGTCGCGTCCATCCCACGCCGCTCTACGAGTTTTTCATTTGGCTGGCCATTGCTGCGTTCCTCTGGCACATGGGCACGAAAGCCCTTCGCGGACCCAAAGCCAAAGGCGAAATCTTCGCCAACTACCTGATCCTCACCGGCGTCGCGCGCTTCTTAATCGAAATCATTCGCATCAACCCGCGCTCGTTCCTCGGCATGTCCAACGCGCAAGCCGCCAGCGTGCTCTCCATCGTGATTGGTGCGTTTCTTCTGTGGCGCATCAAAAGCCAGTTTCACGCTCCCAGCAAAGCCACCGGCTGATTCGCGCCGGCGCCAGGGAGCTACGGCTCGTTCTTGAAAACCTGGCCTTCTTTCATGACGAAGCTGACGTGTTCGAGCACGCGAATATCGGCGAGCGGATCGCCGTTCACGGCTACGATATCGGCGTACTTGCCGGGTTTGAGCGAGCCGAGCACATCGGATTTGCCGAGCAAGTCGGCGGCGCTGCTGGTGGCGGACTGCATCGCCTGCATCGGCGTCATGCCGTACTTCACCATGAAGGCAAACTGGCGCGCGTTGATGCCATGCGGACAAACGCCGGCATCGGTGCCAAAGGCCATTTTCACGCCAGCGCGCACGGCTTTGCTAAAATTCCGGCGCTGGATTTCGCCGAGTTCGCGGTCGTGCTCGAGAAAATCCGCCGGCCATTTCTTGGCGATGCCGGTGCCTTGAATGCATTCGTCGTCGTAAATGTCCATGTCTAGATACGTTCCGTGCTCTTTCGCCAGCGCGATGCCCTCGTCATCGATCAGCGTTGCGTGCTCGATGGACGCGACTCCGGCGCGGATAGCGTTCTTGATTCCTTCGGCGGCATGGGCGTGCGCTTCGACACGCAGGCCAAAGTTGCGCGCCTCATCGACCGCGGCGGCGAGTTCTTCGGGAGTGAATTCGACGGATTTGGGATTGCTGCTGTGCGTGAGTACCGCACCGGTGGACAGAATCTTGATGTGGTCGGCGCCGTGATGCGCGAGCAGGCGGATTTTCTGGCGGACTTCCCACGGGCTGTTGGCTTCGCCGTAGCGCAGATCAAGAGGGAGCTGAATATCCGGCGCGAGTCCGGTCATCGCGCCGGCGCCTTCGCTGATGGTGACGTATGCCCCGGCGACGAACATGCGCGGGCCGATGATGTCGCCGCGCGCGATAGCATCGCGCATAGCGACGTCGTTGAAGGCGCGGTACACGCCGACGTCGCGCACGGTGGTGAAACCGGCGAGCAGCGTGACGCGGGCGTTGGGGATGGCGGCGTAAGCCATTTCGGCGGCCGACTTTTGCAGCACCAATAGCGGCTCGGCGTCGCCGAGATCGGCGAGATGCGTATGGCAATCGATCAGGCCGGGAAGAACAGTCATCTTGGAGAGATCGATGACGCTGGCACCGGCGGGAATGGCCAGCTTTTCGCCAATGGCGTCGATTTTTCCGCCACGCACGAGAATGATTTGATTCGAGAGCACGCGGCCGGAATCAACATCAATGACCTTGCCAGCGCGGATGGCAGTAACTGGAGAACTTGCCTTCGTTTCCTGTGCGGCCGAGCAAGCGGCGTGCAGTAGAAGAAGCAAAGCCAAGATGCGGACTTTTTTCGACACGGGAATCCTTTTGACCGGGCAGCGACCCGGCTGTGATTCAGAGAACGTGGTGAACGCGAATAATACTCCGCGAAAGGGTGCTTGTTCAATTTTGGCGGCGAGGACGGCAAGTACGCGTCTCGCGTCGTTAGAAATTGCGCAAGACCATGGCCGGCGGAGGGAGACTGGGGTGGTTTCAAAGAGGCTGCGGGTGTTATAGGATTGATGACCTATTGGACTGATGCGGGGTCTGGAAATAACGTTGAATTGCAGACCCCGGGGGAAACCGGAGTTGCCTATGCCCGTGCGAAACCCTTCCTTCGCGGTGGTTCTATTTTTTCTTATTGCTCTTGCAGGAATTTCAGCGGGTTGCAGTGGCGGCAGGATGATGTTACCGCCTCCTTCTCCCATTTTTTCGAGCACGGCGGTGACGAGCGCGGTCGAGGGGGCTGCCTATAGTTACCAGATTACTGCGACGGACCCGGCGGGCGGCATGGTGACCTTCGAGTTGGCGCAAGGCCCCGCAGGCGCGGTGCTTAGTGGAGGAATGCTTTCTTGGACTCCTACGGGAGCGCAATCGAGGATTGCGGACAGTTTTACGGTGCGGGCGACCACAACGGGTGGAGGCACGGCGACGCAGACGTGGAGCGTTACGCCCAACGGGACCGTACACTTGAGCTGGGTCGACAATTTTTGGACGGCGAGCGGGCCGACGGCGGTGCCGCTGGATTGGACGAGAGTGCCGGGTCCGGCGGACGAAGTGGCGGCGCTGGTTCCGCAGGCCGACGGTTCGCTTTTGACATTGAGGGGAAGCGGCAATGCCGATGGCACATTCGCTATTCCGAATGTGCCGGGAGGGCATTACTGGCTGCACATCGCACCGCTGGCGATCTACTGGACGAGCAGCAGTACGTTTGATTTTGGAGGGGACACGGTCGGCGCCCGTTTGCGCGCGACGAGCGGCTCGCAGAAGACCATCCTTAATGTCAACGCAACGGGCCTGGACCCAGTGCAAGCCGGAGATTGGTTTGCGTTCGTGACGGACGAGCCGTTGCTAGACCTGGAGGAGCGCGCATTCGGAGCGCCCGGCTCGACGACGTTTCAATTGGGCGCGCAAATTTCTGGAAACGTAGACTTTTCGCAGGCGAGCTCGGCGTTTTTGATGCAATACGAGCCGGTTTCGCTGGGTTCGTTCAATGGCCTGAGGTTGGGCCCGGAATTGACGCTGCTGAATCCAGCCATCCAGAATGGCACGACGAATAATTTGGGCGGGAATCTGAACGCCTCCGCACCGTCCTCGTTTCCACTGAGCGTCAACGGATCGCAATGGGTTCCGCTGTTCGCGGTCGCGAGTCCTACGGCGGCCACGCCGATTGGATCGGTGTTGACGGTTTCGGCGCAACCATTTGTGGCCGGGCGGTTTGCGGCGCCGCTTAGTTCCGTGCTCGGGCCGGATTTGCCGCTGGTCTCGCCAGTGTCGGTCAGCGGGCTACCTTTCGTTCTGAGCTCGGCGATGAGTAGCTGCGCGAACACGTCGGGCGTTTCGTTGATTCTGCCTGCTCCGGGGGTGACGACGCTGCCCATCACGTCGCAACCACCGATTCTTACGGATGAGAATTTCGGCACGCTGCAATTCGGCGATCCATTTCCGGCAACGTGGACGCGATTTTTTTCGTTCTGCCAGAAGGCTGCAGTGACCGTGCCGTTGCCAAACTCCACCGCGACGACTCCATTTGTCCTTGTTTATGGACAAAACACCGCGTTGACAACAGCGGCAGTCGCGCCGTTGGTTTCGGCGGTGCAGAATCCAACGATCGACGGAGCCAGTTTGCTGACGGCGAGCACAATCAACACGACACCTATCACGCTGAGTTGGAATGCACCGAGCGGCGTGAAACCGTTCGGATATACCGTGCAACTGTTTGTGCCGCTGACGCCGCCGAACGGAACTGCACAATATTTTCCGTCGGAGAAGTTCAGCACCGCTGAGACGTCGATGACGTTGCCGGTTACGCTGAAGGCTGGGCAAGCGTTTGTGGTGATGATTACTGCGATCGTGGACGGGCAGGCGAATATGGAATCGAGCCCGAGGCGTTCCGGCCTTCCGACCGCCTACGCGAGCATGGTGTCGGCGCCGATTACGATTGGATCGGCGGCGGCTCCGCAAATCATCCGTGGGGATGCAAGAGTGGTTCCCGCGGGGAGGCCGGTCGAAACGCCAGCAGATCCAGGGCACATCGAGGTTCGACGAATCCAGTAGCCGGCATGTGATTTGCGCCGATGGGTTAGCGGAAGTTAGAGATGAGGATGACGTCGGAGGTGTTTTCGCCGCGGGCGAGGAGGAGCTGCTTGCCATCGCGGGTCCAAGAGAAGTCGAAGATGCGGCCCGAGGTGAAGTTAGTGATTTGATGCGGGGAGCCTCCGGAGAGCGGCTGCTCCCAAATGTTGGCCACGCCGTTTTTGCTCAGGCTGTATTGGATGCCCTTCCCGTCTGGCGACCAGCGGAGGCCTCTGGCGCCGCGCGGAAACGTAAATACATGGGCGGGAGCACCGCCGGCCGCAGGAATCACGCCGAACTTCGGCAGGGGAACAGGACTGCCTTCCTGGTACCGATAAGCGATCCAATTTCCATCTGGCGAGATGATAGCGACTTCGGTGGCCTGGGGGACGCTGGGAAGTTCGACCGGAGTGCCGCCGTCGATCGAAATCCGGTAGTGCTTGAATCCCGATCCATACAGCACCCAAGTTCCGTCTGGAGAGCAATCGGAGGAGCGGCTGGCGTTGCCTAGCTTGAGCGGATTGCCGCCGTCGGCGTCGGTGCGCCAGAGCTGGACGTCGGATCCGGTGTCCGCGTCGAAGACGAGATAGCGGTCCGCACAATTAGACAGAGAAAAAACATTTCGCGATTCGGGCATCAGCGGAGTGCGCTCCGAACCCTCGGTGTTCATGAGAGACATAGCGCCGAAGCGAGTGCGGACCAACAGCTTGCCATTGGGACCGGGGAAAGCGCCGATATCCGGAGTCTCGCCAAAGGTGATTTGCGTGGTCTGATCAGGGTGGCCCTGCGGAGCTGTCCAGATGTGCGAGATATGGCGCTGATCGAGAGCAGCAAGCATTGCTCCGTCGCGGGTCAGGTCGATTCCAGCGCCGTAGTCGGAGAGATCGTTGGTGAAGCGCCGGCGCTCGCCGCCGGGATAGTCGACAAACCACAGTTGCATGCGATTCTCCGCGATGGCGGCAAAAGGAACGACCAGCGAATGGCCGTCGGGAAACCATGCAGGGTGTCCAATGAAATCGGAGCCCGAGTACAGGTCGTGCGTGGAGGCGTCGTCCACGCTGTAGGCGGTAAGGAAGCAGCGCATTTCCTTGCCGAGCTGGCAGGAAGAGACCGCAAGGGTCTTTCCGTCGGGAGACCACGCCGGACCGACGATTTGGATCGCCGGAGCCGGGACCGATGCCAGCACGCGATTGGCGGCACCATCGGCACTTGCGATGTGAATCTCCGTGATGATTTGGGCCGGGATGCCGCGCAGATAAGCGAGCTGTTTGCCGTCAGGGGATAAGGTAACCGAGGTGTCGACGTCGCGGATGAGTTGGCGCGGCGCGCCGCCAAGAACGGGCATGACATAGAGATAGCCAAAATTGGAAGTGTTGCGATCGGTGCGAACAAAATAGATGTAATCGCCGTCGAGAGAGAAGGAGAGCCCGGTGAAGTCCGCCGCGTCTGGGGGTAGCACCTGGACATCGCTCTTGGAGCGCACGTTACGCACCCACAGACTTTGGCGGCCGGGTTCGCCGAGAGCATAGACAATGTAGCGCCCGTCCGGGGAGATGGCGACGAGTGTGGCCTTGCCGCTGTCGGTGAGTTTGGTGATTTGCATGTTTTGCAGATTGAAAGAGCGCGGCCGATGGGCAAGTTTGTACGCACCGAAAAGTGCTGCGCCGAAGGCCACCAGCAAAATTGCGGAAAACACAGTCTTGGAAACGGGAACTTTTCGCTTGCCGGCGAGAACAGCGACGCCCGATGCTCCGGCCGTGCTTGGCGCTGGACCGGAAGGCACATCCGCGGCTCCGGACGCACTGGAAGCTTGCACGCGAGCGGAGCTGGAGTCGCGCTTGAGGCGCTTCAAGTCAGCGCGGAGTTCGGCGGCGCTCTGGTAGCGGAGGTCGCGGTCTTTCTCCATGGCTTTGTGGATGATTTGCTCGAGCTCGGCGGGAACGGAAGGATTCAGGCGGACGGGAGCGACGGCGCTTTTATTGAGGATTTCGTTGAAGATGGCGCCGGAGCTTTGCCCGGTGAACGGCAGCGTGCCGGTGGCCATTTCATAGAGGACCACGCCGAAGGAAAAGAGATCGGTGCGGGCGTCGAGAGCTTTGCCGAGGACTTGTTCGGGGGACATGTAGGAAACGGTGCCGAGAGTGCTGCCGGGGCTGGTGAGTTGCTCGGAGTCGACGCCGACGGTGGCGAGGGTAGTGCTGACACCGGCTCGCGGTTGCCCGGAGGGAGCTTTGGCGGCGACCTTGGCGAGGCCAAAGTCGAGGACTTTGGCGAAGCCGCGGCGGGTCACGAAAATGTTGGCGGGCTTGATGTCGCGGTGCACGATGGCTTCGCTGTGCGCAGCGTCGAGCGCGTCGGAAACTTCGATGGCCACATCGAGCAGGCGTTCGAGTTCCATGGGCTGGCCGGTGATGAGGTGCTTGAGCGTCGCGCCATCGAGGAATTCCATGGCGATGAAAGCTTTGCCGGAGTCCTCGCCAATATCGTAGATGGTGCAGATATTCGGATGATTTAGCGCCGAGGCGGCTTGCGCTTCACGCTGGAAACGGCCGAGAGCTTGCGGATCCCTGGCGACGTCTTCGGGCAGGAATTTCAGGGCCACGAAGCGGTGGAGACGCATGTCTTCCGCTTTGTAAACGACGCCCATACCCCCGCCGCCGATTTTTTCGGCGATGCGGTAGTGCGAGACGGTCTGGCCGATGAGGTTGGGAGCGTCGGGCATCTGCCGGACATGTTAGGTTGGCGGCGAAAGGCAAGTCAATGCATGGTGGCGATGGATGCAGTGAAAGCTGCTTGGACTTGCGGGCGCAATAGATAGAGGAGCAGGGCGGAGGCGATGGCAAAGCCGAAAAGGCCGCCCGCGAGATCGCCGCGGAACGCATGAGTCAGGTCTCCCACGGCCTGCGTGGCGAAAATAGCTACGGCCAGCCGCCATCCCCAAAGAATTCGCTTGAGCCACAAAACACTGGTGAGCCACAGAGTTGCGCCGAGGAGCAAGAAGAGGACGCCGGGCAACTCTCCGTGCGGGGCCATGCTTTCGTAGGCGCGCGGATTCAGCGACCACATGCGGTCGAGGAACGTGCCGTGCCAGACGAGGGAAATCCCAGCAATCGTGGCCATGACAGCGGCGAAGAAGAGAAAGATGCCGACCGCAGTGATTCCCTTGGATGGCGTGGTCGCCTTATTTGGCTTGGTTGCGTCCATGCTATTGGGTTGGTGGCGACGGCTCGCTGCGAGAGGCTGAATATACCTTGGAGAGGGGAATTAGCGTGGCGAAAAAAAAGAGCTTGACATATTCCCATATCGGAATGTATTGTGGGGGCATGGCAAGGGCGGCGACGACATCGGATGGGTTTAATGCGGTGGCGGAGCCGCGGCGGCGGGCGATTCTGAGCTATTTGGCACAGCAGGAGCGCCCTGTGGGGGATATCGTGGTGGCGCTGGGAATGGAACAGCCTTCGGTGTCGAAGCATTTGCGAGTGCTGCTGGACGTTGGGCTGGTGAACGTCCGGCGGGAGGGGCGGCGAATGTTGTACCGGGTGAACGCGGAAGAGATCAAGCCGCTTTGGGAGTGGACCGGAACGTTCGAGAAGATGTGGCGGCATCAGTTGTTGCGGGTGAAGGAGCGGGCGGAAGGGAAGCGGGATGCTTGAATGCGAGGGGCGGCAGATGGTTGTGCCGCCCCCTACGGGGCTTTGTTTTTGCGTACGGCGTTACCCAGCGCTTGCGCGCTGGGCTAACTTATGACGCGCCTCCGGCGCTGGTGTTTGGCGGTTCGGCACGCGCGAGACTATCTGATTCAAGGAGGAAAGATGAGTACGACGGCACTGAAGATGAATCGCACGATTGAAGATTTGACGTTGAGCGTGACGCAGGAAATTCATGTGAAGGCTTCGCTGGAGAAAACGTTTGCGGCGCTGCTGGAACAACTGGGGCCGGGGAATGAGACTCCGGACGGCAAGGCGATGCCGCTGAAGCTCGAGGCCTGGCCCGGAGGGCGGTGGTATCGGGATTTGGGCGACGGCAACGGGCATCTCTGGGGGCATGTGCAGGCGATCAAAAAGCCGACGCTCATCGAGTTCTACGGGCCGCTGTTTATGTCGTATCCGGTTGCGTGCAACGTGCAGTATCGGCTGAGCGAAGTGGAGGGCGGGACGCTGATCGCGTTTCATCATACGGCGCTGGGATTGATAACCGATGAGCATCGCACCGGCGTAGTGAAAGGCTGGACGTACATCCTGGAGAGTGTTCGCAAGCGGAGCGAAGGGCAGCGGGTGCAGTGATTGGTGACTGGTGGCGTGGTTACGGATCTAAAGATCCGCCACTACAAAGCGGGTTGGTGCGTTAGGAGGGCGGCATGTGTCCAGCGTGTATGGCTAGTGCGGCGATGATGATCGCTAGCGTGGTGTCCGCGGGCGGGCTGGCGGCGGTGATTGCCAGGGTGCGAAGTAAGAGCGCGGCAAAGAAGGCATCCCAGAAGTAAATTCCAAAGGAGGAAATATGGGCGAAGCAACGCACGAGCAGGTGAACTTGATGTTGAAGCTGTACGACATGAGGCGGGAGAACCGGTTGCGCGATGCGCGGGACTGGTTCGCGGCGAATTTTCACGTCAAGAACTTTGAAGACGTGATGCGTGTCTGTCCTCCGGGAACCCAGCAAAACACCTACATGCGCATGGTGGTGGGCTACTGGGAGATGGTGGCAAGCATCGTGAACCGCGGATTGATCGACGAAGACCTGTTTTTCGAGAACAGCGGAGAACAGTGGGCGGTGTGGCAGCAGCTCCAGCCAGTGGTTGGTGTATGGCGGGAGACGTTCGGCAGCAAGCTAATCCTCAAGAACCTGGAAGAGCATTGCAAGCGGCTGGAAGCGTGGCGGGAAAAGAACAGCCCGGGCGCGAACGCGGCGATGCGCAAGTTCTTCGAGCAGATGCAGCAAATGACGCAGGCGACGAAGGCGAAGGTAGCGGCTAGCTAGGCGGAGCAGTAGACGGGAAAGAGAAGGAAGCGAAGGTAGGAATCGTGCCGAGATGGGGCACAGCGATGCTGTGCCCCTACGGCGGCGCGACATGAGAGGAGAGAAATCGTGGCGAACACACAGATGGAGAAGGCGAAAGTGGTGCCGGCGGCGGAATGGCTGGCGGCGCGGAAGGAATTGCTGAAGAAGGAGAAGGAGTTCACGCGGCTGCGCGATGCATTGAGCCAGCAACGGCGGGAATTGCCTTGGGAGAAGGTCGAGAAGAAATATGTGTTTGATGGGCCCAAGGGAAAAGAGAGTTTGGCCGATCTGTTTGGCGGCCGGAGCCAACTGATCGTGTATCACTTCATGTTCGGTCCCGGATGGACGGAAGGATGCCCGAGCTGTTCGTACATTTCGGACCATATCGATGGCAGCATCGTGCATCTGGCGGCGAGAGATGTACGGCTGGCGGTGGTATCGCGGGCGCCGCTGGCGGAGATCGCGCCGTTCCAGAAGCGCATGGGCTGGAAGTTTCACTGGGTGTCGTCGAATGGCAGCGATTTCAATTACGACTACCAGGTGTCGACGTCCAAGGAGGAGCAGGCCAAGGGCGAGGTGTATTACAACTACGCGAAGACGCAGTTTCCGAGCGAGGAGCGCCCGGGAGCTAGCGTGTTCTATAAGGATGCGGGTGGGAACGTTTTTCACACGTATTCGAGCTACGGCCGCGGGCTGGACATCATGATCGGAGCGTACAACTGGCTGGATATTACGCCCAAGGGCCGCGATGAAGAAGGGCTGAAGCATGGCATGGCGTGGGTGCGGCACCACGACAAGTATGACGAAGCGTACAAGGTGGACACGAAAGCGGAGTACGTGCAGCCGGCCAAGAAGTGAGCGCGCAGTAGTAGAAAACTAGAGTTGTCTTGCGGCGGCACCAGAGGTTTGTGCCGCCGGTTTTTTTTTGCTGCCCTACGTTGTTCGAGGGTCGACCTGGTCTGGCGCAGCAAGCTGCGCCATTCCACTAGAGCATTTGGCGGAGGACGTACTGCAGGATGCCGCCATGGTGGTAGTAGGAAACTTCTTCGGGCGTGTCGATGCGCACGGTGGCGGAGAACGTTTTGACCGAGCCGTCTGGTAATTTCGCGCGGACGGTGATGGATTTTTTCGGTGAGACCGAGGCTACGCCTTCGGTCGAGAAGATTTCGTTGCCGGTGAGGCACAGAGACTCGCGCGTTTCGCCGGGTTTGAACTCGAGGGGAAGAATGCCCATGCCCACGAGATTGCTACGATGGATGCGTTCGTAGCTTTCGGCGATGACCGCGCGGACGCCTTGCAGACGCGGGCCTTTGGCGGCCCAATCGCGCGATGAGCCGGAACCATATTCTTTTCCAGCGATGACGATAAGCGGAACGCCTTCCTCGCGGTATTTCACGGCGGCGTCGTAGATGGACATTTGTTCGCCGTCGGGGAGATGCAGCGTCCAGCCGCCTTCGGTGCCGGGGGCGAGAAGATTGCGCAGGCGAATGTTGGCGAAGGTGCCGCGCATCATCACTTCGTGATTGCCTCGGCGCGCGCCGTAAGAATTGAACTCGTGGGGCTTGACGCCGTTGGCAATGAGGTATTTTCCTGCGGGCGAATCGACGGGAATGGAGCCGGCGGGAGAGATGTGGTCGGTGGTGACGCTGTCGCCGAGAATGGCGAGTACGCGAGCGCCGGAAATATCCGCGAGAGCAGGCGGAGTCTTGGGCATATTTTCGAAGTACGGCGGCATCTTGATGTACGTGGATTTGGGATCCCACTGATAGAGATCGCCGAGCGGAACTTGCATAGATTTCCAGTGCGCGTCGCCTTCGTAGACTGCGGAATACTGCTTGCGATATTGCTCGCTGGAGACGGCGGCGCGCACGGTGGCTTCGATTTCCTGAGAGGTGGGCCAAATGTCGCGGAGGTACACGGGTTTGCCGGCGGTATCGTTGCCGAGGGATTCGGTAGTGATGTCCATATCCATGCGTCCGGCGAGAGCGTAAGCGACCACGAGCGGCGGAGACGCAAGATAATTGGCGCGCACGAGCGGATGGATGCGGCCTTCGAAATTGCGGTTGCCGCTGAGCACGGCCACGGCGACGAGATTGTGGTCCTTGATGGCCGCGCCGATGGCGTCGGGGAGCGGGCCGCTGTTGCCAATGCAAGTGGTGCAGCCGTAGCCGACCAGATTGAATTTGAGTTTGTCGAGATACTGCGTGAGGCCGGCGGCGAGGAGATAGTCGGTGACGACTTTGGAGCCGGGGGCAAGGCTGGTTTTCACCCAAGGCTTGATTTGCAGGCCGCGTTCGACCGCTTTTTTGGCGAGCAGCGCAGCGCCGAGCATCAGCGAAGGATTGGAAGTGTTGGTGCAACTGGTGATGGCGGCGATGACCACGGCGCCGCTGGAAAGATCGAAAGAGTCGCCGTTGTTTTTCACATGCACGTGCTTGTCGGAAGTGCCTTCGACAACTTTTGTGAATGAACTTTTCGCCTGGCGAAGCGCGACGCGATCTTGCGGACGCTTGGGGCCGGCGACGGTGGGCTCGACGGAGCCGAGATCAAGTTCGAGCGTATCGCTGAAAGCTGGGTCGAGTGTTTGATCGGTGCGGAAGAGGAATTGTTCCTTGCAATAGGCTTCGACGAGTGCGATTTGTTCGTGTGGGCGCGCGGTGAAATGGAGATACGCGAGGGTTTCCGCATCGACGGGGAAAAAGCCCATGGTCGCGCCGTACTCGGGCGCCATGTTGGCGATGGTGGCGCGATCGGGAACGCTCAGAGTGGAAAGGCCGGAGCCGTAGAACTCGACGAATTTGCCGACGACACCTTTCTTGCGAAGCATTTCCGTGACCGTGAGGACGAGGTCGGTGGCCGTTGCGCCTTCGGCCAAACGCCCGTGCAGACGGAAGCCCACGACTTCGGGAATGAGCATCGAAGAAGGCTGGCCGAGCATGGCCGCTTCCGCTTCGATGCCGCCGACGCCCCAACCGAAAACGCCGAGGGCATTGACCATGGTTGTATGCGAGTCCGTGCCGACGACGGAATCGGGATAGGCTTCGAACCTGCTGCCGTAAGGCGCGGCGCAGACCACGCGAGCGAGGTATTCGAGATTCACCTGATGGCAGATGCCGGTGTCCGGCGGAACAACTTTGAAATTGTGAAAAGCGGTCTGGCCCCAGCGGAGGAAAGCGTAACGCTCGACGTTGCGCTGGAATTCCAGCTCAGCGTTCAGGCCGAAAGCGTTGGCGCTGCCGAAACTGTCGACCTGCACGGAATGGTCGATCACCAGCTCGGCCGGGAAAAGCGGATTGATGCGCTTGGGATTTCCGCCCATGCGGTTGATGGCTTCGCGCATGGTGGCGAAATCGACTACCGCGGGAACGCCGGTGAAATCCTGCAGCAGGACGCGCGCGGGCATGAAAGCGATTTCTTTTTCCGGGCCGCGAGGCTTCCATTTGGCGAGGAATTGGATGTCGGCGGGATGCACGAAGCGGCCGTCCTCGCAGCGCAGAAGATTCTCGAGGAGAATACGCAGAGAAAAGGGCAGGGAAGCAAGATTGCTGACGCCTTGTTTCTCGAGCGCTTCCAGTCGGTGAATCTGGAAGGATTGCGCACCAACGCTAAGTGTATCGCGCGTGGCGAACGAATTGCCTGCGGACCTGGCCATCCTCGACGTCCTTTCCGGTAGGTGAAGAACTTTCTATGATAACCGAAAATGGAGCGCCGTGCGGGACGCTGCGCAGAGCGCTTTTCGATGCCGGCTCAGGGCTTCATTTCTTTGCCGCTGATTTGCAGGTCGAAGCCGTTTGGATCCACTACGTGAAAGCTGTTCTCGGTGTCCGGCTGGGGCTTGAGTCCGCGGCGCTGGAGTTCCGCCTCGACGGCATTCTTATCCCAGTTGTCGATGGTGTAGGCGATGTGATCGATGCGCGGCGTATTGGAGTCATGATTGCGAGGGATGAGAAAAGTATCTCCGAAGGCTAGATAGCATTGCTTGCCGTCGTCGTGGGAGACCTTCATGCCAAACAAGTCAGCGTAGAAGTCGCGAGTCTTCGCGTAGTCCGTCACTTGATAGGAAATGTGATTCACGGTGACCGCTTTGAAGCCTTTGGCCCCGGCTGCCGCGGAATTGGCGCTCACCGCTGCGGAGGCCGTCGCTGCGACCGCTAAGGTCCGAATGAGTTGCCGGCGGCTCATCTTCCCGTGTTCGAAGTCCTCAAGCAGTCTGGCGATAATTTGTTCCATATCCGATTCTCCTGAAAAAGAGAGGGCACAACTAAGCGTGTGCCGGTGAGTCAGCCTATACTAATGACGTGAAGATTGTCCTGATTTCGACGTATGAGCTGGGGCGGCAGCCGTTTGGGCTGGTGTCTCCGGCGGCGTGGCTGCGGAAGCGCGGGCACGAAGTGACGTGCTGCGATCTTTCGCGGCAAGCGCTGGATGATGCCGCGGTTGACGCGGCGGAACTTGTGGCGATCTATTTGCCGATGCATACGGCAACACGGCTGGCTTCGCGGCTGATTCCGACGCTGCGGGAACAGAATCCGCGCGCGCATGTTTGCTGCTACGGGCTGTATGCGCCGATGAATGAGAAATATTTGCGGACGCTGGGCGTGAACACGATTCTCGGAGGCGAGTTCGAAGGCGGGCTGGTTCGGCTTGCGCAGCGGCTTTGCGGCGCCGGGACGCCGGCGGCAGCCGTAGCGGATCCCGCGATTTCGCTGGAGCGCCTGGCGTTCGAAGTGCCGGACCGCTCGGGACTGCCGGCGATTTCGAGTTACGCGAATTTGGTAATTCCGGGCGACGGTTATCGCGTTGTCGGATCTACGGAAGCGAGCCGCGGGTGCAAGCATCTGTGCCGGCATTGCCCAATTGTTCCGGTGTACAACGGCATTTTCCGCATCGTGCAGCGCGACGTGGTGCTGGAAGATATTCGGCGGCAGGTGGCGGCTGGGGCGCAGCACATTTCGTTTGGCGATCCGGATTTTTTCAACGGCATTCGGCATGCCTTGGAATTGATCGAGTCCTTTCATCGCGAGTTCCCGGAAATCACGTATGACGTCACGATCAAGGTCGAGCATTTGCGGAACTACGAAGCGCACCTGACGACGCTCCGGGACACCGGATGCTTATTTGTGACCAGCGCGGTCGAATCCGTGGATAACGCAGTGTTGCTGGCGCTGGACAAGGGGCATACGCGCGCCGATTTTCTTCACGTGGCGCGAAAGTTTCGCGAGCTTGGCATGACGCTGCATCCCACGTTCGTGCCCTTTACGCCGTGGACCACTATCGCGAGCTACATCGATTTGCTGCGCACGATTTATGAGCAATCGCTGGTCGAAAATGTCGCGCCGATTCAGCTGGGCATTCGTCTGCTCATTCCCGAAGGCTCGCGGATGCTGGAGCTTGCGGATGTGCGCAGCGCGGTCGGCGCGTTTGACGCGGAGTCGCTGGTGTATCCATGGAAGAATGTGGATGCGCGACTCGATCGCTTGAGCGAAGCGGTGCAGGAAATTGCGGCGGCATCGGACCGGCAGAAGTTGCCGCGATTCGCCGCGTTCGACCAGATTTGGCACGCAGCACACGGGGCTGCTGGCTTGCATGCTGAGCCGTTGGAGCCGCCGTTGGAATCGCGGGTGCCGTTTCTGAGCGAGCCATGGTATTGCTGCGCTGAGCCGACGAAGGATCAACTGGTCGCGATTGGAGCGCCGCGGCCGCCAGCGGCCGTCGCGAAAGCGCAGCCAGTTGCCGCAGCGGCGGATTTCGTATGAGCGCGGCCGCGAAACGTCTTCTGCTTTTCACCGGCAAGCTCGGATACCAGACGCGCTGCTTTGAGGAAGCGGCGAAAAACCTCGGCGTCGAACTCGTGTATGTGACCGATCGCTGCCATCAACTCGACGATCCGTGGAACGACCGCGCGATTCCGGTGCACTTTGAAAACGCGGAAGCTGCGGCGTATGCGGTGATGGAGAGCGTGCGCGGCCACAACGTGGACGGCGTGCTGGCGCTGGGCGATCGGCCCGCACAGGCGGCGTCGTACGCTGCGCGCGGATTGGGGCTGCGCTGGCATCATCCGGCGGCGGTCGAGGCGTGCCGGAGCAAGCTGCGCACGCGCGAAGTGCTGCGCGATGCGGGCCTTCTCACGCCGTGGTTTCGCGCCGTGCGCCGCGAGCCGACTCCGGAGCCATCGTTGTTGGGGATGACCTACCCATGCGTGCTGAAGCCGCTGTCGCTTTCCGCGAGCCAGGGAGTGATTCGAGCCAACGATCGCGAAGAGTTTGCCGCGGCAGCCACCAGAATTGCGCGGTTGCTGGACGCGCCGGAAATCCGCGCGACACGAGAAGCCAATCTCGAGCAGATTCTGGTGGAAGGATACATCCCGGGAAGGGAAGTCGCGGTCGAAGGATTGCTGACAGATGGAGTGCTGCGAATTCTCGCCATTTTCGATAAGCCCGACCCGCTGGAAGGGCCATTTTTCGAGGAGACGATTTACGTTACGCCTTCAAGCCTCAGCGCAGCCGAGCAGCGAGCGATCCAGCGGTGCGCGAACGACGCCGTGCGAGCGCTGGGCCTTTCGCATGGAGCGGTGCATGCGGAATTTCGCGTGAATGAAGAAGGCGTATGGCCGCTCGAAGTAGCGCCGCGGCCAATCGGCGGGTTGTGCGCGCGCGCGCTAAGATTTCAGACTTCAGTCAGCGACGCAAGCATAAGTCTGGAAGAGCTGCTGCTCCGCCACGCCCTGGAAATGCCAAGCCACGACTTGCCGCGCGAAGACCAAGCCTCCGGCGTGATGATGATTCCCGTGCCCGCGAGCGGCACTTTGGAAAGAGTCGAAGGTGAAGAAGCCGCGCGTGCGACGCCGGGCGTGACGGATTTGATCGTGACGGCGCGACTCCACGATTACATCGCTGCGTGGCCCGAAGGATCGAGCTACTTGGGATTTCTGTTTTCGTCCGCGGAAACAGCCGAGCAAGCGGAGCAGTCGCTACGGGAGGCGCACGCCAAACTCCGTTTTGTGCTGACGCCGCGCTTGCCAGTAGAGCATCCCGTGAGCCGCCGCGTCACGTCCGGCTAGCCGCCGCGAAACGCCTCAGCCTTTAGCCTTCGGCGCGACGTACCCTTCCGGCAGCTTGGCGCCCGCTCCGAAGAAAAACTGCTCCATCTGCTCTTCCATGATTTTCTGCGAATTGGGATCCAGCGGATTGAGCCGGTACTCGTTCATGACCATCTTGGAGTGCTCGATCCACATCTTCCAGGCTTCCTGGGAAACGCTTTCGTAGACACGCTTGCCCAGCTCGCCTTTCCACGGCACACGCTCCAGCCCGGGCATGTCTTTGTCGAATTTGACGCAGTGCACCATACGCGCACCCGGCTTAACCGCTTCGCTGGCCGGTGTTGTTGGGCCGCAGGGATCGTTCGCCATCTCTTGGTTCTCCTCGCATCGAAACGCCGAATCTTCACCTTACTGCAAGTTGCCTCCAAATCCTAGTCGCAGGAACCCAGACGCTTGCAGGTATACTTTTGCGCCGCCATGCCGTCCCGGGCTCAGCAGCGCATTGGCGGAAAATGTACTTTAAAGTAGGATAGAACGGAGCCCCAAGACAGGAGGGAGTTTGCCGCTCTCCCAACAGGAAATCCACCCACGCAGCTTAGAACAGGCCTACCAACGAGAAATCTCAAATTTTATTGCGAATAAAGCCATCGCGCGACTTTCGGCGAAGGATCTAACCCTCTGGCCCGAACCGGCCCCTTCCAAAAAGACCGACGTGGCCAATCTGAATTGGCTGGACCTGCCGCAGCAGATGCACGAGTACATGCTCCGAGTGACGGCCCGCGCCGATGCTCTCGAAAAAGAGGGCTTCGAGACCCTGGTGTTCGTCGGCATGGGCGCATCCAATCTTGCCGCAGACACTATCCAGCGCGTCTCGGCGGCCAAACGCTGGCGCCGGTTCTTCGTGCTGGACTCCATCGATCCGGATTCCATCGCCAAGCTGGACAGCACGCTCGATTTGCCCGCCACGCTCTTCGTCTTCGCCACCAAGTCCGGCAAGCTCATCGAGACGCACGCTCTACTGCTGCACTTCTTGGGAAGATTGCGTGAATTGGGAATTGCGCAGCCCGGCCGCCACTTCATCGCCGTAACGGAAAAGGGATCGTATCTTTCCAAGCTTGCAACCGAATACCGCTTTCACGACGTTTTCTTCGACCCGCCCGGAATTGGCGGCCGCTTCTCCTCGCTCATTCATTTCGATCTTTTGCTGTCAGCCATCGGCCGTGTCGATCCCGGCCTGCTCAGCGCCGGCGGCATCGCCATGCAACAGGCCTGCGGCGCCGGCTCCGCTCCGCAAGACAACCCGGCCCTGACGCTGGCGGCATTTTTATCCGCAGGCGCAAGGGAAGGCCTGGACCGATTGTTTCTGGTAAGCCCGCCGTCCCTGGCCTCGGTCACTCGTTCGCTGGCCGACCTTATCGGCTCCAGCACCGGCAAAGATCGCCAGGGCATCGTGCCAATCCTTGGCGAAATTCCGTGCGCACACGAGCGCCCGTGTTCTGGGTGCCTCGTGGCCATGCTCTCGCTCCGCGGGGAAATGGATGACCAAGTAAAGAAGCTGGCCGGCATCTTCGCAGAGAAAAATACGCCCAGCGTCAGCATTCAGATGGACGGGCCCGAGGACCTCGGAGCCGAGCTCTTCAAGTGGCAACTCGCCACCGTGCTGGCGTGCTCCCGCCTCGGCGTCAACCCATTCGATCAGCCGGACGCGCAACGCAGCCGCGAGGCCGCGCAGCGCAGGCTGCAGGACGTCGTCACGCGCCGCGAATTCTCTTTGCCCACCATCCGCATCAGCGATTCCGGTATCGACCTGCGCGCCGAGACCTCCACGCGTCAGGAAATCTCCACCCGTACCCTCTCCGAGGCTTTTCGCACGTTCCTCGAGCTTCGCCGCCCGGACGGCTATCTCGCGGTGATGGCCTTCCTCGACGAAACCCCCGAGGTCGCCGAGTTGCTCCTCGCTTTGCGCACCCAATTGGAATCGCACATCGGCATTCCCGTTCAGCTCAGTTTTGGTCCGCGCTATCTTCATTCCCTCGGACAGGTGTATAAGGGTGGTCCGGCCAAGGGCCTCTTTGTCATCTTGACGGCGCAGCCGGAACGCGATATTCCGGTGCCCGGCGCAGGCTATACCTTCGGCCAATTGCAGACAGTACTCGCCACGGGTGATTTTGAGGTACTGTACCAGCGCAACGACCACGTGTTGTGGTTGCACTTTACCGGCGGCGCGGTGCCAGGCTTGAGCAAGCTGCAGGGCGCATTCGGCCCGGCGTTAGCTCATCTTCGCCAAACTGCCCAAACTGGTTGAAGCGCCCGCTGTTTCCCGCAAGCCGCGGTCTGTTGTTGTCCGGCCCAGTAGCATCTATCTCTCTTCGGAGGTTCCCAGCCCTTGCCTGAAATCACCACCTTGTTCTGGGATATCGGCGGCGTAATCATGACCAACGGCTGGGACCACAATTCCCGCCACGAAGCCGTCGCCACCTTCCATCTCGATGAAGTCGATTTTCGCGACCGCCACGATCTCTCTTTCCCCGCTTTCGACGCCGGCAACATTTCCCTCAACGAATACCTCGACCGCACTCTCTTTTACCGTCCGCGCACCTTTTCGCGCGAGGAGTTCATCGCCTTCATGTACGCGCAGTCGAAAGAAAAGCCCGCATCCCGCGCGATTCTCGATGCCGCCACCAAATCCGGCAAATATTTCATTGGCGCCATCAACAACGAGCCCCTCGAACTCAATCAATACCGCATCGAGAATTTCGATCTCCGTCGCAACTTCCAGGTTTTCTTCAGTTCGTGTTACGTGCATTCCCGCAAGCCCGAGGAGCTGATTTTCCGCCTGGCGCTCGCGGTCACCCAGCGCGCTCCCGAAAAATGCGTGTTCATTGACGACCGCCTCCTCAATCTCGAAAGCCCTCGCCGCCTGGGCATCAACACCATTCACTGTCAGTCTCCCGAACAACTCCGTAACGACCTCAGAAAGTTCGGGGTTGAGGTATAGTTTCGAGGCTTGTGCGCATGCAGATTTTCCGACTCCATCGAGTCTGGGGGTAAAGAATGGCCGACGAATCCAATCGCTCCGCATCTGCCTATACCGGCGTCACCGAGCCCTGCACCGTGGTGCTCTTCGGAGCCTCCGGCGACCTCGCCAAGCGCAAAGTCATTCCCGCCATGTACGACCTGGCCATCCACAATTCGCTCGGCGCCCGCTACGCCATCGTCGGATTCGCGCGTTCCCCCATGACCGACGACGCCTTTCGCCAGACCGCCGGCGACGCCGCCAAGACCATTTCCGAAGTCGGGCCCATCGATCCCAAGCAGTGGAGCGACTTTGCCTCCCGCCTTTACTACCACACGGGCGACTACGGCAATCCCGCAGCCTACACGGCTCTAGCGGCCCGCCTCAAAGAGCTGAGTGAAAAGAACGATCTCGGCGGCAACCGCCTCTTCTACCTCTCCACCCCTCCCGAAGTTTATTTCGACATCATCGATCAAATTGGCAAAGCCGGTTTGGCCAAGCCCTCGTCCCCCAACTCCTGGGTCCGCATCATTGTTGAGAAGCCCTTCGGGCGCGACTTGGCTTCCGCCAAGGAACTCAATCGCCGCGTCCTCAACGTCTTCGAAGAACATCAGGTCTACCGCATCGATCATTATCTCGGCAAAGACACGGTGCAAAACCTTTTGGTGCTGCGCTTCGGCAACGGCATCTTCGAACCTCTCTGGAACCGCAACTACGTCGATCACGTGCAGATCACCGCTGCCGAGACCCTCGGCGTCGAACGCCGCGGCGGTTTCTACGAAACCACCGGCGCTCTCCGCGACATGATCCAAAGCCACGTCCTGCAATTGACTTCCCTCGTCGCCGTCGAGCCGCCCGCCTCCTTCGACGCCAACTCCGTGCGCAATGAAAAATTGAAAGTGCTGCAGTCCATTCGCCCGTTCGACCTCGAGGCCGTGGCGCAATCGGTGATTCGCGGTCAGTACGGTCCCGGGGAAGTCGGCGGCAAGCCCTTGCCCGGCTACCGCCAGGAGCAAGGAGTCAATTCAAGCTCGAAGACCGAAACATTTGTGTCCGCCCGGCTGCTCATCGAAAATTGGCGCTGGGCCGGCGTTCCTTTCTATCTGCGCACCGGCAAGCGCCTCGCCAAGCGCACCACCGAGATCGTCATCCAGTTCCGCGGCGCCCCACATATGGTTTTTCGCGACAAGGGCATTGAGCCCAACCGACTGGTCCTCAACATCCAACCCGATGAAGGCATCTCTGTATCCTTCAGCGCCAAAAAACCCGGCACCGAGATGAACATCGGCAACGTCGTCATGGACTTCAGTTACCGCGAGGGTTTCGGAGGCGGCTCGCGCAGTGCCTACGCGACCCTGGTCAACGACTGCGTTCGCGGCGATGCCACCCTTTTCGACCGCGGCGACAACGTTGAAGCCGCCTGGGCGCTCGTCGATCCCATTCTCGACGTCTGGACCGCCGCCAAGACCGCCACTGTTCCGCAGTACGCCTCCGGCAGTTGGGGCCCTCGCGAATCCGAGCAGTTGTTGGAACGCGATGGCAGAAAGTGGTACAACCCTTAGAGCATTTTTCGTGGTTTAATTCGTTTTAAGGGGTGACAGGTGATCCTCGCAGGCGACGTCGGCGGCACCAAGTGCAACCTCGCGCTCTTCTCCGAGAAGGGCGGCAAGCTCACTTCCGTTTTCCGCCAGCGCTTCGCCAGCAAGGAATTTGCCAAGTTCGATCTCATCGTCAAAGAGTTTTCCCGCCTCTCCGCGCCTTACCTCAATGGCGAGCGCGTCGAAGCCGCCGGTTTCGGCATCGCCGGCCCGGTCATCAACAATACCGTGCGCGCCACCAACCTGCCCTGGATTGTCGAAGCCAAGGATCTCCAACGCGAGCTGCGTGTCGAGCACATCGCACTCGTCAACGATCTTGGCGCCTGGGGTTACAGCCTTGAATATCTTCCACCCGAGGATTTCCTGGTTCTGAATCCCGGCAAGCCCGAGCCCGGCGGGACCCGCGCTTTGATCGCCGCTGGCACCGGTCTCGGCGAATCCATCCTGGTCTGGAACAAAGGCCGCTACAACGTGGTGCCTTCCGAAGGTGGCCACTCTGATTTTGCTCCGCACACCGAGCAGCAGATCGAGCTTCTCCGCTTCATGCGCCGCCGCTATCCCCAAGTCAGTTGGGAGCTCATTCTTTCCGGCCGCGGTTTCCGCACGCTCCACGAATTTCTCAATCCCAACATCAAGCATCCTTCCTTCGACGATCCCGACACCGATCCCGCGCCCGAAATCACCAAGAATGCCCTCAATCTCTCGTGTCTGGTGTGCCGCGACGTGCTCGATCTCTGGGCCGCCATCTACGGTTCGGAAGCCGGCAATCTCGCGCTGAAGGTGCTCGCCTTGGGCGGCGTCTTCGTCGCCGGCGGCATCGCCGTCAAAATCATCGACAAGATCAAAGACGGCACCTTCTTCCACGCCTTCAAAGACAAATGGAAATTCGAAGGCCTGCTAAGCAATATCCCCGTGTCGGTCGTCTTGAACGAATCCGCTCCGCTGATCGGCGCAGCCCACGAAGCCCTAGCCGCCATCGACCGCTAATGTAACGCGCATTTTTCGTAAGACCGGCGCCTTGCAGGCTCCGTGCCTCAGCCAACCCACCAGCGGCTGATCCGCCCGCCAAGGCTCCCGTGGGTTGCCCATGTAGAGGCCGTCCTTTTAGGGCGGCCAGTCCTTCATCTCCGCCAGTCCGCCGACCTCACACAGCACTGTCATTCCAAGCGCCGCGAGGAATCTGCGATCTCCCAAAAACCGGTCACCGTATTGCCTCCTTCGCCTCCTCCCTCCTCATCCTTCACAGACCGACACACACTCCTCGGCTACTCTGACCACATGGCTCTTCTCGAAGATCGCCTCGGTCCCTGGAAACCCATCAGCCGCGCCACCGGCATCGCCTGGCTCGTGGTCTACGCGCTCTTCCTCATCTACGCCCTCGCCAATCATTCCGGTTTTCTCTTCATCGATTGGGCCAATCTCATGATTCACGAAGCCGGCCACCCCTTCTTCAGTTGGTTCGGCTCTGATACGCTCACGATTCTCGGCGGCACCCTCGGCGAACTGATCGTTCCTCTGCTCTGCGCCATCGCCTTCTTCTTCCGCCGCGAAATTCCCGGCTTCGCCTTCTCCCTCTTCTGGTTCTTCGAGAATTTCCTGTACATCGCCACTTACATGTCCGACGCCCGCGCCGAAGCCCTTCCCCTGGTCGGCTCCGGAGAGCACGACTGGAACATCCTCTTCACCCAATGGAACCTCCTCCTCCAAGACACCAAAATCGGCAGCACCACCCGCCTCCTAGGCTGGCTCGGCATGCTAACCATCTCCACTTGGCTAGCCTGGCAAACCTTCCGCAACCGCCTCACCTCAGCCGACTAACCCGTCCCCGCTGCCCTTCCACCGCCTCTTGGGCTTACCAGCCCCATTTCTTTGGTAAACTGGTCCGACTTCGCCTTTTGCACCGCAGGAGCCCAAGCATGAGCAGCGCCGCAACCACGCAAGTTCCCGATCTGCAGAACTATATCGCCGGCACCTGGCGCCGCTCCTCCGCCACGGAATTTTCCGACGTCGTCAATCCCGCCACCACCGAACTCCTCGCGCGCACTCCGCTGTCCACTCCCGCCGACGTCGAAGCTGCCGTCCAAGCCGCCGCTGCCGCCTTTCCTGCCTGGCGCCGCACCCCTCCCGGCGAGCGCGTCCAATACCTCTTCAAACTGAAAAATCTTCTCGAAGAGCATCTCGACGAGCTGGCCCGCCTGATCACTCTCGAAAACGGCAAAACCTTCAGCGAAGCCAAAGCCGAGCTCCGCCGCGGCATCGAAAACGTCGAAGTCGCCTGCGGCATTCCCATGATGATGCAAGGCTACAACCTCGAAGACGTCACCCCCGGCGTCGACGAAACGCTGATCCGCCAGCCGCTTGGCGTGGTCGCCGCAATCGTGCCGTTCAATTTTCCGGCCATGATTTCGTTCTGGTTTCTGCCCTACGCCATCGCTTGCGGCAATACCTTCATCCTGAAGCCTTCCGAGCGCGTTCCGCTCACCATGCAACGCGTCTACGAACTCATCGAGCACACCGGCTTGCCGAAAGGCGTCATCAATCTCGTCAATGGCGGACACGACGTCGTCAACGCCCTCTGCGATCATCCGCAAGTTCGCGCCATCAGTTTTGTCGGCTCAACGCCGGTAGCCAAGCACGTCTACACGCGCTCCGCCGCTTCCGGCAAACGCATGCAGTGCCAGGGCGGCGCAAAGAATCACGTCATCGTGCTTCCCGACGCCGATATCGATCTTGCGCGTCAGATTATCAGCGACAGTGCCTTCGGTTGCGCCGGCCAGCGTTGCCTCGCCGTTTCCGTCGCTGTCACCATCGGCGAAGCGCAGAAAACCTTTCGCGACGCCATCGCCCAAGCCGCTTCCGCGATCAAAGTCGGCAACGGCATGGACGCCGGCACGCAAATGGGCCCGGTCATTTCCAGTGCGTCGAAGAAGCGTATCGAGTCGCTCATCGACGCCGGCGTAAGCGAAGGCGCAAAAGCCATCGTCGACGGCCGCGGCACCAAAATCGCCAGCTACGAATCCGGCAATTTTCTCACGCCCACAATCCTCGACGGTCTCCCATCCACCAGCCAGCTTGCGAATACCGAGATTTTTGGTCCCGTGCTCAGCCTCATCCACGCCGATTCCATCGACGAAGCCATCGACTTCGTGCGCCGCAGCCCGTACGGCAATCAAGCTTCGCTCTTCACCACCAGCGGCGCCGCCGCCCGCAAGTTCCGCTACGAAGCGCCCGCCGGAAACATCGGCATCAACATCGGCGTCGCCGCGCCCATGGCTTATTTCCCGTTCAGCGGCTGGAAAGATAGCTTCTTCGGCATTCTCCACGGCCAGGGCAAAGATGCCGTCGAGTTCTACACCGAATCGAAAATCGTCATCGAACGCTGGTCGCGCCAGGAAACGCGCAAGTTCTAATTTTGCAGTGCGGCGGCTCGACGCCGCCTTTGCAAAACGCAAGCGTGGCACCGAATTTACACGACGAGCGCAGATCGCAGATCATGACCGCAAATCCGCTTCATCTCGACGTTCACGACCAGATTGAATGCGCGCACACGCTCGCCTCGAAGTTCTACACCGATCCGCAAATTCTCGAAGTCGAGCAAGCGCGCATCTTCCGCCGCACCTGGCAGCTTGCCGGCACGCTCGATCAACCCTGCGGTGAAGTGAACTCTGCGGGTGCCCCACCCTCGGTTTTTGAGGGTGGGTCCCATGCGGCAAGTGGCACGGTCGGGTCTCGCACCATCTCCGATCCCGAGACTTTTTTCACCGCCGATGCCGCCGGCGAGCCGGTCATCATCGTGCGCGACAAAGAGGGCGCCCTTCGCGCCTTCAGCAACGTGTGCCGCCATCGCGCCGGACCCATCGCTCTCGGCAGCGGCTGCAAAAACGTTCTGCGCTGCCAATACCACGGCTGGACCTACACGCTCGATGGCCGCCTCATCGGCACTCCCGATGTCGAAGGCGTCGAATTCTTCGATCGCTCCACGATGGGCATGTTTCCGCTGCGCTGCGAAGTCTGGGAGCAATTCATTTTCGTGAATTTCGACCAGAACGCCGAGCCGCTCAGCTCCTACCTCGGCCAAATCCCGCAGCAAGTCCGCGGCTTCGCGTTCAGCGGACTGCATCTTGCCGAGCGCCGCGATTACGTCATCAACTGCAATTGGAAGGTGTACGTCGACAACTATCTCGAGGGCTACCACATTCCCATCGCGCATCCCGGCCTGATGCGCGAGATCGACTACGCGCAATACCACACCGAGACTTTCCGCTATTACTCCCAGCAATTCGCGCCCATCCGCGCCATGAAGAGCAGCGAATCCGGCGAGCGCTTTTACGCTCCCGGCACTGGCGCGCTCAAGGAAGCGCTGTATTTCTGGCTCTTCCCGAATCTCATGCTCAACATTTATCCCGGCAATATTTCCACGAACCTAATCGTTCCCCTCAATCACGAAAAAACGCTTACCATCTTCGAGTGGTTCTTCCACGACGTTTCCTCGCCGCAAGTCCAGGAACGCATTCAGAAAGCCATCGCCTTTTCCGACGAAGTGCAGCAGGAAGACATTCTCCTCTGCGAAAACGTGCAGCGCGGCCTGCGCTCTTCCACCTACGACCGCGGCCGCTACTCCGTCAAGCGCGAAAACGGCGTGCACCATTTCCACATGCTGCTCAGCGAATTCCTCGCCCAGCCGTAATTGCTATGGCTTTGCCGGAGCCGGCACGGGTGTCGGCGCAGGCTTCGTGTTCAAATCGAATTTCACTTTGGGCGCTTGCCGCGACCCCTCGTCAGCCTTGAAATACGCGTCATTGCGCGTGAATCCGCTCATGCTCGCCACCAGGCTGTTCGGAAAGAGCGAGATGTACGTGTTGTAGTCCTGGATGGTGTCGTTGTAGCGCTTGCGCTCGACCGCGATGCGATTCTCCGTGCCCGCCAACTCATCCTGCAGCCGCAAAAAATTCTCGTTCGATTTCAGCGCCGGATAGTTTTCGACCACCACTAGCAATCTGCTCAAGGCCGAATCCAGTTGCCCGTTCGCCGCGATCTTGTCCGCAGGCGTCCGCGCTCCGATCAACGCCGATCGCGCCCGCGCAATCTCGCCAAAGACCGCTTGTTCCTGCTGCGCAAAGCCTTTCACCGTTTCCACAAGATTCGGAATCAAGTCCGCGCGCCGCTGCAACACCACATCCACCTGCGACCATGCGGCGTTCACCGCTTCGCGCTTAATCGCCATCTGATTCCGCCGGCCCACAAACGATCCGCCAAGAATCAGCACAACAATCAGAAGCACCGCCACTATTACGAGTCCTACCTTCATCTGGCTCCTCCTCTAAATCCAAATTTACTTTGCGGCCCGCCGCAGCTCTGCCTTCGGATGGTGCCGCTCCAGAGCCTCGGTCACGGTCTCGAGCGCCTTTAGATAGCCGCCATAGATCTGTGCGATAGCGGAAGCGTCCGCCGTCGCCTGGCCGCGTTCGCGAATATCCAGCACCGCGTCAAGCGCTTTCGCGTCCGCGCCGGATTTCGCCGCCACTTGCGCAAACATCTCGTGCGCACCCACAGTCGGCTGCTCGCCCATCACCAGCAATGCATGCGCCGCCAAAGTGCGCACGCTGGAGATCGACTTGGACATCACCGTGCGCAACGCTTCCGCATCCCCTGCGGAGAACACGAAATGTTGCCGCAGCTTCAGCAGCGTGGTCCGCAGTTCGTGCTCGACTTGCACGCGATGCAAATTCATGGGCACGCGAATTCCCGCCACCACATCTTTTCCGTACAGCACGCGCCGAGTGCGCTGCAGATCCGTCAGCTCGATCGCGAACACATCCGCCGATTCATGCAACTCGCGCCCGGTAAACAGCAGCGGCGCCGGCTCTTTCTGCTCTTGCACCCACCAAACGATCGCCGGCGCGATGCGCTTCAATTCCGTCACCGAAAGCGACTGCAGCACGCACAAGACATTCAAATCCGAAACGCCCTCGCGATGATCTCCGCGAGCCGCCGATCCGTACAAAATCACGGCTTCCAGATTTTCGTGCGCCGCTTCTTTCAGCCGCCCGACCAGCCCCGCCAGCTTGGTTTCTTTCAAGTCCATCGCCTTCCTCGCTTACCAGCTTCCGCCCGCTCCGCCGCCCCCGCTGCTCCCGCCGCCAAATCCACCAAATCCCCCTCCGCCCGA
>DATNNV010000019.1:0-27355 GCA_035601655.1 Candidatus Dormiibacterota bacterium
AGCGGCGGCATGACCGGAAATTACGGTTTGCTCGGGCGAGTTGAGGTTGGCGGGGGCGCAGATATCGCCATTCGCGGCGCGTTTGCACGCGTCTGCGACCACCGCCGGAGACAAGCCGAGAATCGCAGCCATAGCGCCTTCGCCGGCGGGAACGGCTTCCTGCATGTATTGGCCGCGCTTGCGGACCAGTTGCACGGCGTCCGCGAATTTCAGTGCGCCCGTGGCTACCAGCGCGGAGTATTCGCCAAGACTGTGCCCGGCGACGAAATCGGGGAGCAAGCCCTTTTCCGCGAGGACGCGCTGCACGGCGACGGAGACGGTGAGAATCGCCGGCTGGGTGTTGGCGGTCAGCTTCAGTTCGTCTTCGGTGCCTGCAAAGCACAGCTTGGAGATGGAAAAGCCGAGCGCTTTATCCGCTTCGTCGAAGACCGCGCGGGCGGCCGGATATTTTTCCGCCAGCTCTTTTCCCATGCCCGGGTATTGCGAACCTTGTCCCGGAAAAACAAACGCTACTTTGCCCATCGTCTTTCCTCTTGGTTTCTCGGCCGGTCCGGCTGTTACGCGAGAGCAGCTGCGGTGGCCGAGAGCTCCTGTTCGATTTTTTCGTTCATGTGCGAGCGAGCGAGGCCTGCGGCGACGCGTATGGCGTTTTTGACGGCGTTGGCGTTGGAACGGCCATGCCCGATGACGCAGACACCGCGTACGCCGAGGAGCGGCGCTCCGCCGTACTCGGTGTAGTCGATCGTTTTCTTGAGTCCCTTGAAAGCGCCCTGGGACAGGAGCGCGCCCGCCTGGGACAACAGCGAGCTTTTCATGGATTTTTTCAGCACGTTGAAAATCTGCACGGCGAGCCCTTCGCAGATTTTCAGCGCGATATTGCCCACAAAACCGTCGGAGACGATCACATCGACATCGCCCGAAAACAAGTCTCCGCCTTCGACGTTGCCGACGAAGTGCACCGGACTCTTCTTCAGACGGGTGTAAACCTCGCGGGTCAGCTCGTTGCCCTTAATTTCTTCTTCGCCGACGGAAAGCAGGCCGACGCGGGGGCGGCGGTGGCCGAAGGTCGCGCGATAATAAATCTCGCCCATGACGGCGAACTGGACCAGGTGCTCGGGCTTGGAGTCCACGTTGGCGCCGACGTCGAGGAGCACGGAAACGCCGCCTTTGGCGTTGGGAAAGGGAGCCGCGAGGGCGACGCGATCGACGGATTCGAGAGTGCCGAGGAGAAACTTGGCTACGGTCATGACCGCGCCGGTGTTTCCGGCGCTGACCATGCCGTCGGCTTTGGCTTCGCGGACAAGACGGGCGGCGACGTGCACGGAGCTGTCTTTCTTGCGGCGAAAAGCTTGCACCGGGTGGTCGTCCATGGTGATGATTTCGCCGGCGGGAACGATGTCGATCGGGAGATTGGGGGACGCATGGCGAGCGAGTTCCGCGCGGACCACAGTGGGCTGGCCGACGAGCACTACGCGCACTCCCAGATCGCGTGCAGCCAGCACACTACCTTCGACCTCGGGGCGGGGCGCGTGGTCTCCACCCATGGCGTCAACAGCGATCGTAATCATTGGGTTGTTGCTGGATGCTCCAGTGGGGAGAGCTAAGAAACTTTAGGAAGCCGCTGCTTGCACGGCGCGGCCTTTGTAATAGCCGCAATGAGGGCAGACCTGATGGGGCTGCTTCATTTCGTGGCAGTTCGGGCACTTGGCCAGCGAGGGCTTCTCCAGATGATCGTGGGCGCGCCTGGTGCTGGTCCTTCGCTTCGAATGCCTTCGTTTCGGGTTAGGCATAGCAGTACTCCTCGTTCTCGCCTCTATGGGCGGATAATACGGGCGTTCCGCCCGGAAACCTATTGCTTTTTCAGCCAGTCCTGCTTCAAGCGCGCGAGAGGAGCCATTCGCGGGTCCGTCGCGTGGGTTTCGCACCGGCACTCTTCATGGTTCAGGTTCGCGCCGCAATTCGGGCACAAGCCGCGGCAGTCGCTCTGGCAGATGACTTTCATGGGCAATGCGAGAAGCACCTGCTCCTTCAGAACGTCCACCAGGGAAATGCCTTCGCCTTGGAAGAAACCGATTTCGGAATCGTCATCTTTCAGCCGCTCTTCCTCGGGCTTGTTGCTCTTGGGGAGCGGGCTGTAAATCAAATCAAAGGACCGGGAGACATCTTCGACTACGGGCTCGAGGCAGCGCGCACAGGCCATTTCGATTTTGGTTTCGAGGTGGCCTTCGACGCGGATTTGGCCTTCGAGCAGCTCGGCGGTGGCAGTGACTTCCAGGGGGCTGACTTGCTTCACTTCAGCGGTCTGATAGTCGATGCTACCGGGAGCGTAACTCTTGTGAATCCGCAGCTTGCGGACGGCAAGATCCTTGACGTCGAGGAACATCTGGTCGGCGCCTCCGGCGCTTACGCTCATGCTTAATCATTATTGAGTCGGGTGGGCGCGAAGTCAAGGAAACGGGGCTGGCGACGGGCGGATTTGGCGTACTTTTGGTCACGGGGTTGTTCTAGTACTGGTGGTGCTATCATGCCGCCGTGAAGCTTCCTAACCCGCACCGCGCGATGGCCGATATCGCAAAGCTTAGCGACTATTGTCTTGATCCTTCTCACCCACTCGGAAAGCACAAGGCGCGCGTCTTCGCCGCCGCGCTTGGATTGGCGCGCAAGGACGCTGAGATTCTCCGGGGCGCGTTGCTGGATGCGGCTTTGCGGGAGGGGGCAAGTCCGGGACTGGCGGACGCGTATGGTCAAAGATACGTGGTAGACTTTTTGATGCATGGTCCGTCTGGTCGCGCGACGGTGCGAAGTTGCTGGATCGTTCTCAACACCGAGGATTTCGCGAGACTCACGACCTGTTATGTGCTCGAAGGTGAGAGTTAGATGGCTCCTAAGCTGCTAGACGTGGTCGCGCTGCTGGAGGATCTGCCCGCTCGGGGATTGATTCGTGGGCAGGTGGGTACGGTTGTGGAAATATTGGGGCCCGACGCCTTTGAAGTTGAATTCGCCGACGATGATGGCCGGACGCACGCAAGCCTAGGCCTGAAATCAAGTCAACTGCTCATTCTCCATCACAAAGTACATACTGCCGCCTGAGTTCGTCCGCCGGGTTCAATTGCCGGTGCGCTCGCCGAGCTTTACCGGGAGGTCGACCTTTTTGCCGCCGCGGTAGACGGTAACGGTGACGGTGTCGCCGGGGCGCTTGCGGTTGAGGACGACGTTGGTGTCGAACTGACTGGTAATCTTCTGGCCGTCGATGGCTACGATGACGTCGCCTCCGATGTAGATGCGGCGCATGCCCGCTTGCGCGATGCGGTCGCCGCCGTGGATGCCGCCTGTGGCTGCGGGGCCTCCGCGCGTTACGGTTTCGACGAGCAGACCTTCCTGCACGGGCAGATCCAGAGCTTCGGCTAAGTAGCCGCTGACGGGGAGCGTTTCCACGCCGAGGAAGGCGCGATGAACGCGGCCATCGGTCATTAAGTCGTGCGCGATGGCTTTGGCGGTGTTAATGGGGATGGCGAAGCCGATGCCCGCGGTGGTGCCGCTGGGCGTGTAGATGGCGGAGTTGATGCCGATGACTTCGCCGTGGGAGTTGATAAGCGGGCCGCCGGAATTGCCGCGATTGATGGCCGCATCGGTCTGAATGGCTTCATCGATGAAGGTGGTTTGGCTGGTTTGCACGGTGCGGCCAAGGGCGCCGACGACTCCAGTGGTAAGCGTGCTCTGGAAGCCGAAGGGATTGCCGATGGCCAGGACTTTTTGCCCGACCAGAAGGTTGCTGGAATCGCCGAGGGTCAGCGCTACCAGCGGCTTGCCTTTGGGCTCGATTTTTACCAGGGCGACGTCGTTGCGCTGGTCCGCGCCTAACACCTTTGCGGGATACCGCGACTGATCGCCGAGCACCACTTCGATGGATTGCGCTTCTTCGATGACGTGATAATTGGTGAGAATGTAGCCGCGAGGATCGATGACAAATCCGGAGCCTGCGCCTTCGACCGGCACGGGATTCTGAAAGAAATCGTACTCCGTGGCTTTGGTGAGGATATTGGCCACGGCGGGCGATGCCTGGCGATAGACGCGGACATTGATGGCCTCTTCATCGGTCAAGGTTCCGTCGTGCTGGGCTGTGCCGCTTTCCACGGGCACGGCTTGGACGTTGAGGGGGCCTCGCGTGCCGTAGCGCGCTCCGAGCCAGTAGGCTGCCAGGAGGAGAATTGCAGCGGCGAGGATTAGCCGGGAAAACTTTTTTGCTGGACTCATGGTTGCCATCGTTCCTTCTCTCAATCCGTTGGTCCGACAAGTATAAGGAATTTTCCCGTCCTTGTGGTGCGGCGTTCCGCCCGGGTGGTGGCGCTCGAAACGGCTCTATGGTTTCGACGTTTGGCGGCGGAGTTTGGCAGCGAGAGCTTCCACTTGGCGCCGCGTTTCTTCCAGTGAGCCGGAGCAATCGATGCGTTCGGTGGCGTATTGCAGCTTTTCTTCTACGGGCATCTGCACGGCGATGCGGCGGCGGGCTTCTGTTTCGCTCGATCCGCGCGCGAGTAATCGCGCGAGTTGCTGTTCCGCGGTGGACCAGGTGACGACCAAGCCGTCGAGCCCATTGTGAAAGCCGGCCTCAACCAGCAAAGCAGCCTCAACGAAAGCGGCGGAAGCACCGCTGCGCTCCCAGTCGCCGAACTGTTGAAACACGGCGTCCTGCACGCGGGGATGCACGATGGCGTTGAGTTGGCTGAGTTTGGCGCGATCGGCGAAAACAATAGAGGCCAGTTGGGCGCGATCGATGCGGCCGTCGGCGCCGGCAATATCGCGGCCGAATTCGCGCAGGATCTCTTCGTAGGCTGGTTGGCCGGGTTCGGTGAGTTTGTGGGCGAGGCCGTCTGCGTCGATTACGTGGAATCCCAATTCGCGGAGCATTGCGGCGACGGCGCTCTTGCCGCTGGCGATGCCACCTGTGAGGCCGAGTCGCAGCATGGTGGCGGCTTACCGCGCGCTGACTGAAGATTGGCTGGCGAGCGGCCGGCCTCCGGCGCGGCGCAGGCTCGCCGCTTTCACGGTGTTGCTCATGAGCATGGTGATGGTCATCGGGCCGACGCCTCCGGGGACGGGCGTGAGTGCGCCGGCGATATGAATGGCGTCGGGATGCACGTCGCCGACGAGGACGGAGCCTTTGGCGCGGAATTTTTCGAGGCGTTCGGGAAAATTGCGGAGCAAGCGCGAGGCTTCTTTCGGGTCGGTCACTTTGTTGGTGCCGACGTCGATTACTGCCGCGCCGGGACGAATCCAGTCTGCTTCGACGTAACCGGCCTTGCCCATGGCAGCGACGACGATGTCGGCGCGGCGAACGACTTCGGCGAGATCACGGGTTCTCGAGTGGCAGATCGTAACGGTGGCGTTGGCGTGCATCAGCAGAAGCGCCATGGGCTTGCCGACGATGTCGCTGCGGCCGAGGACCACGGCGTTTGCGCCTTCGATCGGGATGGCGTTGCGGCGGAGAATTTCCATGCAGCCGGCGGGGGTGCAGGCCACCAGGCCGGGACGTCCGCTGACGAGGCGCCCGAGATTCACGGGATGGAAACCGTCGACGTCTTTGGCGGGATCGACGGCTTCGAGAACGCGTTTGGTGTCCGCCTGCGGAGGCAGCGGCAATTGCACCAGGATGCCGTCGATTTCGTTGTCGCGATTGAGGTCGTCGACGACGCGGAGCATATCGAGCGTAGTTGTGTCCGCGGCGGGAGTGATCAGCGCGCTGGCGATGCCCAGCTGTTCGCACGCGGCGATCTTGCTTTTGACGTAGAGATGCGAAGCGGGGTTGTCGCCGGCGAGTACGGCAGCGAGGCCCGGACGGATTCCGGCGGAGGTGAGCACGCGGACTTCATCTTTCAATTCCTCGAAGATCTGATCGCGAATTTTGCTGCCGTCGAGAATCCGTGCGGTCATGCGGTATCCGTTTTCTGCTAGAGACTGGCGTGGCGCAAAACGAAATCATAGCACACAGGAAAATAAGCGAGCGTGCCGCTGCACGCCGCAGCTATTTGCGCGCGCTCCAGACCTCTGATAGCATCCCGGACAATTCATCGGGAGGTGACCCGTGGCTACAGTGAAACGAATCGGTCCGGGATCAGCTTTCAAGATTGGGTTAGTGGTATACGGGCTCATGGGCTTTCTCTTTGGGATTCTTTTCGCGTCGATCTCCATGCTGGGAGGGGCGCTCGCTCCCCAGGCTGAGATGGGCATGTTCAAGATGTTTTTCGGAGTGGGGGCAATTGTAATTTTGCCGATCTTCTATGGGATTATTGGCGGAGTCTTCGGGGCGCTCGGCGCAGTCATCTACAATCTGGCGGCGGGTTGGGTGGGCGGACTCAAAGTCGATATCAGCTAGTCCTATCTTTCCGAATGCATTTGGCTATTGGCGCTCGGTCGCTCTGAATCGTCTTCGCCTTCTGGGCATCCAAGAGAATGATGATTCCGGTTTGTGGTTGTGTGCGTGCGCTTGACGGAAAGGGAACCAGCAAGGATGTCCTTATTCGGTGAATTGGGAACGCGCAAGGAGTTGGAGAATAAGGCGAAGGCGGAGCGACGGTTGCCGCCGGGGCAGTCGCTGACGCTGAAATGGCCGGTGTTGCACTACGGCAGCATTCCGCACTTTGACGCCGCGAAATGGGATTTCAAGATTTCCGGCGAAGTGGAGAACCCGGCGCGGCTGACGTGGGATGAATTTCGCGCGCTGCCGCAGACGGAAGTTACTTCGGATTTTCACTGCGTGACGCGCTGGAGCCGGCTGGACAACCGCTGGAAAGGCGTGTTGTTCACGGAAGTGCTGAAACTGGTGAAGCCGAAGCCCGAAGCGCAGTTTGCGCTGCTGCTGGCGGAAGAAGGGTACACCGCGAATGTGCCGCTGGAAGATTTGACCAAACCGAATGTGCTATTTGCATTCGATCACGACGGAGAAGCGCTGACCGCCGAGCATGGCGGGCCGCTGCGGCTGATTGTGCCACATCTGTACGCTTGGAAAAGCGTGAAGTGGGTGCGCGGGTTCATGCTGCTGGATCACGACCGGCTGGGATTCTGGGAGCGCAACGGCTATCACGCTTACGGCGATCCGTGGAAAGAGCAGCGGTACTCGGAGCGCTGAGGCGGGTTTAATCATAAAGACTGATTTTGGGGCGCGTTTCTAAGAGCTAAGGGCGGCGCTGCGGCGCAACTACTAAAGAGGGGGTGCGTTTACGACGCGAGATCTTCGAGGCGGCGTTTTCTGGGCTCGACTCCGAAGGCGAGGACGACGCCGATTTGAATGATGAGGAGCGCGATCATGAGCGCTACCACGCCGTGGACTCCGTAAGAGCGGAAGAGGGTGACGACCAGGAACGGCGTGAGAATCGTGGCGCCGCGGCCGAAGGTGTTGCAGATTCCGGCGGCGCGCATGCGCACTTCGGTGGGGAAGAGCTCCGGAATGTAGATGGCGAAGAGCGTGGTGATCAGCACATAGATGGGAATGATCAGCAGGAAGCCCGCGGCCATCAGGGCTGCAGGTTGCTTGACGAACGGATAGACGCTGCCAACAAGGATGGTGGCCAGGGAAGCGCCAATGATCGTGGGCTTGCGGCCCCAGGAATCGGCGGCCAACGCGGCGATGAGCGAGCCGATGGGCGCGCCGATGGACATGACCAGCGAATACTTGAAAGAAGTGGCGATGCTCAACCCTTCCTGGACGAAAAAGCTGGGCAGCCAGGTGACAAAGCCGTAGATCAAAGTGTTGGCGACGATCAGGGTGACCGATCCGACGATCATGCGGGGGAGGAGAACCGGATTTAGCAGCGCGCCGATGCCCCTGGGCGGCGCAATTGGCGGCGGCTCCGCGGGCGGAGGAAGCGCGCCGTGCTGCAGCGAAACTTCGCGCTCGATGGATTCCAGGAGCTGCTCGGCTTCGTCCGCACGGCCGATGGACTCGAGCCAGCGAGGCGATTCCGGCAGCGACTTGCGCAGATACCAGACGACGAGCGCGCCGAGTCCGCCGAGCAGGAACATAGCGCGCCAGCCGAAACGCGGAATGATCAAAGCGCTGGCGAGGGCGCTGAAGGGCAAGCTGGTGACCACCGCTATGGAGAGCGCGCCGACCCATTTCCCGCGCGCCTGCGGCGGCACGAATTCCGTCATCGAAGCGTAGCCCACCACGAGCTCGGCGCCGAGACCCACCCCCATGATGCCGCGCAGCAGGATCAACACATTCATCGAAGAAGCGAAAGCGGCGGCGATCGAGGCCACGCCAAAGAGCGCGAGATTGGCTTGATAAGTGAACCGGCGGCCGTAGCGGTCGCCCAGGAATCCGGTCAGAAACGATCCCAGCATCATGCCGAAGAAAGTGGCGGAGACGAACTGAGCGTTCTGCCCGATGGTGGAGAAGCCGCTTTTGAGCGTGGCGCCGACCACGGTGGCGGCGACGTACACGTCAAAGCCGTCGAAAAACATGCCGATGCCGATCAGCTTCATCACGCGGCGATGAAACGAAGAAACAGGAAGGCGGTCAAGGCGCGCGCCGGCGTTGACGATCACAGGCGCTTCATTTCCGCTTGGCAAGGACGGCCAGGCTGCCGGCAGTCAGAGCTTGCACGGCGCTGCGGCAGTTCTCGTCGAAAGATTTTTGCTGCGCGGACTGGAAGAATTGCTTGCAGCGGCGCGCCGCTGCCGGATCAAGCTGCAGAATGCGCTCGACCAGAGCATCGGCATCAGCGGAGAGACGCGCAGCGGAAGTGACCTGCGAGATCAAGCCGATTTGCAGGGCGCGCGGCGGATCAATGGGAGCGCCGAAGAGCACCAGAGGGAACGCAAAGCGCGGCAGAGTGTACTCGCCGAGGTAAGCCATGATGGCGGAAGGCGGAAGTCCGGAGCGCATTTCGGGAAAGCCCAGGGACGCGTGTTCTGCGACGAGCGCGAAATCACACAGAATCGCGAGTCCGAAGCCAAAGCCAAACGCGTCGCCTTGCACCTCCGCGACGCTGATCAACGGCGACAACCGCAAAGCGCGCTTGAACTCGACCAGGCGGCTGGATTCGCGCCGGATGGACGCAGCGTCCCGGCCTGCGCGTTCGCGCCCGGTGCAGAAAACTTTACCGCGCGCGCGGATACGGAGGACACGCGCTTTAGGAGTGGACGCTTCGGCGCGAAGCTCGCGCAGCAAGGCATCAAACATAAGGCCGGTGATGTGATTTCCGTGGTCGCCGTTGTCGAGGGTGAAAGTGAGGACGTAGCCGGTGTGTTCGATTAGCAGGCCGGGAGGTGCGGCGGCGGAAAGCGGAGCCGCGGACTTTTTGCGTGGCATTGCGGCACGGTATATGGAGCCGACGTGGGATGTCAAATCGTGCAGGTAAATTGACGCGTTGAAGCGCGCAGAAAGGAAAGCGCCCGGGTCGAAAACATTCCCGGGCGCTTACGTCATGGCGAGATGGGGCGCAGCAGTGCTGCGCCTCTACGAGCATTAGTAGATGTCGTACTGCTCCCAATGCAGCGTGGGATCGGATTGGATGATGATGTGCTTGTGCGCGTTCTGCTCGAGTTCGTCGATGAGCATGGACTCGCGGGTCTTGAGCGCTTTGGCGATTTCTGGATGCACGCGAAGCGTGAGATTCGGGCCTTCGTGCTCGGCAGTAGCCATCTTGCGCGCTTCGGACTGAATTTCGTAGCAAAGCGTGGGAATGGATTTGACCATGCCGGATCCGGTGCAAGACGGGCAAGGCTGGCAAAGCACGCGCTCGAGGGCCTGCTTGGTGCGTTTGCGGGTGATGCAGACGAGGCCGAACTCGTTGAAGGAAAGCGCTTTGGACGGCGCTTTATCCTGATCGAGAGCTTGCTGCAGCGCAGAGAGAACTTTTTCCCGGTTGCGGCGCTCTTCCATGTCGATGAAATCGACCACGATGATGCCGCCGAGATCGCGCAAGCGAATCTGCCGCACGATTTCCTTTACGGCTTCGAGGTTGGTCTTGACGATGGTGTCCTCGAGCCGCGTCGAGCCTTTGCCGACGAACTTGCCGGTGTTGACGTCGATGGCCACGAGAGCCTCGGTGTGGTTGATGACGATGTAGCCGCCGGACTTGAGCCAGACCTTGGCGCGCAGCGCTTTGTCCAGCTCGTGCTGGATGCCGAATTCCTCGAAGATCGGCGTGTCTTTGGTGTAGAGCTTGACGCGGCTGGCCAGCTTCGGCTGGAAGCGGCTGACGAATTCGACGACCTTGCCGTATTCCTCTTCGTTGTCGATCCAGATGGCGTTGAAATCGTCGCTGACGTAGTCGCGGAGAATGCGTTCGACGAGATTGAGGTCGCGGTGCAGAAGCGCGGGCGGTTTGCGCTCTTCGTTCTTCTGCTTGATTTCGTTCCAGGTGCGGCCGAGGAACTCGATGTCCGTGCGAATCTCTTCATCGGTTGCGCCGCCCGCGGCGGTGCGCACGATGAAGCCGCCCGGATAGCTGCCGCGCGCTTCGCCGACCAAACGGCGCAGGCGCGAACGGTTTTCCGCGCTGTCGATTTTGCGCGAAACGCCGATGTGGTCGATGGTCGGCATGTACACCAGGAAGCGACCCGGAAGAGCCACGTGGCTGGTGATGCGTGCGCCCTTCTTGCCGAGAGGTTCCTTGGCGATTTGCACGACGACTTCCTGCCCGGCCTTCAGCATCTCGGAAATGAGCTGCGGGCGGCGCGGGCCAGAGTGGCTGCCGTGCTGGTGGCCGCGATGACCGCCGCCGCCGGGTCCACGGCGTTCGAATCGGCGTCCGCCACCGCGGCGATTGTCGGGGCCGCGATCGGGGCCCCGGTCGGGGCCGCGGTCTGCACCGCGATCCGGGCCGCGATCGAAACCGCGATTATCGGTCCGTCCACTGCTACTTCCGGTGCGACTGTCTCGGCTGCCGCGGCTATCGCCACGGGGGCCGCTACGGTCGTTGCGGTCGCGTCCGCCGCTGCGGAAGGGCCGCTGGAAACGGGAACGCGGGTTACCTCCGATGCGCGCGGAATCTCGCGGAAAATCCTCGCGAGGGCCGGTACGCGGACTGCGCGTTTCGCCGGGCAAGAGGATAGCGTCTTCTTCGCCCTGCGGAGCGGCCGCACTGGAATGCGCGGCTGCAGCGAGCGCTGCGGGTTCATGATGTTCTTCGTGCTCATCGTGCGCGGCAATCTGGTGAGCCTCGTCGTGAGCGGCGTCCGCTTCGTCTTCGGCTAACTGCTCTGCGGGAGAACGGTGCGTCGTTTCGTTTTCTTCTTCGTGCGGATGTCCGTCTTCGCGGTGCGATTCCTCGGCCGCATGAATCTCGACAGCGGATTCTTCCTCTTCGCTCTCTTCTTCGTGCTCAGATTCTTCCGCATCGTTGGCGTGTACGAAGTGTTCTGTCTCCGTTTCCTCTTCGTCGTCTTCTTCCTCGGGTTCCAATCCGGCTGCGCCAACCGGAATGTCGGTCTCCACGCGGTCTTGTGCCTCTTCGTGCTTGGCTTCCACGAACGCAGCGCCCAGAGCGGCGGCTTGATCGTCGCTCAGTTCCGCGTCGCGTGAAGTGGTCTCGGGCTCTGTTTCGGCTTGGCGGGCGTTTGCGAGAGGCGACTCGCGGTTTTCCTGCTCCTCGCCTGCAGATTGCGCCGAGCCGGTGAGTTCTCCCGTTTCTTGCGCCGGAGTTTCTGCTTCGGAACCTGCGTCGGCGAGTAGCCAGCGGGGAAGTCCGCCGGAAAAGCGGCGCGGACCCGGCGCCGGCGTGCCGGCAGGAATCGGGCCGCGAGGTTGCGTAGACGGTTCTTCTTCATCCAACGGCAAACGGACTTCTTCCTGGGTGCGCTCGATAACGGGTTGCGGCGGTGCAGCCGCGGGGCGCGCGCGATATTTTGCGAGCGACTCCCCGGGAAGCACAATTTCGTCTTCGACGGCTGGCGGTGGGCCGACCGGGGCAGCGGGGCGGCGCGCTTCGTCGGGACGGCGGTTATCGAAGCCGCGATTGTCCGGGCGGCGCTCGAAGCCACCACGGCGCGGACCGCGATTGTCGTAGCCGCGAGTGTCCGGACCGCGAGAATCGTTGCCGCGCTGGTCGCGGTCACCGCCCTGCGGCGAAGCGTATTTCGATGGCGGAAGATTGCGCGCACCGCCAGGGCCGCTGCTGGGAGGAGGGCCGCTGCGGCGGCGTCCGCCGCGGCGCGGCCAGCGCCCGCCACGGCCCCGGTCGCCGCCACGGTCGCCACCGCGATCACCACGGTCGCCGCCCCGGTCAGCACCGCGGTCGTTACCGCGGTTGAAATCACCGCCGCGGTCGGGACGATCCGAACGCGAAGGATAATTCTGCGTCGGATTGTAGTGCGGCGCGAAATTCTGCGGCGCGGAAGCGTTGGACTCGGGCTGGCGCTCGTCGTAACGGTGCGAAGGCTGCTGGCTTTCCTCGTCGCGTACGGGGCCTGCCGAGGATTCGCCCTCCAAGCGGGGCGATGCATTCGAATGATCGTCGTGCGCATCGTCATGCGCTTCGTGGCGCGCGTGATCGGAGGAGTCGCCGTGCGGTTCACCGGAATGCGCTTCCTCGTGACCGCCGGCATGCGCCAGCGTTTCGCCGGGGAGCAACTCTACGGCGGCCGGGCTCGCGGGCAAACTGAGAGCCGGAACCGGGCCCGGAGCGTGCTCGTGGCCGTGATCGTAGTCTTCGAGGTTTTCGAAGACGTCGCTCACGTAGAGAAACGCGTCGCCATCCAGGCCGATGTCCACGAAAGCGGACTGCATGCCCGGAAGGACGCGGGTGACTCTTCCTTTGTAGATGCTGCCGACGAGCGCGAATTCTTTCTCGCGCTCGATGTAGATTTCGACTAGCTGGCCTTCTTCGAGAATCGCGACCCGCCGTTCATGGGAGGACGCGGAAATAACAAGTTCTTTAGACATGAAAACTCCTGAAGGGATGTGGTCCGTAAAGGACGCACAGGACGCATCGCCGCGGGTTGCAGCCCGACGGAGGTCTGGGAAAAAGCAGCCGGCCCGGTAAACACCGGGTCACACCAAGGCGACACCTGCATTGAGGTGGCTTTGCGTTCGAAGCCGGAGGGAAGAAGTTCTCTCTTGCTATCGATGCTGACTCGTTGCCGGAAAACTCCCGGGCGAACGGCGGACGATGCTGTCCTCACTCTGAAAATCCTAATCACCTACTGCGAATTTTTTCGCCGAGAGCGCCCGATTTGAATCAGGCGGTTCTCGCGACTGGCGCTCGGCTCAGTTGACGAACCGGCGTAGCCGGACATTCATGACCAGTCCGATCGCCAGGAATACAAACAATGTGGCGGAGCCCCCGTAACTCATGAGAGGGAGCGGGATGCCGGTCACCGGCATAGCGCCGATGACCATGGCCACATTCACTAAAACATGGAAACCCAGCGCGGCTGCCACGCCCATGACCAGAAACATACCAGCGCGATCTTTCGCGCGCTGAGCATTCTGCACCAAACGAAGCAGCAACGCCATATACAGCCCTAAAGCGAACAGCACACCTTTGAATCCCTGTTCTTCCGCCCAGGCCGACATGATGAAATCGGAGTACCGGACGGGGATATATCCCAGTTGATTCTGCGTGCCGTTGCCGAACCCTTTTCCCCAGAAGCCGCCGGAACCGACGGCAATCTTGGATTGCAACAATTGATAGCCGGCGCCTTTTGCGTCCTCTTCCGGGTGCAGGAAAGACGTAATGCGTTCCCGCTGATACGGCTTGAGAATGTGCCGGCTGACCGGCGGATAAAATACCGCACCAACAAGCAAAATGCCTGCCAACGAAAATACCGCCGCGTGCTGCCACTGGAGACCCGCCAGGAAAGCGCCGACCACAAGCAACGGCACAAGCACGAGGGCTGTGCCAAGATCCGGCTGCTTCAGTATCAGGACGAGCGGTAGGCCCACCAAAAGCCCTGCCTTGATCAAATCGCGCAGGGAAAGTTCCTCGCTGCCCACTTCGGCAAAGAAGCGGGCCAATGCAATGATTATAATCAACTTTACGAGTTCTGACACCTGGAGAAATTCACCCAGTACCGGAATCCAGCGTTTGGCCCCAAAACGCGTGTGCCCCACCAGCAGTACGGCAATAAGCGCAGCAATGCCAATAAGATAGAGAATCGGCGCCTGCCCCAGGATCAGGTGGTAATCGATCCGCGACACGATGAACATAACCACGATGCCGATTCCCAGCCAGCGTAGCTGCTTCAAGTGCATTCCGGCAAGGGTACTTCCATGCGTGGCGGAATAGATCTCGATCACGCCGAGCGTGCAGATGGCAGCGAGAATGGCCAGAAGCCACCAGTCGTAGTCGCGAGTTGTTGCGCCGGGCGCGTCTTTCATGTGCGGAAACTAAAAGCTGCCAATTGAAAATAAATCAAAAAACTCATTTGTCTTGCCTTCTCGGTCAGTGCTGAGCCGCCGCAGCGCGCGCGGGCGCCGCTGTGGATGGCCCTTCGGGCTTGAGCACCGGCTGCGGTTGAATGGCCGCGGGCGGTGCCGAGCCGTCACCTAGATCATAACGCTTGTATTCGACGGTGTATTGTCCCGATGTCTTCTTTGCCTTCTTGTCGTAATAGGTCTTAATGATGTCGCGAACCACCGGGCCAGCTGCCTCGCCGCCGTGTTTGCCGCTTTCTTGCACCAGGACGGAGACGACGATTTCCGGATCGCGCTTGGGGGCGTAACCTACGAACCAGGCGTTATCGAGAAATCTTTTTTGCTTGGCGACGCGATCGCGCGCGGCGTAACCGATGACCTGTGCCGTGCCGGACTTGCCGCTGAATTCGATGCCTTGTAGCTTTAGCCCAGCGCCCGTGCCGCCGCCGTTGACGACGCCGTACATGTCGTCCGTGATCTTCTCGGTGGTTGAATCCTTGAGCGGGAATTTTTCTTCGGTGATGTTTTGCGCGTCCTTCCACAAGTGCGGCTGCATGAAGACGCCGCCGGAGGCAATGCCGCCGATGAGGCGAGCCAGTTGCAACGGCGTTGTGGTGACCGCGCCCTGTCCGACAGCGACGGAAATGGTTTCGCCCGGATACCAGCGGCGATGGAAAACTCGCTGCACCCATTCTTCGCTGGGCACCAGGCCGGGTTCTTCCGAGGGCAGGTCGATGCCGGTTCTATGGCCAAGGCCCAAGCCGCTCGCGTACTTGGAAATGATGTCGATGCCCATGCGCATACCGAGGGTGTAGAAGAAGATGTCGCAGGACTGGTTGACGGCGCGGTGCACGTCGACGGTTCCGTGGGAGCTCTTGCCGAACACCCAGCATTTGAACTGGCGGCCATAGAAGGTGCCGTAGCCCGGGCAAAAAACCGTCATATTCTCGGGCACGACTTTCGTTTCGTACATGGCCGTGGCCATGACGATTTTGAAGACCGAGCCGGGAGCCAGTTGCGCTTGGATCGTTCGGTCCAGGAGCGGCTTTTGTTCATCGTCGTTTAGGCGCTTCCATTCTTCCTTGGAAACGCGAACAGCGAAATCGTTGGGGTCGGGCGCGGGATGGCTGACCATGGCGAGGACTTCGCCGGTCCGCGGATCCAGAGCAACAACTGCGCCCTCTCTTGCGCCGAGTGATTGTTCGGCAACCTGCTGAAGGTCGTAGTCGATGGTCAGCCTGATTTCTTTGCCCGGGATGGCTTCCTGGCTGGGCAGGCGATCGACTTCCCGGCCCACGCTGTTGACGATGACGCGGCGCATCCCGTCCGTCCCCATGAGCATGTCGTTGTACTGGCGCTCCAGTCCCGTCTTGCCGCCAAAGTCGCCCGGACGCAATTTACCGTTGCTGGCTTCGATCTGCTGCTCGCTCACCTCGCCAACGTACCCCGAGGTATGGGACATAAAACCGCCCGGAGGATACCGGCGGCGCGAAACGGAAAGCATTTCCAGCACAGGAATGTCGGCACGATGGGACTCGATATAGTCGATATCGGCTTGCGTGGCCTCCGGCTTGACCACAATTGGCTGGAATTTCGGCAGGGCTCTGGTGTTACTCAGTTGCTCGCGCAAATCCGCCATGGGGATATTTAGCCCCTCGGAGATCGCCGGAAGATTTTTCTCCACCAGCGCGGGATCGTCACGAAGCAACAGGACGCTGAAGGAGGGCCGATTATCCACCAGCACGCGGCCATCGCGGTCCAGCATGCGTCCCCGCGGCGCGATGATGGGAATCGAGCGCACGCGATTGCGCTCCGCCCACTGTGCGTATTTGTCCGAATCGATGACTTGCAGCTTCCAGAAGCCGAGCAGCAACACCCCGACCATTCCCACGATCACGTAAGAAGCCACGGCCAGCCGCCCTTGCGGCAAACGATTGTCGTTGCGAAACCAGTACGACACGCCAAAACCCCGCGCGAGATATTCTGCTATGTCTTGTGTATCAGGGCTGAGCTGAGCCCGCTCCAGCTTTGCCGGAGTACACCCGCGCCACTAACAAACCCAGAGCCAGTTCCGAAGTTTCCTGAGAAGACTTTGGCTCGAAAAAACGCCTCGAAACATTCCCACGGAGATCCCGAAGCCGCCGGACCTTTCCTGCCTGCAGTCGGAAGAAGTCCCTTTAGAAACTAGCATTCAGGAGTTGAGGGTGCAAGCCGTCCCAAGGGACAGGTTCCAGGTTGGCACTTATTCGTAGCGCAAAGCGGTAACCGGATCGACGCGCATGGCCCGGCGAGCGGGAAGGTAACTGGCCAGCAACGCGACGCCCAGGAGCAGAACCGGAACCACCAGGAAGGCAATCGGATCATAGGAGCGCAGCCCGAAAAGCATTGCCGACAGGACCGAAGATACCCCCGCACAAACAGCGATGCCAACGACGGCGCCAACTAAGACCGGGCGCATAACCTGCCGCAGCAGCAGCCCCATGACATCGCGAGAGCCGGCCCCCAACGCCACGCGGATACCGATTTCGCGAATGCGCCGGCTGCTGGCATACGAAGCCACGCCATAAACACCCGTGATGGCCAGAACTAACGCGAGAGCTCCGAGCGCCGCAGACAGGGAAGCGACGATGCGCGACGGAGTTCGCCAGATTTCGAGATTGTCCGCCAGGGGAGTTACGTCAACAGGCATATCCGGGTCCACCATGTGAACGGCGCCGCGAATTGCCGTTTCCGTTTGCCGGAAGGGTACGGCGCTGTGAACCAGCAGCTGGACACGAATCTGCTGCTCAGGCCCGGCGGGTAGATAAATGTAGGGACGCGGGTCTTGTCCGAGGCGCGCAATCTGCGCGTCTCGTGCCACGCCCACGATCTGCAGTTCCTGTTTGCCTTTCCTGATCGTCTGGCCTACTGGATCCGCACCATGCCAATGCGTCCTGGCGGCGGCTTCGCTGATGATCGCGACATTCGCTCCCGTGCGCGATTCGGCCTCCGTGAAGTTCCCTCCGCGCACAAATGGGATTTCCAGGATGGTGAAGAAAGCAGGCGACACGTTGTCGAACTCCACATCGATATTGTCGTGCTCGCCGGGAAACAAGAAACCCGTCCAGTTATGATCATCGTCGAGCGGAGCGTGCTCGGCCTGTGCAACGCCGTCCACTCCGGGCAGGGAAACCAAACGATCGATGAGTTGGCTTTGAAACACCGCGGCTCGTTTGTCGTCGTACGCTTGCGATCGCAGGTCCAAAGAGATGGACGCCACGCCGCCCATTCGGAAGCCGGGATCGACGGTCTGCGCGATATACAACCCGCGCATCAGCAGCGCGGCGGCAAGCAAAAGGATCATGCACACCGCGACCTGCACGCCGACCAAAGTGTTTCGCAGCCGTCCGCTGCGGCGCGCTGACCCCGCCGCGCCGTAGCCTTCCTCTTTCAGCGCGGTATTTAATTCGGCGCGCGTGGCTTGCAGTGCTGGAACCACTCCGAAAACCATGCCCGTAAGCACGGTGAGCACGAATGCGTAAGCGAGTACGTGCCAGTCTGGCGCAAGGTTCAAAGCCAGCGGCGGGAAATTGCGCGGCAGATGCGCCAGCAGAAAACTGGAAATCCCCTGGAAAGACCAGAACGCAATTACGGAGCCGCAGGCCCCGCCGATAAATGCCAGCAGCAGACTCTCTGTCAGCAATTGGCGAATGAGGCGCCAGCGGCTGGCGCCGATGGACAAGCGCAGCGCGATTTCTTTGTGTCGAGCGGAAGCGCGCGCGAGCAGAAGATTCGCCACGTTTGCGCAGGCGATGAGCAGCACCAGGCCCGTGGCGGCCAGAATAATTCCTCCGACGCCAAACACGAATGAGTGCTCCTCTTGCCGCCCCAGGAAGGTCGCTGGGCGGATCACCAACGTGGCGAAGCCGCCAGGATGGCGCTGGTCCAGTCGCGCGGAAATCACCGCGAGGTCGGCGCGCGTCTGTTCGAGAGAAACGCCGGGCCGCAGACGGCCCAGCAGTGCCAGCCAGCTCAGGCTGGCATCGCCAAGCGCGTCCATCTCGCGCCCGGGCTCGATGGATGGCTGCATTGTGAACGGGACCCAGAACGCGCTGGGAATTGGTTCGGTTCCTGTAAAACCCGGAGGCGCAATGCCGATGACCACAAAAGCCGCGCGATTGAGCCGGATCGCCTTGCCCAGAATCGCCGGATCTGCGGCGAACGAAGCGTGCCACAGCTCGTCGCTTATGACCACGACCGCGCCGGTTCCGGACGCCGCGCAGTCGCTGTCGACGAATGCCCGGCCCGCGGACGGAGCAATCTGCAGCACATCGAAGTAATTGCAGGATGCGGCGGCGCCAAACAGTTGCTTCGGTGACGCGCTTGCGAGCGTGGCCATCAGAAATGGCTCGTACGCCAGTAGACCGGAAAAAACATGATTGTCGCTGCGGTAGCTGAGGTACTCCGAGTACGAGACGAGCGTGGTCTCGCCGTGGACATTGCGATGCAGCTTGCCGTGAAAAATCTGATCGACGCTGACGACCTGTCGTGACGACGGTATCGGCAACAGCCTTAACGCCACTCCATTAAGAATCGAGAAAATGCCGGCATTCACGCCAATCCCGAGCGCGATCGCCAGGACCGCCACGATGGTGAAGCCAGGATTATTCGCCAGCGAACGCCCCGCATAGCGTACGTCCGTCCACCACGATTCCAACGATGTAAACGTCCACATCGCGCGGCTTTGTTCCTTCACGTTTCCGATGTTTCCAAAGCGCCGCCGCGCTGCGTGCTGCGCGGCTGCCGGATCGCGGCCCAGGGCCTCCAGCTTCGCGGCGCGCATGGCCAGATGAAACGCCATTTCGTCGTCCAGATCGCGGTCCAGTTGGCGCCGCCGCTTGAGCGCCTTCAACCGCAGGATGGTTTTATTGAGCCATGAAGAAATCATCATGCCCCCTTATGCCGTTTGCAGAATTCGCGCTACTGCGCCGGACAAACGCCGCCAGTGCTCGGTTTCTTGCGCCAGTTCTTTGCGGCCCGCCGCCGTAAGTGAGTAATACTTCGCGCGCCGGTTATTCTCAGACGTGCCCCATTCGGCCGCGAGCAAGCCGCGCAGCTCCAGGCGGTGCAGCGCCGGATACAACGCGCCCTCTTCCACGCGCAGGATGTCTTCGGAGATCGCGTGAATCCACTCGGCGACGCCGTAGCCGTGTTGCGGCCCGCGCGCCAGGGCTTTGAGGATGAGCAAGTCCAGCGTTCCCTGGAGCAGGTCGCCCGGATTTTCCTTCTTGGCGGTCATGAAAAGGCCCCGTTCTATCCATAAGACCTAGCCATCAGACTATCCATAAGACGTTTAGGGGAGCAGATTGTTTCACAAAATTTCCGCCGTGAGAAGGATTCTTTGTGAATTCTCTGGAAAATGCGCCGCGGCACAAGGTTGTGGGTCTCGAACCTGGCGCCGGGTTGCAAGTTGCCCTGCCGCGCTTTGAACCTTATTGTGAAGGATTAGGGGTGCAACGGAGTCTTGCTTGGAGAAACCTCTGCGGCTGGCGCTTGTCGGCATGTCCGGCGCCGGCAAGACCTTCTGGACCAGGAAGTTAGCCGCTTACGGCTGTCCGGCGGCGTCTTGTGACGATCGCATTGAGGAGCGTCTGGCGCCGCGGTTGGCTGCGGGCGGACATGCTGGAATCAACGGCGTAGCGGCGTGGATGGGCTGGCCCGATAGCCCCGCTTATGGCGAACGCGAGGCGCAATACTTGTCCGAAGAAATCCACGTGCTCGATGAAGTGCTGACCGAACTCGAGCGCGACCGATCCCGTTCACTGGTTCTTGATACCACCGGTAGCGTGATTCACACGGGGAACAATCTGCTTTACCGCATGCGCAAGCAGATGACCGTGGTGTATCTGGCCGCGTCCGCCGAAGAGCGGCAGTTGCTGATTGAGCGCTACCTCAGCGATCCCAAGCCCGTCCTTTGGCGCGGCGCATTTGTCCCCAGGCCCAATGAAACGCCGCGCAACACTGTCGCACGATGCTATCCCGCGCTTATCGCGGCGCGCCGCCAGAGCTATGAAGCCCTGGCGCATGCGACGCTGCAAGTCAGCGAACTCCGCGATCCCGCAATGGACGCCGAGAAGTTTCTCGCCAAGGTGCGAGAGTTGCTCTGAAGAAGTAGCATTCGATACGCGGTAACGGATAACCAGAGCCGGAGAAGAATGAGATATCGCAGCACCGCACAGAAAGCCGCACTGACCTCGCTTCGCGGCGCAGTCTTGCGCGGCCTTGCGCCGGACGGCGGCTTGTACATGCCCGCGGAAATCGCTCGCCACTCGCCCGAAGAGCTGGAAGAGTTTCGCGGCCTGCCGTTCACGGAAGTGTGCTTCCGCGTGGTGCGCCCGTTCGCCACGCCGGACGTTCCCGAAGAAATCCTCTGGCAGATCGTCAGCGAAGCCATCAATTTTCCGGTCAAGCTCGTGTCCCTCTCGCCCGGATTGCACATTCTCGAGCTCTTCCACGGGCCAACGCTAGCCTTCAAGGATTTCGGCGCGCGCTTCATGGCCCGGCTGATGGGCTACTTCGTGCGCGGCGAGACTCGCCCGCTCGCCGTGCTCGTCGCCACTTCCGGCGATACTGGCAGCGCCGTAGCGCACGGATTTCTCGCCGTCCCCGGCATTCGCGTCGTGATCCTCTATCCTTCGAAGCGCATCAGCGAAGCGCAGGAAAAGCAGTTCACCACCCTCGGCGAGAACATCACCGCGCTCGAAGTCGCCGGCACCTTCGACGATTGCCAGCGCCTCGTCAAGCAAGCCTTCACCGACGAAGACCTGAACAAGCGCGTCTGGCTCACCTCCGCCAACTCCATCAACATCGGCCGCCTCTTGCCGCAAATGTTCTATCACGTCGCCGCGTACCGCCAGTTGCCCGTAGCTTCCGTGTCGCTGGTCGTTTCCGTGCCCAGCGGAAATTTTGGCAACCTCACCGCGGGACTCTTCGCCAAGCGCATCGGCCTGCCCGTAGCGCACTTCATCGCTTCGACCAACGCCAACGACGTCGTCCCGGAGTATTTGCGCAGCGGTGAATTTCATCCGCGGGCTGCGCAAGCCACCTATTCGAACGCCATGGACGTCGGCAATCCCAATAATTTTCCGCGCCTGCTCGATTTGTGCCGCGGCCGCCTCGAATACGTGCGCCGCGAAATCTCCGGCTACGGCGCCACTGACGAAGCAACCCTGCGCGAAATGCAATCCGTCTGGGAACGCTTCCGCTACATCGCCGATCCGCATACCGCCGTAGGCGTCCTCGGCTGGGAAGCCTACAAGAAAGAACACGCCGAGCCCGCCCAAGGTCTGGTCCTGGCCACCGCGCATCCCGCAAAATTCGCCGAGGTAGTCCAGAAAGCCATCGGCCAGGCCCCGCCACTCCCGGAACGTCTCAGCAAATATTTAGAGAAAACCAAGCTCTCGCTGCCCATCAGCAGCAGCTACGGCGATTTCAAGGAATTCTTGTTGGCGCGCTAGCCAGAGAAACTTCTAGCGTATTCGAACTGCATCTAGCCGTACTAGCGTTTGCGCAGACGGTCCAGAAGATGGAACAGGAAGATCGCCACAACCGCGTTCACCGACGCTGCGATCACCAGCCGCATCGTCAACCATGCCTCAGGCTGCGCCAGCAGCAAACGCTGCGTCAGCACGATCACGCCTTGATGCACGAAGAAGAACAGCCCGGTCAGCGCAAAGCGCGCCGCGGGATGCTCGGTGTCCAGCCGCGCGCCAATCGAGGACGCTAGATACCCGATCACCGTCTTCGCGATTCCGTACAAGCCCAGCGGCACCGTAGGCCCGCTCAAGCTGTCCTGCAACAGCCCGATGACCATGCCCAGCAGCAAACCCGTCGAGGGATTGCGCCGGCTCAATCCGAAATAAATCGTAATCAGCAGCGGCAAATCCAGGATCGCCGCTTTCGAAAAATAAATCGGAGACGCCGCTTGTATCAACAGCGCCAGCGCCGTCGCCACCACGATCGCGCCGGTGCGGAACTTGTGCACCTCAATGTGCGTTTCCGCGCTGTGGAAGTCGTATCCGTCGTTCACGGAGTCACCGCCGCCGGAGCTGCTGCCGGAGCCACCACCACCGCCGAATCCCTCTTCATCTCCAGCGGCCGCAGCGTAAGCAGCACGATCACTTCCTCGAGCCGCTCCAGATTCGCCGCTGGCCGGATGCGAATTTGCTTAAACGGATTGCCCGCTTTCACTTCCGCCACCGTGCCCACTGGAAGATCCCGCGGAAAAATCCGGTCCATCCCGCTGGTCACCACGCGCTCGCCCGCCTTAACCGTGTCGTCGTTCGCAACGTATTTCATCGCCAGCAGCGGTTCGCCGGTGCCGCCCACCGGACTCTGTATGCGCGAGTCCGCCAGCATCGCGCCTACCCCGCTGTCTTTATCCGTCAGCAGCAGCACCTGCGAAGTATTCGCGAACGCTTCGATCACCTTGCCGACCACTCCGTCCGCCGTAATCACGCCCATGTTCTTGCGGATGCCGTCGCGCTCGCCGCGATCCATATAGATAGTCTGGCTGGCGCTGTCCGCGCTCGCGCCGATCACTCGCGCGCTCAGCATCGGCACTTCCTGGTGCGATTTGCGGAAATTGAGCAGCGCCGCCAGGCGGTCCGCCTCCGCCGCTTTGCCCTGCAGCTGCGCGAGCTGCATCTTTAGCGCATCGTTTTCCTTGCGCAGTTGTTCGTTGTCGCGCGAGGTATTCTGCAACGCGAAATAATGATTCCAGGTATTGCGAATGTGCCCGACGCCGTAAGCGCCCGCGCGTTCGAACGGCGACACCGCGCCCACGGTCCACACGCGGATCAGCCGCCCCTGCGCATCCTTCTTGATCTGCACCGCCAGCAGCAGCACTTGCAGCAGAATCACGCCGACCAGCAGTACCAGCGATTTGTGGCGAGAGGGAATGCCAACCATGAGAGTGTCCCGCGTCCCTGAAAACTATCCGAAAACTATTCGAGAACTAATCGATGCAAACCTGCCGCAACAATTTGAAATCGCTCAGCATTTTTCCCGTGCCCAGCACCACCGACGCCAGCGGATCGTCCGCGATCGATACCGGCAGCCCGGTCTCCTCGCGAATGCGCTTGTCCAGATTTTTCAGCAGCGCCCCGCCGCCCGTCAGCACGATGCCCCGGTCGCTGATGTCCGCGGAAAGTTCCGGCGGCGTGCGCTCCAGCGCCACGCGCACTGCGTTCAGAATCGTGGCCACGCATTCGCCCAGAGCTTCGCGAATTTCGCTGTCGTCGATCGTCACCGTGCGCGGAACCCCTTCAATCAGGTTGCGCCCCTTCACTTCCATCGTCAGCGGCTTTTCCAGCGTATACGCCGACCCGATTTCCATCTTGATTTGTTCCGCCGTTCGCTCGCCAACCAGCAAATTGTATTTGCGCTTCAAATACTGCATCACCGCTTCGTCCATCTCGTTGCCGGCCACGCGCACCGACCTCGAGTACACGATCCCGCTCATCGAAATCACCGCGATATCCGTGGTCCCGCCGCCGATATCCACCACCATGTTTCCCGAAGGTTCTTCGATCGGCAGCCCCGCGCCAATCGCCGCGGCCATCGCCTGCTCTACCAGATATACTTCGCTGGCTCGCGCCCGGTACGCACTGTCCTGCACCGCGCGCTTTTCCACTGGCGTAATTTCGCTGGGCACTCCGATCACGATACGCGGATGCACCAGCACCCGCCGGTTGTGCGCCTTCTGAATGAAATACGTGAGCATCTTCTCGGTGACTTTGAAGTCCGCGATCACGCCGTCTTTCATTGGCTTGATGGCCACCACGTTCCCGGGTGTGCGTCCCAGCATTTCTTTCGCTTCGCGCCCCACCGCCACCACTTCGCCGGTCGACTTGTTAATCGCCACGATCGACGGCTCATTCACCACAATGCCTTTGCCGTGCGCAAACACTAGTGTGTTCGCCGTCCCCAGATCGATGGCCAGGTCGGACGAAAACAAACTGAACACCGACCTCATGCTGTAGCCGTTTTTGTTCATTCCCTCGTTCCCCTTGCGGAGAGACCCTCTCCGCTGCCCGGCCAGAAAATGCGTCGCTGCCGGGCGTGCCCGCAATTCCAACCCAGGTCCATTGTCTCCGGTCAGCGCCGTAAGCGCAAAACCCCGCGCTCCAACCGCTCCTTCGCCAGCTCTACTTTGGCACGATGATGGACACTTCCTGCTTCGCCGTTCCTCCGCGCCGGTTTTGTCCCACGATCACGATGGTGTGCTGCCCGGGATCTAGTTGCTCCGTAAAATGCCGGAAGCTCCCGTCCGCCGCGATGTTCGGCACCGATTGTCCGTTGATGATCAGCGCCGCCCCTGGCTCCGTGCGCCCCAGAATTTCCGCCACGCGCCCGTGCAATTGTGTCCCATCGATCTGCAGCATCATTTCCTGGGTCTTGCCCTGCGCCACCAGCGTAAACTTGAACGTCTCGCTGACCTCGCTGGCTTGCTTCTTGCCGTCCAGCGCGGACACGTTCCAGAAATAATCGCCCGGATCAAAGCCCGAAACTTCTGTGGTTGCCCCGGAGACCTTCACTTCCTTCACGATCTTGGTGAACATCGTCGTGGTGCTCACGCGCAGCGTGTAGGAAACTGCCTCCCGCACCGGCTTCCACTCGAAACGCACCTCAAAGTTGCGCGGGTATTCCGTGATCAACGGCGCCAGGTTCAGCGGTGCCACCAGTTCCGGCGGCGCCAGCACGTTCGACTTCTGAATGGCCGCCCCGTTCTGGAAGCTTACTTTCTCCCATTGCGTCAGCTCGATCTTCTCCGATCCGCGTTTCACTTCCGCCGAACCGTTGGACACCGTGATTTCATGTTCGTTCGTTTGTGGATCGCTCTTTACCGACGCGCGGCTGTTCTGGTGCATTTGCGCCACCGCATCTTCCACGCTAACCGCCGCCTTGGAATCCGGCGAAGCCCAGTTTCCCGTGGCCAGATCCACCGACCCCGTGTTGATACGCACCGCCACGCTCGTCGGCCTGTTATTCCCCATCAAATTCTCTTCCACCGTTACCAGCGCTTCGGACTTCACCGTATACGTGGTCCCGTCGCCAAACGTGATGCGCGCCGCTCCGTCCGGTCCCGTTTGAATCTGATCGCCCTTGTCCAGCGACGTGCGGTAGTCCGCTTCCACCCACGTCACCGAATTCACTTTTTTTACCTGTACCTTGCCGTCCAGGTTCACGAACTTTGCTTGCGTCTGCGCCGCCGAAACCGCATCGCTGTCCCCGCTGATCTTGTCGTTGACGGTCCTCAGAAACTTCGAGTAAATGTCCGGCACCGCCAGATACAGCGCCGCGAAGACAATCGTCGCGATCAGCACCACGTAAATCGCCACCGTCTTATACGTGATCGCGGTCCAATACACTTCCACGCGCGGCGGCGCCTTGTGTGGCGACGGCGAGTGCTTCGGGTCGACTGGTGTTTGTGTGCTCACAGGCTCCGTGCGCAAGAAATGCGCTAAATTTAAAACTTAGCACACCGCTTCGCCGCCCGCGCATCCGCCTCAACCAGCGTACTCAATCAGCAAATAGCAACTTGGAGTGCGGCAGCACAGCTGCGCCTTTCCGCCAGCCACGGCGTCTATGACCGTGGCAATCCTGCAGCCGCTCACGCCGCCCCGCCCGCCGATTACGCCGCGCCCCGCGACTCCCAGCCTCATTCCTTCCCCGAATCCCTCCGCTCGAAGAACCTCCGCTTATCCACCCCCGCCGCCACCGCCACATCAAAAAACCCCACCATCATTTCATCGTAGGTCTGTTCACCCCACCGCACCGCTGCGCTCGGATCAGGGTTATGAGCATTCCCCGCCGAATTGTCGAACCACGCCACCGCCTGCAGTTCCGTTCCCGCCTTCAAGACCCGCGGCTCGGCCAGCCGGTAGCTCATCTGCCAGTGAAAGTGATAGTTCACGCGCAGCAACGTCTCCATATCCGCGCCGCCCGAACCTCCCTCTTTTCGGTGCACCACGTTATATTCAAATCGCCTTCCCCGCAAATGCATGTGCGGGAAAAAGCTCAGCAGCAAGGCCTCGTTCGGAAGCGTACCCCGCGCTTCCACGCGATAGTCCGGCGCCCCCGGTGGAATCACAAAGTGATCGTTCGTCAGTTGCAATGTCAGCACCCGTTGCGCCGGCCGCTGCTTCGAAAAGATCAGTCCCACGCTCGAGCGATCCTTTGTCGCCCGCCCGTTCGACGTGTAATGCATCTGGAAAACGAGATCTGAACCCGCCGGAATGAACTTCGCCATCGTCGCCGGCCAGTTATCCGGCGAACTTCCCGGCGCGTACACCAGCAAAACGTCGCTGTCCGTCCAATGCGCCCCGCGCCGGTCCTCCTCATCGCTCAGCGACTCCACCGTAAACGGAACCCCCATCGGCGCATGCCGCAGCCATTTCGATTCCGGCGGCCGCACGTACACCACCGCATGGTGCACGTTCGCCCGCGCCGAAGGCCGCACCTCCACACTCTGGATCCACCGGTCCTCCGCAAAGTGCGTCGGCACGATCTCATACGTGTAATCGATATCGCCGCCGGCAGGCAGCCCCACTGCCTGCGGCATTTGCAAAACCAAGTCCGGCTGCGCCATCGTCCAGCTCTTAGCCCACGGCGCCGCCGCAGGCGCATCCTTGGCATCGCCTGCCAGAGCGCCATCGTCCGCCCACGCCGCAATCACCGAAATCTCCTTCGCCGTCAGCGAAGGATCATTCGAAAAGTGCCCCACGCCGGCCTCGGCAAACCACGGCGGCATGGTCTTCGCCTGCGTCGCCGCGCGAATCGCACCCGCAAACGGCCGCGTCTGCTCGTACGTCTCAAACGCCATCGGCGCAATTCCGTCCGCCCGATGACAGCCTTCGCAATGCCGCCGCAAAATCGGCAACACATCGCGATAATACGTCGCTACCTGTTCCGCCGCCGAAACCCTCCCCGCCGCCGAAACCCTCCCCGCCCCGC
>DATNNV010000020.1:0-33097 GCA_035601655.1 Candidatus Dormiibacterota bacterium
GGCCTGCGCTGCGCCCGACCGTGCCGCGGTACCCGCGGCACCGCGCTCCGCTCCGGCCCCCACCACGCCACCCTTTCAAACCCCACAAGGGGACACTTCTAACGAGCTAACCTAGGGGACATTTCTAACGAGCTATGATACCTTCTCCGATTTTCCTTGACTTTTTCCCGTTCTGTGGTAGACTTACTTCTGGGTAATACTGCGAGAGCCCTTCATGTCGTCCTCCTTGCTCTTGCTGCAAAAAAACCGCAAAATTTATCTCCTTAAAAATCAAAGCGTTGCACACTCTTGCTGCACTCTTTTGCACCAGAGCGAGGGCTAAGCTCTTTTGAATCTATCGCTTCCGCACTCTTTGCAAAAACATGGGGGTGTACCCCGCTTTTTCGTCGGCACCTAAAGTATTACTTGAAGCCTTCATCCAGTTTACCCGAAAATATTCGCCATAACCCCTTTAGAATGAACACTTACAAAACTATATCAAAACAAAGCACTTTAACCACGTTTAGAATCAACACTTACACATAACCAGGGGGAGGGAGGCCAAACTACTTGTAGGCGCCGTCCTTTTAGGGCGGCGCGCCGCAGCGCAGTCTACCTGCCGTAGGGTCCGCCTTCTGAGGCGGACCTTCTGAGGGTAGAATGCCCCCCATGCCCAAGCTCGAGGAATATCAGAAAAAACGCCGCTTCGACCGCACCCCCGAGCCTCCCGGAAAGGACGCCTCCCCGCAAACCGACCACACCTTCGTGGTGCAAAAACACGCCGCCCGCCGCCTGCACTACGATTTTCGTCTGGCCATCAACGGCACCCTCGTCTCCTGGCCCGTTCCCAAAGGCCCATCGATGAATCCAGCGGACAAACGCCTCGCCGTGCAAACCGAAGATCATCCCCTCGAATACGCCGGCTTCGAAGGCAAAATTCCCGAAGGCAGCTACGGAGCCGGCACCGTCATGGTCTGGGATCGCGGCACCTACGCCGTCGAAGGCACCGCCAGCGCATCCGAACAGCTCCGCCGCGGCGAAATCAAATTCACTCTCAACGGTGAAAAACTTCGCGGCAGCTTCGTCCTCGTCAAGCTGAAACACAGCGAAAAGGGCAACGAATGGCTAATGATCAAGCACAAAGACGCCGCAGCCGATCCCGCCTGGAATATCGACGACCACGACGGCTCCGTTCTCACCGGCCGCACTCTCGAAGAAATCAAGGACGAGCAGCCGCCCAAGCGCACCGCCATTCCCATCCGCGTCAGCGAATTGCACGGCGCCCGCAAAGCCGCCATGCCTGCGCGCGTCGAGCCCATGCTCGCTACCCTTACCGAGCGGCCCTTCTCCGATCCCCACTGGCTCTACGAAATAAAATGGGACGGCGTCCGCGCCCTCTCCTGGGTCAAAGACGGCAAATTGGCCATGCGCTCGCGCAACGCCATCGACATCACCGCACGCTATCCAGAACTCGCGTTGTTGCCGCAATCGCTTTCCGCTCATCAAGCGATTCTCGATGGCGAAATCGTCGCTCTCGACGCCCGCGGCCACAGCGACTTTGGCCTGCTCCAACAACGCATGCACGTCCGCGCTCCTGCGCCGAACTTGCTCTCCAGCGTCCCCGTCGTCTACTACCTCTTCGACATCCTCTACTGTGACGGCTACGATTTGCGCGATGCGCCGCTCCTCGAACGCAAGCAACTCTTGCAGCGCCTGCTGCACGCAACCGATCGCTTTCGCTACTCCGATCATCAACTCGAGCAAGGCAAAGAACTCTTCGAGCTTGCCAAACAGCAAGGCCTCGAAGGCATCGTCGCCAAGCGCATCGACAGCCGCTACGTTTCCGATCGCAGCCCCAATTGGGCCAAGCTCAAAGTCACGCAGACACTCGACGCCGTAGTCGCCGGCTGGACCGCTGCTCGCACGCCCGGCATCCCGTTCGGGTCGCTGCTCCTCGGACTCTACAAAGAAAGAACATTACAATTCATCGGCCACGTCGGCACCGGCTTCGACGCCACAACCTACAAAGGAATCGCCGCTCAACTCAAAGAACTAGCCGCAACGAAACCTCCATTCGACCGCATCCCTGAGACGAATGAATCAGCTTCGTGGATCTCGCCCAGTCTGGTCGCTCGCGTCAAATTCAGCGGCTGGACTCAGGAACACGCCCTCCGCCATCCCGTCTTCCTCGCTCTGCGCGAAGACGTCCGCCCCGAAGACTGCAAGTGGGAGACAGAAGCAGCCGCCGCTGCCACGGCAGACATTGTTCGCGCGCCGGCTATCATAGGGCGCGTCATCACGCAAAGAACGCAAATCGAGGCCGAACTCTTCAAAGGCCGGTCGGACACGATCTTGATGGAGATCGACGGAAAGCGTCTCCGCTTCCCCAATCTCAACAAAGTCTACTTCCCCGAATCCGGCTACACCAAACGCAACCTGCTCGCCTACTACTACCAAATCGCCGACTACATTCTTCCCTTTCTCAAGGACCGTCCGCTGGTGCTCCGCCGCTATCCGGACGGCATCAAAGGTCAAGCCTTCTTCCAGAAAGACCTTCGCGAAGGAATCCCGGACTGGTTCAAGACTGTTCCCGTCCCCTCCGAGGGAAAAGGCGAAGACATTCATTACGCCACCGCCAACGATCTCGCTTCCCTTCTCTTCCTCACCGGCCTCGGCTGCATCGACCACAATCCCTGGTCCAGCCGCTACACCGATCTCGAGCATCCCGACTATTTCTTCTTCGACCTCGATCCTTCCGACGGCACCGAATTCTCCGTCGGCGTAACCATCGCCCGCGCCATCCTCGAAAAGCTCGAAGAGCTGCAACTCGAAGCCTTCCTCAAAACTTCCGGCGCCACCGGCATTCATCTCTACATTCCCGTCGAGCCGCGCTACACCTACGAGCAGCTTCGCACCTTCGCCGAAATCGTCGCCCGCCTCGTGGCCTCCGAACACGCCAGTCTCGTCACTCATGAACGCATCGTCGCCAAGCGCCCCGCCGGCCGCATCCTCATCGACGTGCACCAAAACGCCATGGGCCGCCCCCTCGCCTCACCCTACTCCATCCGCGCCTTCCCCAAAGCCCCCGCATCCACTCCCCTGCTGCCCCGCGAACTCCGCCCCACCCTGCTACCCGAAACCCTGAACATAAAAACCATCTTCGCGCGCCTCGAAAAACACGGGGACCTCTGGTCAAATTTCTGGCAACGCCCGCAAACTCTCGAAGCCGCCCTAGAACGCCTCAGCACTGCCGGTCCGCCGAAACAAAAAAAGGCCCGCTGATTTCGCGGGTCCTTTTCGCAACTGTCAGGCTGTGGTTAAATGCCGTCTTACTTTGGAGGCGCACTCATGGCGCAAGACTTTCTTCTCAAGACGGAACCGACGGCCTATTCCTTTGCTGATCTGCAACGCGACAAGGTTACCGTGTGGGACGGCGTGCACAATCCCGTCGCGCTGCGCAATCTCGCGCAGATGAAACCGGGCGACCGTCTCATCATTTACGAAACGGGGGAACACAAAAGCGCCGTCGGCACCGCCTCCGTCGTCTCCAACGACGTCTCCGACCCCAAGAATCCGCAAATGGAGCTCAAAGCTGGCAAGCCACTCGCCAAGCCCGTCTCTCTCGCCGAAATCAAAGCCAACAAACTCTTCGCTGATTCCCCGCTGGTCCGCCAGGGCCGGCTTTCCGTAGTGCCCCTGACCGCCACTCAGTACAAAGCCATCACCGGCAATTGACCAGCGGCCGCGAAATCGGAGACGCGAAGCTGCACGAAAAGAGAAGAAGTGGTCGCGGCTAAGGCGTGAGGCGACAACTAGCAGGAATCGTCAGAGACTGGCCAGGATAGATGTGGTCCGCGTCTTGTAGCTGCGGATTGCCGTCGGCGAGGCAATGCCAATACGTGCCGCTGCCCAAGTGTGTGTTGGCAATCTTCCAGAGGGAATCACCCTTCTGCACCGAAATCTTGAGTGGCCGTGCGCTCTCCCGAGTCGCCTCTTGCGTGCTAGCGGTTTGCGGTACGAACAAAGTGGCGCCGCGTCGAATGAGTCCAGGATCGACAAGCTCCGGATTGGCGGCGAGCCATTCGGGCCAGCGCGCACCTTTGCCGAAATGCTGGCGGGAAATTTTCCAGAGCGAGTCGCCGGAGCGGACGGTGACTATGGCGCGGGAATCGATTCGTGCGGTTGGGCTGGGAGCGGAGAGAGTGGGCGCGACGGCGGGCGCGATTTTGGTTTTCGGCACGACCGATATTGGACCGAAGTCGACGGCCTTGTTGGGAGGCGCCGCCGCAACGGCTGGCGGTTGGACCGGCGCTACGGGGGCGACTGGGCTCACGCGGGCGGGAGAGGGCGTCGCAGAAATCGCAGCGCGCGATTGCGGAGAAGACAGCGGAACACGCAAGGGGCGAGCGAAGGGATCACGTTTTGCCGGCGCGATGATGACCATAGGTGGTCGAGCGGATTTAAGCGGCGGCGCCGCGGCGGAGCCCAACGGTGCACGAAGTGGCGCGGGAGCGGCGAGAGATGGCCGCGACAAATTCATGGGGAAGCCGGAACGCGGCGGAACTTTCAGCGCTTGCTCGGCTTGGCGCGCGGCTTTTTCGCGGCGGAAGCGGCGCGCGACATCACCGAGAGATTCGGCGGGCGCGACGTTGGAGTTTGTGGCGTCCAGTGATTGCGCCGGCTGGTCCGAGGGAGGAACGGCGGCGGGCAGATTTTTCTTGCGCGCTTCGATGCGAGCTCGCTGTTCGGGCGTAAGGATCTTGGAGCGCTTCAAGTCGTCATTGGTGTAGACGTGATTGCGGGGTTGCGCTTGCGCGGCTTTGCGCGCTTTTTCCTGGCGCGCCGCTTCGCCGACATCCTGCACTTGCTCTTGAGCGCGAACGCTGAGCGCACCGAGAAAAGACAGCGCCAAGGCCGCCGCGCCGAAGCTCAGGCTTCGCCGTGGTGATAGGTTTCGCCAGACTGGGGGCGTGTGCCTCATCGACTCCCAAAAATTCGTTTTCGGCTACCGGGGGACAGGGCCTAACTCCTGTTTCTTTGCACTGATTCTAACCCCAGAAAGATACGGGCAGAGAGTCTTTTGTGGAAATAGTACCTATGGGTGGGTAAGTCGATGGATCGCTGGCGGCGAAGGAAGGGCCGCGCCCCAGCATTCTGCGGCGTGCACCGCAGCCCCATTTTGTGTATCTTGTCTTTTCCGGCTGGCGCGCGCCGCATCGAAACTTGGGAGGAACTTTTTCCGTGACCAGACTTCTGCCGGCGTTTCTGCTCCTAATGCTGCTGTGCCCTTCTCGCGCCTCCGCCCAAGCCGGCCCCGTCGAAGGCTCCAAGGAATGGCAAGTGTGGACCGGTGGCGGCCACGGCATCAACGGCAGCCAGCAGGACGACGGCATTTTCAATCTCGGTGGACGTTTCGGCTTGGTGCTCACCGCTCCTCACGGCCCGGGGTTTCTCAGCGGGCGTCTCGAATACGCCGTTGACGTCGTTCCTGTTTTCGTGGTCACGCAAAAAACCGGCGCCGCTTACGGTTTCGGCGTCGATCCTTTTGCTTTCAAGTGGGCTCTCGCCAAACCCAAAACGGTCGTGCCCTATTTTGAAATTGGCGCAGGGACGCTCTTCACTCACGTCAAAGTTCCTGAAAATACTTCTCGCGTCAATTTCACTAGCGGCGGCGCGCTCGGCCTGCACTTCCCGCGCAACAAATACACCATCAGCGCGGAAGTGCGTTACATGCACATTTCCAACGCCAGCATCGCCAATCTCAACCCCGGCATCAACACCATCCAATTTCGCATCGGCTTCGGGCTCTTTACCCAACCGCGGTAAGATAGGATTGCGGTTGCAACGATAGTCTTGCTCTCGCTAACCGTTCGCTGGGAAGGTGTACAATGAAAAAAATGATCTGGTTGCTCTTCGCCGTCGCCATCGTAGTCGCGCTCGCCTTTTTCTACCGCACCGCCAAGGCCGCGGGCAGCGCCGCTCCCGAAGCGGGAACTCCCGCGCCGGATTTCACTCTGAATTCCCAGGAAGGCAAGCCCGTCAGCCTGCACGAATTCAAAGGCAAGTGGGTGGTCCTCTACTTCTACCCGAAAGATTTTACCAGCGGCTGCACCGTGGAAGCGCACAACTTCCAGCGCGATCTCGCGCAGTACGAACAGAAAAACGCCGTCATTCTCGGGGTCAGCATGCAAGACGAAGACTCGCACCAGAAGTTCTGCACTAAAGAGGGCCTGAGCTTCAAGCTCCTCGCCGACACCAAATCCACCGTCTCCACCGAGTACGGGTCCGTGGTGAACCTTGCCGTAGCCAAACTCTCCGCCCGGCACACTTTCCTGATCGACCCTAGCGGCACAGTCCGCAAAGTCTACCTCGACGTCAAACCCTCCGAGCACAGCGCGGACATCCTCGCCGCGCTTGCAACCTTCCAGCAGTCTCCTGCGGCTAAATAAATCGCACTCCTTGTCCCTAATGAATCCGGTTCGGGTCGTACGCAAAATCGACCAGTCCGTCCCGGTAGTCGATTTTCAGCTCCATCAAGTGCAGCATGCCAAAGCCCAATATGCCTGCCACTTCCGCGCCGGCGCCTTCGCTGATTCCGGCGGTCTCAAAAGCAACCATGTTGCGGGCCGGTTGGCGGTAATGGGAAAAAGTCAGCGTCAAATCGTCCGCGGTGAACACGTTCTTGACTTCGCCACTCAACCCTTTGACGTGTAGGTTGGAATCGATGCGCACCTTGGTGGCCTCGCGCGCGGCGGCCGGCGAAATGGTGTCGTTGAATGCTCCGGTATCGATCAGAAAGAGCTTGGGCGGCAACTCGTTAATTCGCGTTGGGAGGAAGAGGTGGGCGCCAAAACGAAAAACCGGCGTATACCCTTTCATTTCCGGCGCCACGTAGCGATCGTGAAAGTGCTCGGACCCGGGAAATCTCTTCTGCAATGCCAAGTGCTCTGCCGAGGCGGGCGGATCTTCCGGGAGTGGCGTTAAGCGGAAACGGTAGTTCGGCATGTCAATGTCCACGAGGAAGTGCGAAAAGACGTCGGCCCCGATCAAGCCTTCGCCTTCGGCGACCGAGCGTCGATCAACAACCTGGACGTGGCACCCTTGCAGCTCAATGTCTCCCACTTTGATGGAATCCACCACCCCGATGTATCCGCCAACCGGCCCTTTGTCTCCGATACCGTGGATGTCTGAGGTCGCCACGCGCTTCACGCCAGCTTTCTCGGCGAGCTTTCTGTCGATCAGGATTCCACCGGCTCCGGTATCGAGCAGCAAGGTGGAACCGCTGCCGTTCAATTCCACGTGCAAGCCCACGCCGCGCAAATGGCTGGCATCGCGCATCATCCTTTCGAGCTTCATGTCCGCGGACTTCGCCGTGCTGACCAGCCGGCAGCCTCTCCTGCCCTTTTCGTCCGCCTCTTGCATGGACGCCAGCGCGGTTTCCATGTGTTCGCGCTCGTCATCATCGTCGTTGCTGCCTTCTTCGAGGTATCCCTTCAGCGCGGCGAGGCGTTCCTTGAATCCCAGTGTGCTCATCCACTTCCGGCGAATGTCGGGGTCCTCCGGATCCAGCTGGTGCGCCAGATCGATCTGCACCTTGGCGTGAAAATAAAACGACGAAGCAAAATAGACCCGCGCCAATCCATAGTTGGCGCGGGCTTCCTTGGCGTTGGTCTGTACCACCGGAAGAAATTCGTGCTCCGCCTCGATGAATTTGCCCTGGCGGAAATACACTTCGCCCAGCGCGATGTGCGCGGCGGGGGAAGTCGCGTCGGCGTCGATGGCGCTTTTGGCTGCTGCCGCGGCATCGTCCACTTTTTTCTGCTTCAAGTAGACGCGCGCGAGCCCGGCGTACGCCGCGGCCGACTTCGGCTCCTGCTTCAAAATGCTCTGGTATTTGTCCACCGCGGCATCGAACTCGCCTTTGCGATAAAGCTGCTGCGCTTCGAGCAGCGGCGAGGCTTCGGCGCTCGGAGACGCTTTCGGAGGGCGGTCAGTTGTCGCTGCAGCAGGAGGCGTCGTCGGGGATGTTGCTGGACTCGATTGCTGCCCGCGGACCCGCCCGACAAAGGGCGCAAACAACAACACCAATGCCAGAATCCAAAAAGGGGAGAGTCTCATGGGCCTCGGTGAGTCGGCACGGAAGTCCTCGCGCCACCGCTCATGCTACTATTCTGGTCTGCAAATTCCTACTGTGTCAATTGCCTGTAAATCAAGAGGAACCCGAATCCGTTCTTTACGGCTCGTCGTCTCCGCCCGCATCGTCTGAGGGCGCTTCCTTGGGCGGCTCTTTCGGATCGATGGGCGCTAGTCCTGCTTTCTTGAGCTCCGCATTCAGCGCCATGATCTCGGAATCGCGAAGGCTCTTCCATCGCACCACTAGTCCCACTAGCGCATCGTTCAGCTCGCGGAACGCGGCTTCCGCCTGCGTTGTCGGCGCGGCGTCGGCGCTGTCCGCAACCGCCAGCATAGCCGCAAAATGCTGGTTCAACGTCGACAAATTCTCCGGCTGCTTCCCGCTTGGCGGCACACCGATGAACCCCGGAACCGCCGCGCCTTCGACCGTCGCCAAGGCCTTGTCCAGCGCGGCGATTTTTTCGCTCACCGCGCCCTTCCCTGCTTTTTCCGCGCGCTCCTTTAGTTGCGCGCGCACTGATTGCACAGCAGAGAGCGCCTCATAGCTGGTGTTCATGCCGACAACGCTTCCCCGCTCCATTGCAAATTGCTTTTGCAGATCGCCCGGGGAAGTCTTGATTCGCGGATCCATCTTCACGGTCAGCGGCTGCGTGTACGTCTTGCCGTCCACCGTCAGCTTTACCGTGTATTCTCCCGGCAAAGCAAACGCGCCGAGCGGATACCGCGCCGTATCGTGCGCGATCGCCGCAATCGGATACTCATGCGCCAGCGCTTGCGGCTGCGCGTAATGCACATCCCACACAAACCGGTGCATCCCCGCCGCGCCCGAAAGCTCCTGCTCGTGCCGCACCCAGTACATCGGAATCGGATTCTCCGCCGCAATCTTGGCCATATCCAGCGGCTTGTCGGTACTCGCATACTTGCGCACCAACTTATTGCTGGCGTCAGAAATCTCCAGCGTCACCAGCCCGTTCGCCGCGCTCGCCAGGTAGTAATCGATAATCGCGCCGTCCGGCGGATTTTTTCCCGCAGGCTCTTCCGGCGGCAGCGGCGTATCTGTGCTCCGGTTCCACCGGAAGCGCACCGCGGTCTGCGGCGCAAACAAATGGGCTTTCGCCGGCGCCACTTCCGCGCTCATCTGCCGCAGCGGCGTGATGTCATCCAGAATCCAGAACGATCGCCCGTGCGTTCCCACCACCAAATCATCGCCATGAATCACCAAATCGCGCATCGACGTGTGCGGCAAATTCAGTTGCAGCGGCTGCCAGTCTTCTCCGTCGTTGAACGAAACGTAGACCGCGCCTTCCGTCCCCGCAAAAAGCAAACCCTTGCGCGCTGGATCCTCGCGCACCACATTGCTGGCCCCGCCCGTTGGAATCCCCTTGGTAATTTCCGTCCAGCTCTTCCCAAAATCGCGCGTGCGGTAAATATGCGCGCGCAAATCATCCAGCCGGAACGAATTGATGGCCGCGTACGCCGTGCCCGCTTCAAAATGGCTCGCTTCGATAATCGACACTTTGCTCCAAGGCACCAGTTGCGGCGGTGTTATATCCGTCCACGTTTTCCCACCGTCCCGCGTCAACTGAATCAATCCGTCATCGGTGCCCGCCCAAATCGTTCCCGCTTCCTTGAACGATGGCGCCAGCGCATAAATCACGCCGCGATGCTTCCCCTTTTCCGGATCGCTCGTGGCAAACACGCCCAAATTCTTCGGTATCTCGTAACTCTTGCGCGTCAAATCCGGACTGATCGCTTCCCAACTATTTCCCGCGTCTGTGGTCTTAAACAAAACATTGGTCGCAAAATAAAGCGTGTGCGGCTCCAGCGGCGAAAACACCACCGGCAGCGTCCGCGCATAGCGGTATTGCCCGGTGCGGAACGGTTCCGGGGTCACCTGCGCCACTTCGAAAATGTCCTGCTTCGTGCGCGTCAGCCACGAGCCGTACAACACATTCGAATCCAGCGGATCCACCGCGATGTAGCCGTATTCGAACACGCCCACTACATGCCAATCGTGAAAGGTGATTTCTCCCGTATCGCTCCGGCTCAACGTTCCCGCCGAACCGCTCTCCTGCTGCGATCCATACACCCAATACGGAAACCGGTCGTCAGTCGTCACGTGATAAAACTGTCCCGTCGGCTGGTTGTACCAACTGCTCCACGTCTCTCCGCCGTTCACGCTGATCTCCGCGCCTTGATCCGCCGAAAGCGCGATAATCTGCGGATGCTCCGGGCTGATCCAGAGCCGCTGGTAATCATCGCCGCCCGGCGCGCCTTTGAATCCCACAAATGTCTTCCCGCCGTCGGTCGATTTCCACGTCGTGGTATTGGCCACGTAAATCGTTTCGGCGTTGTCCGGCGCCACCGCAATTCCCGCTGCCCCCGGCCCGCGTCCGCCGATGCGCTTGTCGTCATTCACGCGCGTCCACGATTCGCCGGCATCTTCCGAGCGGTACACGCCGGCATTCTTTTTCGCTTCCACCGTGGCATAAATCAAATTCGGCTTGCTCGGCGCCACCGCGATTCCGATCCGCCCTAACCCTTCCTCCGTGCCGGGCAATCCCTTCGTCAGTGGTTTCCAGTTCGTTCCGCCATCGCTGGACTTGAAGATCCCGCTGCCGGAGGTGATGAACGACTCGCCGCTGCGCACTTCCCAGGGCGCCACCCGCGCCGCCCACAGCACCGCGTAGACCGTCTGCGAATTCGCCGGGTCAAACGCCAAATCCGCCGCGCCGGTGTTCTCATCCTTATATAAGACCTTGTCGAAGGTCTCGCCGCCATTCAGCGAGCGAAACACGCCGCGCTCCGTATTCGGCCCGTAAGGATGCCCCTCGACCGCGACAAACACGCGCTTGGCATCTTTCGGGTCCACCAGAATCGCGGTAATCTGCTGCCCGTCGCGTAACCCCAAGTGCGTCCAGGTCTTACCGGCATCCGTGGACTTGTAAACACCGTCGCCGGTCGCCAGGTCCGGCCGCTGCAAGCCCTCCCCGCTGCCCACGTAAATAACGTTTGGATCCGACGGCGCCACCGCCAGTGCTCCCACCGACCCGCTCCCCTGTTCATCAAATATCGGATTCCAGGTGCGGCCAAAGTCGTTGGTCTTCCAGACGCCGCCATTCACTGCCGCCATGTAAAACACGTTTGGCTGCCCCGGCACCCCGGTAATCGCCACCGTCCGCCCACCGCGAAACGGCCCAATGCACCGCCAGCGCATCTCCGAATAAAGTTTCGGGTCAAATTGCTGCGCGACCGTCCCGCTCGACGCCGCCAGGAACCCCACCACCGCCAGCAATCCCGCCACTCCCACCCGCTTGACCATCCGCCACCTCCAGGAAACCCGAGAGCATACCATCCTCAGCCCCAAATACCTGTCGTTACCTCTCCATTTCCGACCTCGTTACTTTCTCTACCCTGGAATGAAATGCCGCAAATAGCGGTTAAATCTGGTAACGGGTTGGCATCCGGCCAGTCCGCGGGCGCATCGGACTTGCCAGCGCTATGAATAGGGTAAGAGGCTCTTATGGGGCCTGCCTTCCGCTTGCCCTGAGCCGCCTTCGCTAAGGGTCGGCGGGCGCGCCGCAGCCGTGGTTTGGATTTGTAGGGCTCGCCTTCCGAGGCGGGCCGTTCTTCGGCTTCGGCGGCGCGGTGCAGGCTGTAACAAGTCGCTAATGTATACCGAAACGGGATGTGCTAGTCTTGGGGCCAAATTCAGGTGCATGTCTTTCGGGGTGTTCGCAGCAGGCGGAGTCCTAGCCGCGTCGGCGGCATGGCCAGACACCTCCAGGTCAGAATCGATTCACAGCAGCACAGCTGCGCAAATCCAATCTGCGGCATGGGCGGAACAATGAAAACGACTCCTACGGCTGTACGAATCTCCCTTCTGGTACTGGCGGCGATGCTGGCCTTCGCCTGCATAGGCGGACGAGCGACAGCGCAAGACAAGCCGAAGGGTGACGAAAGTGCTGCGAAAGGCTCCACTCAGGCAGCGCCCCGACCGCCGCTGACGAAGCAGCAGCTTGCCGCGGCCGCCAGGAATGGTGAGGGCACCGAGGAGAAAACTGAGAACAGCCAGGACAAAGACTCGGCGGAGTTGGTGAGGAAGCGCGAAGCGTGGTTCTACAAGCAGCGCGCCTCGGCCAACGGGCACATTCCGAGCGGAGCGCACCAACGGGCGATACAGCACGTGCAGCGAATGCTGGAAGCGCAAGGAAGACTGGTGCATAAAGCGGATGGAAGTGTGGCGGAAGCGCTTTCGGTAAACCCAGCGGTTTCATTCGCGGGGGCGTGGACATCGGTTGGGCCGACGCCGACGAGCGGTGGTTTCTTCGCGCCGGTGACCGGGCGCATCACCACGATCGCCGTTGATCCCACGGACGCGACTGGTAACACGGTACTGATTGGCGGTGCGCAAGGCGGCATCTGGCGGACGACCACTGCGGGTGCCTCATGGACTGCGGTCGGCGATCAGAACCTGTCTCTTTCGATGGGCTCGATTGCTTTTGCTCCCAGCGCTCCAGCAACCGTGTATGCGGGAACGGGCGAGCAAGCCTCGATCGGCGCAGACATTTATTATGGCGCGGGGGTGCTGAAGTCAACGAACGGCGGTCAAACCTGGGCGCCAACTTGTACGCTGCCCAGCGCTAGTTGCCCGTTCATCGGCCCGTTTAGCGATGCCTCGCCGTTTGAGTTTTTCACTTTTGGCGGAGCGCGCATCAGTTATGTAGCGGTGAATCCCACCAATTCAAACCTGGTATTGGCGAGCGCGCAGTTTGGATTAGCAGGCCCCCTCGAAGGTGTGTATTGCTCCCAGGACGGTGGCAACAACTGGATCCTGTTGAGCACGGCGTCGGGAGAAATGTCCACGTTTGTGGGATTTGCGTCCGCGACAGAGGCCTACGCTGCGCTAGGAGATCCCTTCGGAAGCCAAACGAACAAGAACGGTATTTATAAATCGACGAATGCCACTTCGTGTTCGATGACGTTTGCGTTGCAGTCGGCGGCCACGTTGCCGGCCGCGAGCACGGTGGGAAGAATCGATATCGGGATTTCGCCAAAATATGCGACAGACCATACCGTGTACGCGTCCATCGCCGACGCGTCGAACGGCTCGAGCACGAACCTTGGGATTTGGGTGACCACGAATGCGGGCACGTCCTGGACGCAAACGACGGCTCCAGACATATGCCCACAACAATGCTGGTACGACAACGTGGTCAAGGTGGATCCGAACGGGGGAGCACACGCATTCTTTGGCGGTTCGGCGATCCGAGCTAACAATGGAGCGCCGGAGTGGGTGCAGCGAACCGGAGATACGGGCGCGACGTGGCAGACGGTTATTCCATTCCTGAATTCCGGCGACCCGACGGTGCCGCACGTGGACAATCACGCCATGGCGTTCGTCCCACTCGGAACTGGAAAGATTCGGATGTACTTAGGAAATGATGGCGGCATCTGGAGGACCGACGATGCCGAAGCTGCGACGGTGGTGTGGTCGAACCTGAACCAGTCAGCCCTGACGCTATCGCAGTTTTACCCGGAGATTGCGGTGCATCCTTCGACGCCGTCCCTCGCAACAGCGGGTACGCAGGATAATGGCAGCCAGCTTTTTACCGGGTCGACGAACTGGGCCGACAATCAAACCTGTGGAGACGGAACCGGAGCGGCACTGGATCCGGTGATTCCCAGCAACGTGTACGTGGCTTGCAACGGGCTGAATCTGAATTTTTCTCTGACCAACGGCTCTCCCGGCAGTTATACATTTTCGCTGAATGGCATCGGCGCAGAGAATTCCGACTTCGTGCCGCCCCTGGTGACCGACCCGAGCACCGCGAACAGGGTGTATGCGGGAACGACCAAGGTTTATCAATCCATTGACGACGGCAACTCTTGGAAAGCGCTCTCTAGCGATTTGGTCAACGGAGCCAGCCCCATTTTTGACGATCTGACGGCTATGGCCGTAGCACCTCGTGCACCGGGCGTGGTTTACGCCGGTGCTACCAACGGCCAAGTCTTCGTGGCGACCAATGTGACGGCGGGAGCCGGGACGTTCGCGCAAGTCGCGGGACAGGCAAGCCTGCCACCGCGGCGCGTCAACGGCATCGCGGTCGATCCGAACAGCGTGACGGGACTGACGGCGTACATAGCCTTTTCCGGTTTTTCCTTCGTGGGAGGCTCGATCAACGATCCGAAGGGGCATTTGTTCCAGACCAAGGACGGAGGCGCGACCTGGACGGATGTGAGCTGCACCGTGGCGGATTGCTCTGGGGCGCTGAACGTCGGCGACCTGCCCAACACTCCCGTGAACGATGTAGTGGTCGATCCAGACGCGCCCGGCACACTGTATGTGGCTACGGACGTGGGCGTGTTTCAAGGAGGATGCACCACCACCTGCTCGTGGGCGCTGACGGGCTCGGGATTACCGCGCGTAGCGGTGCTTTCGCTGAAGCTGCATGAACCCTCTCGGACGCTAACGGCAGCGACGCACGGACGAGGAGTGTGGCAGTCAACTCTGGCGAATTTCACGTTTACGGGTCCCCATGTCGCGTCTTTGTCGCAAGTTTCGGCCAATGTCGGAGATCCACTGTTCACAATTACGATCACCGGAAGCGGCCTGACCGCGGGGACGGCGGAGTGGACAGTGGGAGGTACAACGACAGCGTTAGCAACTTCGTCCGCAACCGCCACTCAAGTGACGGCGACAGTGCCGGCCAGCCTACTGGCTGGCTCCGCGGTCGCGCAAGTCAGCGTAAAAGTCGCGACCAACAACTCCAACTCGCTGCCGTTTACCGTGCTTGGAGCAGCGCCCATATCGATTACCAGCATTACGCCAGTGAGCGCGAACGTAAACGCCGCGGCGACGCCAGTCGTCGTCGTTGGAACGGGATTCAACGCCAGCTCGCAAGTGGTAATGGACCCGGACATCGGCGGAACCCCGATTCCGACCACGTTCACGAGCTCCACTCAGTTATCGGCGACCGTACCGGCGGCATTCCTGGCGAATTTTGGAAGCACGAATTCCGTGGGCGTCCGCAATCCTCCGCCGGGTGGTGGAACGACCGTGACAACGCAAACGGTCACGTTGCCGACGTTCAAAGTCGTGGCTCCAGCGCCGACGAATGACAATCTAGCTAGCGCTGCGACCGTGAGCGTGGTAGGCGGAACGTTTACCGATACCAAGGACAGCTCGGGAGCGACCGTGCAAACGGGTGAGGTGGCGCCGGACGTTGTTAATTGTGTGGCTCCGTTCACGGGAAACAACAACCCGGGTTTGTTCAACACCGTCTGGTATAAGTTCACGACCGGTTCCGGCGGGTCACTCGAGGCGGACTCGATTGGCAGCAGCTACGACACCGTCCTGGCGACTTACACCTCGAGTTCGCCGAACAGCCCGACGTTCGGTAGTCTGACGCCGGTGCCGGGTGCGTGCAATGACGATATCGTTCCCATGATCGTCACGCAGTCGCGAGTCTCGTTCACGGCAGCGGCGGCGACGACCTATTTCTTCCAGCTAGGGTCGTTCGGTAACGGCGATCCGAATCCAATAGCGTTCGGCGGCAAGGCCGTATTCAACGTCACGTTCTCAGGGACGACCAATAACGCTCCCACGATCACGACGCTCTCGCCGACGTTCGCGGCGGCGGGTGGCGCAGCCTTCCCGCTAACGGTGAACGGAACCAACTTTGTGAGCGGGGCGACTGTCAATTTCGGCGCGAACACGCCGGTGACGACATTTGTCAGCGCCACGCAACTGACGGCGGCAATCACAGCGGCAGAGATCGCCACGGCAGCAACCATCGGCGTTACGGTGACCAATCCGGCCGGAGGCGGAACCTCGAACTCCGTAAGCTTCACTATCAACGCGGCGAATACGGGCACCTTTACGGTTACCGTGCCCGCGGCGGCGCAGATCATTACGGCGGGAAACACCTTGATGGTGCCTGTGACGGTTACTCCGGCGGGCGGGTTTACCGGCGGAGTCACGGTGAACTGCACGAATCTACCCCCGGGCGTGACGTGCAACGGCGGAGCAGCATTTGTGATCAATGTGACGAATGCAAATCCTGCCGTGGGGCAGTTGCCCATCGCCGTGCTGGGACCGTCGACCGTCTTTACGGCTTCAGCGATGCCGGAGCGCAACGCTTTGCCGGGTGCCGCCAGCAAGGGCTTGGTCATAGTAGGGGCGGGGACGGGCTTTGCTGCTCTGTTTCTGCTCTTCCTGCCGGGGCGGAAGCGGCTGCGCGCGGCGCTGGGCCTTGGCCTGGTGTGCGTGATCAGCCTGGCGCTCGGTTGCGGCGGCGGGTACGGCGGCGGCGGCACCAATAACTCAACGCCGACCGTCTCCTCGATCACGCCAACCTCAGCCACAGCAGGAGGGCCAGCATTCACACTGACAGTCAACGGAACGAATTTTGTCAGCGGCTCCGTGGTCAACTTTGGGGGATCCGCCAAGACGGCGACGTACGCTAGCACCACGCAATTGATGGCGGCGATTACGGCCGCGGATATCGCCAACGCGGGAAGCGTAGCAGTAACGGTTACTAACCCTGGAGGGGGAACGTCAAACAGCGTGAATTTCACGGTGAATGGCGCCGCTGTGGCTACGACGACCAAGATTACGCTGACGCCACCGGCGAAGGTGCCGACTGGTCCGAACGACGTATTCGTCTTTAACGTGGCGGTCACCGGCGGCGCTACCACTCCCGCGGGCAACATCCAGTTGCTCGATGGCGGCGCAAATCTGGGCACACCGACCGCGCTGGCGGCCAACGGCACGTTGATGATCACGGAGAATGGGCTGATTCCGGCCGGGACGCATGCCATCAGCGCGCTGTACAAGGGCGATGCCGGGCACTTGACGTCGTCCAGCGGCGCGATTAATTGCACCGTGACGGGGTCGACCACGGTGACGATTGCCGCCCAGGGTGCGACCAACGGGAACCAGACACTGAATGTGACGATCAACTAGAGGCCCAGAGCGGGCGCCGGGGCTGGACCGCGTGGCAGAATACAGGCGCGGGTTACGCAGGCAACGCGGTTGAAAATGCTGCGGATCAGTTGACGACGGGTGGGAAGAAGATGCCCCAGAAGGATGGGGAGGGCGAGAGGAATTCGACGGGGACGAGTGCGCCTTCGCTGGTGGTTTGCGGCGGGCGGACTACCCGGGCGTCAACTTTCTTTTGCGCTTTGACGTTCTCGATGGTGAACTTGGTGCCTTCGGGAAAGGCTTCGTCGAGAACGAGCATGGCGCCGTTTTCGCTGACCGTGTGCGTCTGCCCCTGAATGGGATTGGCCTTGCCGGCCACGTGAATCTGCACCTTGATGCGCACGAGAACGCGCTGAGCGCGGCGGCGTTCTTCCGCGGTGAGGCTGCGCGTGACCGGGCCGCGCTTGACTTGATTTTGCGCGCTGCCGTTGGCGCCGCTACGCGCCGACGGAGCCGCGGGCGGATGATTCGGATTCTGCCCAGGCTGTTTCATAGGTCCAGCCCCCAAAAATCCATTTCCGGCGCGACCAGCTCGATGCCGTATTCCCAGCCATCGGGGCGCGCATTCCCCTTCCAAACCACCACCGCGGCATTCGCGGAATTGGTAGCCAGATTGGTGAGCGCCACGCGATGCTCGAGCGGCAGCGATTCCGCCAGCACCACCATGCAGCCATAAGGATTGACCACGCGGGTATGCGCGTCCACGGAGATGCGCCCTCCGGTGGAGGCGTCCCACTCGAGGCGGACGGGTACCCGGGAATTCATGCGGCGGCCGCGGCGCTTGTCGTGGTAGGCCACGCCAATACGCTTGGGGGCGGGCCTGGCTTCGCGCGTTTTAACGGACATAATCGACCTCGGGCGAAAACTCAGGCGCGCGTCTTCGAGGACTCGGGGCGAGCGGCCTGAGGTACGGCACTTTCACACTGGGGTCATGCTAGAGTTGGCGGTAGGAAGGGTCAATGGTACGGAAGCGGGCGTTGCGCGGAGTGAGTAGCTGTACCAAAGGACAGGTGCGGAATGTCGCTCCAGGTAAGAGCTTCGGCGGCTAAAGCCGCAGAAAGAGCGGCACCCATGTCTGACCTGAAGGTTCGACACGCTAAAGAGCTGAAGAATCTGAAGGCCTGAGAACCGGAAGAGCTGAGACGGGACGGGTTGTGAAGAATCTGATCGTGAATGCGGATGATTTGGGATGGAGCGAAGGAGTGAATCGCGGGATTGCGGAGGCGCATGGCAACGGGATTGTTACCAGCGCGTCGTTGCTGGCGAATGGGGCGGCGTTTGTGCTGGCGGCGGAACTGGCGCGGACTACGCCGGGGCTCGGAGTTGGCGTGCACTTGAATTTGAGCGATGGAGCGCCGACGGCGGAGCGGGAGACGGTGGCGAGTTTGCTGAATGATGAGGGCGAATTTGCGGGCGGGCCGGAGGGCCTGCTGCTGCGCATGGCGCGGCGCGCGGTGGAGTTGAGCGAAGCGGAGCGCGAGTGGGACGCGCAGATTGCACGTGTCCGCGATATAGGAATTGCGCCGACGCATCTGGACGGGCACAAGCATGTCCACATGCTGCCGGGATTATTTGAGATTGCGCTGCGATTGGCGAAGCGGCATGGGATTGCGGCAATTCGCGTGGCGAACGAAGAGTCGAGTTTGCGAACGGCTCTGGCGGCAGGGCCGGAGCAGCACGCGGGAATCGTGATGCGGCAGGGCGTGCAGGCGCGGGGGCTGAAGCTGCTGGCGCGGGATGCGCGGGAGATGGCGGAGCGCGCGGGAATTGCGACGGCGGACTATTTTTGCGGGATCGCGCAGACGGGCGAATTGACGCGCGAAGGAGTCGAGCGGCTGCTGCGGAGTTTGCCGGAAGGAACGACGGAACTGATGACGCATCCGGGATATCTGGACGAAGAGCTGAAGAAATCGGCGACGCGGCTGCGGGAATCGCGTGAAGAAGAAGTGCGGATTCTGACGGACACGGGAATACGAAATGTTGTCGCGTCGGAAGGGATTCGGCTGATAGACTACAGTTTCGTGGCCGAAGCGGCATAAGCAGGATTACGGGATAGGAAAATCTCGATTATATTGGCGTGAATGAATGAGAAGTGAAGCCAGCATTCGCTACTCGATTGTCGTCCCGTTCTACAACGAACAGGAAAACGCACCGGCTTTGTATATGAAGCTGACGGAAGTGATGGACGCGCTCGGCGATCCGTATGAGCTGGTATTTATCGACGACGGCAGCCGGGACGAAACGTTCAAGGTGCTGGCGGAAATTTTCGAGCACGACCGGCGGGTTAGCCTGGTGCGGCTGCGCCGGAATTTCGGGCAGACCGCGGCGCTGAAAGCGGGATTCGATTTTGCGCGCGGCGAAGTGATTATTTCGATGGACGGAGATTTGCAGCACGATCCCGACGAGATTCCGCGATTCCTGGAAAAGATCGAAGAAGGGTACGACCTGGTGAGCGGGTGGAGATTGCAGCGGCGGGGCCACTGGCTGCTGCGGCAAGTGCCGAGCCGCGCGGTGAACTGGATGGTGGCCAAACTTTCCGGGATCGAGTTGCACGATTTCGGGACGACCTTCAAGGCGTACCGGCGGGAAATTATTCAGGAGATTCAATTGTACGGAGAGCTGCACCGGTTTATTCCGGCGCTGGCCAGCTCAACGGGAGCGCGGATCGCGGAAGTGCCGATCGTGACTCTGGAACGAAAGATGGGCAAAGGGCGGAAGAGCGGATACGGAATCGGGCGGACCATTCGCGTGTTTCTGGATTTGATGATTGTGAAGTTCCTGCAGGACTATTCGACGCGGCCGGCGCAGTTTTTTGGGTTGGTGGGAGTCGCGGGGATCGGGCTGAGCGGAATGCTGGCGTTGTTTCTGGCGTTCGACAGACTATACAGCCACCGGGCGATTATCGCGGAGCACGGGCCGCTGGCGTTTCTGGCGGTGGCGCTGTTCGTGACGGGCATTCAATTTATTGCCATGGGACTGCTGGGCGAGATCAGCGCGCGGACTTATTATGAATCGCAGAACAAGCCGATTTATGCGCTGCGGGAAGTGAAGAGCCACCGGAAAGAAGCGGGAGATTCGACGGAGCAGACGCGGCCATCGGGGTCCTCGGACCGGTAAAGTTATTGCGCGGGGGCTGCAACTAAGCGCAAGCCTGGGGCAACTAATAGTAGTAGCAGACCACACGTGGCTTACAATCTCCACGGAACCAGTCACTGCAGTGGGCCAGCACAAAACTGGGCGACACTGAACTGAGGGTAAGGCAAATCGAATCATGACGGACGTGCGTGAACCCGTGAAGTACAGCGTGGTGGTGCCGCTGTACAACGAGCGAGAAAGCATCCTGCCACTGTACGAGAACCTGCGCGACACGCTGGAGGCGCTGGGGTCCGCGTTCGAGTGCGTATTCGTGGACGACGGAAGCACGGACGAAAGCGCGCATCTGCTGCACGAAATCGCGGTGCAGGACGGGCGCGTGACGGTGGTGACGCTGCCGTGGAACTCGGGAAAATCGGCGGCGCTGGGTGCAGCGTTTGATGTAGCGCTGGGCGACTACATTATTACGATGGACGGAGACCTGCAGCACAGTTCGGCGGACATTCCGAGATTTATCGAGAAGCTGGAGAGCGGATACGACATCGTTTGCGGGCGTCGGCTCGAGCATGCGGATATCTCGTGGCTGGAGCGGGTGTCGAATCGCGCGGCCAACTGGATTACGGCGAAGCTTTCTGGCGTGCGCATTCACGATTTTGGCAGCGGGTTCAAGGCGTACCGGCGGGAGTTGATCGCGCAAATGCCGGTGTACGGCGAATTGCAGCGGCTGATTCCGATTCTGGCGCTGCGGCGGGGCAGCCGCATCTGCGAGATTCCGATCACGGTTTCTCCACGCGAGCACGGAACTTCCAAATACGGGTTCCTGCAAAAAATTCCCTTCTTTTTCGATTTGATTACGGTGCGTTTTCTGACCGGGTATTTGTCGCGCCCGATGCATTTTTTTGGCACGGCGGGGATTGCCGCGGCGTCGACGGGTGGAATGATCGCGCTCTGGCTGCTTACGGAGACGCTGTTGCGGCACACCAACGTGCTGCAAGAGCACGGACCGATGATGTTTTTCGCTACGGTGCTGATCCTGGCGGGCATGCAGCTTTTTGCGGTGGGGCTGCTCGCTGAATTGCAAGTACGCCACTACCATGACCGCATGGGCGGGCGTCCGCCTTACATCGTGACCGGGGCCCGGCATCTCGCAAAGAAAAATGAAGAATCCATCCGGCGCTGACGTTCCGAGCGAGATGGCCGCGCTAACGGACCGTGGCTTGGCGATGCGCGAAGCGCAAGATCGCTCCAGATTGATCCCGGTGGTTGCCGCGGCCGGCCGGCGCAAATCACTTCCCTTTCTGATTGGCATCGTCATTTTCTGGGGGCTGATCTACCTTCCCGGACTGGCGTGGCCGCCGATGATGGACGACGCGGATTCGGAGCACGCGGTGATCGCGCGAGAAATGTTGCAAACGGGCGATTTCGTTACCATGCACGTGAACGGCATCCGGTATCTGGACAAAGCGCCGTTGCCATACTGGATCATGTCGGGGAGCTACGCGGCGTTTGGAGTGTCTGAGTTTTCGGCGCGGTTGCCGCTGACGCTGTTTGCGCTGCTGACGTTCTTCGCGGTGTTTGCGCTGGGACGAGAAATCGCCGGCGAAGAAGCGGGATTTTATTCGGCGCTGGTGCTGGCCACGGCGATCGGGCCGTACATTTACACACGCTTTGTGATTCCGGACATCATGGTGTGTTTTTGGCTGACCGTCACGGTGCATCTTTTTCTGCGCAGCATGAAAGAGGCGGAGCCGTCGCGGCTGGTGTGCTGGTCGATTGGCATTGCAAGCGCGTGCGATGTGCTGACCAAAGGACTGATCGGGATGGTGTTTCCGGTGGGAATTATCGGCGTGTATCTGCTGATTACCGGAAACTTGCGGCATCTCTTGCGGCTCAGGCTGATTTCGACGACGGCTGTGTTTCTGGCGGTGGCTGCGCCATGGCACGTGTTGGCAACGCTGCGCAATCCTGCGGCTGGCGAGGCCAAGGGATTTTTCTGGTTTTACTTCATTAACGAACAGATCTACCGCTACCTGAATCTGCGCGTTCCGCATGATTACGACAAGGTTCCGCTGCTGCTCTTTTGGGGCTTGATCCTGGTTTGGCTTTTTCCATGGACATTCTTCGTGTTGAGCAGCTTGAAGCAGGTTCCGCTGCGCTTCAGCAAGTGGCGTACCGGTTTGCAGGAAGAAGAGCGCGCGGCGCTTTTGCTGGCGGTGTGGGCGATCGTGATTCTGGTGTTCTTCAGTTTTTCGACGAGGCAGGAATACTACGTGCTGCCGGCGCTTCCGGCGTTCGCGGTGCTTTGCGGCATGTGGCTGAAGCGCGAGGCAGACTCCCCGGCGGGCAGTGCGCTGCGGCGAAGCGGCTTACGCTTTTCGTCCGTGATGCTGGCGATGGGCGCGGTCGGATTCGTGATCGCCATCTTTTTTGCCGCTACATCTAAGACACCGCCGCCGGGCGAGGATATTGCGGACCTTCTGCGAAAAGCGCCGGCAATGTACAAGCTGTCGATGGGGCATCTATTTGACCTGACGGGGCAAGCGATGGGCGTGTTTCGCTGGCCGCTGGTCGTCGCAGGAGTTGCAGCGCTGCTCGGGACGTTTTTTAATTGGCTGTTCCGCAAGTGGGGATTTGCGCAGCGAGGTAACCTGGCGCTGGCGGGGATGATGGTGGTTCTCTTTTACGCTGTCCATGTGTCGCTGGGCATCTTCAATCCGATATTAGGATCGAAACCGCTGGCGATAGCCATCCACAAGCACTACCAGCCTGGGGACACGATCGTCATCAACGGCCAGCAGGCATGGTCGTCGAGCGTGCTTTTCTATACCGGAGTTCCGTTGCATATGTTGAATGCGCAAGCGGGCGACTTGTGGTATGGCTCGCTTTTCCCGGACTCGCCAAAAGTTTTCGAGGATGACGCTTCGTTTGCGCGTCTTTGGCTGGGATCTGCGCAAGTTTTTTTTGTGATGCCTTCGGAGCAGGGGCTGGAAAAGCTGCAGGTATTGGGCTCGCCGTATTACAGCGTGGCACAGTCGGGCGGAAAGAGCGTTTACACGAATCACCCGTTGAATGCATTGACCGGGAAATAGGCGATCTGCGGATACGGTTCAGAGAGGTAAGTATGAATCGCGAACAGTTTTACGCCATGATGAGCGGAGACGGCACACTCGACTACGAGCTGTACCTGAACACGAAGACGCTGCTGAACTGCCAGTCGAAGTACGACGAGCTGTGCAATCACGATGAGCTGCAATTTCAGGTGGTGCATCAGGTCGAAGAATTGTGGATGAAGCTGATTGCGTACACACTGCTGGACATCGACGAATATTTGCAGCAGGAAGATACCAATCGCGTGATTACGCTGTTCCGGCGCATACACCGGACGCAGCGCATGATGATCCAGCAGGTGCCGCTGCTGGAGACCATGTCCCCGAAGGAATACCAGGAAATTCGCAAGAAGCTGGGAAATGGCAGCGGGCAGGAGTCTCCCGGTTTTCGCGTGCTCCTGAAGATGTACCTGCCGATCTGGAATTCCTTCAAAGCGCATTATTTGGACAAGCACGGGCTGACGGTGGAGAAGATTTACGATTCGCAGTACCAGCATGGGGACGCTTACGTGGTGGCGGAAGCGCTGGCGGAGTTCGATGAATTGTTCCAGAAATTTCGCCACGAGCACATGCAACTGATTCACCGGACGATTGGGTTTGGCTCGAAGTCGCTAAAAGGCCGGCCGGTCGAGATCCTGGAAGAAGGCATGCGGCACAAGTTTTTCCCGGAACTGTGGGAGATTCGCGGGCACATGACCGATACGTGGGGCGCGGAATACGGCGTGAAGCGCGATCCGCTCGGCGGGCATCACTAGATCCAGCGTGACCTGATGGTCGCCTCAGAAGGCGGACACTACAACAGCTAGCGGGCTGGCGCGAAGTCGTGGTACTTGCGGCCGAAGAAGATTAGCGGATCGCCGGGAAATACTTGCACGGTTTCCACTTCTCCAAGAAAAATGGTGTGATCGCCGGCGACGTAGGTGGAGACCACGTTGCAGGTCATCTGCACCAGTGTGTCTTCGAGAAGCGGGATGCCGCCGGGAGTCCAGCGAAAGCGCACGCCCAGAGCGGCTTCGGCGTCGTCGGGCTGGTCGGGTTGCGTGAAGAATTCGGAAATCCGCTGCTGGCCCGCTTTGAGGACGCTGACGCCGAAGCGGCGGCGTTGATTGAGGATCGGGAGCATTTGCGCGCGCTCGGCGACGCAGACGAGCGCGAGGAGCGGTTCCAGCGAGACGGAAGTGAAGGAATTGGCGGTCATGCCGTGAACGCGGCCGGGGGCACGCTCGGCGGTGATGACGGTAACGCCGGTGGCGAAGTAGCCGCAAGCGTGGCGGAATTCGACGGAAGTCAGAGAGGCGGTAGTCATAGTTGAATTTGCGAAGATATCATACTGTGCGGGTTGAACGCGAAACGGCGTGGCGCGGCGAGTGGTGAAGTATTCCGCTACGAAACAAGTAGAATAGCGGGCGCGGAAAGAGACACAGGGAGCGACGCGAATGGTTGGGAAAGTGGCGATCGTTGGCGGCACGGGGCCGGAAGGGTCAGGACTGGCGTACCGGTGGGCGAAGGCGGGCCTGGAGATTGTTCTTGGATCGCGAGACGCGGCGCGGGCTGGCGAAGTGGCGGCGAAACTGAGAGAGCGTGCGGGAGCGGGCGCGAGGATTGCAGGCGCCGAGAATGCGGCGGCGGTGGCGCAAGCCGAGATCGTGGTGCTGACGGTGCCCTTTTCCGGAGTCGCGGCCGTGCTGAAGCAATTGAAGACCGTATGGAAGCCAGGGCAGATCGTAATCGACACGACGGTGCCGTTGGCGGCGACGGTTGGCGGCGCAGCGACGCGGGTGCTGGGCGTGTGGCAAGGATCGGCGGCGGAACAGACCCGCGAGTTGCTGCCGAAGGAGATTGCGTTGGCGGCAGCGCTGCAGAATCTGGGCGCGGAATTGCTGATGGCAGATGCGCCGGTCGATTGCGACGTCTTAGTGTGTAGCGATGATGAGAGTGCGAAGAGCGCGGCTGCGGAACTGGTGGAGAAAATTCCCGGCGCGCGGGCGTTGAACGGCGGGAAGCTCGAGAATGCGCGGATTGTGGAGACGATTACGGCGCTGCTGATTGGCATCAACATTCGTTACAAGGTGCATAGCGCGGGAATTCGGTTTACGGGATTGCCGGCGAAGTAGCCGTGTCTGCAACTCGAGCGGAATGATCTTCCAAGTAGGGGCGCAGCATTGCTGCGCCCCTACAACGCCAGAACGTTGCGAGCCAAGCGGCGCTTTTGCGCTAGCGTTTTCATGATGCTGGGCACGACCACCACTTGCAGGCCGAGCGCGCTGATGGCTGCGGATTGCGATCTGTCTTGCGGGTCAATGATGAAAGTACCGGTGAAGTCGGCGTAGAGTTTGGCTACCCCGGTGGCGGAAGAATCGTGGCCGAGTTGCGCGAGCATTTTGTCCGAGGGACCCTTCAGAGATTTGCCGCCGACGATGGGGCAGACCGCGATGACGTCGTTCCTGCGATGGCGGAGAGCATCCCGAATGCCGGGCACGGCGAGAATCGGGCCGATGCTGATGAGCGGATTGCTGGGGCAGACGAAAATGCGATCGGCTTGATGGATCGATTCGAGGACGCCGGGCGCGGGCTTGGCTGAATCAACCCCATGGAAGCGAATACCGCGGACGATGGGCTCGGCGCGGCGCTTCACCAGATATTCCTGAAAATGCAGCGGGCCTTCGTTCGAATCGATGATCGTGGGTACGGGTTCGTTGACCATGGGCAGAATTTGTGATTTGACGCCGAGCGCGAGGCGGATCGCATCAGCGGCGTCGGCAAGGGACTTCCCTTCCGCGAGCAGCGCGGTGCGATGAATGTGCGTGGCTAGATCGCGGTCGCCGAGATTGAACCAGTTTTCACGGCCGTAAATCATGAGGCGTTGGAGTGCGTGGAAGGTTTCCCTTCGGAAGCCCCAGCCTTTCTTCGGATCGATTAAGCCGGCGAGGGTGTACGTCACGATGTCGAGGTCGGGGGAAATCTTTAGGCCGTGCAAAGTGATGTCGTCGCCAGTGTTGACGATGATGGTGAGGTTGCGCGGGTCCATTTCGGCGTACAGGCCGAGGAGAAGCTTGGAGGCGCCCACGCCACCGGCGAGCGCGGTAATCTTTCGCGAACGTTTCATGATCGTGGTGCGTTGCGTAATTGCACGGAAGAAAAGCGGCAGCAAGACTGCCGCACTCCACAAAAGCGCGCGTGAGTTGCGATGCCTACGATGCGTAGCCTCCCTCGGTGGCTAAAAGCTGGGCTTTCGCACGCACTTGCGGCGAGAGAAAGTGTTCGCGCGGCAGGAATTCGGGATAGAGAGCGAGGCGCTCGCGCAGAATGGAACCCCGTGCTTCCGTTTCGGCTTGCAAGCTCGTGATTTGCGGCCACGCGGCTTCAGGATTGATGAAATCCTTGGTGACGGGAGAAATGCCGCCCCAGTCGTTGATGCCGGCATCGAGCAGGCGCGGGAAATCGCCGTAGCTGAGATTAGGCGGCGCTTGCAGATTCATTCCGGGGCCGAGAATCAGGCGCGCAATGGCCAGCGTGCGCAGCATTTCTTCGAGGCCGGGCTCGGGATGAGCGGCCATGGGGATGTCAGGCTTGGCGCGGAAATTCTGCACGATGACTTCCTGGATGTGCCCGTATTTTTCGTGCAGCGCGCGAATGGCAAAGAGCGAGTCGATGCGCTCCACGGGCGTTTCGCCAATGCCGATGAGAATGCCGGTAGTGAATGCGAGGTTGAGCTTGCCGGCTTCTTCGATGGTGCGAAGACGCACCGCGGGAACCTTGTCGGGCGCTTTGGCGTGCGGCAATCCGTCGCGCATCAAGCGCCCGCTGACGGTTTCGAGCATAAGGCCGACGCTGGCGTTTGAATCCTTGAGTCGCGCGAGAATAGCGCGGTCCATGACGCCGGGATTCGCGTGCGGGAGAAGACCGACGCGATCGAGCACGAGTTCGCACATGGCGGCAAGATAGTCGAGCGTGCGCGAGAAGCCTTGCGTGCGGAGAAAGTCGCGCGCTTCGGGAAAGATACGCTCGGGCTGGTCGCCGAGGCTGAAGAGCGCTTCCTTGCAGCCCGCGCGGCGGCCTTGTTCGGCAAGAGCGAGAACTTCGCCGGGCGTCATGAAATGCGCGCCGGGCTGGCCGGGATCTTTGCGGAACGTGCAGTAGCTGCAGTAGTCGCGGCAAAGCGTGGTCAGCGGAATGAACACTTTTTTCGAGAAGGTGACGACGTTGCCTTTGCCGCTGGCGCGGAGTTGCGTGGCAGCGGCGAGTAGCTCCGGCAAAGGCGCACGCTCATAAAGCTCGAGCGCCGTTTGCGGCGTCAGGCAGCCATGAATCGAATGTGCAGTGGTGGCGGACACAGAAAGAATTTAACACAGAGTGCACAGAGAACACCGAGATAGAGAGAGAACCCACAAGCAGAAGCGCCTGTGCTAGCGAATCAGCGGAAGAGATCTTCCTGAGCGGAGCGAATGATGCTGGACGCCCGATCCTTTGCTTCAGCATCGAAGCGATAGCCGCGAATGAGCACAGCGGGAATGCCTTCCGCTTTGCCCATGACGAGGCCCGCCGCTGCGGCTAGCTCGTCGGCGACGGCGAGAATAGTGGCTTGCAGCGGCTTGCCGGTGCGATCGTATCCTCCGCGCAGATCGAGAAGAACGGGAAGCCCGGCGGCGCCGATCGCGACATTGGTCAGCCCCAGGCGCCACGGCCTGCCGAACGTGTCGCTAATAATCACCGCTACGCGTTTGCCAGTAAGTTTGTGCAGAGCCTGCGCAAGGCCGCCTGCGGAGCGATCGGGGTCCGCCGGAAGCAGTGTGACCGTATCCGCGCCGGGAACGTTGGAATGATCAACTCCCGCATTGGCGCAAACAAAGCCGTGATGCGTCTCAACGATAAGCACATGCTCTTCGCGCACGATGCGCCGCGACTGCTGCAAAACTACTTCGAGAAAGCGCGCATCCTTGTGCAACTTTGCGGCAAGTGCGGACGCTTTCGGCGAAGGCGAAATCGCAGCAAGATCAGCAAGCGCGCCCTCGGCTTTCGAAACGATTTTTTGCGCGACCACCAGAATGTCGCCGTTGCGAAGGGCCAGCTTGCCGCGTTTGGCGGTCCGGCACAGAACCGCCGCGAGGTCATTGCCCGGTTCCACCTCCGGCAAGCCCAACAGCGGAATCAGCTGAATAGGCCGCAACGCCGGCGCGCGGCGCGCAGACGAGGAACGGCGTGATGAGGCTCGTGGCATAAGCAGAACAAGATTTTACGCGAGGACGTGACGGATTCACCGTGGAGATTTTAACCTGGCGGAGTGAAGACCTCCGCAACGCAAAGGGCCGCAAACTCCCAAAAAAGAAACGGGCGAAGCGCGGAAAACGCCTCGCCCGGAAAGAGTAAGCGGCAAAAAACTACCTGTTGTGAGGCTTGTCGTCCTTGGGCGGCTTGTCCTGTTTTTTGTTGTCCTTGGGCGACGGGCTGTTTTGCTTCCGCGCCCGTTCCTGCTGCTGTTGCTGCTGCAGCTTCTGCTGCTCCGCATCGTGTTTATGCTCGAGCTGTTCGAGCTGTTGTTGTTGTTTTTGCTGAGCCTGTTGCTGTTTCTGCTGGTCGGCGCGCTGTTGCGCGATTTTTTGCTGTTGCTGCTGTTGTTGCTGCTCGACTTTCTGCCGCTCCTGGTCCTGCTTCTGACGGAGCTGATCCACCTGCTGTTGATGCTTCTGTTCGAGCTGTGGATCCGGCGCAGGGGGAGTGGGCCGCACAAGTGGCGGACGATCCGCATTGATTCTCGGATTGCCCGTGCTGCTGGGGGTGTTGGGCTGCGTAACCTTCTGATTGCCTTGCGGCGGCGCCGACTGATTTTGCCCGGCGTTGTTCGGCCGGTTCGGATTCACCTGCTGCTGGCTCTGCTGATTCTGTGGCCGATTCTGCGGCTGATTCGCGGGCTGGTTCGCATTGCCCGGCCGGTTCGTATTGGCCTGCGCATTGCCCTGCGCATTGCCCTGAGGCTGGCCGGGCCGATTGGCCTGGACATTTTGCGGCGTGGCCGGGCGCGCTGGCGGAGCAACGCGAACGCTCGGATGCTGTTGCTGCTGCACATTCGCGCTGGCCACCGCGAGTTGCCGATTCTCCGAGACAGCGATCGGATGTCCGCCGTTGGCCTGGATCGCCTGCTGCTGCTTCACAAAGGGAGCAGGCGGCGGAGGCGGCGCGGCCTTGGCAACCACAGTGCGCTGTTGAATGGCAGCCGGCGGCCTGACGCGCGCTGCTGCGCCCGAACCCAGCACGCTGCGTTGCTGCGGCGCAACCTCAGGCGTCGTGGCTACCACCGACGCGCTGGCCACTTCCCTGGCGTCGACCTTGACCATGTTGCGTCCCACGGGCTGCGCGGAAGTAAACGCCTGCCCGGAAGTCGCCGTGACGGAAGCGCGATTGGCATACGTCACGTTGGTCACGGTCACGTTTTTATTTACGACCACATTGTTGTAGTAATTGTTGACGGTCACGTTCGTGACGGTCGTGTTCGAGACGTTGACGTTCGTCACGTAATTGCGGCTCACGCGATAGGACGGCACAAACACTTCACGCGGACCCAGCGGGAACCAGCCGACCGGCCCGCCTCCGCCCACGCTCACGCCAACCGCAAACCGCCCGCCGCCAACCCACGCCACCAGCGCAGGAGCGTAAACAGGCCGAACGTACGCCACGCCAACGACGGCGCGCGGTCCGCACGGCACCCAGCCCCACACTCCGCCGACGGTAACCCAGCGGCCGTAGTGAAACGGCGCAAATCCCCAAGAAGCATCGTCCACCCACGTCCAACCCCACGGACTAACCCAAGCCCAATGGCCATAGCGATAAGGCGCCCAGCCAACGATAGTGACGTGCGGAAACCACACCGTTCCATATTCCGGGACCGGCCGCCAGCCTCCGGCGTCATCGAGATCCTGGTAGCCGATTACATCGTCGGAAACATAGCGCGCGGAAACGGAGTGATCTTCCTGGCGATCGCGATCGGCGCTCCAGCGGTCGAAGTCATCATCATCGTAGCCTCCGCCCTCGACGTCGGCATTCAGCTGATCGCTGCCGCTGAACGTGCCAGTCTCGTGGGCGTGCACGGTGTACGCCGAGCCGCCTCCGGTTACTTCGCCTTCGCCCGCGCGAACCTGCACGATCGTTGTGTCGCCGGACTCATCCACACTAATCTTGTAAACGCCTGGACGCAGAATCGAGAACGCCAGATTCGGCGTATCGATTTCGAAGGTTTCATTTTCGTCCAGCCGCTTCACGCGAACTCGCACGGTCCCTTCCGTAAGCTGGATCTGTGTGGTGTCGTCGGTCAAGTTGAGGAAAGAAAAGCCGGTATTGCTCGAGAGGTGCAGCGATGCTGCACCGAGGTGCACCTCGGCGCGCGCTCCGCGGTCGGCCCACAGCTTGTCGCCGGTAGTCAGCGGGCGGTTCGGCACGGCGTCCACCCAATCGTCCGTTCCCGCTGGATTAAAGGACACCGAGCCGCTGATCTGGCTGAGGCGTGCCACGCGGCTGGGCGGGTCGTCGTCGTCAGCCGCGGCACGCTGCGGCATGGCGAACGTCACCGCCAGCACAAAGCTGAACAAGCTCAAAAGCTTGAGCGATGTTTTTCTCATCTGTAACTCTCTCCTGAAGTTTGAGGCGGCAATAGAAACCGAAGACTCTCGCCGCCCTTTCGTTCGTGTCCCAAGTGCAACCGCTGAACTGCCCCATTTAAAATCTAGCACCGAGTACCGCCGCCAAATCCATCGGGGGCTTCCCTGATGTCGAATGGTGAACGGCTCGGACAACAACCTCTGTCCATCTAACACGCCGCCAGAACCCGAGTTGCAGGCCTCTTCACTGCTCACGATTTGCACACGCCGCCAAAGAAAAAGCCCGTTCTGCTCGGCAGAACGGGCCTCGAAACTACAGTCAAACGTAAGACTAGCGGTGACCGTGCGAAGCCGATCCGCCGCCACCTCCGTGCGGTGATCCTCCACCTCCGCCGCGGCTGCCGCCACCGCCACCTCCGCCGCCGGAGCGGCTGGGAGCGGAATTACCGCCACGCGAAGGCGCGGGGTAACTGCGGCTCGGTGCCGAGTACGTCCGCGATGGCGCGGAATAGCCGCGGCTCGGCGGCGAGTAGCTGCGCTGAGGCGCCGAGTTGGAGCGCGTCGGCGGACTGTACGAACGTTGCGGAGGCGCGTAGCTCCGGTTGCCGCCGCCGTACGCCGGCCGATTGTTGTAGCCAGGCGATGAGGCCCGGCCACCGGATGCGCCCGCACCTACTGACGGCGGGCGATCGTTGCGTTGTATTTGTCCGTTTGGCCGGCCAGTCTGCGCCGGAGCGTTGTTGCGCCCGGCACCCTGCGGCCCTCGGCCACGATCCGTGGCATTGCCCTGTGCATCCCACGTCCGCGAAGACGGACGATTGGCCGCACTGCCATTTCCTGTCACTCCACCATTCGAGGCATTCGGGGCGCGGCTCACGTCGCCACGCGCCGACGGCGGACGATTCGCCGCCATCTGGCCATTCCGGCCGCTTTGCGCCGGAGCATTCGTGGCCGCGCCGCCGCGGTTGAATCCGCCGTTCGATGGGCGCCCGTTGGCCCGACTATTCACCGCGCCGTTTACCGGAGCATTGCCGGTACGGCCCGGAGTAAGCGCTCGCGTATTCATCGTGCGCACCGGCATGTGTGAGGCCGCAGCGGCCGGAGCCGTGCGCGCCATCACCTGGCGGTTCTGCACCGCCGAAGGCGGCCTCGCTACTCGGGCGCCGGTATTCGCGGCGCCGAAATGGCTCTGTTGCGCCGCGTTGACTCCCGGATTGTTGGTTACCTGCGCGCCGCGCAAAGAAGCCGCGGTAACGTGCGTGGCCCCGCGATTGATTCTCTGTCCGTTGGTAAACGCACTCCGCGAAGCTACCGTAACCGCTCGCGCGTTATGCGCATACGCATAGTTGAAGTGATTGTTGTTGATGATGTTGGTGTTGCGAATGTTCGTATTCCGGACGTTGATGTTGTGCACGAATCCGCGCCCGCCTCGGAACCACGGATGGAACGGCTCGCCAAATCCCAGCGGGAACCATCCGATTCCTCCGCCAAATCCGAATCCAAAGCCGCCGCCGTAGAAGCCCACAAACGCCGGACCATAAAACGGCCGCCCATAGTACGGACCCGGGCACCATCCCCACCGGCTTCCGATGAACGCCCAGCGCCCATAGTGGTACGGCGCGAAGCCCCAAGGCTCGTAGCCGATCCACGTCGAGCCCCACGGTCCAACCGAGGCCCAGTAGCCATCGCTATACGGCGCCCATCCTGGGTCTACCTCATTCGGATACCACACGTGGCCATATTCGGGCTGTTCGCTCCACGTTCCGTTGTCATCCAAATCGGAATATCCAGGAGTGTCCCGCGAAACGTAGCGCGCCGAAACCGAATTGTCTTCCTTCAGATCCCGGTCGCTGGCCCAGCGGTCCAACCCATCGGGCCCGGCAGCTTTGTCCACGGAGTAGTTGACATTATCGTCCGTCCCGCTGAACTCGCCGCGCTCGCCCGCGTGTATCTCGTAGGTCTTGCCGCCCGCAGTCACTTCCCCTTCGCCACGCAGCACCGTGATGCGCGTGCCGTCGCCATTCTCGCTCACGTCGATCCGGAAAGCTCCCGCCTGCTTCACCGTAAACGCCAGATTCGGCGTGTCTACTTCATAGAGATCGCCTTCGCGCAATTCCCGAACGCGAAAATTCACGCTGCCTTCCGCAAGGCGCGTCTGCGTGATGTTCTCATCCAAATTCAGAAACGAAAGAGCCGTCATGGCCCCCAGG
>DATNNV010000021.1:0-20703 GCA_035601655.1 Candidatus Dormiibacterota bacterium
GACATTGTGATCTTTGGCGTGATTGGAGTCACGCTGCTTGCACTCCTCCCGGCAAAACAACCATCGCCGGCCGGCGCGCCTATCAGTGAGCCGCGCGTTGCCGAACGCTAGAGGACCTGGTCCACCGCCGCGCGCATACCGGGATGCAGGGACTCCTCACGGAAGCGCGGCGATTCGCTTCGTTGAATATATGCTTGGCCTTGCCGCTGTGTTTGTCGGCTAACGGGAGCAATCCGTTTCATCCATCACGCCGCCCCCTGGCGGCGATTCTTCCGCTGTTCCTTCGCCGCGTCCAACTTCCGATCCCGCTCGGCTTGAATCTCCTGCTGATGCCCGGCGAGCATGTCCTTCGGCGTTACGTAACCGATCATCTCCGAGATGCGAATGAAGAGGATGCGGTTCGACTCCCGCGACACAAAACCTTCCCACACCTTCTCCGGGGTGGCGGCAAAGTAAAAGATATATTTCAGTGGTGCTTGATGGGCCATGATTGCTCCTGACTCTGCTGCGCCATCATATATCCACGGGCAAAAACCCAACAAGGCGGTAGTGCCATCGGGTCTGCCTGATGCTGGCATTACCTGAGATTTAAAACCCTTTGTCCGATTAGCGCCGTGGGCAGGAGTGTCGTGACCAGCTAGTACATCGCCCCAATCGCAAGCTCTGTGCACCAGGCAAATAGCATCACGGCCGAAACAATGATGACTGAAACTCGCAATGGCCCTTTCCCTAAAAAGCCCAGCAGGAATCCCAAGACTGCCAGGCCGAGGCTGAAATAAAGGAAAACAGCCAAAGGCAAAGTGAGGGCGATGGGGTGCCCAAAGATAAAGATATCAGCCCAGAATCCTGCGAACAGAAGAGCTGAAAGCGTACCGAACAGCAGGCCAAGAAAAATGGCTCGGCTGCGTAACAATGGAGCCGGAAATCTTGGTGACTGTCCAAGCCATTTGAGCCAGGCCGACAGCAAGAGCCATCCGTAAGAGACCAGGATCGCTGGTAGCCAAAGCCACCTGAAATATTCCTGACAGAGCTTCGAGGCGTGGACAATAAACAAGACATTAAATGTGGCGGCGAGTGTGCAGGCTAAATATGTCCCGATGGCCAGCGGGTGGAGTCTCTGACCTTTTGCGGAGCCTCTGACGCGAACGTATGAGATTGCGATGGCAATAGCGAGGAGGACCCCAGCGCCAGCGCGATTTTCACAGTAAGTGTGGACAGAAGCCAGCGGAAGAAAAGCGGACATGAGAGCTATCAGAAGAGCTAGCGCGAGCAGGAGAACGCCGTTAGTATTTTTCATCGCTGCGGCCCAGAGTACACCAACGCTCTCGAATTTCTAAGGTGGATTGACTCCCGGGAAGTCGCCGAACCGGATATCTGCCGGGGGCGTTCTCGATGGCGATTCGAGAGGTTCCGCGCTTACTCTCACTTCGTTTTATCCTTGCCGGGAGACGCTTTTGCAGGATAAAGCTTGTTAAAGTCTTTTATGAAGACACGCAAGCCGGAGTCCAGCGTGGTTTTTGTGTAGCCCGCCGAAAGCTGTTCTTTGTAATGTTCCAGGTAGAAATCGAGTGGATCACTTGGATCCATGTCGATGAGAATCAAATCGGCATCGTTCATGACCAGCTTGTTGAAGCGAATACGGTTGTTTTTGTAGGCCATATAATTTCCGGTGCGGATATTTTTCACCGGCTTGGCATCCGAACCGCCAAAAACCTGAACAATCTTGTCGCCTTCGATTCTTACGGAAACGACCTTGCCTTCAATATGGGGAGGCGGCAGGATCTGTTCAAGATCAAGGATCAGGTCGTCCTCTTGAGCCTCTACGCCCGGAACTTTTCCACCCTTGATCAACCCGCCTAAATCGATACCGAAGAGACCCATCAAACCTTTTACCGGGACATGCATGGCCTTGATCTTCTCGCTGTGCAGGCGAAGTTTTCCGTCAGCGGCCGGAATGAGAATCCCCTCCGTCTCGAACGGGATGTCCCCCTTGTCATGGAGCTTGCCCTTCACTTTCAGGCGGCCCTTCTCAACGATGATGGATAGCGCCGTCAAAGGCGAATGCGGACGGGCGAAAACATAAGAATTGAGGACATTTGCCAGGTTTGAGGAATCAATGGCGATCTCCGCGGTGCTGATGCGCAGGTTAAACGAGTCCTTGTCGTCGAAGATGGGGAATTCATTTTTGCCCAGGGGCACGAGTTCGCCGTTCAGGAATTTTATTTCCACCACTACAGTGTCCGAAAAGTGATACATGACGTTGCGCATCTGGGTCTGGACCCTGCCCTCCGGTATATCGTTGGCCGGGGAATTTTGGCCGACGACGATTCCCGGGCTCGCAGCGCAAAGGAGCACGAACAGAGCGCGGGATATCAAAAGCGGTATAGATATGTGGAGCGGCGAAACGAAGTTCCTTGCGAATGGCAATATTGCACCTCTGGCAGATACTGACCGGAACTTGCGATTTGAACCTACAGCTGGCGCATCGGAGATTTCGCTGGGGCCTGCTCTGCTGGCAAAGCCAACTCCCGGTAATCGGATTGTCGGACGCGTTCCTCGGATGGCCTGAGCGTGGTGTCGCATTTAGGTGGGGAAGCGTGGCGAGTTCGGTGTTCGTCACGCTTCAGTGTGGGGTGCATCTGATACTGGCGAATCCTCCCTGGCGTCAGCTACAAGAGCGCGCCGAAAAGATTCCGGGAGACAAGAAGCACGTAGAAGGGATGCTCTCACAGAGTCATTGCGGCGCGCAGTTCAATACAGCACATAAAGTTCCTGGCAGCGGGCCGCTAAGTCCTGGCAAGGCGCTTTACCGGACGAGTCCGGTGCAGGTGCTTCCATTCTCCGGCTACCGGGTTAGTCAGGACTTGATGCTGCTTGGTCAAATTTGGCGCACAGGTATTCAACACAACCTTCAGATGATTGTCAGGGGTGGTGCACAGGGCGAAAGTGCGATGGCGGAGCATGTTTGCCTGACGGAAAAGCGGGAGCGAGGCTCCCGCACTCCAAGCGTAGCGATACTTCTTCCCTGGCTTGAACTGGGAGTCTCTGGCTAGCTGCCAGTCCCGAACCTGCAATCACGCCGTCTGTGTTAGCATGCTCGCGCCTTGTCACAGAAATCGCAGCAGCAGAGTTTGTGGTTCTCCGTGGTGGTGCTATTCGCCATCAATATCCTCAATTTCTACGACCGCCACGTCCCCGGCGCGCTGGTCGAGCCGATGCGCAAGGAGTTTCACCTCAGCGACAGCCAGATCGGGCTGATTGGCAGCGCCTTCATCTGGATCTATGCCATTGTCGGCGTACCCCTCGGGCGCATCGCGGATTCTGCCAGCCGCAAAAAGCTCCTGGCCTGGGGAGTGGTCATATGGACTGCGATGACCGCCTCCGCAGGGCTTGCCACCACCTACACGACATTGCTCCTTTCCCGTGTAGGCGTTGGGGTCGGCGAGGCAGCCTGCGCGCCGACGGCGACGAGTTGGCTCGGCGATCTATTTCCACCGGCCAGACGCTCTCGCGTGCTGGCGCTGTTCATGCTCGGCGTGCCGGTCGGCGGCGCACTCGGGTTTTTCTTCAGCGGCCCGATAGCACAGGCGTATGGCTGGCGAGCCGCAATGGTATTTGCGGCGGTGCCGGCGGTGCTGCTGGTTCCCGCTTTGCTGATGCTCCACGAACCGGAGCGCGGCGCGAGCGAGAGCCATGGCGTGCCGCTAGCGCGTGGCTCGATGTGGAGTGTGCTGCGCATCCCCACGCTGTGGTGGATCATCGCCTCGGGGGCGCTGCTGAATTTCAGCATGTATGCCATCGGAACTTTCTTGCCGGCGTTTCTGAGCCGAGTGCACGGATTATCGCTGGCGAAATCCGGTATCGCCACGGGGGTCGTCTATCTATGCGGAGGCGTGAGCGGGGGAGCTCTTGCGGGCTACTTGGGCGATTTCATCGTGCAGCGTCGCAAAGACGGCCGCTTGCTTTACGCCGCGGTCATGGCCCTGGTGGCCATTCCGTTTGCGTGCGTGGGAATTCTTCAGCCCGCGGGCTCTTTGTTCGTGGCGATGGCGTTCCTGGCGCTCACGTACGCCGCTCTCACGACGTACTACGGGCTGGTGTACTCGACGATACAGGATATCGTGGCTGCGAACCAGCGGGGAGCAGCGATGGCCATTTATTTTATGGCCATGTACATGTGCGGCGCGTCCCTCGGACCGCTGCTCACCGGCAAGTTGAGCGACGTGTTGGCGCATCGCGCCGCGGCGCTGGCGGGTTCCGCCACGGTCACGGAAACTTTCCGCGCCACTGGCCTTCAGCAAGCCATGATGATTATTCCGGTTCTGTGCATGGCGCTCGCGTTTGTGCTTTACATGGGCTCGCGCACGATCATCACGGACATGGCGCGGCGGGAAGCTATCGCCGGCGTCGCGTCGTGACTTCTGACAAGTCGAATTGCCGGAAAAGTTGCTCCTGGTACCCACGATTACTTGGGCGATAGTTCGTATTGCTTGCACTTGCACGCTTGGTGGTTGCAGGGCTGGGGGAGGGTGCGCTTCCGGTGGTTGGAGCCGTACACGCGGAGGTGGATGCTTTTAGGGTGGCCGCAACGGCAGCGGCGGATTTTGGCGACGTTCATGGCGCGGTGACCTTGTGACTTCTTAGGAATAGTAATTATCCTAAGACGGCGTGGAGTTCAAGGGGCAAGCTGCTGGCGGGTCGCGGCCTACGGCGGGTGGCAGAAAAGGCGAAAACGCGAAAACGCGAAAACGCAACGGGCATCCGGAGGGCGCCGTGATCATTTCTGAACGGGGCTGAATGGGCTGCAGTTATGAAGTGCTAGCCCTGGGCGGCTTTGCGGGCTTGGGCGTCGTCGTAGCTTTCGCCGTAGATGGAGGGGACTTTGGCGCCCATGGGGCGGAGGTACATGGAGAGCTGGCCGCGATGATGGATGGAATGGCTCATGCCGAGCTGGAGGAAGCCGACGGCGGGAAGCTGGAACAAGCCGCGGAAATCGACGACCTTGATGAGCGGTTGGCCGCGCATTTGGCTGATGGTGGCGAAGTTTTTGTCGAAGGCAGCGGTGTAGAAGGCGGACGTGTCGGCGGAGTTTTTGATGGAGTCCGGGCGGGGCCTGGGGCTCGCGTCGAAAGCGCCGTTGATGATGGTGTCGTGAAAGCGATTTTCGGCGGCGACGATGTGCCAGGCAAGCTCGAGGGCGGTCTTGGAGATGGGATCGGGGCGGTAGTCGCCTTTGTCGAGCGGGATGGCTTCGATGACTTTTTTGGTGGTGCGATGTTCGTTCTTCAGGGAGGCCAAGAGGACTTTGTGGAGCCAGAATTCGGCTTGCTCGACGGTCATGTCTTTCATCGGTGGGAAGCTCCTTGGTGGCGTGGGCGCGCGGCGGAGAAGTGGCGCGGCGGGAATTACTATACCTTTTTTGCGCGGGTTGAGGCGAGGGGGAGAATTGCGGGCCGCCCGAAAAGGACGGCGCCTACAGGGCCCGGATGGAGGCGAGCGGGGGATCGCGCTTGTGATTATCGTTGGTCGCGGTAAGAAAAGCGGCGTCGGGCCGCCGCAGTCCAAAAAGAGTGGCGCGCGGCAGCTACAATGCGGCGGCTATTCGTAGCGTAGGGTGCGGATGGGGTCGACTTGGGTGGCGCGTCGGGCTGGGATGTAGCAGGCGGCTAGTGCGACGATGGCTAGCAGCACGGTGACGCCGATGAAGGTAGGCAAATCGGTGGGGGCTACGCCGAAGAGGAGGCTGGCCATCAGGCGAGTTAGTGCGAAGGCTGTGAGCAGGCCGGCGGCTAGACCGATGGCGACCATGGCGACGCCTTGTTTCATGACCAGGGCCAGGACATCGGCGGATTGCGCGCCCATGGCTATACGCAAGCCAAATTCTTTGGTGCGGCGGGCGACGGCGTACGAGACGACGCCGTAGATGCCGACGGTGGCAATGGCCAGCGCGACGATGGAGAAAAGGGTGAGGAGAAGCGTGAGGAAGCGGGGCCGCGCTTGAGCGCGGGTGAGGACGTCGTCCATGAGGCGGACTTCGGCTAGCGGCACAGCGGCGTCCATTTCGCCGAGTTGCTCGCGTACCGCGCCTACGAGCGCGCGGGGATCACCGCCGCGCGGGCGGGCTACGACGTACATGCTGGTGTTGCCCTGGCCGGAAGGCTGGGAGTGCGGGAAATAGAGTTCGGTGCCAGCGGGGCGGTCGAGGCCGGCGTTTTTGACGTCGTCGACAACGCCGATGACGGTTTGCCAGTTGGAGGTGGGGCCACCGCCGGCGCGGATGCGGCGGCCGATGGGATTTTGTTTTGGCCAGAAGGTCATGGCCATGGATTTATTAATGATGGCCACTTCGGGCGCGCCTTGAACGTCGCGATCGTCGAACAAGCGGCCGTCCATCAGGCGGACGCCCATGATTTCGAAATAGGCTTTGCCGACGGATTGATAGAAATCGATGTTCTGGATGGGGCCGTCTTTGCTGGGCACGAAGCCTTCGATTTCGGTGTCGTTCATGTTGGGCGGGCGGATGGGCGCGAGGCCGGAGACGAGCGTGGCGTCTTGCGCCCCGGCGAGGTGATGGAGGCGATCCTCGAAGCGGGTCCAGAAGCTGGTGAGCTTGGCCGCGTCGGAGTAGACGCCGTTGGGGAGCGAGACTTGCATGGTGATGACGTTGTCCGCCTGCAAGCCGGTGTGCACTTCCTGGAGCTTCCAGAAAGCGCGGAGCATCAGGCCGCAGCCGATGAGCAGGACGAGAGCCATAGCTAGTTCGCCGACGACTAGAGCGCGCCGGAAGACTTGCGCGCCGCCAGAGCCGCTGGTGCTGCCGGCGGTGTCCTTGAGCGAATTGGAGATGCCGCCGACGAGCAGCGGAGCGATGGGCGCGAGGCCGAAGAGCACGCCGGTGACGATGCTGACGGCGAGAGTGAAGACGAGGACGCGCCAATCGACGGCGATTTCGTCGGCGCGGGGAATGCCGCCGGCGTTGGTGAGTTGTACGAGACGCACACCTGCGTAGGAGAGCGCGAGGCCAAGGATGGCGCCGAAGAGTGCGAGGAGCACACCTTCGGTGATGAATTGGCGGGCGAGACGCGGGAGTCCTGCGCCGAGCGCTCCGCGGATGGCGATTTCGCGGCGGCGGGCTTCCGCGCGCGCGAGCAGCAGATTGGCGACGTTGACGCTGGCTATGAGCAGAACGAAAGCTACGGCGCCGAGAAGCATGAGCAACGCGGGGCGCACGCTGGAGACAACTTCGGCTTGCAGCGGGAAGCTGACGATGGTGTGAGTTTTGGGATTGAAGCTGTGCGTTTTTGGGGCGCGCTTTTCGCCGTAAGACGTTACAAGAGAAGCGAGTTCGCCTTGCGCTTGTGCCGGAGTGATGCCGGGCTTAAGCCTGCCCAGCAAATAATAATTGTGGCCACCGCGGTTGCCGGGCTTGGCGGGATCGATTTGCATCGCGGTCCAGAGCTGCGCGGGATCCTGTTCGCCCGGAGGAAACTGAAAGCCTTTGGGCATCACGCCGATGATGGTGCACTTGAGGCCGTCGAGGAAAGTTTCGCGGCCGATGATGGCGGGATCGCCGCCGAAGACGCTGTGCCAGGTGCCATAGGAGATGTCCGCGACGGGAGCTACGCCGGGGGCGTCGTCGGCTGCCGAAATCAGGCGTCCGTGCAATGGTGTGACGCCGAGCGAGTCGAGCAAGGTGCCGCTGACGTAGGCTGCGGTGACGCGCACGGGCTGTGTCTTGCCGGCGAGGTTGGAGCCGCCGGTGATCCAGGCGTCGAGCGTGGCCCAGGAGTGGGTATCGCGACGGAGATCGAGGAATTCGGGGCCGGAGGTCCAGAAACGATGCAGGCCGCCGTTGGGGAAGGTGGGGAATTCGGTGTACACGCGGATGAGCTGCTCGGGATGCTGATAGGGAAGCGGTTGGAGGAGCACGGCGTTGACCACGGTGAAGATGCCGGTGGTGGCGCCGATACCGAGCATGAGGCAGAGGACGGCGGCGGTGGTGAAGCCGAGATTGTTGCGCATCATGCGCAGGGCGTACAGCATATCGTTGCGGAAGGTCTCCATGGGCTCCTCCAATTGCTGGCTATAGATACGAAGGCGACCGAGTTTGCGTTCCCCCGAAATCCGCAAGCGGTAGTTGGCACAGGACTCGCACTGCGCGCACATCTATACCGGATTGCGGACGAAATCGTACGTTAATTCTGACGAGGCTGGGCGCGATTTGTTTCTAGGGGATAATACCAGCCCTCGCACGCTCCGGTTTGGGTGCCACGAGTGCGGTGACGCTTCGCCGGATTTCTGGTTCGAGACTGCGCTTTCAGGCCAGCAACGCCGCGGGAACGGGAAGGAGTCAGATCGTGCGAAACAGAAAATGCCAGGTGGCGTCGACGAGCGCGTGAACGATGGCGGACGCGAAAATCGAGCCGGTTTTGCGCCACGTCCAACCGTAGAAAAAGCCGGCGATGGCCGCGAGAATCACATAGCGCCAATTCGGGAATCCCTGATTGGCGATGTGCGAAAAGCCGAAGAGCAGCGAAGCGGTCCACCAACCCGCGAAATCGCTCTGGGACGCGCGCGACAGCATATTCTGGAGCAAGCCGCGAAACAAGAACTCTTCGGGCCAGGCGGTGAAAAAGAAAATGGCGATGGCGGTGAAGGGGAATGCTTTCCACGCGTCCCAGCGGGGCGCGAAGGAAATGAAATGCAGCGCTTCGCCGAGCGGGATGGCGATGCAGGCGAAGACGAGGAAGCTGGCGAGGATGGAGAAGCTCCAGCGGGGGCCCCAGCCGATGTTGTAACCGATGCCGTCGATGCGGCGCAGGAGGACGAACGCGGCGAGGGCGACGTTGAGCGCGATGAGAATGGTGAGTACGTAGGCGAGGCGGCCGCCGGGATACGGCCAGAGCCAGTGCGATGGGCCGAACTTGATGGCGGTCCAGAGGGCGGCGATGGTCAGGAAGTCTTGCCATGCGCCTGCCGGATGCTTGGCGGCCGAAGCGGCAAGAGCGAGCGGGACGACCACGAGAAGCGCGGCGGCGCCGAAGCGCGCGACCGAAAAAGTGTTTGTTCCGAGGGAGTAAATCAGGTATGCAAGGAGCGCCGCGGCGTTGAGAAAATAGCCGCAGCGGCAGGGAAGCGCGCGGCGAGTTTTTCGGACACGCCGCGCGCCGCGAAAAGCAGCATCAGCAGGAAAAGCCAGGCGAACACGGTGAGCGTTGCGGCGAAGGCGCGCCCGCCGTAGCCGAGCCAGGAAGAGTAGAGCGCGCCGGCGAAGCAAAACGCGGCCCACACGCCGAGGGTGGGCGGAATTCCGAGTTGTCGCGAAGCGGGCAAGAGTCGGGTCGCGGACGAAGACAAAGGATTGTAGCGTAGCGAGATGACGGACCAAAACCGCAGAAGCGGACGACTGGAATATATCGACTGGATGCGGGGGCTGGCGTGCGTGCTGATGTTTCAGACGCATTGCTATGATTCGTGGCTGAGTCCGGAAGCGCGTAAGACGGCGTTCTTCGGATGGTCGCAGCTTGGCGGAACGTTCCCAGCGCCGCTTTTTATTTTTCTTGCAGGCATTTCCGTGGCACTGGTGACGGAGCGGCAGCGCGCGAAGGGCATAGAGCGCAATGCCATCGCGCGGCAGACAGTACTGCGCGGCGCGGAGGTGTTTGGGCTGGGTTTGCTGTTTCGCGTGCAGGAATTCGTGCTGGCCTACCGGATCGCGCCGTGGACGGACCTGCTGCGCGTGGATGTGCTGAATATTCTGGGGCTTTCGATGATTTTGATGGGAGCGGTGTGCTGGGTGACGGGGCGATCCGGCGCGCCCGGGCAATCGAGCGAGGGCTGGCTGCAGCGAGCGCGCATCCGCGGAATTCTCGGGGGCTTGGCTGGTGCGACGGCAATCGCGATGGTTACGCCGCCATTGTGGACGACGCATCGTCCGCGCTTTTTGCCCTGGCCGATCGAGTCCTATATCGACGGCGTTCATATCTTCGATGCGCCGCAGGCGTGGCTTTTTCCGCTGCTCCCGTGGAGCGCTTTCGCGTTTGCGGGCCTGGCGGTGGGATTTTTTCTGTTCACGGAAATCGCGCGGCGCAGCGAGGTGCGCACGTTTCTGGGCATTGGCGCGGCGGGATTCGCGGCGTGCGCGCTGTCGGTGGCGTTCGACGCGTCGCCGATCCGCCTGTACGCGGTCTACGACTACTGGCATACGAGTCCCAGCTTTCTTCTGATGCGCTGCGGGATTTTGCTGGGGATCATGTGCTTCGCGTATTTTTGGTGCCGGTGGGGATTGCCGAGGCGTGTCTTTAGCCCGCTGCAGCAGCTGGGCAAGACTTCGCTGCTGGTTTATTGGGTGCATATCCAATTTGTGTACGGCGGCCTATCCATTCTGGAGAAGCGGCAGTGCAGTATCGCGCAGGCGACGATTGGGTTGATTCTGATTTTTTTGGCGATGCTGGGAATGTCGCTGTTGCGGACGTGGTGGAAAGACCGCAAACATCATCGCGGCGGCGCGCCGAGCGCGGCTGCGGCGTAGGGTCAACCGAAGGTCCGCCTCAGAAGGCGGACCCTACAACGGCCAGCGTGGGCCAGCCTACGCTTCCTTGGCTGGCTGGAAGTAGAGCTCTTCAAACATCGAGCCTTTTGGCCATCCGGCGCGCTTCAAAATCCCCTGGCCGTTTTCGCACATGCTGGGGTGGCCGCAGAGATAGGCAGTGGTGGTGTCCGGCTTCAAGCCCCATTGATCGGCGTACTTGCGAACAAGATCGTCGACGCGGCCGGTCTCGCCATTCCACGCGGCGTCTTCCCATGGGCGGCTGATGGTAGTGGCGAATTTGAACCACGGCACTTCGTTGGCGATTTTCTCGAGCTCGTCGCGATAGCCGAATTCCCACGAGCGGCTGCCGCCCTGAATGCAAAAGAGTTTGTGCGGGCCGGGCATGCCGTTCGCGCCAGTTTTGTAATCCTGGTAGAGCGTGCGCACGTAGGAGACGAAGGGCGCAATGCCGGTGACGGTGGCGAGCAAGAAATGATTGGTGCGGCCGCTTTTGAGATCGAGGGTGAAGCGGCCTTTGGGAATTTTGCGGCAGTGCATGGTGTCGCCCACTTTCAGCGGATAAAGCTTGGGCGTCAGCTCGCCTTGCGGCACCAGTTCGATGAAGAATTCGAGTTTTTCTTCATACGGCGAAGACACGATCGAGTAAGCGCGCTCGATGCGCTTGTCTCCATTCTCGACGCCGAGCGTGGCGTACTGCCCGGCCAAAAACTTGAACGGGCCGCCCGGGTCCACGCGAATGAGCCACAAGTCCTCGGCCAGATCGCGGCGTTCCACAATCGTCGCCAGGTAATGCTTGTCCATGGGCAGGGACATTGAGCCTCTCCGTGAACCGCAAACCGCATTTCACAGCAAATCACCCAACAAATGCAAACCAAATCAGCGCGACACAAATGTGCGAAGCGCCGCCGGCTCCGCGGGCTTCACTCGTAGGCTAGCGCGACTACGGGATCGTAACTTGCGGCCCTCAAAGCCGGATACACCGCGCCGGTAGCAGCGCCCAGCAGCGCCAAGCCCATCGACTCTAAGATCCAGCCGGGGGTGATGAGCACAGTGAGGCCCGGGTTCACCTCTTTGAGGATGGCTTGCGTGAGAAACGTTAGCAGAATGCCGAGCAGGGAACCCGCGAGCGCCAGGATGAGCGTCTCGCCGAGCAGCATACGCACTACTGCGAGCCGCGAAAAGCCCAACGCCTTCAGAATGCCGATCTCCCTCGTGCGCTCGAGCACCATCGTATGCATGTTCAGCAGCACCACCAGGAAGCTGATGACGATGCCGATCGACACCATGGTGCGCGTAAACGGCCGCAATTGAGGAAGATTCGCGGAAGTCATGAGCGAGACGTACTCCGAGAGTGACCGCACGCTGCTATCCGGGATCAGTTGCAGAATCTGCGCGCGCGTACCCTCGGTATCTCCTTTGCTTCTAACGTAGAACATCGAGACGCGCTTTTCCGCTCCGCCAATTTCCTGTGCCGTGCTCAGCGGAACAAAAAAGCGCGCGCCTTTGCCGTGCGCCACGATTCCGCTGATGGTGAACGGATGGTTCAGCAAGTTGACGTGGTCGCCGACCTTCAGGTGGCGCTGCTGCGCCACGATGTCGTCGGCGATAGCTTCGTCCGGAGCTTCGAACTTTCTGCCGGAGCGATAGAGAAAACCGCGGCTCAGTCCATTGAAGCGCTGGTAGTCGATGCCGTAGACCATCATGAGATTCTTCGGGTCGGTAAGAATTACCGTCGGCGCCACTTCGTCCACACCCGGCAGCTTGGCGATCTGTTCGCCGAGGCTTTGCTGCATCACCGCGCTCGAGAACGCAAAGAAAATAGACGAGTTGGGCGGCTGGACCAGAATGTCCGCACCGACTCCCTCGACGCGTTTTCCCCATTCGGAAATCACCCCTGACGTGAGTCCAACAATCATCAGCACCAGAATCACTTGAATCGAAATGGCGACGACGCTCAACAAGCTGCGCAGCGGCCGGGCCACAATGCTGCCCAGCAGCATTTTCACAAGGGAAAAAGGTCCTTCGTAGGTGTCGCTCATGGAGAAGGTTCGCTCGACAACTGTAACATCTTTGTTTTCTAACGACCAAAGAGAGCGGCGCGGGTTGAGCACGAGTGCTGCCGAAGTCCGTCAACGGATGTTTCAGTTCTGTAAGATTTCAACAACAGTGTTGATAAGTTTGTGGAAATCGCCCGTCTCGCCGGTGCTAACTTCTCTTTCTTCAAGCGTCTTGACCGCTTTGCACCATTTCTGTGCAACAACGTGAATCTGTGATTGGCCGTCGTGCACGCAAGAGCCAGCTGATTCCTTCTGCGGTATGAAAAAAGTGCTTGGCGCTGGAAAAAATTGCCGTGTGCAGCGTAATGCAAAGAGTTGAGACGCGCTTCGACTCTTTTAGTACCACTTCGGCGGGCGTTCCAGGTGAATCTTGATGACTTGCTTTGGATCGCTGATGTCGTACCAGCGTCCGTAAGTTTTCCAGCCTTCAGCAATGACTTGCACCAGTGCGCGGCCGAGCGGCGCGTTCGGAATATGCGCCAGGCCTTCGCGGCTGGTCTTCACATTCAACTCGACTCTCTTGTCTTTCTTGACCACGTGCTCCTCGACGTACTTGACGTACACACTGGCATTTTCCACCGGAACTTCGTTCGCGCCGCCTTTCACCTCGATGGTGATTCGCGCGGCAGCGTCCTGGCGGGCTGACGGCGGTTGCGCCTTGTCTTGTGCGGGCTGCGCTGCCGCAAATGGCCGCGGAGCGCCCGAGACGGCCAGCGTCAAGCCGAGACACACCGCAGACATGCGAAAAATCCGGTTCATGGTTGCTTTCCATCCTCTACGCAACGGCGCGTGGCGTCAAGCGCCAGGGTCTTGAATCCGTCTGGTCCATCAGATGCCGCCGGGCGCGCAACCGCTGCTCCGCACTCCTATTGCGTAACTAATCTCGTACATCGTTTGACTCACCTCTCTTGCTCCTGTAAGTTCAGAAGAATCTGCGTAGTGGGATGGGTGCCGCCAGCGGGCGGGGTTCGCCGGCGCCATCGAAGCTCGGCACCGCAGCTTCCCGGTCTGACCCGCGCCGGGTGCGCCACGGCTTCGACAATTCTTTTGAAGCAGCAGAAGGAGACGATTGATGGGCTTTGCCACCAACGCGATTCATGTGGGCCAGGAGCCCGAGCCTACCACCGGCGCCATCGTCGCGCCCATTTTCCAGACCTCCACCTACGTCTCTCCTGAGCTTGGCAAGACCACCGGCTACGATTACGCGCGCACCAATCATCCCAATCGCAAATTTCTTGAGAAGACCGTGGCCAAGCTCGAAGGCGGCCACAGCGCCTACGTTTTTACTTCCGGCATGGCCGGGATCGACGCGGTGTTCCGTTTGCTGCGGCCGGGCGATCACGTGGTGCTTTCCGAAGCGGTGTACGGCGGCGTGTTTCGTCTTTCCACGCAACTGCTCGTTCATTTCGGGCTCGAGTTCAGTTTCGTGGACACTTCCGTACACGAATCGGTGATCGCTGCGTTCCGCCCCAACACCAAGATGTTGTACATCGAAACGCCCGCCAACCCGACCATGAAGGTCACCGACATCGCTGCGATGGCCAAGCTCGTCAACGAACGCAACATCACGCTCGTTGTCGACAACACCTTCCTCAGCCCCTACTTGCAGCGGCCTATCGAACTCGGCGCGCACATCGTCGTCCATTCCATGACCAAGTATCTCAACGGCCACAGCGATTCGACCGGAGGCGCCGTCGTCCTCACGCGCCCCGATGACGCCGAGAAAATTTATTTCATTCAGCGCTCCGCCGGCGCCGGCCTCGCGCCGATGGACTGCTTCCTCGTCTCGCGCGGCATCAAGACACTTGCCGTGCGCATGTTGCAGCACAACGTCAACGGCATCGCCGTGGCGCGCCATCTCGACGCCCATCCCAAAGTGCGCAAAGTATTTTTCCCCGGCCTGCCCTCGCATCCGCAGCACGAAATCGCGCGCAAGCAGCAGCGCGGCCCCGGCGCCATGCTCTCGTTCGATCTCGGCACGCTGGACGCGGCCCGCCGCTTCCTCAATCAAGTCAAACTTTGCGCGCTAGCGGAAAGCCTCGGCGGCGTCGAAACGCTCATCTCGCTTCCCGCGCTCATGACCCACGCATCCATGCCTAAGGAAACCCAGGAGCGCGTCGGCATCACCGAGGGACTGGTGCGCCTCTCCGTTGGTATTGAGGATATCGAAGACATCATCGCCGACCTTGATCAAGCCCTCCTCTACGTCTAGCTTGGATCATTCCAATTCGCGAATGTCGTCGCCCGTTGGCGAGCGATCCTGTCCGTGCCGGAGGCTGAATGCCCAAACGACTGTACATGGTGGTCGAGAATTTCAAAAAGGGAGATGCTGTGCCTGTCTATCGACGATTTCGCGACCGCAGACGCCTAGCTCCCGAAGGGCTCTCGTATGTGGCTAGTTGGGTGAACGACACGCTGGACCGCTGCTACCAGCTAATGGAAACCGAAGATCGCTCGCTTCTCGACCAGTGGATGGCGAATTGGAACGACCTCGTCGACTTCGAGGTGTATCCCGTCATCACTTCCAGTGAGGCCGCCCAAAGAATTTCCCCAAGCCTGTGATCGATTAAGGCTCGGATTCGGGACATTGCGTCGGGTTTGTCTCCTAGTGCGTTGACACTTGATTGCCTGCAGTTTATTCCGCCAGCCTCTCCCTGAAATATTTGCTGGAATCGTAGGAGTCCCACCTTCCTAGATTCCGCCGCGCCGACAACACAAGCCGCGTTCGACTCACGGCCGATTAACGGCACCGCTTCGTTGACTGGCTCCCAGCCGCCCCATAAGATGAGGTCCAGCCGATTTTGCATCGCGACCGAGAGAACACACCTTGACCGAATCCCCGGGCCCGAGCACGACTCCTAACCTGGAAATGGCGTATGTCCTGTTCATGGACATCGTGGCCTATTCCACACTCCCGATGGATCTTCAGCAGCAGACTCTCGATCGGCTTCAGGCCGCGGTCCGCGGCACCTCAGCATTCACCCGAGCGGTAACCCAGGATCGGCTCATTCGCTTGCCGACCGGAGACGGCATGGCTCTGGTGTTCTTTGCTGAGCCCGAAGCGCCCATTCGATGCGCCATAGATGTTGCCAAGGCTCTGAAGAGCCATCCGGACCTCAAGCTGCGCATGGGCATCCATACCGGCCCGGTCTACCGCGTCGCGGACATCAACGCCAACATGAACGTCTCGGGCGGCGGTATCAATATTGCCCAACGGGTGATGGACTGCGGCGATGCCGGACACATCCTTGTCTCCAGTGCTGCCGCGGAAGTTCTCGGTCAAGTCACCGCGTGGTGCGCGATGTTGCATGACCTTGGAACAGCCGAGGTCAAGCACGGAGTTTGCGTCCATCTCTACAACTTGTACAACCAGGAGGCTGGCAACTCCGCGCAGCCGAACAAGCTGAAAAAAAAGAAACCTGGTGTGCAGGCTGATCCGGGCAAGAGCACCAAGCTCCTCTACGCCGCAATTCTTCTAACCGCCCTCGCCGGTGTCGGCTATTTCTTCTGGTACTCGCACAATTCTCGCAAAATCACCGACAAAGACACCATTGTCCTGGCCGATTTCGCTAACACCACCGGCGATTCCGTTTTCGACGACACCCTCAAGCAAGCTCTGGCCGTGCAGCTGGAACAATCGCCTTTCCTCAAAAGCGTTTCCGAGGACCGCGTCCAGCAAACCCTCCGCCTCATGAACCAGAAACCCGATGCCCGGCTGACGGGCAAGCTGGCCTACGAACTCTGCCAGCGCACGCAAAGCGCCGCAGTCATCGAAGGCTCGATCGCCAGCCTCGGCAATGCTTTTGTGCTCGGGCTCAAAGCCGTAAGCTGCCGCACCGGTGAATCGCTCACTCAGGGCCAGGCGCAGGCCAAGAGCAAAGAAACCGTACTCAAGTCCCTCGATTCCGCAGCCTCTGACCTTCGCGCCAAGCTCGGCGAATCGCTAAGCAGCGTAGCGAAGCACGACACTCCTATCGAGCAAGCCACCACTCCTTCGCTCCAGGCTCTGCAAGCCTACAGCTTGGGTAAGCGCACGCTGACCGGCAGCGCAGACTTCGCCGGAGCGATTCCTCACTTGCAACGCGCGGTTGCTCTCGATCCTGAATTCGCCATCGCTTATGCCGCGCTGGCCACGTGTTACGTCAATCTTGGTGAAAAAAAACTCGCGGCGCAAAACGCCAGCAAAGCCTTCGAACTCCGCCAGCGCGCCAGTGAACGCGAACGCCTGTACATCGAAGCGCATTACTACGACGCCGTCACCGGCAATTTGGACAAAACGCGCCAGACCTATGAGCTTTGGGCGCAAGCGTATCCGCGCGACGACATTCCGCCCAACAATCTCGGCGTTATCTACAATCTCTTCGGGCAGTACGACAACATGCTGGCCGCTGGCCAGACCACTTTGAAGCTCGATCCCGGGGGGGAAAGCTACGCCAACGTGACCAGTGCCTACCTCTACCTCAATCGTTTGAGCGATGCCCACGCCACCGCTGCCGAAGCTCAATCCAAGGGACTCGACTCTCCTACCCTTCGCCTCTACCTGTACCAACTCGCCTTCGTCGAGGGCGATACCGCGGAAATGGCCAAGCAATCGGCTTGGAGTGTGGGTAAAACCGGCATTGAAGACCAGATGCTGGAAAACGAGTCGCAGACCGCTGCCTATTTTGGCAAGCTTCGCAAATCCCGCGAACTCTCTCAGCGCGCCATCTCCTCCGCCACGCGCGCCGGCCAAACGGAGACCGCCGCCGGCTACCGCGCTGTTTCTGCGCTTCGCGAAGGCGTGTTGGGCAATCTTGCGGAGGCCAGGAAAGAAGCCGCTTCCGCAGCTGCGCTGTCCAACGGTATCGACGTCGAATACTCCGCAGCTATTGCCTTCGCTCTCGCCGGAGACACGGCTCGCGCGCAATCCCTTGCCGCCGATCTCGCCAAGCGCTTTCCCGAAGATGCCGTTGTCAATTTCCACTACGCGCCGGTCATCCAGGCGCAAATCGCCTTGCGCAAGAATGCCCCGGACAAAGCCATCGAATCTCTCCGCGTCGGCGCGCCATACGAACTCGGCCAGCCCACCGGCGGCCTATACAACACCAACTTGTATCAAGTTTATGTGCGCGCCGAAGCCTACCGCGCCGCCAAGCAGGGAAGTGAAGCGGCCGCCGAATTCCAGAAAATCCTCGACCATCGCGGCATAGTCCTGAACGGCATCATCAGCCCGCTGGCCCACTTGGGCCTCGCTCGCTCCTACGCCCTGACCGGCGACCAAGCTAAAGCCCGCGCCGCCTACCAGGACTTCTTCACGCTCTGGAAGGACGCCGACTCCGACATCCCCATCCTTCAGCAAGCCAAATCCGAGTCCGAAAACCTCAAGTAGGCTCCGGTTTGCCGCTCTCGCGGACGTAGCGTGCAGCACTCTGGGCCCCATCTCGGCACTCTCGCTAATACTCGCAACTCTGTACTTTCCGCAAGTGTGCGTAGCGCATCCGGCGTTCACGAACGAACCACACTACTCGTATCGGAGCGCCTGTGTTGGCGCAATCCTGGATGCTCGTCGCGCCGGCAAGTAGGCCGCCAGCATGCTCACCAGAAAGAGCGACGGCACGACGATGATATAAGCCACCAGGTCGACTCCGCCGGCATTGAACAGCATGGCATTCATGAGCCGCTCGACGGCGAAACCCATCACCAGCCCGATCACCGTTCCCATCCCGACCAGCACGAGACCTTTGCCCATCACCAACCGCAGCACGTCCGAGCCTGCCGCGCCAAGGGCCATGCGAATACCGATCTCGCGAGTTCTGCGGCTCACGTTGTAGGCCACCAGTCCATACAAACCGGCCACGGCCAGCAGGAGGCCCACTACGCCCATGCTACCCACCAGCTTCATGGCAATTTCTGGCCCTTTCACGGCCTGGTTCAGATAGAAGTCATCGTAAGCCATGGTGTGTAACATCGGCAGGTTCGGATCGAGGGTCCGGAGAACGTCCTTCACCGGCTGGACCAATTGCAGCGGATCGCCGCTCGACCGCAACAGCAAGGTCATGCGCGCGATAGGATGCTGCGCCAGCGGCATATACACGAAATCCATCGGTTTTTCTGTGCCCCCTTGATACTTGATGGTCTGCGCGACGCCTACAACTTCTACTAGCGTGCCAACGCGGCTATCGAGGCGGATGTGTTTGCCCACCGCATCGGCGCCCGGCCAATAGTGATTCGCGAACTGCTGATTCACGACGGCCACTCGCGGGGCTTCCGCGGTATCGGACGCCAGGAAGCTGCGGCCACGCAGAATCGGAATTCCCATAGTCTCGAAGTACCCTTCATCAATGGTGTCCATTGTCGAAGTGAAGTTCTCGCGATCGCGCGGCATCTGAAAATCTTCCGGCACGAAAGCAAGGCCGTCAAAATCGTCTATCCCGAGTGGAATGTTCTGGGTGAGAGCCTCGCTCTGCACTCCGGGCGCTATCCGTACACGTTGGGCCAGCAGCTTGTAGAACCGCTGGGTCTGAGCTGCGTCGTACTGCACCAGACGCGGATCGAAGCTGGTCATCAGCAGATGATCTTTCGCGAAGCCGGTGCCCTCCCGCAGGCTATGCTGAAAGCCCCTGACCATCAGGAAAGAAGCCGTCAGCAGCATCAAGGACGTGGAAACTTGCGCCACCACCAGCACATTGCGGCCCCACAGGCGTTTGCGGCCGGGCACATCCACGTCGGCGGACTTGAGTCCGTTCACCAGGTCGACGCGCGTGCTCTGGAGCGCGGGCGCCAGGCCGCAAAGGAAAGCGCTCAACGCGGCCAACGCGAGGCTAGCAAGGAGCACGCGCGTGTCCATCTGGAAGGGGATCGACAGCGGCAAATCCGTCATAAATATTACATTTTGAAAGCTGTGGAACCACTCGACGATGCCGTACCCGATGGCGATCCCTGCCAATCCACCCAGGGACGCCAGAATCAGGCTCTCCGTCAACAGCAGCCGGATCAGCCGGAAACGACCGGCGCCAATCGCCAACCGCACGGCGATTTCGCGCGTTCGTGCGCGCGCACGGCTCAGCAGCAGTCCTGCAACGTTGGTACACGCTACCAACAGGACGGCCAGCGCGAGGACCACGAAGATCACTCCGAATTTCCAATTCCCATCGTCGGCTCGGGTCCGCATTTCGAACTGCGTGTGCACCGCCGCACCGCGCCCGCGATTGAGCTTCGGATACTCGTCCTCGAAGTTTTTCGCCAGCACCGCGAGTTCATTCTGCGCCTGCTGCAGCGTGGTGCCCGGTTTCAAGCGCGCCCTTACAGTCAGCTCGCGGTCTTCGCGGTCCTCGAAAAAATTCTTCTGGCGGTCGGTCGAAAACACGCGCGCCATCGCCAGCGGCATGTAGAAGTCGGGGTGCCCGAATATTAGCATCCCCGGGAAAGCTTCCGGAGCCACTCCAATCACCGTGAACTCCGTGCCATTCAGCCGAATCTTCCTCCCCAGGACGGACCGGTCGCTGGCGAATTCTTGCTTCCAGAAGTCCGGCCCCAGCACCACCACGGCATCACGGCCGGGCACCTGATCTTCGTCCTCCCGAAAACCGCGCCCCAGCCGTGGCTCCACGCCGAGCACCTGGAAGTAGTTGCCGGAAACCATCATTCCGCCCTTGATCCGCGGCGTGGCCGCGGGTTCGGCGCTGAAGCCGACAGCCTCCATAGCTGCGTTGGCGATCACACCGTCGTAGCTCTTCGTTCTGCCGCGGATGTCCAGGTATTCGCGATAGGAGAAATCGTCGAAGCTGCTGTCGTGTGTTGTGCTCACCAGCGTGACCACGCCGCTCGGATGTGGGACCGGGTAAGGCCTGAAGATCAGAGCATCGACCATACTGAATGTCCCCGAGGTCATCCCGATGCCTAGCGCCAGCGTCACCACCACGAACGCGGTGAGTCCGGGCGTGCGGCGCAGGCTGCGGATCGCGTAGCGCACATCCTGCAGGAAATTTTCGACGAATAGCAGTCCGCGCTCGGCTCGATAGTCTTGTTTCATGGCCTCCACGCCGCCAAACCTCAGCATGGCTTGGCGCCGTGCCTCGACAGGCGATAAACCGGCGCGAAGATTTTCTTCGGTTT
>DATNNV010000022.1:0-95385 GCA_035601655.1 Candidatus Dormiibacterota bacterium
CAAAGATAAAGCGAAGTTTTTCTTCCATAACACTGCTCGTTTTCCATGGCATGCATTTGTTCTACACGCATAGCCCAAAATTCCAGCAGTGTCAGCGATGCTCCCGGTCTGATTTGTCAGGGATGCCCCCGGTCCGTACCCTCCCGCAAGCGATCTGCTCCCTGCAAAACTCCGGGCCGGAGACCAAGAACAGAATGAAAGAGGACCATCTCTTGGCGGTTTGGCATCGTCCCCGTAGCTAGCCGCCGATGAAGACCATGGTGCGGTTGGGGGGGAGGAAATCGGGGGAGTTGATGCGGTGGCCGGCTTCTTTTTCCATGACGATAGAGCGGATGTAGGTGACGAGATCGTCGTCAGAGGCGCCTTCGCGGAGCAGAGCGCGGAGGTCGTGATCGTCTTTGCTGAAGAGGCAGGTGCGCAGCTTGCCGTCGGCGGTGAGGCGGATGCGGGAGCAGTGGCCGCAGAAGGGCTGCGTGACCGGAGCGATGAGGCCGATTTCGCCGGGGGCGCCATCAGCGAATTTGTATTTGCGCGCCGTTTCGCTCTGCTCGTGCGGAATCTGCTGCAGCGGCCAGCGCGCGTGGATGCGTTCGTAGACTTCGGCGGCGGGAACCACGGAAGCGCGGGTCCAATGGCGGTCGGCGTCGAGCGGCATGAATTCGATGAAGCGCATGATGACGGCGCGGTCGCGAGCGAACCCGGCGAAGGATTCGATTTCGTCGTCATTGAGCCCGCGGACCAGCACGGCATTGATTTTGGCCGGAGCAAGAAGCGAATTCTGGGCCGCATCGATGCTGCGCATGACGGTGTCGAAGGATTTGGTGCGGGTGATGCGCTCGAACTTGGCTTGATCGAGCGAATCGAGGCTGATGTTGATGCGATCGAGCCCGGCGGCGACCAGGCGGTCGCAACGCTCGGCGAGAAGATGACCGTTGGTGGTCATGGAAATATCGGGGAAGCCCATGGCGTCGATGGTGGCGATGAAATCTTCGACTCCGGCGCGCACGAGCGGCTCGCCGCCAGTGATTCGGACTTTGCGAATGCCGAGAGTGGAGAAGATTCGCGCCAGGCGCTCGAGTTCGGGCCAGGAGAGAATTTCGTCGTGGTCGCGGTAATTTTCCGGGTCGGCCGAGCGGCAATACACGCAGCGGAAATTGCAGCGGTCGGTGACCGAAATGCGCAGGTCCGTGATCTGGCGGCCGAATTTGTCCTGAAGAGTCATTATTACTGTTGATGCCGGACTAAAGCCCGGCGCTACAACTAAAAACAAAACCGCCCGATCCGGCAGAATGGAATCGGGCGCTCACGGAAATGCGTACATTTCCGGCTAGGCGCTCCTTTCCAAGCTGCGATTTCGCCTTGCGGCAAATCCAGCGGGAGGCGCGGGCGTTTCCACCCGAACCCTCGACCCGCAGTGCTGCGGCGGGCCTCGCCCTGCGGCCGTTGGATATCTCCCGGCAGGCCGGCAAGGTCGGAACAGTTGTAGTCTACGCCCGGGGGTTGGCGTTGCGCAATCGCGGCGCGCGGCGAAGTCTGAGCTGGCGCGAATGTGATAGAGTTTTGCGCACGCCATGCGGATCTTCGTTTTGGGGGCCGGCGCCACCGGCTCTCTTCTCGCCCAATTGCTGGAGCGGCAAGGACATACGGTGTGGTGCGGCGACCGCGATCCGGAGCGCGCGCGGCGCTTTCTGGGGAAGCGCGGCACCATTCCAATCGCCGCGGTGAATGCGCGGAATCTGCGCGGGATCGTGAAGGCGGCGCGCGGCTGCCAGTTGATCATCAATGCTTCGGCTTCCGTTTTCAACCTGATCGTGATGCGGGCGGCGCTGCATCTGCGCGCGCACTATCTGGATTTGAGCTCGCACCTGACGCGCAATCCCTTCAAAGCAGAGCAATTTACGCTGGCGAAGCGTTTCGAGGAGAAGAAGCGCACGGCGGTGATCAATGCGGGGGCGGCTCCGGGGCTGACGAACCTGCTGGTGAAGCGGGCGGCGGAATCGATGGATCAGGTCGATTCGGTGCACATCCGGCTTTATGAGAGCAGCGAAAGCCGGGACCCGATTTCGCAGTGGTCGCCGGAGGTCTCGTTTGACGAGGCAATTTCGAGCCCGCGGGTGTACCGGAACGGCCGATTCCGGATGGAGAAGCGTTTCGCAGAGCTGGAGAAGTTTGCGTTTCCGGCGCCCATTGGGACCGCAGCGGTGGTGCTGGCGGCGCAGGATGAAGTGGCCACGCTGCCGAACAACATCCCGATGCGCAACATGGACGTGAAGATCGGCGGCAATGAATTCGACCGGCTGCGGCGATGGTACAAGCAGGGCAAGCTGACGAAGTCGCGTGGACTGGTGCGCGAGCGCTTTCCCGAGACATCTTCGCCGCGGGCGATCGCGAAACTGATCCGGCGGGGGGTGTTACAGAATGCCCGATTTGCCGCGGTCATTTTGGTGAACGGGATGAAGCGCGACACGAAGGAAGACTATCGAATGCTGGTGCGGACGGAATGTCTGTTCCCGACGCTGTATCAGATTCGGCGGCAGGGCTTGTTCACGACGCCGGTGGCGTACGCGACGGCGCATGTGGCGGCACAATTCGTGAAATTTTTCCCCCGCGAGACGCCCGGGGTGTTTGCGCCGGAGATGCTGGAGTTGGAAGCGGGACGGGCCATCATCGCCGGGGCGCGTGGCAGCGGAATTAAGATCACGACGAAGGCGAAGACCTTTCGCGCAGACGACGAGGACGAAGAGGTGTGAGGTCCAGCCGAGTGGGTCGCCCTGGGCAGGTTCGACGCCTTGCAGTGAAGAGGGCACGATTTATCGTGCCGCTACCCGAGTACCCTCCCCCGGTTTCTGTAAGTGTTGATTCTAAAGACGGTTAAAGTCCCTTGTTTTCATACACTTTTGTGAGTGTTCATTCTAAAGGGCTTACGGGTGTGGGGCTGACACCTCAAGTAATACTTTAAGGTTGGACCAGAAAACCGAGGTACACCCCCTATGTTTTTGCAAAGAGTGGGGAAGCGATAGATTCCATGGGACTTAGCTTTCATTCTGGTGCAGAAGAGTGCAGCAAGAGTGTGCAACGCTGTGATTTTTAAGGACTTAGTTTTGGCGTTTTTGACGAAAAGAGAAGAAGAGAGCAGGGTCTAGAGGCCCCGCAGTATTACCTGAGAGATAGTGTACCACAGACTAGAAAAAAGTCAAGGAAAATCGGGAGAATTCGTAACCCTGGACCCCTGTGGGTAGGCGGACCTTACTTGGTGGCCTGGTCCCAGTCTAGTTCGGCTTGGTGGAGGAGGCTGGCGCGGTCTTCTTCGAGGATCCAGTGTTGTTGGACCAGGGCGTCGAGGGCTTTGGCGAAACGGACCAGGTAGTCTTCGCGGGCGGGGTAGCGCTCGGCGATGGATTTGCGGGGATCGGCGAGTTTCTGGCGATCGGCGGCGGTCTTGGGGAACGGCAAGTAGGAGTCTTCGAAGGAGACGCGCTCGTTGGGGGCACCGATGCTGGGGTCGCGGAGGTTCCAGCTGGTGTAAGTCGCTAGCGGAACAGTGATTTGCGGGAGGCGGACGCCGTCGCGTTCGTTGCCGTCGGCGTCGACCTGGGGGACCAGGACTGGGAAGGGTTCGCTGACTTTTGGCGGCTGGAGGGCGAGGATGCCTTGCTGCCAGCGGGGGCCGAAGTCGAGGTGATTGGCTTCGTTGGCTTCGTGGGGTTTGTTTACGCCGGGGATGGCGGGCGGGTTGTAGTCCTTCAGGGGAACCAGAGTGCCGTCGGCAATTTTGGGGTAGCTGCTTTCGGGCGGGGCGGTGTTGGTGCGGACCCAGGCGTCCATGTTGGCGATCATGGCGCGCCAGAAGAAGCGGATGGGGAGCGGGGATTCCGGTTGCTGGCCGAGGAGATCGCCTGGTCCTTTGGCGGGAGGGAAGGGACCGGAAAAATGCTGGAGGCCGGTGAAGTGGTAGACGCGAACGTTGGGTGAGACGGGCGCGTCGTGTTTGCCGTCGGCAGTGATGTGGATCAGGGCGGCGGCGCGCCCCCAATATTCGTAGGAAGTGTTGGAGAAGAAGATTTTGGGGAGGACTTTTTCGGCTGCGGCGCGGTCGAGGAGGCCAGCGGATTCGGCGGTGAGGGGATCTTTTTCAGGAAGATCGGTGAAGGGGAAGATGTCGGTGGGGAAGAAAACCGAGGAGGTTGGTTGCGCGTCTCGCGAGGGCTGTGCGAAGCGGTAGTTGAAGCTGCCGCGGCCGGCTCCGGCGACGTGGGCGAGGACGCCGTCGAGGGCGATGCGGCCGTCTTCGTCGGCGTTGAAGGCCTGGTAGAGGAAATCGCGGAGGAAGCGGCCATTTTGCGAGATGCCTTGGCCGTAGACGCGGGTTGCGGGGGTGATGGCGTCTTTGGCGTGCTTCGCGTAGGAGGCAAAGTCGCGGATGGCTGCGAAGCCGCCGCCGGCTACGACGGGATCGGCGACGACGTAAAGGTATTCGTAGATTTTGCCGGGCTGGAAGCCGCCGTTGAGATGGATGTGGCGATTGCTGGGCGTCAGCTTGCCGTCGACGGTGTGAGCGAATTGCCATTCGGAGCGGGGAATGATCGTGCGCGGGGCGTTGCGAGAATCACGGACGGTGAGGACGTTGCGGGGATCGTCTGGCGCGGAAACGGGGTATTCGGAGCCGCCGATATTGCCGAGGATGAGGTGGCCGAGGGGGATTTCTTCCATCACCCTCGAAGGCATCAAATCGCCGCGCAGGAGGCCGGTAATGGTCTTGCCGTGGTCTTTGGCGATGGGCGCGAAGAATTTGAGGGCGTCGTCGCCTGCGGCATCCCACTGCCAGCCGAGAGTGACGATGGTGAAGCCGCTGCGGAGGAGCCAGGCGTCCCCGGAGTCTTTGACGAGATCCCAGTCGCCGCCGTCGACTAAGGCGATGATGCGGCCACGGCCGCGATTGGGGACTTCGAGAAGGAGCGAGCCGTTGGACTTGAGCGGATCTTTGGGGCGGACGGCTATGAAATCGGATGAGAACTGGACTTCGCCGTTTTCGAGGTTCACGGCTTTGTCCAGATCGACGATGCGAAGATTGTGGGGATTGGTGACGGGAAGCGAAAAGTAGATTCGCCCGGTGATGCGTTCGTACGGGCCGGCTTTGCCGAAGGATTGGCCGCTGAGGATGTCGGCGCGGGTGGCGATTTCGACGCGTAGGACCCGCGCTTGGAGCGGCGGGACGGCGAGTCCAAGAATCAGAAGCAGGGCGGCTATTTTTTGACGGAGCGACATGCGGCGAAGGATAACACGGCCGGAGGGAGAAGAAGGAGAGAGCCCTTGGGTTGGTGGCGGGTCAGTTTCCGGTAATGCGACTCACCAAGATTTGGCGGGCTCAAACGGTTGTAGACTGTGCGCGATGAATGGCCAGACTTGGCTGGACGTTTTTCTGGTGGCAATTCCGCGTCCGCCTCGGGCGGCGTCTTGACCGGGCATTTATCTTAATCAAGGAGTTCTGAGGCAGGTCCTCTTCGCCAGAAATGCCAATCTCTGCTCGTGATTCATGGGCTCCCACGGGACAAGTTTCTCGGCAAGCACATCCATTCTGCGAAGGAGGGTCAACTCGAGAAACAGTCCGATGAAATCAAAGTCCCGGAAGACCAACGAGCCAGCCTCTTTCATCCTGTCGCGAAGCCGCTCGAAATGGGCGGGCATCTCGGTCCAGTGAAGGCTAGCACGGTGGTGATGGCAGAGGTGGTATCCCTCGTTCATGAAGTCCACCTCATCCACCAGGGTCACGGAATTAGCGAAATAATCCCCGGGACGTTCTGGGTCACAGAAAGCGTGCTGGACCCATGCGGTGATGGCGTTGATGAAATTCATGCATAGAAGAGGAACCAACACGAACATCGTGCCAATTCTCCAATCGTAAACAAAGACAGCTGCGAAATAAGCGTAGTAGCGCGCCATTCCCGATAACATTCGTCTTCGGTTCTTTTCATCGCCTCTGGCCTTGAAGTAAGCGTAGGGAGCGAGCCCCAAGACGGTCCAAATGTTGTCCGAGAGATACCACAGGAAATCGAGCCGGCTGGTTCGATCGTAGCCCATGGTGTTACGAGTGTCGTCGGGTCCGCTGTTCTCTCTATGGTGGAGACACACATGAGCCGTCCGACCCAGTTCCGGAATGTTTCCGTACAAGTACCCCAGGAAAAATTCGAGGTAGCGGCCGAAGACTTTATCGTATTTCTCGGAGAAGTAGCCGTGGGGCCGGTGTGCTTCCAAGTGGCTGGCGCTGAACATCCTCACAAACCGCTGGAACTTCAGACCGTAAAGAGAAAGATAGAAAGCGATCGCCAAGAGCAGGTGAGGTTTCCCTAAAACGAGTTGCATCACGAAAATTGGCACGGCGGTAAGACTAAGAGAGACCATCAGTCGTAGCGCGGGGGTGTCTCGGGAGTCCCGCAGAACCCTTTGGCCAAGCCGGTCGAGGACCCGGTCGCACACCCGGGAGAGAAATTCATACGCGTCGCGTAACGGGCGAACCATGCCGAGGACCATGGCCGCGCCGTAGCATGCGAAGGAAAGCGCGGCCACGGGCAATGCGGCCACCGTGCTTGCCAAACCCATGAGGACTGCGAACCACTGAAATAAGAATAGGAGTTTGGGTTTGGCTGCAAAACTCATGGTCATGGAGCAGGTGCCTAACTCGGGCTTATAAATTTCCATTTCAGCACCGTGCGCCAAGATTTGGCTTATGCAGCCGATTCGCCATATTAGGCCGCACCAGGAAAGCGAGTCAACATGGGCATGGCACTCGGGGCAGAGAATCCTGTCGCAGCTTTCGCGTGATAAACGCGCTGACTGAAGAAGTGGGATCGCCGGGAGAATGCCCCGGCACATGTTCGGTTTCCGACTACCAGAACCAGACCCATTCACAGTTGATATAGAATCTCGCTTGGTGGCTTGGCCAGGAGTTAGCCGGCCGTCAAAACCGAATCGGTGGGGATATGCCGGACGCGCCAGATCAACACCTGCTTGAGGCTCTGCTGGACTCCTGGGACCGCAACAACACCATCCTGGTCAACCTCCTCCGCGCCCTCCCGGACGGCGCGCTGGAGATCAAGGCGATGGAGGGCAGCCCGTCCATCGCGCAGCTGTTCACACACATCCACTTTGTGCGACTTGTGTTCGTGTTCGAGGATGCCCCGGAGTTCGCCAGAGACCTCCCGAAGGAAGAGTGGACGGCCGAGCATGACCCTGATCGCATCGCGCAGATGCTGAACGACAGCGCCAAGACGGTGCGGGACGCTGTAAAGAGCATGGTGGAAGCACGCCGGGACATGAACCTTCACTACGACCACCCGATCCTCTTGCTCCAGCACATGATCTGGCACGAGGGCTACCATCACGGTCAAATCAAGCTGGCCCTCAAGCTGGCGGGCGGCCCAATCACCGATGAAGAGGCCGGGCCGGTCACGTGGGACGTCTGGATGCGCAAGAGCAAGAAGTGAGCGATCCGAAGTGGCCCCGAAGAGCGGCCCTCCTCCCCCTACTCCAGGAGCAAGCAGAATTCGGGCCCTACGGGAGCTTCGACGAGGGGGATTGGATTGAGGATGGAAGAAAACCGGGAGCTGGGCTCCCGCACTCCATGCGATTGCGTCGCGGATGCGTGTTCGGCATGGTTGAAACCGAGGGTCCGCCTCAGAAGGCGGACCCTACGGATGCGGAAAAGGCGCGGACTAGGGGCGGGCTTCGAAGATTAGGTTGAAGGGGGTTTGCGTGGCGCGGCGGAAGCGGGAGAAGCCGCCGGAGGTGACCACTTCGCGGATGCGTTTTTCGCCGGCTTGTGCGCCGAGGGCCAGGCCTACTTCCTGGGAGAGCGACGCGGGAGTGCAGAGGAGCGTGGAGGCGCCGTAGAAGGCGCGGCCGATGGGATTGAGGTTGTCTTCGAGCTTATCGCCGGCGAATGGTTCAACGATCATCCAGGTGCCGTCTTTCTTCAGGCTGCTGTGGACGTGCTTCGAGGCGCCGGCGGGATCGCCCATATCGTGGAGGCAATCGAAAAAGGTGACCAGGTCGTAGTCCTTGCCGGGATAGTCCTTGGCTTTGCTGACTTCGAAGCGGATGCGCTCGGCGACGCGGCCATCTTTGGCGCGCTGGCGAGCGGTTTCGATGGATTTGTCGTGATAATCGAAGCCGATGAATTCGGATTTGGGGTAGGACTGGGCCATGAGGATGGTGGAAGCGCCCAGGCCGCAGCCAACGTCGGCGACGCGCGCGCCGGCTTTCAGTTTGGCGTCCACGCCTTCGAGTGAGGGAATCCAAGCGCCGATTAGATTAGCGGCGTAGCCTGGGCGGAAAAAACGCTCCGTGCCTTCGAAGAGCTCGTGATGATGCTCGTGCCAGCCGAGGCCCTGGCCGGTCTTGAATCTTTCGGTGAGGCGATCCTCGGCTTTGGTGGCGGCGAGGGCGACTTGAAAGGCTCCAGGCATGAAGACGGGGCTGGTTTCGTCGGCCATGGCGAAGGCTTGCTCTTCGCTTAGGAAGAATTTGGCGGTGGCGGAATCGTAGGAGACGTAGCCGCCGGCGGCCTGGTTAGAGAGCCATTCGCGGACGTAGCGCTCGGAGGTGGCGGTTTTTTTGGCTAGCTCGGCTGGGGTTTGCAGTCCGCCGGCGGCGAGCGCTTTGTAGAGACCGAGGCGGTCGCCGATTTGAATCAGCGCCGCGGTGAAGGTGGCGCCGAAATCGGTGATGGCCCGGCCGAGAAATTCGTGCAGCTTATCCTGATTAATGGCCATGAGTACCTCCGTATGAAGATGCGAGTACCTGGGATGGGCTGTTTGCCGCGTATTCTAAGGCCGACGACGTAGGCAGAAAAAGTTAAATCTTCAGCAGCAGCGCGACGGACGGGAATAGCGGCGATTGAGCTGCTCGACGTAAAAATCCTTGCGGGAAAGTAACGGGCCATTTTTTTGTGCGGCGCGGGCGTAGCGTTCGTAAGCGGAGTCGCCGCACCAGTCGCGGAGGCCGCGCCAGCACTGGCGGAGCAGACGCGAGGATTTTGCGAGGATGCGCGGCATCAATCGTTTCCTCCCAGGGCGTTCCCCCCGATCTCAGTCCCTGCGAGGGCGTCCCCGTGGGCGGTGCCGGTGAAGCTATCGGGCCACAGGGTACGAACGTAAGGCACTTCGTGGAGCGCGTGTTCGCGGGGCCGGGTGAGCAGGCTATACCACTGGAAGAGCGCTTCGACGATGAGCACGAGAATCATCAGCGCGAGGACGGCGGTGACGCCAGCGTCGAGACGCTGGTTGAAGATGAGACGTTGCGTATCGGCAAGTTTTTCGGCGGAAATTTTCCCAGCGGCGATTTGCGCGGCCATGGCATTGGCGGCGGAGAGAAAACCGATGCGCGGATTGGCGCTGAAGATTTTCTGGTAGCTGGCGGTCATGGTGACGATCACGAGCCAGACCATGGGGAGGAGCGTGACCCAGATGAAACGCAGACGGCCCATTTTCATGAGAATGGTGGTGGCGACGACGAGAGCGACTGCGGCGAGCAACTGGTTGGAGATGCCGAAAAGCGGCCAAAGAGAATTGATGCCGCCGAGCGGATCGACCACTCCTTGGTAGAGAAAGTAGCCCCAGGCGCCAACGATGATAGCGCTCGATAGCAAGATGCCGGGCATCCAGCCAGTGCGGGCAAAAGGCTTCCAGACGTGGCCGCCGAGTTCCTGGATCATGAAGCGGCCAACGCGGGTGCCGGCATCGAGCACGGTGAGGATAAAGAGCGCTTCGAACATGATCGCGAAGTGATACCAGATGCTGAGAAGACGCTCGCCGCCAATGGTGCTGGAAAAGATTTGCGCCATGCCGACGGCGAGAGACGGCGCACCGCCAGCGCGATTGAGGAGCGTGTGCTCGCCTACGGCGCGAGCCAAGTCGGTCATGGTGTGCGCGGCGAGGGGATAGCCCCAGCCGCTGATGGTGGCGGCAGCGGCTTCGGGAGTGGAACCGACGATGCTGTCCGGGCTGTTGATGGCGAAATAGACGCCGGGGGGCATGGCGCAGGCGGCGACCATGGCCATGACGCCGACGAAGGATTCGAGGAGCATGGCGCCGTAGCCGATGAAGCGGGCGTGGCCCTCGCGGAGAATCATTTTCGGCGTGGTGCCGGAAGAAATCAGGGAATGAAAGCCGCTGATGGCGCCGCACGCGATAGTGATGAAGCAAAACGGAAAGATTTTGCCGGCGAAGACGGGGCCGGTGCCGTCGATGAAGCGAGTCAGCGGAGGCATCAGTACATGCGGGCGAACGAAGAGAATTCCGGCGGCGAGGGAAAAGATGGCCCCGGCTTTGATGAACGCGGAGAGATAATCGCGGGGCGCGAGGAGGAGCCACACGGGAAGTGCGGAGGCGGCGAATCCGTAGGCCATTAGAGAGAAGGCCAGGGCCACGCCGCTCAGGGTGAAGACCTTCGCCCAGGATGGGGCGTCGGCGACCCATTGGCCGGCGACGACGGCGAAGAGCACGAGCGCTACGCCGATGAAAGAGGCCTCCAGAACGCGGCCGGGACGTAGGTAGCGTAGATAGATGCCAAGAAGAATGGCGATGGGAATGGTCATCGCGAGGGTGAACGTCGCCCAGGGGGAGGATTTGAGTGCATTGACCACGACGAGCGCGACGACGCCGAGCAAGATGACCAGAATGGCCAGGACCGCTAGTTGGGCGATGAAACCGCCGCGGCGGCTTACTTCTTCGCGGGCCATTTCGCCGAGGGATTTTCCGTCGCGGCGGATGGAGCAGAAGAGAATGATGAAATCCTGGACGCAGCCTGCAAAGGCGGCGCCGGCAATCAGCCAGAGCGTTCCGGGCAAATAGCCGAATTGCGCGGCGAGCGTGGGGCCTACGAGAGGGCCGGGGCCGGCAATGGCGGCGAAGTGATGGCCGAAGAGCACCCATTTGTTGGTGGGGACGAAGTCGCGGCCATCGTCGTGGCGTTCGGCTGGCGTGGCGCGGGTGTCGTCGAGCGCGAGGAGTTTGGCGCTGATGAACGCGGAGTATAAACGATAGGCTACGAGGTAGCAGCAGACGGCGGCGACCACAAACCACGTGGAGTTCAGCGCTTCGCCGCGGTCCAGCGCGATTCTTGCGAGAGCGGCTGCGCCGAGCAGCGCGACGGCGACCCACGCCAATGTTTTCAGCAGGGTTCGCATTCGAGCGTCCCAGAGCTCCCGGAAAAGATGGATTGCATCGCGGCATCGTAAGCGACCTGCCGCGCACCGTCAAATGCTCGTGAGCAGCGTGGTCAAGTGGCGAGCGTTGCGGCAGTCGAGGAATTGCTTGTACTTCTGTGTGGCGCCGCTAGAATGCTGCACACATTGCGCAGCGCGCTGAGGAGTCGACCATGAAAATGTTGCGTATCGCTCGAACGATTGCGGGCTTGCTGGCGTTCGCCGTTGCTGGCAGTCCGGCATTCGCGCAAGCGCCGAAAGAGGAGCTGCCGCACCCGAAGACGCTGGAAGAATTGAAGAAAGCCATGGCTGACGTAGTCGAGAAGACGCATGTGCCGGGCGCGGGAGTGGCGCTGGTTTCGCACGGCGAGGTGGTGTGGTGCGGCGGTATCGGCAAGGCGGATATCGCCGCGGGGCGGGAGATCACTTGTGACACAGAATTCCGCGTGGGGTCCGTGAGCAAGAGTTTTGTGGCGCTGGCGCTGCTGAAATTGGAAGAAGAAGGGAAAATTAATTTGCAGGCGCGAGTAGAGGACCTGGCTCCGGAAGTGCCGATAAAGAATGCGTGGGAAGCCACGAATCCGGTGCGCGTGGTGAATCTGCTCGAGCATACGGCGGGTTTCGACGACATGAGCGCGACGGAGGTCTACAACACCAAGGATCCCGCGGATATTTCGCTTTTGCGGGTTTTTCAGGCGCATCCGCTGCAGCAGAATCCGCGGTGGCCTCCGAGCACGCGGTTTTCGTATTCGAATCCGGGATTTGGACTGGCGGGATATCTGATCGAGAAAACGAGCGGACGGCCGTTCGATGCGTACATCAAGCAGACGATTCTGGCGCCGCTGGGAATCGAGACCGGGGGGTTTCGGTTGACCGACGCGAACCGCGTGTTGCTGGCGCAGGGATATCAAGATCAGAAGAAGACCGTGGCGTATAAGGAGATTTACTTGCGGCCGGCGGGGGATATGAAAGCGTCGCCCGGGGAGCTGGCGAAGCTGGTGCAATTCTTTCTGCGGCGCGGAAATGCCGTCGGAACGCAACTGCTGAGGCCCGAGACGATTGCGCGGATGGAATATCCCACGACGCCGGCTTCCGCGCGGAATGGCATCCGGCTCGGCTATGGGCTGGCGAACTACACGGAAGTGGACGGCGGCGTGGTGACGCACGGGCACGACGGCGGAATCGACGGCTTTATCTCGACTTATCGCTACATGCCGGAGCAGAACTGGGGCTACGTGGTGCTGCTGAACAGCGACTTCTCCGGCAAAGCGCTGCATGACTTGAACAGCTTGGCGATCGATCTTCTTTCGAAGGATTTCCCGAAAGCGCAGCAGCCGCTGGTGAATTTGACGCAAAGCGAATTGGAGAGTTTCGCGGGGTACTACGCGCCGCGAGCGCCGCGGAATCAACTGGGGTCGTTCCTGGAAGAACTGACCGGCGGGACGCGGATGCGCGCCGAGAATGGACAACTGCTGGTGTCGGGACTTTTTGGCAAAAACCCCGAGAAACTCTGGCCCGTCGGGAAGAATCTCTTTCGCGGGGAAAAGGAACCGGAAGCTACGGCGGTTTTCTTTTCCGATCCATCGGGGACGAAGGTATTTGTCTCCGCAGGAATGGACGGTGCGCCTTACGGAGAGCGCGAGAGCATCTTTTGGCCGTATGCGCGGCTGGCGGTTCTGTGCGTGTGCTTCGTGCTTTTGGCGTCCTCGCTGCTGTTTGCGCTGGTGTGGGGGGTGCGCTGGGTTCTGGGAAAGATGAAGGACGTGAAGCATCTTTCGGTGCGAGGGGTTCCACTGCTGGCAACTTTGCTGCTGGTGGCGGTGCTTTTCAGTATGACGAAAATCTTTGATGATCTCGGAGCCATTAACTTTTGGACGGTGACGATCTTTGCGGGGACTATTCTGTTTGCGCTGCTTTCGCTCATCGGATTGTGGTTGGCGGTGCGGGTGCCGCGCAGCGAGATTCGGCGGGGCGTGCGCGTCCATTCGCTGCTGGTTTCGCTGGCGTGCGCGACGCTGACGGTCTTCTTCGCGTCTTGGCACTTGCTGGGATTGCGAGTGTGGGCGCCCTGAGCGCGGCTATTTCGCCGACGGTGCCGCCATGCTCGCCTTCATGAAGGCCGCGACGTCCTGCTTAAGCTTGGCAAGCGATGGCAGATGCACGTACATCATGTGGCCAGCTTCGTAGTACGCGCCAGTGATGTGGCTGCGGAGCGAAGGGTCGAGCCCGAGGTGATTGAAGGTGTAGTCGGCGGCGAAAAACGGCGTGGCGCAATCGTAGTAGCCTTTGGCGACGAAGACGCGCAGGAACTGATTTTGCGTCATGGCACTGCGCAACGTTTCTGCGACGTCGACGTAACGGTTCTCGAAGGGCTCGTAGCTCCAGGGACGAACGTTGCCGGTCAGAAACTCGTAGAATAGATCGCTCTCGAACTTTAGATCGCCGCGCACGTAGTCGTGAAACGCCGAAGTATACGGCCCGGCGATGGCCGCCAGGCTGGGATCGTAGTCCGTATTGGCTCCTCCGGAGTCGGCGTCGATGCCAACGAAGCGGCCGTCGAGGCGGCCCACGGTACGGCCTTCACTGCGCAACAGCTCTTTGTCAAAGCGGGAGAGCTCGACACGCAGATTGTTGCGCTCGATAAACTCGGCGGATAGGCCGGTCAGCCTGGAAAGTTTTTGCGCGATTTCGGCTCGGCGGGGCGCGGGGAGCAAATCGCCGGAAAGCAGGGCGTCGCTATATTCGCCGAGCGCGAATTTCCGCGATTCCTCGACCGCTTTCTGCAAATCGCCCTGTAAATCCGCGGCAAGCTTTTTGTGATACCAGGCGATGGCGGTGTAGCTCGGCAAGTAGAGCGGGTAAGGCAAGTCATTCCCGGTATTGAAGTCGGCGGTTTGGAAGTTGAGGATCGTGGAAATCAAGATGATGCCGTTCAAATACATGCCGTAGCGCTGCTGCAGATAGCCCGAGAGTCCGGCGGCACGCGTGGTGCCGTAGCTTTCGCCGGCGAGAAACTTCGGCGAAGTCCAGCGGCGGTTGCGCGTAGCGTAGAGGCGGATGAAATCGGCTACGGACTGCACGTCTTGTTGAATGCCATGAAACTGCTTGGGGGTTTCGCCAGGAACGGCGCGGCTGTAGCCGGTGGAAACCGGATCGATGAAAACGAGATCGGTGATGTCGAGAATCGACGATTCGTTGTCGACGAGCTTGTAGGGCGGCGGGAGCAGCGCGCCGGCATCGCCCATCTGCACGCGGCGCGGCCCAAACGCGCCGAGATGCAGCCAGACGGATGCCGAGCCGGGACCGCCGTTGAAGGTAAAAGTCACCGGCCGCTGCGTGAGATCGCTGACGTCGTCCTTCGTGTAGGCCACGTAGAAGATGCTGGCTTTGGGAGTGCCGTCTTCCTGCTTGAGCAAAAGCGTCCCGGCAGTTGCGGTGTACTTGATTTCCTGACCGCCGATGCGCACGGAATGCTTGGTCTGAACGGACTTCTCTTCCGGCGCGGGCTTTTTCTCGTCCTTGGCTTTGTCGGCGGCTTTTTCCGCGACGGCGGGTTCCTGGGGCTTGGGCTGCTGCGCGAGAATGGCGAGGGTTCCGCCAAACAACAAGAAGAACGCGGCCAAGACCGGCAGTCTGCAAGGCATGAGTGGAAGGTGCTCCTTGAATAGAAACGACTTGGGAACGGCGCTCGGAATCGTATGCGAGTCGCCAGGGCGCGTCAATCTCGTCGGTTTTCCGACGGAAGATTCGCGACCCCTGTACCGCGCGTCTACGAACGAGTAACGACGTAATTTCGAGTGATCTTCTCGATCGAAACGGTTCCGGCTTGCCGCATGATCGTCCGTAATTCGCGGCGCAAGATCTCGAGGACGGCTTCAACGCCCGGCTGCCCAAACGCGGCCAGGCCCCACGCCTGCGGCCGGCCGATGCCCACCGCGGTGGCTCCCAGCGCGAGGGCCTTGAAAATATCGGTTCCGCGCCGGACGCCACCGTCAACAATCACGGGCACCTTCCCGGCGACCGCATCCACTACTTCCGGCAAGCTCTCTATCGTGCCACGCAGCGTTTCCTCCGAGCGCCCGCCATGATTCGACGCTACCAGGCCATCCACGCCATGTTCCAGGGCAAGCTGCGCATCTTCTCGGGTGACGATTCCCTTGATGAGCAGCTTCACGGTGACCATGTCGCGGAGGCGCTTCACAGAATCCCAATTCATGTTCGCAGGTTGTGCCGCGGTGACCTTAGAGAGATCGAGACCGTCGAACATCGGCTTCCGGGCTGCGTATTGAGCGAAGCCCCCCGCGCCTCCTCTACCTCTCCCGCGAGCGTCGCCGGTATAGGCGGCCTGATGGCACGCGGAACACTCCCGCGTATCCACACGCTCAGCGCGAAACAAAGTTTCGCGGTTACTGCCCTCCTGCAAGTCCACCGTGAGCACAATCGCTGGGGAGCCCGCCGTTTCGGCTCGCTTCACAATCGCGCGGGTGACTTCCCAGACGTTTGTTGGGTAGAGCTGCTGCCAGACATGGCCGCCCCGCGCAGCAAGTGCGTCTTCGATCGAAGAAGTGGCAACCGTCGACAACATCATTAGGTGACCCTTTGCGCCCGCGGCTCGGGCCACGGCCACTTCGCCTGCGGGATGGAAAGCTTTCTGCCCGCTGACAGGGGAGAGCACAATCGGCGTATTCCACTTGGTGGAGAATAGTTTCACCGACATGTCGATCTCTTCCACGCCGATGAGCCGGCGCGCCCGAATCTGGATGCGCGAATAGGCTTCGCGATTCGCGCGCACCGTGCCGTCATCGTCGACGCCTGTGGCCAGGTACCCAAAGTGCGCGGGCGGCAGCGCCTTGCGCGCGGCGGCTTCAAAGTCCATGACGTCCAAAGCCTGGTCGGGAGAAGAGATGGGCTCGCCGCTTTGCTGCAATTCGCCGAGCCAGTCAAGGAACTTAGCGTCCGTCAACTCGCGGGCTGCGAGGAGCTTGGCGAGCGATTCGCCCAGCGTGTGCGAACTAGCCAAGAACGGACTGGCCGCCAACATCCCCAGAAATTTCCTGCGTGTGCTGTTGCGTTGGGTATGGCCACTCATCGGATTCCCCCGTTTGCGCCGCAGAGATTACCTCATTTCGGCGCACGCGCATCGGAGGATTATTTTGAGCGCACTGAGCTTGGATATGCCGGCTTCAAGCCAAGGACGTGAATTTCAAAAGCGGGTAGAGATCGCGAAAAACTTTGGCAATGTCGACGGTGAAGGTTGCGCTCGTAGCTGCAGTAGGCTTCAGCTTGCGGCGCACGATCCAGGCGTGCAGCTTTTTCCACTCTTCCGCTGAAATGGGCCAGCCACGGCGTTCGCTCCATTGGCCCTTTTCGACGTGATACCAGTAGCTCTCGTATTTGCGGCTGAGCCGAGCTTTTTGTTTCGCGGGCCAGCGGGGATCGGCTTGTACGCGAGGCTCGGCGATCTGGCCGAGCGCGGAATCCTTGCGCTTCGAGCCTGCGTAAATGCGAAAGCCCACGGTCGCGGTGTTTGCTGACAATCCAACGTATAGCTCGCCGGTTTCTCCTTCACCGGCAAACGGCGCGGAAAACTTCAGATACATCTGCGGGCGGTAAGGAGTCTTGTCCTTGGCGAAACGAATGTCGCGATTGATGCGCGAGAAGCTGGCTCCGTGGCGGCTGGAAGTGTCGAAGCGATGGTCGAGCCGGAGCACCGCGGGCGACAGTTCTTCGAGCAGGCGACGAAAGGGCTGCACCACGGCGGTCTGGTAGCGCTCGCGGTTCGCATCCATCCAGTCCTTGCGATTGTTGCGGGCGAGGTCCTTGAAAAATCGCAACGCTTCCTGCGTAAAGATGGGCTTCGCTGAATTCATGGAGGCACCTTTTGCCAAGGCAGGTAAATCAGCGTACACGATTTCAAACTTGGGTCAAATTAGACTATGCTTTCTTGCTCGCTGACACGCGCGCGGGTAGCGCGCGATCTCAACTTTATTCCGAGGACGAACCGAATGCATCGCAAATGGATGGGAGCGGCTATTCTTCTGGCTGGAGCTTGCGCTGGCGCCGCGGCAATGCTGTGTCCGGCGTCTGCTGTAGCGGACGAGACCAAGAGTAGCGGGAAGGCCGAGCCTTGGAAGCCCGAAGACTTCATCTACGGCGAGAGCGCCGGGCAATATCGGATTTCGCCGGACGGGAAGTGGCTCGTGTGGGTGAAATCGGTCGGGGACAAGGAGAAGGATGCGCGGATCTCGAATCTTTTTCTGTCGAGCCTCACGGAGAATCGCGAAATTCAACTCACGCGAGGCTCCGATACGTACGCGCAGCCGGCGTGGTCGCCGGACGGAGAATGGATCGCTTTTCTGAGCAATCGCGCGCGGCCGCAAGGAAAACCGGAATCCGCCAAGATGCAGCTTTGGCTGATCGATGCGCGGGGCGGCGAGCCCTGGCCGGTTACGGAGCTGGCGCGCGCGCCGAAGCAGATCGAATGGCTCGACAAGGAAACGGTGATTTACAGCGCGGAAGAAGATCCTTCGCTTTACGAGCAGGAAGCCAAGAAGAAGAAAGACGATTCGGAAGTGGTCGAAGACGTGGAGCACACGGCTCCGGTGCGTTTGTACAAGATCAACGCCAAGAACAAGAAGATTACGCGGCTGACCACGAATACGGATTGGATCGAGCGCTGGGGCGTCTCGCGCGACGGCAGATACGCGGCGGCGTCGCACGCGAAGAGTCTGCGTTTCGCGTTCGATCAGAAGACGCCGCCTATCACGATCTTGCACGATCTGAGCAACGGGCAGGAAAAGCAAATCCTGACCGAAGGACGCATTCGCGCGGAAAGCATCGAGTGGGCTCCGGACAGTTCCGGCTTTTACGTGCCGACGGCGTATTCGACGCATCCGGTCTTCACCACCGCGAGCATCAACGTCGTTTACTACTACGATTTGGCAAGCGGCAAGAGCCAGCAGGTCAATCTCGATTGGGCGAATGGCGTTGGGTTTGATGTGCAGGCGGTGCCGGGCGGATTTGCGACGCTGCTGGCTAGTGGCGCCCACCGCGAGCTGGCGTTGTTTACCAAAAGCGGCGAGGTGAGCGGCTGGACGTGGAAGCGCCAGATGATCGAAGGCGAGCACGCGAAGAATCTTGAGAATTTCGTGATCAGCGAAGATGCGAAGACCATTGCTTACAGTCAGTCGACAGCCAGCAAGCTGGCGCAGATTTATCGCGCGCAGCTCGATGGCGGCAAGATCAGCGCGCCTGTGCAGGTCAGCAAGATGAATGATGGCATGGTTTCCGGCCGGGTTTACGCGAAGAGCGAAGTCATCCGCTGGAGAGGCTCGAACGACGAAGAAGTCGAAGGCATTCTCTATTATCCGGCCAACTACGAAGCCGGAAAGAAGTATCCGGTGATCACCGCGATTCACGGCGGGCCGCTGGGCGCGGATCATGATTTGTGGGGCGAGAGCTGGGCGTATCCGATTCAGCTGTTCACGCAACGCGGCGCCTTCGTGTTGCGGCCGAACTATCACGGCAGCAGCAGTTACGGATTGAAGTGGGCGGAATCGATTTGTTGCGGCAAGTATTACGATCTCGAGACGCCGGACATCAACGCCGGCGTCGACTATCTGATCGCGAAAGGCCTGGGCGATCCCGAGCGCATTGCCACCATGGGCTGGTCGAACGGCTCGATTCTTTCAACGAGCTTGCTCATCGCGTATCCGGACCGCTACAAAGTGGCCAGCGTGGGCGCTGGCGATGTCGAGTGGCTCAGCGACTGGGCCAACGTAGATTTTGGCCAATCCTTCGATGCGTATTATTTCGGCAAATCGCCATTCGAGGATCCGCAGCTCTATATCCGCAAGTCGCCGTTCTTCAAGATGGATACGATCAAGGCGCCAGTGCTCATTTTTCATGGCAGCGCCGACCGCAATGTTCCGCCGGCGCAAAGCTGGTCGTATTTCCGCGCGCTGCAGCACTTCGGCAAAGTTCCGGTGAAGTTCGTGGTGTTCCCGGACGAGCCGCACGGTCCGCGCAAGCTGACGCATCAGTTGCGCAAAGTCGAAGAAGAGATTGCCTGGTTCGACAAATATTTCTTCAAATCCACCAAACCCGAAAACGAAGCCCTCGAGAAAGATGCTCCTCTGGACGCAGCACTCAAACGCGATTCAGCGAAAAGGTATGAGAAGGGGCCTTACGGTCAATCCGTTCCGGGGAAGCCGCGCGCTAGAGCGCTGAACCTTCTCATTCCTGAAGTCGTGAAAAGAGGGGAGCTCGAGACTTCGCGGTTTGAGGTAACCCGAGCTCAGTTTTCCGAATACAGGATTCTCAAATGTATGGCAAATCCGCCAGGAGGTTCGGGTTCGAGCGACACGTGTTCGGCCCTGGCCGCAACGGCGAAGGGCGATTTTCCTGAATCTGGCGTGACGCTCGAAGATGCGAAGGCTTACGCAGAGTGGCTTTCGGCGGCGTCACATCAAACGTGGCGAGTACCGTACGAAGACGAAGTGCAATCATTGTACGAACACCGCGACAACGAGAACACGCTCGATTACTGGGCCGGGTATGCGCCGAATCCGGAGGATGCGGCGCGGCTGCGCGAAAAAGCGAAAGAGTTGAGCGGCGCAGTGCCGCTGCTGAAAGAAGTTGGCAGCTTTCACGGTCAGGGTAAAGACGATGAGGAGCCGATCTACGACCTCGGCGGCAACGTCGCGGAATGGGTGCTGACGCGCGACGGCAAGGGCAAAGTGATGGGCGGAAGCGCCGATTGCCCTGCCGATCCGAAATCGAATTGCACGCCGGCGCCGGAATATATCGGCTTCCGCGTGGTGCGCGGGGCGGCGAAACCGCAGCCGTAACCACGCTCGTCCAGACACAAGGGGATTAGACTCCGCTTGATCTGACAAACGATTACCGCGCTGAAACCGTGCACAGGCAGGAGTGCCTGTGCTACCAGATTGGCGCTTGCTGCGAGGTGGGGCTGGCGCTAGCCTCGTGGCATGAGCGAATTCACACGCACGGAGCGCACCACGGTCCGCCGCAAGCCGGATCGCGCGTCGTACGACCGCGAGCTGGTCCACGCAATTCTCGACGAAGCCTTCGTCTGCCATCTCGGCGTGGTCCACGATGGCCAGCCGTTCGTCATGCCGACAAATTACGTTCGCGACGGCGAGCGCTTGCTGCTGCACGGCTCGACGGCCAGCCGCATGATGCGCGCGCTGGCCAGCGGCGCGCCGCTCTGCCTCACGGTGACGCTGCTCGATGGCATCGTCTTCGCGCCGACGGCTACGGGGCACTCGGTCAACTACCGCAGCGTCGTGGTGTTAGGCAAAGCCGATCCCATCGAAGAGCCTGCTGCAAAGCTCGCCGCGATGCGCGCGTTCGTGAATCACGTGATTCGCGGGCGCTGGGAGCAGGTGGCGCCGCCCACGGAACAAGAACTTAAAGGAACGATGGTTCTCTCCGTTCCGCTCGTGGAAGTCTCCGCGAAAATCCGCACCGGATTCGCGGTTGATGATGAGAAAGATTACGGAGCGGCCTGGACGGGCGTGGTTCCCATGAAGTGGACGGCGCAGACGCCTCTTCCCGATCCGCGCGGGAACCCCGCGATGCCGGTGCCCGAAAACGCGCGCAATTATCGGCGCGGCGCGGACGGGTCACACGCGTCATAGTCATAGGGGGCAGCGCGCGACGCTGCACTTCAGTGCTTGAGAGCCGCATTGAGCGGGTAGCGTGTGAGGGTCCCGGCCCTATAATCCGTCAGCCAAATGGAGTCGTGCCCGAAGCGCAGGGAATCGCCTCCTTTGCCCTTCCACTGGCGCACGACTTTGTTCGTCGCGGGATCGATGCGCGTTAGCGGCAGCTCAAAGAGACTCGCCCAAACCGAACCGGCACCGTATGTGATGTCTCCGCCTTCTCCGGGCAGGCCAGCCTGGATGGTGGCAACGAGTTTTCGAGTGCCGGTGTCAACACGGCTGACCGTCCCATCGCCTTGGTTCAGTGTCCACACGGAGCCCGCCTGCGCGGCCAGAAAACGCGGCTGCGGTCCGACAGGAATGGAAGCGCGAATTTCGCCTGTGGAAGCGTCAACGGCCGTAAGCACATTGGTCGCGAAACCAGAGACCCAAATGACGCCATCGCTGAAAACTGGATTGAAAGATCCGGGCGCGATGCGAATTTTCTGCCGGAGCGCATTCGTTCCCGGGTCGATGCGCGCGAGTGTGCCCTCTTTGTCGGTAATCAGCCAAATGCTGTCCGCGCTGGCAGCGATACCGCCTTCGGGACCTGCCGGGCCAGTGTTGAGCGTGGCAATTACCTGGTTGGTTTTGGAGTCGACGCGCACCATCGACGGCGGCGCGGAGCAGAGCGGCACCCACACGCTGTCAAAAGCAAAAGCCAGCCCGGAGCAGGCTTCCGCGGGCAACGGAACGGCCGCGACAACTTTGTTGGTCTTCGGATCGATGCGTTGCACGGAATCGGGCTTGGTGCCGGCCACCCACACCGCGTCCGGTGCGATGGCCACCCAATCCGCTCGGTCGCCGATTTTCCAGGTCGCCACCGGCTTCAACAAAGCAAACGCGACTTGAACTTCGGGAATGCCGGGAGGTGCTGGTTTCGGCTTTTCTTCCGAAGACGGACCGCTCGAGTGGCGGCAGCCGACAAAAGCAAGCGCCAGCAGAGCAGGAACGGTTAGAGCGAATTTCACGCCAAGTGTTCCGCGGAGGTCAGGAGCACCGGAGCATTCTTCGTGATCACCACGGTGTGCTCGTAGTGCGCGGAGAGGCCGCCGTCGCGGGTGCGCACGGTCCAGCCATCGTCTGCAAGCCAGACTTTGCCGCTGCGTTCGGCGATGATCGGCTCGATGGTGACCACCAGGCCTTCGGTCAAGACCTCACGCGCCATGGGGTCCGACCAATTGGGAACGGAAGGCTTCTCATGAATGGTGCGGCCAACGCCGTGGCCGCCGAGTTCGCGCACTACGCTGAAGCCGCGGCGGCGCACTTCGCGTTCGACCGCGCGGCCGATATCTTTGGTGCGATTGCCCGCGTGCGCCGCGTCCAGCGCTTGGCGGAAAGCGCGTTCGGCGCAATGCGCCAGTTCGCGAACTTTACCAGTGGGGTTGCGTGGCTCGACTTCGATGCTTACGGCGGAATCGGTGTGATAGCCGTCTTTCTCCGCGGTCAGGTCGAGCTTGACCAAGTCACCCGCGTGAAGAACTCGTCCGCCCGGAATACCGTGGACGACTTCGTCGTTCACGCTGATGCACACGTCACCGGGAAAACCGTAGACCATCGGCGGAGAGGAACGCGCGCCGTGCGCGGCGAGCACCTTCGCGCCAATTTCGGAGAGTTCGGCGGTCGTGACGCCGACGCGGACTTCCGCGGCCATCGCACGCAACGCTTTGGCAACAATCATGCCGCAAGCTTTCAGCTTCTCGAATTGTTCCGCGCTGGTGATCGACATTCGCTTGTCTCCGCCAATTTCGATAGTTATTTCGCTCGCGCTCCAGAAAAAGCCGAGGCCAGTCCCAGTGCAATCAACGCACCGCCGGAAACGTTTCTTTGTGCGCGGCGCAGTTTGGCGTTGGCGCGAAATCTCTCGGCGACGGTGCCGGCGGCCAGCGCCCAGATGGAATCGCTGCACCAGCCCATCAGCGTGAAGAGTACGCCCAGTTCGAAAATCTGTAACGTGGCGTGACCGCGCGCGGGCTCCACAAATTGCGGCAGAAACGCCAGAAAAAACAGCGCGGTCTTGGGATTCAGGAGATTCACGAGCGCGCCTTGCGCAAAAATGCGTGCCACCCTCTGCTCGCCCTTCGCTGCTTCCAGTATTTGGGCGTCGCCGCTGCGCAGCACGCGAATGCCGAGATAGATCAAGTACGCGGCGCCCAGATATTTTACGAACTGGAAGGCGAGTGCTGACGAAGCCAGCAAAGCGGAGAGACCGAGCGTTGCCGCGGCCACGTGAAACAGCGTCCCCACTGTAATTCCCGCCGCGGAGACCAGTCCGGCGGCACGGCCCTGGCCGATGCTGCGGCTGACGATATACATGATCGCGGGGCCGGGAATCGCCAGGAGAATCGCGGCGCCAGTCGCAAAGAGCAACAGTGAGGAATGGCTGATCAACATGGTCGGTTCCGCCTCAAGGTTCCTCCGCCCCTTAATGGCCTCCGCCTCCATCTCCGCCGTCATGGAAGTCACAGTCGAATCCCGAAGCGTCGTGTCCCGATTCATCGCATCCAGTGTGCATGCTGGAGTCGCTGTGCGCATGTATCGGGCTGTCGACAGTTATGTCAATGTCCCCGTCCGAAGTATCGACGCCCACGACTTCACCAGCGCGCCGGTCCCTCACCGCCTTGTACAGCGACCAGGTAACTGCCACCAGCAGTATTCCGACAAACAGATACGTCCACATGACTAGTTGCAGCCGCAACCGCCGCCGCAGCAACTGCCTCCACCGCCGGAAGATGGCGTGGACTTGGCGGAGCCGCCGTTTGCGGTGGCGAAGACGGAGAGCTGGATCGTCGCCTTCTTACTCTCGCACTTGGGGCAGGCGATCTCCTGCTGCTTGTTGATCACGATCTTCTCGAAGCGGGTGTCGCAGTCGTCGCAAAGGTATTCGTAGATAGGCACGGCGCTAACTCACTTTCGGCGTTGCTGATGTAGGACAGCCGTAGTATGCGGCAAGCCCTTTATATTCAACAAGAGGTAGTAGGTCGACACAGACCCTCCCCCTCCCCTCTTTTGTAAGTGTTCATTCTAAAGGGGGCTACAGGCGCACTTCTTGTAAGTGTTGATTCCAAAGGTGTTGCGGACTGACAATTTCGGCCAATCTCGGTCAAAACGCGGAGTGCGTCCGCAAGTGCGGATTCTAAAGGACTTATCTCGGTCATTCTTGTGCTCCGAACTCCTGAAAAGCGAAGACGCCCCGATACGTTTGGGGGCGCTAGCACTGCACCGCCAGAAATGGCTGTTCCACCAAGAAGGAAGGAAAAAGCAGATTCCCCGGGCAAACGGCACCCGGGGAATGACACGTTTCTGAGTTCGTAGTGTGGAGCGGGTTAGTCGCCGGCGACGGCTTCGGCGGCTTGCTCGGGCTTGTGTTCGGAGGCGCCGTTGCCGTTGCCGTTTGCGGGAGCGATGCTGACCGGCTTGCTGGCGTTGGTGAAATTTGCGGGAACGGCTTTGGCGATGTCCTGGACGCTGCCGATTTGTACTACGGTCGGCTGGGGCTTCTTTAGGACTAGTTCTTCGTAGATGGCGCGGACTTTGGCTTGTTCTTCGTAGGCCTTTTTGCGGCGGGTGCGGTCTTCTTCGGCGGCGGTCTGCGGAACGTCGTGCTCGAGGTGGCGGACGCGCGAGGCATCTTCTGAGTCGATCTTCAGGGAGTGTTCGAAGCTCTGGAGATTGACGGTCTTGCCCTTGGCATAGATCTCGTGCTTGCCGTGGTTCTTGTACCACTCCGCGACGGTCGCGTTCTTGTGCATGTTTTCGATGATCTGCCGCCAGCCCACGCCGGTGTTGTAGGCGCAGAAGCTGATTTCGCCCTGCTGCGTGGCGTAGGGAATGATGCACATTTCGGTGCGGCGGAAATCGTAGTTGAACAAATCCTGGAACCACATTCCGGCGATGAACAGGAAGTTCCAGGGATCCTGGCGGCGCTTCATGGCGTCGTCAATTTTGCGGTCGGGTGAGGTGCGGCCGTACTTGACGGTGGATTTATTGGTGAGCGCCCAGGTCTTGTCAAACTTCTTGAAGAGCGCGGCCAGTGTGAGGCCTTTGGGTCCGCGGAACGGGTGATAGTTCTTCAAGAGGGCCATGGCCATCATGAAGTTAGAGAACTTCTTGCCGCGAGCCGCGTCAGTGATGTCGGTAACGTCCTTGGTCAACTGCACGGCATCCAGAAAGCGCGGAACCGGGGCCCATTCCTTGGTCTCCTTGTTGATCATCATGGCGGTGCCTACGCCGCAGTTCGGGTGGCAACCGCAGGAGAGCGAGCCCCACTGCGATTCGTTGCCCTTGACCATGTCCGCGAAGCCGGCAAAGGTGCTGATGAAGGAAATCGGGAACCAGTCGCGCGTCGGCTCGACTTTGCCGACCTGCGCGCTGACGTCCTTCGCCAAATGCGAAAGCGTGTAGCGCTGGCGCAGACGGCGTTCCGGAGTGATGTCTTCGTCGCGGCCGGTAAAGGAAACCGGCTGGAAGCTGACGAAGGCGATTTTCTTGGGGTTCTCCATCGCGAACTTCACGACCGTGCCGACCTGGTCGTTGTTCACGTTGTTGACGATGGTGACGACGAGCACGATTTCGATGCCGGCTTCGTGCATGTTCTCGATGGCGCGCAGCTTCACGTCAAAGAGGTTGCCGATCTGGCGGTGGCTGTTGGCGTCGTTGCCGATGCCGTCAAATTGCAGGTAGGCGTAGCGCATACCTGCGTCGAAAGCTTTCTTGCAGAATTCCTTGCTCTTGGCGAACTCGATGCCGTTGGTGGCAGCCTGCACGCTGTTGTAGCCGATCTTGCGCGCGTAAGCCACGGCTTCAAGGAAGTTCGGGCTCATGGTGGGCTCGCCGCCGGAGAATTGCACGGACATCTGGCGGCGCGGCTTGATCTTGAGGGCGTTGTCGAGAATTTCTTTAATTTCGTCCCAGCCGAGTTCGTGGACGTAGCCAACCTGGTTGGCGTCCATGAAGCAGGGATCGCACATCATGTTGCAGCGGTTGGTGAGGTCGACAGTGAGAACCGAACCGCGGCCATAGAGAACCGTGGACGAGCCGTGCTTGTGCAGGTCTTCGTCGTTGTGCGCGGGAATATCGCGGCCGGGGTATTGCTTTTCAATCCAGTTGAGCCATTTGGAGTCGACGGCCATCATGTCTTCGTAGTGGCCGTGCAGCGGGCAGTCTTTGACCATCCAGACCTGGCCGTCGCGCTCGATGATCTGAGCCTTAATTTCGCCGACCTTTTCGCTCATCAGATCGCGCCAGTCTTTCTTTCCAGCGATGATGGCTTCACGAGCTTCCTTGACGCAGCCGGGACAGAGCGAATCTGTCTGGCGCGGGAAGCCGAGCGTGGGCTTGGTCTTCTCCCACGACTTCAGCAGCGGCTTATCGGACCATTGCGGTGTAACGGACGGATTCGGATTGCGCTTGTTGAAATGCTGAATGCTGTTGAATGTTACGCCGGCGGCCTTGCACACCGCCCAATCGATCGTGCGCAGAATCTGCGTCCCTACGAAATTCGCCATAAACTTCTAACCCTCTCTTTCAAAGAGTGCGTGCAGCCCCTGATTGGTCTTACCGTGAATTGAGCCCCTGGCCGGACGCCCGTCCAGCCAACTTGCCCCCGGGGCCGCGTACTTGTGATGCGCAAAAACGGTACCACGCCACATCAGTACGTCAAATAAGTCTTTGCGCTCCTATAGTTTGACGGGTTACCCCCCCCTACGCCAGCCTCATCCCCTGAATGGCGGAATTTGGGGGTTCAACGGTAACAGGGGACAGCCAGCGGTAAGGTAGGGGCTTTCCGGAGGGGGGTTACTTCCAGGCGAAACCCCGTCGAAATTGCCTCTCGGGCGCACTGGCTCCGCCCGGTGTAATGCCGATTACTCGTTCAGGATCGGACGAAGCAGCGCAATCGCATAGTGCGCGAAATTCGGCGCGCCTTCATCCAGTTGCAGCCAGCGCACCACGCAATGATCGGTCAAATATTTCCCGACGCGCGTTTCCGCGATTCCCAGGTGCTCCGCAAGCTGCGGCTTGAGCAAAGGATTGCCTCGGCGTCCCGCTCCGCCCCGCGTCAAATAGCCGATGGCTACGCGAAGGGTGTCGCACGCCTCTACATAATAATAGGTGGTCATCTCGTCGTCGGTGAGCACCAGCACACCGGGCCCGGCGGGCGCTTTGTCGGCCTCGTCCAACTTCGCCGGCGGGCACGTCAGCAGGCGGCGCAGTTGCATCTCCAGCAGCGAAGACCGCGAAGCCAGTCCGGGATCTCCGAAGCGCCCTTTTACTCCGGACTCTGCTCGCTCCCCCATGGGCTCGACCGGAAAGCTGGGGATGGCGCGGCGAGGTGCCGGGTCCGACGGTTCCGGGGATTCTTCGTCCCGTCCGCGGGACGCCGGCTTGCCGCGAGCGCCCGATGCTGGCGATGCTGACGCTGGCGGGGCTGCTCCGAAGGTCGCGCCGCCTTCTGCCGGGGCACGCCGCCGATTCCGGCCACCGCGGCGGCCCCGCCGCCGCCGGCCTGCCGCCGTCGCAGCTCCCGCGGAGCTTGCGGCTGGCGCGCTCTCGCTGGCCGACTGAATTTCGCTGCTCACCGCCATCATCGATTCCAGCGCCGCAGCATTCTGCTCCAGCGGAAGTCCCGGCTCCGGAACGACGATGGGCGGCGACGTGAGCACCGACACCTCGTCCGCTGGCTCGGCATTGCTTTCCGATGGAGGCGCTCCGCCCAGCCGCGTGGCCGCTTCCTGCGCTTTGGTCTTCCAGTCGGCGCGGCGAAAGTGTTCCGCTGCGGTCGCGTACCACTTCGCGGCGTCCGCGGTCTGCCCGCTGGTCTCAAAATATTTCGCGAGCTCGAACGCGACCATCGCGTCGTGCGTCTTCTCATATAAATTTGCCAGTTGTCCCGCAGGATCCTTGCTGGTGCGCGCGCGCCGAATCCGTGCGGTGATCTGTTTCCAGTCCGCCATACGTGTGGCTGGGATTGTATCAGCGGAATCGCAGATCGGCCAGTTTTCCGCAGGGTGCCGGCTTGGCGAAGCTTTCCGGCGGCGGTTCCGGTGCGGGCCGGGTTAGAAAAATCTCCTCTTGTCCAACCCCATACCAGAAGGTAGAATTCGCGGCGATTTCGCGGTTTCTTGAGCGAAGTGCCCCAGGCCTATGGGGATCCTGCCGCGCTTCCCTCTGCTCGCCGTCCTCAGCGAGTTCGGCCATTTTTATGTCGAGTCGGGTTTAGGAACTTTGCCTTTGTGTCTCGACCTCCGCCCGAACCGGCATGGGCCCCTAACGAAAAACGTCCACAAGCCCGGAGGGACAGATGGATTACATTTGGCGGAAGCCTCAGTATCTGCGAGCCCACTTTGTTTTCTTGATTTTGCTGATCTCTGCTGTAGTTGGCACTCCTCAAAATCAGAACAAGAAGCCCGCAGCTCAAGCCCCGCCGCCTAAAGCGGCGCCTGCCCCCAGGGCGCAAGCGCCCGCTGCTCGACCCTCTGCAGCAGCCAGGCCTGCAACACCGAACGCTAGGCCGGGAACGGCAGCGAGTGCGAGACCCGGTACTGCACCGAATGCGCGGCCGGGCACGGCGAACGGCGCTGCGAAACCGAATGCCACAACCGCGGCCAAGACTGGCCCGGCCGGCGCGAAGCCAGGTTCCACGACTGCGGCCAAGACTGGCACCACCGCTGGCGCAAAGCCGGGTGCGACATCCGCCAATGCCAAGCCCGGGGCCGCGGGCGCCAATGCGAAGCCAGGAGCCGCTGGTGCCGGCGGGAAGGGCAGCCCGGCTAGTGCGAACGCGAAAGTCGCACCGGGTGGGGCTGGAAGTGCGGCGGGTGGCAAGGGTAGTGCAACCGCAGCCAAGACGCCGGGCACAGTCAGCCACGCCGGCGGCGGCAAGACGGTGACCACCAAGTCCGGCAATACGCGTGAGTTCAACAAGAGCGGCAAAGTGACCAATATGTCCACGAAGAGCGGTCATGAGGCGAAATTCGATGCTCACGGCCGGGTCACTGCGATTCATACCCGCGGCGGCGCAACCATCACCCATGGTTCCCGAGGTGAGCGCCGAGTGGTCGGAGAGCGAACGAACGCGCGCGGCGAACACTACCGCGTGGTGAACTACGGGCACGGTCGCGGCTACGTGGCGCACGGTTACATGCGCGGCGGCCATCCTTACATGCGCCACACCTACGTCGGATACGGTGGGCGCCGGTACGCGTACGCGTATCGCGGCTACAACTATCGTGGCGTCGCCTACTACGGCTACGCGCCTCCTTACTACTACGGCCCTGCTTATTACGGTTGGGCTTACAATCCGTGGCCCGCTCCCGTCGTGTATGGATGGGGCTGGAATGCGGCTCCCTGGTACGGCTATTACGGACCTTACTTCGCTCCCGCGCCGGTCTATCCGTACGCCTCGCTTTGGCTCGCGGATTACCTCATCGCAGAAAATCTCCGGCTCGCGTATGAAGCAGCAGCCGCAGCCGATGCCAGCGCCGCGGCGACTTCTCCGGACTTTGCTCCTTACCTGAAACCGTCGTGGGGCGGTGGGGTGGAGTTCGATCCCGATGCAGCAGTAGCCAAGATGCCGGCCGAGATCAAGCAAATGGTCGCTGACGACATCAAGAGCCAGATTGAAGAGATGAAAAGCGAGGCAGCGCATCCGGGCGGCGACAACGCCTCCGAAAAAGTGCCTGCGGCGCTGGATCCCAAGCACCGCGTCTTCGTCATATCCGCTCCTCTCGACGTCACTGTGGACGGCGATTCCTGCACTTTGAGCGCGGGCGACATCGTCCAGCGCCAAGAAAATGAACCAGGCAGCGACAACGCGGTTGCCGTGAAGGTGCTCAGCGCCAAGGGTGAGGATTGCGCGGTAGGCTCGGCTCCTCGCGTCCTCGTCACCGACCTGCAGGAAATGCACAATGACTTCCGCGAGAAGCTCGACACCGGTCTGGACACTCTGGCCAAGGGCGGCAACGGCCTTCCGAAAGCGCCCGACGTTACCAAGTCCGCGAATCCGGATGGCCAGGTACAGCCGGACCTGAACGCGGATGACGACCTGAAGGCTCAGGAAACCGACGCGGAAGGCGCAGAGAAGGAAGTCAAGGCCGCGTCTAGCGAACCCGATAGTCAGTAACAACGAGCGGCGACAGTAGGCAGTGCCCAGTGTCAGCACTGGCCACGCCCGGCATTGCTTCGCGCCGCAATGCGCAGCTTTCACAGCGGTTCGGCCAACGGTTTGTTTTTATTTCTTCAGGAGCAAGCATATGGAAAAGAAACTCGGTTGGTTGATTATCGCGGCTAGCCTTCTCGGCCTGGCGGCGGCTCCACGCGGATGGTCGCAGAGCCCCGGTTCCTCGACGCTGGAAGACGACCTCAAAAAGCAATACAAAGTGGCCAGGCTGGATTCCGATTCCAACGGCCTGGTGGTCACGGAGCCGGGCACCGTTCTGGCGATCAAGAAGGGCGGAATCCGCGCGTACCCGCCGGGGGACAACGTCGTCCTGCCCAACACCTACAAGGATGGCAGCGTTCACGCCCCCTCATCGATGATCAAGAAGGTGTGGAATTTCAAGGATCGCGGACAAGGGGCGGACAACAGCCGGCTCCTGCCGACGGACGAAAAAGTTTACGTCACGAAACTTCTAGTCGACGCCAAAAACGACAAGATCACTTTGTCCCTCATCGAGTGCGATACCTGCAACTCCGTTCAACAGCCCTCCAATTTTAAAGCCCAGATTATCTTCCAGTTCCCCAAGGGCTATGTTTCGGGCGGAGCCGATGCGGGCCAGGTGGGCGACATGATCAGCCAAGTGCTCGTGCCGGACAATAGTGGCGGCGACGCACAGCAAGGCGCACAGCAGGAGCAACAGCAGGCTGCCGCGGCGCCAGAGCCTCCAAAAGAGACGCAAACGATCGCTAAGGGACAGACGGAGGAGCAGGTGGTCGGGATTCTCGGCAAGCCGGACAAGATCGTGAATCTCGGCGCGAAAAAGCTCTACATTTACAAAGACATGAAGATCACGTTCATCGGCGGCAAGGTCAGCGACGTGAGCTAGCTTCCGCGGCCTGGTCGGATAGTGACACCAGAATCAGCAGAGCCGTGCCTCTCGCTTCTTGCTTAGGCACGGCCCAGGCTGGTCATCAACAACTACAAATCTCGCCTTACTGGCCGAGCACGAGCACGGTGAACGAGCCTGCTTGGTTGGCCGGCACGAACAAGCGATGCGTTTTCGGATCCAGCCCCATGGTCTTCGAGCCCTGATTGGTGGCGATCTTTTCCACGAAAGTGTACTTGTCGGCAGAATCCTGCTTGAAGACGAAGACATTCCCATCGCCTGTGGAGTGGAACACCAGCTTGCTCTCGGGATCGAACGCGGAAGCGTCTACGTGGTCGCCGATCGGATAAGTGGCTACGACCTTCCCGGAGTCCGCATTCACAACGGCCATGAAGTGATTCCGGCAACCGAGAAACAGCCGGCGGTTCTGAGTGTCCAAAGCCATGCTCGAGGGCGCTTCGCACGGCGCCACCGGCCAGTGATGCTTCACCTGCATCGCTTGGGTATCGATGTGCACCACTTCGTTTTTCTCTTCGATGTTCACCCACAGATTGCCTTTGCCGTCGGCGGCGGAAAATTCCGGTCCGCCACCCAAGGCAATCGTGCCGGCCACGGAATTGTCGGCGGCGTTGATCACCGTGGCACTGTCGCTTTCCCCGTTCATGGCAAACACACGCTTGGTGGCCGGATCGTAAATAATGGCATCGGGCTTCTTGCCGGTTTTCACCTGCGCGATGGGCTTTAGCGTCTTCAAGTCAAAGACAATCACCGCGTCAGCTTTGCCCGCAGAGATGAATCCGCGGCCGAATTCCGGAGCGAGTGCCACGCCGTGCGCCCCGGGGGTGTCCGGAATTTTGCTTACGGGCTGCTGCGAATCCGCATCCAGTACTTCCACCTGCGTGGCGTGCGTCACGTAGACGCGGCGTGCCGCAGCGTCCACAGTCACATAATCCCAGCCGCCGGTTCCCGGCAAGGCAATCTTGCCGCTTACTTTATACCCGCTGGGTCCGGCGGCAATCGTCGCCAGGCCCAGCAACGCCAGCATCATCTTGTGCTTTGTGCGCATTTCGTCTCCCTGTGTTTTCGTGAGTCTTTCATTTCGGGACCCTGAAATTTTCCGCTCAATGGCAAGTGCCGGTACCCGAATCCGTAAAGGTTTTGCCAGCCTCCGGGATGAACTGCCAATCGTAAGCGCCGGAGCGCAGCGTCAGCTTCAGGACGCCGAACGCCGTATCGTCGCGGACTTCGCTGTTGGCATGCGGCGGGCTGAAGGGGCGGTGGTTCTTGCCGCCCGTGCCGGCGACAAATTCCCGGATGCCGCGCTTCGGGTCGGCGGCCGCGTCGGGTGTTTGCGGCGCGAAGCGTTCGTAATCATGGTCGTGGCCGCTCACCACCACATCGGCGTTGGCATCGTAAAGCGCCCGCCAGAGCGGCTTGATCTCGAGGTCGTCCCCGTGCGCGCTGCCCGAACTGAACAGCGGCTTATGAAATACGCCAGCGTGCAAGCCGCCGGGTGCGCCGCCAGATCGGCACGCAGCCATTTCTCCTGTTGCGAACCGGCGTCGCAGCCGCCAATAGCTTCGCATTCGCTGTTGAGCACCACGATGTGCCAGGTACCGAGATCGTAGCTGTAATAACCCTGCTTGGGATCGCCGACAGCCGCTCCGAAATAATTGAAATAGTAGGCCGCGCCAGTGGAGTGGAACTCGTGATTGCCAGGAGCGGGGCGGGTGCGCGATTTCACGCGTCCCCAGGTTTTGTCGTAGCACGCGAAGTTTTCTTGAGTGCCGTCGGGATACGCAAGGTCGCCGACAGCCATCACCGTGCCGGGAATTTGCTCCAGCAGTTTGGCGGTGGCTTCCGCACCGGAGAGATCCTTGCAGTCGGCGATGTCTCCGGCGCCGACGAGCACCGCAGCGTCTGCGGCCGGTGCAACAGCGGCGACACGTTCTCTGGAGCGAACACCAGAGCGCTCTCCCGACAGGGCCGAAACGCCCGGCTGGGAAAAGAGCACCGAGCTTGCGAGCAAAACTAGCATGGCAAAAGCAGCGCGTTTGTTCATGCGTTCCTCAAGACGAAACGAAACGTAGCAGCAGTCTCCTAAACGCACCCTAAACGACGCCTGAAATTTTGCTTCGGTTGCGGCAGGAAGCACGGGCCGGGACGCGGCGCTTTTTCACGCCATGCCCCCTTGCCCAGGGTGGTGGAAACCCTGCTGCGTCTACTTGTGCTCGAACGTCGGCGACCACCGGAAGCCCGCGGCTACCGTGGGCCGGTAGTATTCCCGCTGGTTGAAATATTGCGAGCTGCCGTTGTAGAAGCCGAATACTTCGTTGTTGAGGTTGAGCCCGTACATCACGAAACTAATGCCGTGGCCCAGGCGAAAGCTGCCTTGGGCGTCGATTTCCAGATGCGAGTACAGGTAGTTATCGCTGAGCGGGCCATGAACGCCGCCGGGCAGGCCATCATGGAATTGATAAGCGAAAATGTTGGCCTGATTGTAAGAAAGCCCGAGGCGCATGGAGATGCGGCCGCGGTCATAGGTGGGGCTTATGTTCCACGTATTGGGCGCAGAGCGTAGGAGTCTCGGGTTGTCCGAACGTCCTGGCAGGCCTCTGGTGGTGGAGTAGGTATAGCCGTAGTTGGCGGAGATTCCCAATCCACCCCACAGGCCGGGGAGGAAGGAAAGGTGCTGCAAATAGGCAACTTCAAACCCGGCCACCCGCGCGCTGCCCGCGTTGATGGATTGCGACACGATATAGGTGTCCAGAGGGGCGGAAGGCGATGGTTGAAAGTGTTCACTGAAGCTCGTCGAGACGATGGGATCGGTGAGGTTCTTGTAAAAGACTCCGGCCGAGATCATGCCAAAAGGCTTGAGTGTTCGCTCGATCAGCAAATCGAAGTTGTCGGCGTTTTCCGCTTTGAGGTTGGGGTTGCCCAAGGAGACGGTATTGCCATGATCGCCCGGAGCAACGAAGGTGAACGCCAGCGCTTGTGCGATATCGGTGGGGTTGGGACGCCCGAGGCCCCGGCTATAGGCGACGCGGATATCGGTTTCATTGTCGAGCGCAAAACGCAGGGAGGCGCTGGGCAGCACCTTGAGATAAGAACCGTTGCTGATCGCCAATCCCACAAATGCATTGTTGGAATCAAAGGTCGGAGCGGACGTATCCAGATTGGTTTGCTCGAATCGAACGCCCGCCACCAGCCGAATGCGGTTGGTGAGATCAATCGTATTCATCACATAGGCCGCGGAAACTTTTTCGATTAGGTCGTAGTTGGTGGTATTGGGTCCTGGCCCGGCTTGACCGCGCCCCAGGGTAAACTGCGACGGATTTGCGTTGAAATAATCCAGCACCTTGGTGTAATCCGCGAACGGCCCCAATTGGTAGCCGCCACCGTAATAACCGGGGTTGCTGACGCTGTTGGTAAACATGCTCAGCGGCAAGGAAAGGTTGGGCGCCATATTCGTTGTGAACGAATCGTCAAATTTGTGAGCATTGCGAAACCTGCCGCCGACCTCGATGGTCGCCAGGCGCGAACCCAAATGGTAGCGCTTCGCGCCGGCTCCGGTAACTTGAAGGTTGAGTTGCGCCGATAGTCCATGACCGAAAAGATCGACACTCTTCAAATCGAAGTTTGCGGGGTTGTCGATTTCCGAGAAGCAGCTCGCTCCCCATGTCGGGTGGAACTGGTTGGTGGTGTGGGCAGGATCGAATTGGCAAGTGCTGCCGCCGGCGGCGATGAAGGCATCGGTGGCCTTGAAATTGGCTTGCGGATCGCCGCGCTCGAGTTGCCGCGAGCGAGACGCGGAAACATCCCAGGAAAACCAGGTGGTGGAAAGAACGTGCTTGCCCCCCGCCACAATGTTGGCGATGGCGTAGTCCGGACGCCGAATCGACGCGTTGAACGAGGGAGTGCCGCCGCCGCAAGTCTCTACCGGAGGCGTGGTGCCGCTGAAGGAGCAGCCATTGCCGTTGAAAGTTTGGATGCCGTTTGGAAATTGGCCAGGATTAAACTGCGGCGTATTGTCCTGGATGTTGTAGACCCAGCGTTCGCCATAATTCTTAAAGTCCGAGTAGAAACCGTGGACGTACACGCTGGAGCCTTCGGCTAGCTTATAGTCGAGGCTGCCCGCCAGTCCCCAACGGCTTCGGTAGTAACGATAACTCCGCAAGTCGGTGCCCTCATAAAATGGCGTTCCCGGGACACCGTTATTGTTGAAGGCATCCGGAGACGGCTCCATATCGTTAATGCCGCGGCCGTTCCAATCGTAGGATCCTCCGATGAGCATGCCCAGGCGCTTCTCTGATCCAAAGCGCTGGCCCACCGTGCCCGCGGTCTCGACCAACCCGCGTCCGCCAACAATAGGTGTGTAACCGCCCATTCCACTGAGGTTGACGGTGGGACGCTCGCCGGCAGTTTTGGTCACCAGATTGACCGAGCCGCCGATGCCATCGGCATCCATGTTGGCTTGCAGAGTCTTGTTAATCTCGACGGACTCGACGATATCCGCAGGAATGGCGTCTAGCTTAATTTGGCGCACATTGTTTTCGGGCGACGGAATGTTGATGCCGTCGATGGTGAGATTGGTGAGGCGCGGCTCGGTGCCGCGGACCTGCACGTATTTGCCTTCGCCTTCGTCGCGCTCCAAAGTCACGCTGGGCAGCCGGCCAAGGGCGTCAGCCATGTTGGCGTTGGGCAAGCTGCGAATCACGTCCGAAGTGAGCACTTGAAGAATATTGTCCGCAGTGCGTTGCCGATTCACCTCTTCGGCTTCGCCGGAAGCGCGCTCGGCGGTGACCAGCACCTCCTGATTTTGCGACTCCACTGCCAATTGCGCGTCGGCGCTGGCCGCTTGTCCGGCAGTCACGGTAACGCTCTTGGTGACCGTTGCGAACCCGACGTAGCTGATGGTCACGGTGTAGCTGCCGGACGCCAGTCCGTTCACCAGAAATTGTCCCTGAATGTCCGAGGCTGCCACCGCTCCGCCGGGATCGATGGTGATCTGCGCGCCTTGGAGGACCCCGCCACCCGTGTCCGTGACGCGTCCGGAAATGATGCCTCTGCCGCCTTGCGCAAATGCCGCCGGCGTCAGCGTGCCGAAAATGGCCAGAATGGCCAGCCACAAACGAAAGAACGGACTGAAATTGCCTGAAAAACGTCGCTGCATGGCACACCCTCTGAGGCAAACCGCCTCGCGAAATTTACGGCGTACACCTGTGCCCCGCTATGGGGACTGAAGATGTACTGCGCCGCCGAACCCACACCCCGCTTCGGCTCCTATTTGCGCTGGGTTGTGCTACAGGCAGATGAATGCGCCTTAATGCCTTGTTGAAATTCAAGCCCAGAGATTTTCAGACTAGTGCAAACAGAGGACTTATAGACGGGCTCGGCTTCCCGTAACTTTCACAGCACTTTTTGTCTGCATATGTTTACTGATTGACGGGAGCAAAAGCTGTGAGTATGCTTCTCGCGGCCCTCTGGGAGGCCTACTTGGAAACGAAAGTCACATCTTTTCGTCCGCTTGTCGCCATTCTCGCCTGCGCGGCGTTCCTGATTTCGCCCGTTTACGGGGCCACTGTCTCGGGTCTGGGTACCGTGGTGTACGCGGATCGCGCGAACGTCGGTTCGGCGACGGCTTCGGTGGGCAGCACCGTTTTTGGCGGCGATCGCCTGATCACCGGGTCGAGTGGGAGCCTGCAAGTCCGTGCGCGAGCCGCGCGCTTTCTGCTTTCCAGCGCGAGTACCGCGATTCTGCTGCAGGAAGAAACCTCACCTGCGGCGATCTTGACGTCGGGCTCGGCCACGTTTTCCACTGCAAACGCCAATGCCTTTGCGCTGCACGTTTTCACCGCGGTGGTGCGGCCGAATTCCAATGAGCCGACGATTGGGCAAGTAACAGTGGTAAGCCGGAATGAGATGGTAGTGAAGAGCACGCGCGGGGCACTGGCTTGCACGGTAGACGGCGAAACCCGCGTCATTGCCGAAGGCGAGACTTATCGCGTGGTTATGGCGCCGGAAGGCGGCGCACCGGCGGCATCGGCCCAAGGCCCGAAAGGCTCCGGCGGACGGCCCCTGAAAGCCGGCAGAAGCAAAGCGATCTACTACATTGCAGCGGGAACCGCCGTGGTCACCATCTTCGCACTTCACGAAGCGCTGGAGTCGCCGGACCGTCCGTAACTTTTCGCGCGACAGCGTCCGTAACAGCTAGCCCGTCTTCCTGATTCTCTACTCGGATATTTCAACGTGGTGATGGTGTGCTTTGGCGTATTTTTCGAGAAGTGCGCCCATCGTTTCCGGCCATTTTCCCAAGCTCTGCGGGCCACCAAACGAGATAATGATGGCCAGGACCAGCTTGGTGGCCGGCGTCACCATGGTGCGCTCGGAATCGCTGGTCGGACTTCCATGCGGACCCAGCGTGTCAGCAAACAGCGGCAGCCCCTCGAGATTCAGATCGTACTTGCCGATGCCTTTGTAGGTCTCTCCCGCGCGCCCCGCGCGAAACGCGATGTCGCCTTCGATATGCACCTGGTCGTACAGCCCAATGGGCAGGCGACTCTGCACGCTCACCAGATTGATTACATCCACGACGGAATTGATGCGCGGCAATCCTTTTCCCGCGATGATGCGGCGCAGCAGCGCCTCCGCCGATCCGCGATACCTCGCGGGATCTTTCCCCAGCGCTTTGTAAGCGGCACGCGTCGCCAGAATGGGCGCCGACTCGAGCACCGCCTTCGGCTCAGGCAGCTTCAGGATTTTTTCTTCGCAGGCGCGCAACTCTTCGCTGAGTTCCGCCGGAGTTTCCCCGGCTCCGGCTTCCACCTCCGCGGTCACGCACGCGAGCGCCACCGCAGGGCATTTTTTCTTCAACTCCGCGTCAATCGTAACTTGCACCGCCATCCGCGTTCCTCCGTGCGTCGCTTTGCAGGGGGATTCAAACGCCAAGCTTGGCCGGGCCGCTGGCCCCGCTCTAAACAGCCGCCCGTATTGTAGACGAAGGCTCGTAGAAACGAATGGTAGGCTCGTGGGGACTCGAACCCCAGACCTCCACCGTGTCAAGGTGGCGCTCTAACCAACTGAGCTACGAGCCTAAACTGAAACCGATTGTAACATGGGCGGGCGGACACACGGAGCTACCTGGATTCGGACTCTCACGTTACGATCGGCTCAGCTAGCTGAAGTTCTTGGTTAGGCACGCGACTCCTCAGGAAGCCGCGGGCGGCGAGCAGCTCGGCGTTGAGCAGGGCGGCGCCGGCGGCGCCGCGGACGAGATTGTGCGAGACCAGCGTGAGCTTGACGTCGAGCAGCGGACATTCGCGGACGCGGCCGACGACAGCGGCCATGCCATTGCCGGTGTTCACGTCGCGGCGCGGCTGCGGGCGATTCTCTTCGTCGAGGACCACGACGGGATTTCGGAGCGCCGAAGGGAGCGCAGCAACCTCCTGGCTGACCTCGAAGTTGCGGAGAGCCTCGCTAACTTCGTGAAGCGAAGCGATCTTTTTCAGGCCGATGCTGACGCATTCGAGATGACCGTCGATAACGGGAACGCGGTTGCAGTGCGCGCTTAAGCCCAGGCCGGCTTCGACGAAGCGCCCACCATCCCACTTGCCGAGAAGCTTTTGCGGCTCGGCTTCCATTTTTTCTTCCTCGCCGCTGATGAAGGGAACGACGTTCGCTTGAATGTCCATGGCAGGCACGCCCGGGTAGCCAGCGCCGGAGATAGCCTGCAAAGTAACAACGAAAACTTTTTCAAGGCCGAAAGCGTCGGCCAGCGGCTTGAGCACGAGAACCAGCCCGGAGGTGGAGCAATTGGGATTGGTGACGATGAAGCCGGTCGAGTAACCGCGATTTTTCTGCTGCAGCGGAATGGCCTCGAGATGCTGCGCGTTGACTTCCGGAATGAGCAGAGGAACGTCGGGAGCCATGCGGTGGTTGCGGGAATTGCTGACCACCGGACAGCCCGCACGTGCGAAAGCCTCTTCGGCGGGGCCAGCGACTGAAGAATCGAGAGCGGAGAAAACGAAATCGCACTCGATAGTGGTGTCGAGCCCTTTGATGACCAGGCCACGCGCAGAAGAGGGAATGGGCGCGTCGAGATGCCAGCGCACGGCTTCGGAGTAGGTTTTGCCGGAGGAGCGTTCGGAGGCGGCGACTTCCGTCAGCTCGAACCAGGGATGGCTAGCGAGGAGTTGCACGATTCGCTGGCCTACCAGGCCGGTGGCGCCGAGTACGCCGGCGCGGATTTTACGCCCCGGCAGCGCGTCAGCGGGCGGGGTGAACCCCGCCGCTACAGGAGATGCCGGGTAATCGGGAGCTGCGCTGCTCATGCTAGACCTCCGCGCTGGGATGGGCCGATGCGCGTGCCGCGGGCCTGCGGATTGAAGGTGTTGCGAACCCAGACGACCATGGCGGTTTCCGCGGCCAAAGGCAGAACCTTGGCGTGCAAGACTTTAGCGCCGGCGGCGGCCAGAGCGTGAGCTTCGTCGTAGCTGAGTTCGTGAAGCAGGCGGGCTTCCGCGGATTCATGGGGGTTGGCGGTATAGATGCCGTCCACGTCGGTCCAGATCACCAGCTCATCCGCATCCACCACGTGCGCGATGATAGCTCCGGAAAAATCGGAGCTGTTGCGGCCCAGCGTGGTCATGCGGCCGTCCTGCGTGGCGCCGATGAAGCCGGTAACCACCGGAACGAGGCCGACTTCGAGCAGCGGGAGAAGCACGTCGCGCCCGCGCTGCCGCGTTTGTTCGAGGTGCGGCTGCGCGTCGCGAAAGGTGTCGCAAGTGAGCACGAATTCGGAAGAGCTGACCGGGACGGCCGAAACGCCGGACTTTTCCAGCGCGGCAGCAAAGAGGCGGGCGCTGAAACGCTCGCCATACGACCCGAGACGATCCGAGAGCTCCGCGCTCGCGATGCAACGGCCGGAAGCGGGCACCTCATGGAGCAAATCGCGGCCGAGCGATTGCAAATCGCGAGCCACGGCGAGTTCCGCGGATTCGTCGAGCTGCAGGCGGCTCAGCACGTCGAGATGCAGGTCGATCACCATCTCCGCCTTCTTGCGGGCGAGTTCATGCTTGCCCGCAGCCAGCGATTCGGAAACGCCGAGGAGGTGGTCGGTCATACCCTTCATTGCGGAAACCACAGCTATGACGCGCGAGGATTGCGAAGCCTGGCGGACAAGATTCGCCGCGTGGAGCATGCGCTCGGCACCGAGAAGCGAACTGCCGCCGAACTTGAAGGCGACGATTTCGCGCGGAAGCGCCACGCGAGCGGCCGCCGGATTTAGCTGCGGTTCGGGCTGGTTTAAAACCTGATCGAGACTCATGACTCGTGCTCCTCGGGTTCGTGGCACCGGAAGAGCGACTCTGGAGGGGGCGAAAAATGAAAAACCCACCTGCCAGGTTCGCTTCTGGCGGTGGGTGGGAAACTTTTGCTAACTTGCTATCAGTTTCTACCCTCGCCGGAAGCGCACGTAGTCGACTTAATAGTCGTAGTAGTCGACTTAGTGGAGGTCATGCGCATGGTGGCGAGAGACATCATTCCGAGAAGAGATTAACAAGGTCGCGAGGAAAAGGAAAGTACGAAATTGGGCGCTGCGGAAAAATGTGCCGCAAAGGTAATGGGCGGCATTGAAAATAAAGGCTTTATGGGCTTGCGGGCGGCCGTGAGCTAAGCGTCAAAGAGCAGGCTGGAGCACGTCAGGCCGGATTCGGCTTTTTGCAGCTCGGAGATGTCGAGAGGAGTGATGTGAAAGCCGCGGGATTCGAGGTGCGCCCGGGTTTTGGGGAAAGAGGCGGGGAAGATTATCGTGCCGGCAAGGGCTAGCGCGTTGGCGGCATGCGGCTCTGCGGGATCGACGTCGATGAAATCGTAGCCGGCAAGCGGAGCGGGATCGAACCAAAGACGATTGGCGAGCAGGGCGTTGCGGCCAAGACCAAGATATGTGACGGCAGATTTTAGATGCAGGCAGCCGGTCACCGAAACAGGAATGACTTCGTATTGGTGAGGAGCGACGATCTGGGCGAGTTGGCGGAGGCCCTCGGCGTTGCTGCGGCGCGTCAGGCCGACGAAGAGTTTGCGGTCGATGCGGAGGATGTCGCCGCCTTCGATGGTGCCGGGAAGCTGAATGTGCGCGAGCTGGCGGAACGGCGCAAGCGCTTGCGCGAGAGCAGCGGCTTCGGGACGGCGCGAGGCAGTGCCGAGCGGGAAAATGACGGCGATTTCGTCGAGAACGATAGCAGGATCTTCAACGAACATGGAATCGGGGAGCGCGGGCTCGGCAGGAAGCGAGAGCACGCGAGCGCCGAGACTTTCGAGCAGCTCTTCGTAAGCGCGATGCTGCTGCTGGGCTTTCTGCAAATCGATGGGCTGGCGATCGATGAAGCTGAGCTCGCAATCGGCGAGGGCCGGGCTGACGGCACGAGTGATGGCGGTGAGCATGATCGCCGAAAAGTGTACACGAGAAAATCTTGAGGCGGATGGCGGGAATAGATAGACTCGGCGCGTACGCGAAGAGAAGAGCGAGGTCCTTGTGGATAGTGTGAAGAGAAGCTTGTGGAGCGCGGCGCATGTGGCGCTTGTGTTGATTGTCGCGCTGCTGGCGGCTCAAATCGCCGGGGCGGCGAGTAGCGGGAACTTGCCGGACGACAAGGCGAAAGCCGCAGTCGATGAGATTTTCGCCGATTTGACGAAGGCGGGATCGCCCGGGTGCGCGCTGGCGGTGGCGCGCGACGGCAAGATCCTCTACGAAAAAGGTTACGGGCTCGCGAATATCGAAGAGAACGTGGCGATCACGCCGCAAACGGTGTTCGACATCGGGTCGACGTCAAAGCAATTCACCGCGGCGAGCATCCTGCTTCTGGAGAAACAGGGAAAGCTTTCCGTGAACGATGATGTACGGAAATACATTCCGGAGCTTCCGGACTACGGAAAAAAGATCACCATTCTCCATCTGCTGAACCACACTAGCGGGCTGCGCGATTATCTGGAGCTGATGACGCTGGCCGGGATCAACATCGACGGCGTTACGGACGATGACGATGCTTTGGGAATCATCGCGCGGCAGAAGGCGCTGAACTTCGAGCCCGGAAGCGAGTGGCTGTACAGCAACAGCGGATTTTTCCTGCTGTCCGTGATTGTGAAGCGCGTGAGCGGAAAGACGCTGGCGGCGTTTGCAGCGGAAAATATTTTCGAGCCGCTGGGAATGACGCAGACGTTGTACCGGGATAGCCACACGGAGTTGGTGGCCAACCGGGCGCTGGCGTACGACGAAAAAGATCCCGGAGCCGGTTACGCGCTGGCGGTTTCCTACTTCGAGCAGACCGGCGACGGCGCGGTGCACACCTCCGTGGAAGATATTTTGAAGTGGGACGAGAATTTTTACAGCGGGCAAGTGGGCGGGAAGGCGCTTCTCGCGGAACTGCAGGAAAACGGCCATCTGAACAACGGCAAAAAGCTGGACTACGCTAAAGGGTTAGTGATGTCGACGTATCGCGGGCTGGCGACGGTGACCCACGGCGGATCGTGGGGCGGATATCGCGCGCAACTGGCGCGGTTTCCCGAGCAGCATTTTTCGGTGGCGTGCTTGTGCAATGTGGGCAATGCGAATCCGTCAAAGCGCGCCATGCGCGTGGCGGATGTGTATCTGGGAAGCTCGATGAGGGAAAAAACGGTTAAGGAAGCGGCAGGCGACGCGGAGCCGCCGAAGAAGCCAGTAGTGACACTCGCGTTCCAGCAAATGAGCGGATTGGACGGGGAGTATCACAGCGAGGAGCTCAACGTAACGTACACGCTGGCGGTGGAAAGCGGAACGCTCAAGGTCAAGAAGGTGGGATCGAGCGCCGGTTTTGTGAGGCACGGCATTCTACAGACGGATTCCTTCGCTGCCACGGAAAAAGACCATTTTGCGATGCGCGAGGTCGGGATTTCCGTGCGGTTTGAGCGTGATGGCGATGTGGTGAAAGGATTTGTGCTGGATGCAGGGCGGGTGCAGGGGATTTTCTTTGCCACGATGGCCGGTAAGAATTGAACCAGGGCGCCGGTTAAGACGCTAGAGCAGCCAGGTGGCGCGCCAAAGGATGCTGAGAAAGGGCCCCGGTGCCACGGGAGCAAAATCGCGGATCCACAGCCGGGTGATTCCAGCGCCTAGAAGCATCCCGGCGAGGATCAGGCCGATCACGCCCAGCGCGACCCAAAAATCAGAACCAGATATTCCGGCGGACGGAGACGCAGCGTGCGCCACGGAGTTCCCGTTTTCTGACGGTGCGGCAATCGGAGCGTCAGGAACCGCCGGGTTGTCGGTGATTTCCGGCTGGGTCAACAGGCTGTATCCCCTGCGAGGGATGGTTTCGATGTACAGCGGCTTGTCGAAAGAATCGCCGAGGGCCTGGCGCAGCTTATTGACGGTGGTGTTGACGTTGGCGTCGTAGTTGACGTGCGTCTCGGCGGGCCAGAGGCGGAGGCGCAACTCTTCGCGGGTGACCACTTCACCCGGTTTCTCGAGGAGCGCCATCAGGACCTGATAGACCTTGCCCTGCAATTTGAGACGCGAACCGTTACGGCTGACTTCCTGGCGCTGCTGGTCGATTTGAAAGGGGCCAAAATGAATGTAGCGTCCCGAGAGGCCAGAACGTACCGAGTTCCCCACTTCACCCGTTTCCCGCATCGCAATCACTTCCGGCAACATGGATCCCACCCTAAAAGGTTAGACGCAAAAGGTGCACCGTTGTTTTCGGGAGAAACGCGAAAAGCGGCCCCTAAGTTCCTCGAAAAGAACGGTTCGGAGTAAAGACGGAACGGATAAGCCGAAAATGCCCCCGATAGAGCTAATTTAGAAAACTTTTAGAAGGCTCGGAGAGAAGTGGGGGGCCAAAAAGGGTCAAGTTTCGGACGATTCGCGGCCTACCCGGCGCCTGGGGAGGCGGACCAGCCGCTGTTCGGCGGCTGATCAGTTGTTACGTGGCGGGCGACTGACCAATTCTGGGGATGTGGGGCTTTCTTGCCCTTCATGCGCGGTCGCTCAGATGCTAGGTGCACGCCGCTGCCCGCTACTTCACCTCTTCGTTTCGTCGTCCGTAATGGCTCAGCGGCGCCCGCCGCGTCGCGAAAGCGCTTGGAGCGCAGCAGCGCGAATCACCAAGTCCGGTTCAGTTCGCCGCGCCAGCGGGCAAAATAGAGACTTCGACGCTCGAAGGGTAGCGCTTCGAGCGATAGATGCGCTGGGTCGCTTTCTGGTAGTCGGCGTCCTTAGCGTCGAAAATATTCGGCACGAATTTCTGCGGGTTGCGATCGTAAACCGGGAACCACGTGCTTTGTACTTGCACCATGATGCGGTGCCCTTTTTTGAAGACGTGGTTGGCAGTATGCAGGTCGATGGCAAAGGCCGTCACTTCGCTTGGCGTAAGAGGCTGCGGTTTCTCGAAGGAATTGCGAAAACGGCCGCGGAAGATCTCGTCGGAAATCATCAGCTCGAAGCCGGAAAGCTTCCAATCTTCCGGAAACTTCTCCGGATACACGTCGATCAGCTTGACGATCCAATCGCTATCGGTGCCGGTGGTGGAAGCGAAGAGCTTGGCAGTGACTTGGCCGGCGAGGGTGACGTCTTCCTGGAGTTCGCCGGTTTGCCAGGTGAGCACGTCGTCGCGGCGATCGACAAAGCGCTGGTCTTGCACCAGCCAGGTGTACCAACTGCCGGGATGATCCTGCGGGTAGGTCATGTCGATGGGGCGGTGGCGATACGGAACCGGGTGGGCGGGATCGCTGATGTAGGTGTCGAAAGCTTCGGCGGAGTCTGACGGCGGAGGATCGAAACTCAGCTTTCCGTCATCCTGAAAATAAAGGTTGCGCGTCTGCGCATTTTTTGGCGGCCAGGAGCTGAATTGCATCCATTGGTTGCTGCCGGTTTGAAAGGTCAGCGCTTCCTTGAGGGGAAGCTTGCCTTTGTCCTTGAGCCAGTAAGCGAACCACGGTGCTTCGACATTCTTGCGGAAATACTGGGAAGTGTCGCTGCCGAAGGAAATATCACCGAGCGAACTGCCGGGACCGCCGCCCCAGCCGCCGTGGTTCCATGGACCTACGACCAAATAGTTGAGGTTGTGCGAGTCGGACTTTTCCAGATTGGCGTAGGTCGCCATGGGGCCGTAAAAGTCTTCCTGGTCCCACCAGCCGGCCACGTTGAGATTGGGAACAGTGGGTTCTTTCAGGGCGTGAGCCACGGCGTGGGTCTTCCAGAACTCGTCGTAAGTGTTGTGGGCGATGAAATTGTTCCACGTGGAAATGGCGCCGTGGAAGTAACGGTCGTTGGCGTTGGAGAGTGGGCCGAGGCGCAGGAACCAGTCGTAGACATCGAAGCGGTCGAAGGGAAAACTGTAGTTTTCTTTGGAGGTTTCGAGGAGCGCGGAGTACTCGAAGGCGTAGCTGAGACGGAACGCGCCGTTGTGAAAGAAGTCGTCGCCGAGGAACGTGTCGCCCATGCACGCCTGTTCGGAAGCCGCTTTCAATGCCGGATGGGGATTCACCATGCCCATATCAACGAGGAAGCCGCCGTAGGAGATGCCGTCGAGGCCGACGCGGCCATTGTTGCGCGGGACATTCTTGATCAGCCAGTCGATCGAATCGTAGGTATCGGTACTTTCGTCGATGCCCTGGGGATCTTTGGGATCGTGGACGGGACGCAGCATCACGAATTTGCCTTCGGAGCCGTAACGGCCGCGAATGTCTTGAAAAACGAAGATGTAACCATCCGCGAACATTTCGGAATAGCGGTAGATGTCGCGGCTGATGCCTCCGTCGGCGCTGGCTACGCCGTAGGGCGAGCGCTCGAACAGGATCGGGAGCTTGCCGCTGATCTTTTTGGGCGAGTAGATTTCGGTGTGCAGCTTTGCGCCGTCGCGCATCGGAATCATGACTTCGGTCTTGTCGAAGAATTTGCCGTCGTCCAATTCCTGTGCGGTGACGATGGCGGGGCTGGCGAGAAGAGCGAAGGCGGCCAGGAACCGGCGAGACGAGAGCATGCAAGACTCCGCGGATAGATTTGCGCTGCACCCGGCACGCATGCCGGTGGCGCGGGCGAGAGTAGCACAGGCGCTCCGGTTTGTCGGGGCGGTAATCTCAGGTTTCTGCGCCGCGACTCCCGCTTGCCTTGCCGGACCGAGCACCGAGAGCGCTTACCACGACAAAGGCTGCCCGCGACCGGGTTACCGCCTGAATGTAAGACCACCGCGTTAATCGGGAGTTGGCCCAATGAGGAGCTAAATGCCTGTGCCCTTGATGAAATCAGAATTTACCCCCAAGTTTTGAAATAGAATGCAAGTATGAACGAAGCTCATTTCTCAACAAGGCCTGTCGCGAGCATTACTCTCGCCCTTCTGATGTCCACTTTTCTGAGTTTGGTTGAAAAAACCTACTCGCCCAAGAGCGGCGATGAGATTGAGGTTCTCTCTTTAGTGCTGCAGTCCGAGGTTGCGGCCAACAGGTGGACAAAGAGAGATTTGATTTGTTTCTCGGTTGGGCAAATGGACCCCAATCCAAAGTTGGTCAGGACGCTACAACAGCAGAACCTGAATGTATGCAGTTCTGCAGAGTGGCCCAAGAAATTCAATTGTGGTTTCGAGGTTCGCATGCAATTTGTAAGTCTAGACCCTTCGCTGAGCGCAAGAGTCCATTCGGAAGTCCAGGACCTCCGTGAGATAAACGCCGGCGAGGGTCACATAGCGGTGCGTTTAAGGGACGGTGAGTATTCGGTTCGGAAGACCGATGGAAAATGGGCAATAAGCGGGTATGTCCCGTCGAAGTAATGCGGACTCAGAATCCACGTCCAGGCTAGTCGGGTAATCGGAAACTGACCAGTTACCGGTTTCCGCTCGCTGCTTGTCTCTCTCCCGCGCTATCGCATAAACTGCTCCTTCTCTGTCCAGGTCGCAGGGCCTCACAAGGAGATTCATGTCGCACCGCATCGCCGCAAAAATCACCGGTGTCGCCGGTTTCGTTCCGCCCAGGGTTCAGACCAACGCGGACCTCGCCCAGATCGTCGACACCAACGACGAATGGATTCGCACGCGCACCGGCATCCGCGAACGCCACATCGCCGAGCCCGGCGTCGCCAGCTCGCACATGGCCACCGAAGCCGCCAAAGCGCTGCTCGCTAAAACCAATACCGACCCCGTCGAAATCGATCTCATCATCCTCGCCAGCGTTACTCCGGACATGTTCTTCCCCGCCACCGCCTGCCTAATTCAAGACCGCATCGGCGCCAAAAAAGCCTGGGGCTTCGACCTTTCCGCTGCCTGTTCCGGATTTGCTTACGCCCTCACCGTCGGTGCGCAATTCGTCGGCTCCGGCACCCACAAGAAGGTCCTCGTTATCGGCAGCGACAAGATGACTTCCATCCTCGACTACACGGACCGCGCCACCTGCGTCCTCTTCGGTGACGGCGCCGGCGCCGTCCTCGTCGAACCCGCCGCCGATGGCGACGGCATCCTCGATTTCACCCATGATGTCGACGGCTCCGGCGGCCAGTTCCTTTACATGCCCGCCGGCGGCTCCCTCCACCCCTCCTCCCACGAAACCATCGACAAGCGCATGCACTACGTCCACCAGGAAGGTTCGCAGGTCTTCAAGTACGCCGTCCGCCGCATGGCCGAAATGGCCGCGCATCTCCTCGAACGCAATGGCTTCACCAGCCACGACCTGTCTCTCGTCGTGCCGCATCAGGCCAATCTCCGCATCATACGCGCCATGCAGGAGCGTCTTGGCATCGACGACTCCAAGGTGCTCGTCAACATCGACCGCTACGGCAACACCACCGCGGGGACCATCCCCCTCGGCCTGTGCGACGCACTCGGGCAGGGCCGCCTCCGCAAAGGCGACCTCGTCATGCTCGTCGCCGTCGGCGCGGGCTATACCTCCGGCGGCATCCTGCTACGCTGGGCCTACTGAACCGTAGCTACGGAACGGGCTCATGGAATCGGCCCGCCGAATGAAGACGAGCTGACGCGTGAAAATTTGCAGCGTGAAGTCGGGCAGCGCCGCAACTCAGCAGAGTGGCGGAACCTGAGTTTTGTCGGGAATTTTCTGGCCGGCTGGAAATGCCGTCAGCGCTCAGCAGGAGCGCAGCGAAGCCGCCAGCTCAAGATTGGCTTGCAGCCGCCGACCGATTTGCACCGCGGCGTACCGCGCACAGATCGCGCGTTCTCGCTGGCCCCATGCCGCAACCGCCGGCATCGAACCGCCGAGCACCGCCTCAACCGTTCCGATCGCGCGGAAGTACAAGCGCACCAGGGACAATCCGCCCCGCTCAGGTTGCAGGTCAGGAGTAAGATCGTGCAGGCCCGCCAGGGTCTCGAAGTCCTTGGCGGAGAGGCTGCCGCCCTCCACGTGTGCGGCTTCCAGCACGCGGTGGGATACCGGTTGTGCGGCTACTCCCGCCAGCACCGCTCGCCAGTAGTACAGGGCGAACTGCGAGAGCGCTACGATGGAGATCGCGAAGAGCATAGCGGCGAACATACCCTCAACCTCAGGTAGCATTCTGCCGGGAGCACTTGCCGCGGCCAATAGTTCCGGAGTACCAGTGGAGTAGTCCCAAGGAATATAATCCTTTGGAACTAACCGGTCGTCCGCGGATATACCAAAATGCCGGAGGCGAATCTAATGCGAACGATTTCGACGCTTTTCCTGGCACTTGCCGCCGTTTTGTTTCCCGGCGTCACCGCCACTTCGCGCGTCACCGCGCAAAATGAAGACTCCAGAGCAGTCGACCGTGCCAAGATAACCGCGGTCCTCACCGCCCAGCAAACCGCCTGGAATCGCGGCGACGTCGACGCTTTCATCGTCGGCTACTGGGAATCCCCCGAATTAACCTTTTCCGGAAGCGGCGGAATCGCTCGCGGCTTCGACGGCGTCCGCCAAAGATACAAGAAAAACTATCCCGACCGCGCCGCCATGGGCCAGCTCGCTTTTTCCGATCTCGAGTTTCGGTTCCTGGGTTCCGACGCCGCCCTCGTTCTAGGCCACTGGCATCTGCAGCGCGAAAAAGGCGATATCGGCGGAGTCTTTTCCCTGGTCTGGCAGCGCTTCCCCGACGGCTGGAAAATCATCCACGACCACACCAGCACCGTCGAAGCAAAATAACCGCACAGCCAGCACTCCCCATCTTCTCTGTGCCCTCTGTGTTGTGTCCTTCTCTTGTCTTTTCTGCGTTTCCTCAGCGTCCTCTGCGTCTCTGCGCTAGATTCTCTCTTCTGGTCACAGAGAGATCGCCGACTCCGAAATCACAGGGTCGCCGAGCAGCGGACGCCGCGTGTTGTGCTTGGCCAGAAAAAGCTGCGCGACATTAATATAGCGCTCGCGGAACGCGCCTTCGCACCACGCCAGATAAAAATCCCACATGCGCGCAAAACGTTCGTCAAAACCAAGCCGCCGCACGGATTCCAGCTGCTCGAAGAACCGCCCGCGCCACAAAGCCAGCGTCTTCGCATAATGCATTCCCAGGCTTTCCATATGCGTCAAAGCCATCTCCGTGCACCGCCCCAGCGACCGCTGAATCTCCGCTACCGACGCCAGCTCGCTCCCCGGGAAAATATACGTCTGGATCCAGTCGACCCGTTTCCGGTACGCGCTCACTTCCTGCTCCGTAAGCGTGATGGTTTGCAGCAGCATCGCTCCATCCCGCGCCAGCAGCCGGTTACACGCCGAAAAAAATTCATCGTAATGCGCGAAGCCCACCGCCTCGAACATTTCGATGCTCGCAATCTTGTCAAACTCCCCTTCCAGCGTGCGGTAATCCTGCAGCAGAAACCGCACTTCGCCCCGCCCAGCGCCCCTCCGCGCCAGGCGCTCCGCCGCAAATTCGTACTGTGCTTTGCTGATCGTCACTGCCGTCACTCGCGCGCCATACTGCCGCGCGGCATGCATCGCAAACCCGCCCCACCCGCAGCCAATTTCCAGCACCCGGTCTCCCGGCTCGATTTGCAGCTTGCGGCAAATCATCTCGAGCTTGTGCGTTTGCGCCAGCTCCAGCGAATCGGTCGCGTTGCAAAAATACGCCGACGAATAGAGCATCTGCGCATCGAGAAACAACTGGTAGAAATAGTTGCCCAGATCGTAGTGCGCCCGAATGTTCTCCCGGCTTCCCGTAACCGTGTTAGAACGAAAGCGATGGCGAATTCGCGAAGCTAACGCACGAATCGCAGAGAGAAGCCTGTGCTGCGAATCCAAGGTCCGCAAATTCCGCACGCACAAGCGCACCAGCGCTACTACATCCGGCGACGTCCAATCGCCATCCATGAACGATTCGCCGATCCCGATGTCCGCCGCCGTGACCGCGCGCACAAAAAACCGCTCGTCGTGAATCACCGCCATCGCTCGCAGCCCAGCCCCCGGCTCGCCAAAAACGTAGGTCTCCTCAGGGCACACAATCTCCAGAAAGCCGCCCCGCAAATTCTTCAGCGAGCTGAAAAACAGCTTTTTCGCGCGTTCTTCGATCCAGCGTTTCATCCCGCCACATTTCCTTTCGAAGCGGCTGCCGCAGCATCCTGCTCGGGCTGAATTCCGCCGGCCTTCGCCGGATGTGTGAACACCGGCACACCCTTGAGCCACAGCTTCAGCGCTTCCCAGTGAATCCCGCCGATCACGCGCAAGGTCATAAACGGATACGAAATGAGCGCGCGATGCAGTTCCCTCCGCGTCCAAGGCCGATGATCGAGTTGCAGCGTGGCATCGAAAAACGCGTTTCCGTCCGCCACCGTGTTCATGTGCGCCACCAGCCGCTCCGCCGGAGCGGTGAAAATCCAGTCGTAATCCAGCTCCATGCCCATAAAAGGAGACACGTGCATTTGTTTCGCAGTGGCGTACCTCTTCGCCGCCGCTGACGCGCGTTCATTCGCTAGTGTCAGCCAGTAGTTGTGGCTTTCCCCGAACGTGCTATTCACTTCCGCCATGATTTGCGAAAGATTTCCAGCGCCGTCGTAGCAGTAATAAAACGAAACCGGATTGAACACATACCCCAAATACCGCAAATGGGTCAGCAGAAAAATGGGCCCATCGGCAAGCGCGACGCCATTCTTCGCCGCATCCTCCGCAAGCCGCTCGCGCAGTGATTTCCTGGCATCGCCAAAATGATCGCGCTCGCAATACCCCGTCCAGTTCCAGCGGTTGTACCCCGCAAACGGCGAAACGCGCATCAGCTCCGGCAAGCGGTCGATGTCCAGAAAAGCCATGAACACGGGATAGGAAAAGGAATGCCGCCGCGGAGAAAAGCGGCGATGCCGCAGCTTGCCGGCGTAAAGAGCGGATTCCATTGCTTATACTTGCACCCCGAGAGCGCGGGCGACGCGTAGCGCGGAGTTTACTCCATCTTCGTGGAAGCCGTTGAACCAGTAAGCGCCCGCAAAGTGCAGCCGGTTCACACCGCTGATTTCGCTCCAGCGCCGCTGCGCGCGGATCGCATCCACGGTGTAAAGCGGATGGTGGTAGACAAATTTGCTCAGCACTTTGTCCGGGCGGATCTGCGCGTTGGCGTTTAGCGTCACGCAGTAATTTTCCGGAACGCCCAGAGATTGCAGCCGGTTCATGTGATACGTCATAGTCACCGGACCGCTGCCATTTCTCGCATCCAGGTGCAGCAGATAATTCCAAGAAGCGCGCGCCGCTTCCCGGCGCGGCAGCAGCGTGTCGTCCGTATGCAGGACCACGTCGTTCGCGGTGGTGCGAAAGTGTTGTAGCACCTGGCGTTCTGTATCGCTTGGATTTTCGATCAGCGGAAGCACCCGATCGCCGTTGTTCGCAAACACCGCGTGATCGAAGTACAACCGAGGCCGCTCGCCTGCAAAATGCAACGCAACTCCATTGGCGTCGCGAGACACTCTCCGGATATTCACGCCGGTCTCGATCCGGGATTCAAAGGGCGTAGTAATTGGCTTGAGATAGCGGCTGCAGCCCCCTGGAATGGTCTTCCACCGGTATTGCTCGGTCATGTTCAGAAAATTGTGGTGGTCGAAAAAGCGCACTAGCATCGCCGCAGGAAATTCTTTTGCCGCTGTCGGAGCGCAGGACCACACCGCCGAAGTCATCGGGAAAAGATAAAGCTGCCTGAACTCTTCGGAATACCGGTGCTCGTCGAGAAAATCACCCAGCTTCATGCCATCTGCATCGCCGCGCTGCAACAGCCGCGGAGCCTCGCGATTGAAACGCCGGATTTCGCTGAAAAGCCGGTAAGGCCGCGCGCGCAGCACATTGCGCCGCTGTGCGAAGAAGCCGCCTAACCCGCGGCTGGAATACTCGTATCCGGTTTTGCGGCAGCTCACCGCAAACGACATATCGGAATTCACGCGCGGAACGCCCAGTTCCGCCAGCAGCTTGATCAGGTTGGGATAGGTGCGGTCGTTGTGAACGATAAATCCTGTGTCGATCGCCAGCGGGCCGCGGCTGGACTCGACTGTAACGGTATGCGTGTGCCCGCCGATACGCGCTTCCCGCTCGAAAAGGAACACTTCGTGCTTCCGGCTCAGATAATAAGCCGCTGCGAGTCCGGAGATTCCTGATCCAATGACGGCGATGCGAGCCACGATTGTGCCCCAAATTGTATACGGACTGCCTCCCCTAGCGGATGAACATATTGTCGGATAACGCCGGTATTTACCGGAGGGAAAGCCACGAGCACGCTTTTGACTTGCCGGAAAATCTCGATCGGGGCGACGCGAAGTGCCGCTGCCGGGTACTTTGCCGGCACATCGAAATCCTGCGCTGCGCCGTAGTAGATTAGGTGGAGTCGGGACGCCGACCCCGGAGGAAGCGCAGCGTGAAAGTCTTCTTGAAGGTGCTCTTCGGATTCGTTTTTGTCTTCATGGTAGTTATGACCGTGCGCACCAGCCTGCAAGTGAGCTTGTGGAGCGCATGGAGTGCGTTTGCAGCCAGCCCGTGGTCCATGGCCACGCTGTATGACGCCTACTTCGGCTTCATCACCTTCTTCTGCTGGGTCGCGTGGCGCGAGCGCTCGGTCGGAATCAAGATCGTGTGGTTTGTGCTGATCATGGCGCTCGGAAATATCGCCATGTCGTTGTACGTGCTGATTCAGTTGTTCGGGCTTAAGCCGGACGAAGGTGTTGCGGCGCTGTTCCGGCAGAAGGCGGCCTGAAAACAAACCATGAACGGATTTTTCAAGCGGCGCGTTTTGCAGCCCATTGTCGACCTGCTCAAGCAAGGCGTCACGCCGGAGAAAATGGCGCTGAGCCTGGCATTGGGCGCCGCGTTCGGCGTATTCCCGGCGCTCGGCTGGACCACCTCGCTGTGCGCCATTGCCGCGCTCGCGCTGCGTCTGAATCTGCCCGCCATCCAAATCGTGAATTACTTCATGTATCCGGTGCAGATCGCCCTCCTGCTGCCCTTTTTCCGCCTGGGAGAAAAACTATTCCGCGCGCCTCATCTTCCGATCTCCGTTTCGCAGATGTACGCCATGATTCACGCGAGCGTTTGGGGCGCTATCAAACTGCTCTGGACCACCACTTGGCACGCCATCGTGGTTTGGGCCATGATGGCGCCGCTGTTTGTCGCCTTGCTCTACGCCATTCTCGTGCCCTTGCTGCGGCGCGTGCTGCGGCGCCAGGCGGCGCAACCAACTGGCACGGAGGAAGCAGCTTGATTCTGGCGCAAGTGGTTCATCTGGCGGTCATCGGCGCGGCCATTGTCGGCGGCCTGATGCTGGTGTTGTGGGCCATTCATTTGCTCACCAGGAACGCCTCCATTGTCGATTTCGGTTGGGCCTTCGGACTGGCGCTGCTGGCTGCGTGGTACGCATGGGCCGGGCCGGGCTATCCCGCTCGGAAATGGGCCATTGCCACGATGGCAGGTTTCTGGGGATTGCGGCTCGGCACTTATCTTTTATTTGCGCGTGTGATCGGTCATCCGGAAGAAGGCCGCTACGTGCAATTGCGCAAGGAATGGAAAACGAATTTGCCCGTGCGCTTTCTGTTCTTCTTTGAGTTCCAGGCGTTGCTCGACGTCGTGCTCTCGCTGCCTTTCCTGTTTGCCTGCCTGGATACGCGAGCGCCGCTGGGAATTCTCGAGAAAATTGGCGCGGGCATCTGGCTGGTGGCCATTGCCGGCGAGTCCCTTGCGGATTGGCAACTCGATAGGTTCAAGAAAAATCCCGCCAACCGTGGCAAGACTTGCCGCGCCGGACTGTGGAAATATTCCCGGCATCCGAATTATTTTTTTGAATGGCTCGTGTGGGTTGGCTACGCCGTGTTTGCCATCAGCTCGCCTTGGGGCTGGATCGGGCTGCTTTCGCCCGTGCTGATTCTCTATTTTCTCCTCAGCGTGACGGGAATACCCGCTACGGAAGCGCAGGCGTTGCGCAGCCGCGGCGCGGAATATCGCGCCTATCAGCGGACCACCAGCGCGTTCGTGCCGTGGTTTCCGAAGAGTGGGAAAGCATGACCACCGTGACGGAGCGTGCGAAGCCGGCCCATGCAAAATGGATTCCAGCCGCAGCCGAAAAGCCCGAGAAGCGCTTTTGGTACGAGCCGCTCGTCGAAAGCGGCTTGCTCCCCGATGCCGTGATTCGCGCAGCGATTCGGCGGATGTTGCGCGCGCGGCTTGCGGAAGAGACTCGCGGGAGCGCGGCGGCAGATCGCGCCAAGTTGCTCGCGTTCGCGGAGGAAATGCGCCGCAGCCCGATCGCGCTGCGCACGGAATCTGCGAACGCGCAGCACTATGAAGTGCCGGTCGGGTTTTTCGAGCGCGCGCTCGGCCCGCGCCTGAAATACAGCTCGGCATTTTTTGCGGAAGGATGCACATCGCTCGGCGAAGCTGAGGAAGCCATGCTGCAGCTCACCTGCGAGCGCGCGCAGCTCGCGGATGGGCAGGACGTGCTGGAGCTCGGCTGCGGCTGGGGATCTCTGACCCTGTGGGTGGCCGAGCAATTTCCGAATAGCCGAATCACCGGCGTCTCCAATTCCGCGTCGCAGCGCGACTTCATCGTGTCCCGCGCAGCACAACGCGGATTGACGAATGTACGCATCGTAACGGCGGATATGAATGTGTTTGCAGCGGAAACCGCCGCGTACGACCGCGTGGTGTCCGTCGAAATGTTCGAACACATGCGCAATTGGGAAGCGCTGCTCGCGCGCATCGCCACCTGGCTGCGTCCCGGCGGAAAACTATTGATTCACATCTTCACTCACAAGCGATTCGCCTATCCGTTCGAAGTGCGCAACGCAGGAGATTGGATGGCGCAGCATTTCTTCACCGGCGGCATGATGCCCAGCGACGATCTGCTGCTGGAATTTCAGCGCGATTTGCGCGTCGCGGAGCACTGGCGGGTGAGTGGTACCTATTACCAGAAAACCGCCGAAGCCTGGCTAGCCAACATGGACGCCAGCAAGGCCGAATTAATACCGCTGCTGGCGGCGACTTACGGAGCGAGCGAAGCGAAGAAGTGGTGGTCGCGCTGGCGCATTTTCTTCATGGCCTGTGCCGAGCTATGGGGTTACCGCGGCGGAACGGAATGGATCGTATCGCATTACTTGCTGGAGAACGCGCTCAAGCACAGGTGATCTTGCCGAGTAGGGACGCAGCCCGCCGCGGCGGGCGCCCCTACGATGACGACGCAAAAACGGAATCACTAAAGGATTTCGAGGATTTCTTCGTAGCGCTTGAATGGGGGAATTAGGTAGGCGCCGGCTAGTTCGGTGCGGGACCAGGCGAGCATTTCGCGGGCGACCTGGAAACCGCGGTCGCGTGCGGCAGCGCCGGCGGATTCCAGCGACTTCAACAAAGATTCGGGGATGACGATGCCAGGAACTTCGTTGTTGAGGCGCAGGGCTTGCTTGTAGCTGGTGAGCGGCCAGATGCCGATGAGCACCGGAATGGGCGGCTTGCCACCGAGTTTTTTCACGAAAGCGTGCCAGTGTTCGGGATCGAAGATCGGCTGGGTCATGGCGTAGTGCGCGCCGGCTTCGATTTTGGCGTGGAAGCGCGCGATTTCCGCGTCCAGATCGTCCGCGACGGGATTTACGGCGACGCCGATGGCGAAATTGGTGGCGCCGCCGAGCGTCTTGCCGGCCCAATCGGTGCCTTGATTCAAGCGCGTCAGAACTTTCACGAGGCCGACGGAATCGACTTCGTAGACTCCGGAAGTTTCGGGATAGTCGCCGACGGAAGGCGGATCGCCGGTGATGGCGAGAATGTTGCGGACGCCGCCGACGGTCCAGGCGCCGAGAAGCGCGGCTTGCAGCCCTATGATGTTCTGGTCGCGCGTGGTGAGATGCGGAACGGTTTCGATGCCGCGGGCTTCGAGAGCGCCGGCGGTGACGAGAGCGTCCATGCCGACGCGCGCCATGGCGCCGGAGTTGATGTCGATGGCGTCGATCTTGCCGGAAGCCATGAGCTTATCGACTTGCTCGAAAATGCGATCGAGCGAAAGGCCCTTGGGCGGATCGATTTCGGCGCAGATGGTGAACTGGCCGGCTTGCAGCTTTTTCCAGAATTTGCTGTCGGGCTCGCGCTGCGCGATGGGCGCAGGTTTGGCGGCGGTTGCGGCGGAGTGCGCGCCTGCATGAGCCTTTGCCGGGCGAAGCGACTTGACGGCGTCCGCCATGGCGCGAATGTGCGCCGGCGTGGTGCCGCAGCACCCGCCGAGAATGCGCACGCCCAGCGCAGCGGCTTCGCGGGCGAAGAGCGCGAAATATTCCGGCGAGGATTTCGGGTACACGATGCGGTCGCCTTCGCGTTTGGGAAAGCCGGCGTTGGGCATACCGCTGGCGCGCAGATCATCGACGGCAGCAAGCTCCTGAAGAATGGCCAGCAGCGCTTGCGGGCCGAGCGTGCAATTGGCACCGATGACCTGAACGTTTTTGTTTTTCAGGCGCGCTGCAGCGTCGGCGGGGCGGAGATCGCCGTAAGTGGTGCCTTCTTCGGAATAGGTGAGTTGCGCGATGATCGGAAGGCCGGAGAAAGAACGGATAGCGTCAATGGCCAGCTCAATTTCCTCGATGTAAGAGAAAGTCTCGAGGCAGAAAAGATCGACGCCGCGCTCTTCGAGGGCCAGCGCTTGCTCGTGAAAGATGCTGCGGATTTCGTCCGGCTCCGGGTGGCGCGATTGCACGCCGAGGCCGAGGGGACCGATGGATCCAGCGATGAGTACTTCGCGGGTGGCGGCTTCGCGCGCTTCGCGCGCGAGTTTTACTCCACGGGAATTGAGGCGTTGCACTTCGTCAGCGAGGCCGAGCGGAGCAAGTTTAAAGCGGTTGGCGCCAAACGTGTTGGTCTCGATGATTTGCGCGCCGGCTTCGATGTACGCCTGGTGCACCCGGAAGACGGCTTCCGGCTCCGTAGCATTGAGCTCATCGAAGCAGCGCTGTGGGCCCACCGATTCGTGCAACAGCGAGCCCATGGCGCCATCGGCGATGAGGATAGAGTCTTTGAGGCGATCGTTAAAATCTTGAATCTTCAAGGTGACGTTGTCCGATCGTGATTTTGGCGGCGCGGCGCGAGCACGGCTAACGCTTTTGCTCCATGAGGAGGGCGACGGTGCTCATAAGGTCGTACTTGGTGAGGATCTCGAAGCGGGTGTCGCCCATTTCCACGAAGACGGCGGGGTTTTCGTGGCTGAGAATGTAGGTAAGGCGCTCGACGGGAGCGTTGCGCGGAATTTGCGGGAGCGGGGCGCTCATGACTTCGCGAACGACGAGTTTGCGGAGATCCTTGCCTTGCAGCGCGAGCGTGAGAATTTGGTCCTCATAAATGGTGCCGATGGGAAGATTTTCCTCGAAGACGGGAATCTGCGAAATGTCCTGCTCCTGCATGGTTTTGAGCGCGTGGAAAACGGTCTGGTACGGGCGCGCGATGACCAGTTCGCGCACTTTGCCGGACTGGTGCTTGGCGCTGATGATTTCCGCGGCGGTGATAGGAACGGCGGCGGAATCGACGTAGCCGCGCTCGCGCATCCACCCGTCGTTGTAAACCTTGCTGAGGTAACGCATGCCGGTGTCGGGCAACAGCGCAACGACGAAATCGTCCGGGCCGAGATCCTTGGCGATCCGCAGGGTTGCGGAAATGCAGCCGCCGCCGGAACCGCCGGTGAAAAGACCTTCGATCTTGGCGAGGCGCCGCGCCAGGACGAAGCATTCCTCGTCGTTGACTTGAATGACGTCGTCAAGAATCTTCAGATTCATTGTGGAGGGAAAAAAGTCTTCGCCGATGCCTTCGACGACGTAGGTCTTGGCTTTGATGGTCTGGCCGGTTTTCACGAAATCGTAGTACAAGGAGCCGTAGGGATCGACGCCGATGATTTTGATCTTGGGATTTTTTTCTTTGAGAAACTTGCCGACGCCGCTGACGGTGCCGCCGGTGCCCATCCCGCAGACGAAATGCGTGATTTTGCCTTCAGAGTCTTCCCAAATTTCCGGGCCAGTGGTGCGGTAATGCGCCTCGGGATTCATGGGGTTGTCGTACTGATTCGGGTAGTAAGAATTAGGGATTTCGCGGGCTAGTTTTTTGGCGACGGAGTAGTAGCTGCGCGGATCGTCCGGCTCGACGGCGGTAGGACAGACGATGACTTCGGCGCCTAAAGCCTTCAGCAGATCGACTTTTTCTTTCGATTGCTTATCCGTGGTGGTGAAGACGCATTTGTAGCCGCGCACGGCGGCGACGAGAGCCAGGCCCATGCCGGTGTTGCCGGAAGTGCCTTCGATGAGGGTGCCCCCGGGCTTGAGGAGGCCTTTGCGCTCGGCTTCGTCGATCATGCTGATGCCGATGCGATCCTTGACGGAGCCGCCGGGATTGGTGAATTCGGCCTTGACGTAGATTTGCGGCTTGAGGCCCTGAACGATGCGATTGAGGCGCACGAGGGGCGTGTGGCCGACTGCCTCCAGAATGTTGTTGCACTTCATCGTGTGTTCTCGTCGCTCCGCCGAAGGTCCATCAGTCTAACATCCCCTGTGAAGGCTAAGGTAACGGCTGGTGCCAGGTTGTGTCGGAAGACACTGAGAGGGAGCCCAAATTTTGAAGGCTCGGTGTCACCGGCCCCCTGCCCATTTTCTTGCAAGTGTTGATTCTAAAGGGACTTAAAGTTATTTGTTTTCATACACTTTTGTAAGTGCGGATTCTAAAGGACTTAGCTCTACTGGTTGGGATGCTTGTAGCTGGGTGGCTGAAGGGCTGGTCGGGCTTCGCCGACGGATGCGCGATTGCCGTGTGGCATACTTGAAAAAAGGCGGGCGGTCCAGCTGAGGTCACGTTAAACCAGGAGGATGGGATGGCGCGGGAAAATATTTCGAGCGGGACGGCGTGGGAGCCGATTGTGGGGTACTCGAGGGTCGTAAAGGTGGGGAATGTGATCTGCGTGTCCGGGACGACGGCTACGGGAGCGGACGGGAAGATTGTGGGGATTGGGGATGCGGGGGCGCAGACGGTGCAGGTCATACGGAATATTGAGGCGGCGCTGGCCAAGGCAGGGGCGAGCTTGAAGGACGTGGTGCGGACGCGGATTTTTGTGACGAATATCGCGGACTGGGAAAAGATAGGGCGGGCGCACGGGCAGTTTTTTGGGGAGATTCGTCCAGCGACGAGCATGGTGGAGGTCAGCAAGCTGATTGCGCCGGAGATGCTGGTGGAAATTGAGGCTGACGCGGTGATTGAAGCGACGTAAAGGAAGTAAGGGAGGTAGAGGAAGCGAGCGAGCGGGGCGTCGTAGACTGATTTGAAGACCGCGTGCTCCTGCGAACTCGACCGTGATCCGAGAACGTCTCGCGGCATAACCACAGGCGAATAATGAATCGAATGTTGCCGAGATGGGGCGCAGCAATGCTGCGCCCCTACTACTTTGCCGGCGATTATCACTACGCGGATCGGCCGAGACGGCGTTTGCGCGGGCACAGGCAGGAGCGCCTGTGCTACCAGCGGGCGCGAATGCGGTACCTCAGGACGGAGGTGCCGTTCTTCTCTACGGGGACTTTGAATTGGGCGGCGAAGGCGGCGGTCTTGGTGTGCTTGTAGGTGGAAGAGAGCAGGTCCCAGTCGCCGCCGATGGGCTCGTTGACTTCGACGGTGATGGGGGAGTCTTTGTGGTTGCGCAGGGTGATTTCAAATTCCATTTCCCAGGTGTGATTGTCGATGCGCTTGTAGTCGGTTTGCTTGCGTTCGGCGATGACGTCGAAGGCGTTGCCGATATGCACGGTGACGGATTCGTCTTTGGGAGTGTGATCGATGCGGTCTTCGCCGATGAAGAGGATGCCGCCTTTGGAATCTTTCTGGTAGACGCGGACGTTGCCGGCGGGTAGGGGAATGCCGAGTCCGGCTTTTTCTTCATTTTTGAATTTGTAATAGACCATGACAGGATCTTTGAGGGGCTGGCCGGGATTCTGCTGATTGTGGTAGTAGAAATTCTGGCCGTTGACGACGAAGATTTTTGCGGTGGGAACGGCGCTGCCCTGGAGCAGGCTGATCTGCTTGGTTTCCTTGTCTTCAACGCTGGTCTTTCGACCGAGCGTATATAGATGATATTCGGAGAAACTTTCCTGCTGAAATTGCGGAGCGGCGGCGACGGCTTTATTCATAGCTCGCAACTCCATCACGTCGCCCCGAGTTCTTTCCGGAAGGCGATTCAGATCACCTGCGACCAATTGGAGCCGGGCGTTGTGGAAAGCGGTGCCGCTGTTGTTGGCGAGAGTGACCCAGCCATCGAGATCGGCGGCTTTGTCGTCGCGGGCGACGGTCAGGACGTAGTCGGCGTTCCAAGAGAGATTGCCGGCGAGGTACGAGGTTTCAATCTGCTGCTTGCGTGGGCCGGAATTCTCGAGGGACATGAGCAAGGTGGGGCGGTCGTAGAGATTCGCGGGGACTTCGGGGAAGCGGTAGCTTTCGGCGTACATGCCGGTGACGATGTCGTTGCCGATTTTCCAGACCGGGCCATTGTTGTCGGCGAGGAGCGTGGCTTTGACTTCTTCGCGCTTGGTGGTGCCGTTTTCCTGATAGGAGCGGACCAGAGTGACTTCCTTGCCGACGTATTTGTGGAGAAGTTTGGCGGGCTCGAGGAGGTCGTATTCGTAATTCTGCTCGATGACGCCGAGTTTTTCGGGATCGGTGAGCGAGCGGAAATGCACGGTGGCGGGATTTACGGTGGCGGCGATGTCCATGAGTTTGAGGCGGAAAGTGCCGGAGGGGAGTGCGAGCTGGCGGACATCGCGGATGAGGGCGATGTTGGAGTTGTAGACGGTGAGATTGAGATCGGTCTGATCGGAGAGAGTTGTGGATGGATCTCCAGAGGCGCGGTTTTCCTGGGGAGGAGGCGCGGGGCGATTGCGTTCGGCAGCGTAGAGGACGGAGGCGCCGCCGAGAAGTGCTGCGGCAGAGAGCACGACGCTTAGGCGTTTGCGGGAGCGTTTCGGGACGGCGTTCATTTTGGTTCACCTCGTAGAGTGCGATTGTAGTTCGGTTGTTAGAACGGGGGAGGGAGAGATTCTTGCAAGGGGACGTTAGGTTCAACGCGGGATAGATGACGATGTTCGTTTTGAGTTAGGGTGGCGATCGGGGTGGGCATAACACGGACTTTGCATGGCGGAGAAGCGGCGTCGAGCCGCCGCAGTCCAAGAGTAGGTCTCGGTGGATCGTTATGTGGAAGCAACTATGGCTATTTCTTTGGGAGGAGGGTCCAGGATCGGCCGGCGTCGAAGGTTTCGAACTGGGTGTTAGTGGATTGAAGCGTGGCGATGGCATGCTGGTCGTCGAAAGCTGTTATGCGGTCGACGGGAGAGCTGACGGGAATTGGGCGCTTGGTCCAGTGAGCGCCGGCATCGGTGGTGAGGAGGACGGTGCCGAAGGTGCCGACAAGCCAGCAAACTTTTTCTGAGGGAGCGGAGCCGGAGAGCATAGTGGCGTTGACGCCGATCTTCTGCACTTTCCAGGAATCACCGAGATTGGAGGTGCGGCGGACGCGGCCGTCTTCGTCGATCTTCCAGATTACTTTGGTGCCGGGGACGGGGATGAGGCGTGGGCCGACCGTCGCGAGCATGCCAGCAGAGCTGGCAGAGACAATGCCACCAGCATCGCCCGTGACTTCTACGGTTTGAGTCAGGGCAGAAATGCCTGGCGCAGGAATGCCCGACGCGGCAGCTTTTTCTTCCTGGCGCTCTTTCTTTTTCTGGGCGCTTTCGAATCTGCCGCCGGCTGCACCGGCAGCAGGAGGGGGGGCGGGAGCTATAGGTTTTGGCGCGGCGGCGGAAAGGCCGGCGGAGCTGTCGAAGGCGGGAGCGTCTTGTTTGAGGTCGCTGGGAACGTTGGTCTGGTACTGAACCGCGTTCGATTGATTCTGGAGAGCACGATTGGAAGGTCCGACTTGATTTTTGGCGCGGAAGGAATCCTTGAGAGGAGCGGCTTTGCGTAAGTCGGAGGAGAGCTGCTGGTCGCGGTCGAATTCGTCGACGCGGGCGCCGAGTGCGGGTGAAGCGGCTGCGCGGGTATCGGGAGCCGGAGGGGGAATTACTCTGCGCGGGGTAGCCAGGTTTGGTTCGGACTGCGGGCGTGCACTGTGGGCGACGGCATCGGCGGGGCTGCTCGGGGGAACCGCAGGGACAGAATCAGAGCGGCGATTCTCGGCTACGGTGGTTTTCGCGGAGGGGCGGAGCACGGAGTTCTGTAAATTGTTTTCGTGCCAGACGACCCAGACGAGCAAGCTGGCGGCTATTGCTCCGGCGGGAACAGCCCAACGCCAGGTCGCGGTGGAAATGCGCTGAGGCCTCTGGCGGGCGGCGGGCGGCGTTGCCTGGGCGTGGGCCGGCTGCATGACGAGGACGCGCTGATCGGTTAGCTGATCGGCGAGCTGGTCTTCAGCGGCGGCGAGCGGAATCTCGTCGGTGGCTTCGAGGTGCGCGAGAATTTCCTGGCAGCGCGGGCAACCGGCGATGTGTTCTTTCCAAGCGTTGAGTTCGTTGGGCGCAAGAAGGCGCTCGTGATAGGCGGCGAGAGTTTCGGCATCGGCACACTGCGAATGTTGACCGGGCGAGGCTTGAGGCTGCGCCGAGCGGAACTGGCGGGCCAGAGCTTTTTCGAATGTGCGGTCGTCAGGCGCCATGGATGCTTCCATTCTTAGAACGGCGCAAAGCAGCATTCTTGCAGCGCGAGGTCATGGTTGCTTTCTCCCGGGTTCGGGGGTGCGGGGCTGGGAGCCGGGCGGAAAAAGAGTATCGAGATTGATGCCGGAGTCTTCCGCAGCGTATTCGAAGCAGAGGGCGATTTCTGCGTCGCTCAGGCCGGGTTCGGCAGCGGAGCCGTTGACGACGGGGAAACCGGCGCGCAGGGCTGTTTCGACGGTGGTGCGGAGCGAGCGACGGACGCGGTCAAGATTGCGGGAAACGCTGGATTCGTGTTCGCTAAGAAGGCGGGCGATTTCGGCGAGAGTTTTGTCGTCGCGATAGTAGAGGGTGAGGCGCTGGGCGTCGCGCGGGTCGAGCGAATCGATAGCGAGCTGGAGGGCGCGGCGGAACATGCCCAGATAACGATCGCGGTGGGGATCGGCGGGTTGACGAGAGCGCGGTGGCGCAGAACTTTCGAGAGCGTTGGCGGTTTCGTGGTCGTCGAGGTCGGTGAAGCGGCGGGTGGCGCGGATGCGGTCGATATGGCGTTGCGCGAGAACGGCACGGAGCCAGGTTTTGAGGGAGCTGCGTCCGTGGAAATAGCGGAAGAGCGAGCTTTGACTGCGCTTGCCGTCGGCTAACCCGTAGAGCTCGGCGAAGAGGGAATCGGCGAGTTCGAGCGCTTCGGCAGATCCGTTGGAGCAGCGAAGAATGGCGGCGGCGGCGGCGCGCAGATATCCGCGGTAGGTGGCGACAAAATATTCCCAAGCGGATTCCTGGCCTTCGGCGCAAGCGCAGGCCAGCGCGAGATCTTCGAGATGCAGGGCGGCGAGGAGTTTCTGGAGGGCAGCGGAATCGAGCGCGTCGGCGGGAGGCAAGGCTTTGGAGATGCAGCGGACGAGTGCGGCAAGGAAAGGTTCGCGCTGCAGTTGCCAGCGTGCGGCGCCGGACTGGGTGTAGAGCGGGTCGAGGAGCGCGGCATAGAGGTCACCCGGCGCGTTTTGACGAGGGGGCCGCTTGGAGGTGTCAGGCATTGAGTTTTGTGGCACTTAAGGGAAAACAAGCGAGCTGGGACGGCACCCGCGCGCCAGCTTCCTACAGCTTATAGTGTATACGCCCCTAGACGGAAAAAGGTGGCTTGCGAAATCTGGCGCAACCAAGTTTGTCTTTGGGGTATCCTAGGGGCAGGTGCGCTCCAGCTCCGCAACCAAAACCGCCTCGCCGGGTTAGCCAAAAGCAGTACGCCCAGGTGCGCGGCGCGGGATTAGCGACTTCGCGACGCTGGTACGAAAGTCCTATTCGAGAAGCGAAAACCGCGCCAGTACCCTAGTACCGATAGATCGAGCGTCCTAGCTTGCTAGCAAACTTGGAGCGCCGGTATCGAAAGATGCCAGGCGTTCGGGGGACGGAATTTCTTCGAGGCGGTACGCGGATGACAACCATGATTGCAGATCCACCAAGAACGACCACGATGGGAGTGGGCTTCGAGGCCAACCGACGACGTGGAACAGGAGACGCGGAAGCGTGGAAGCGCGCGATCGGTACGAAACCCGTACCTGCCCGGCTGGCGTTGCTCCCCGAGGCAAAACCCCGCTGGGACCGCATCGGCATTAGCGCGGGAGCGCAGTTGGTTGTGTTGCTGGTGATACTGGCCATTCCGCTTTTGTATCCGGACAAGATGAAGACGGCGCTGAGCTACAGCATCGTGGAGATCATGCAGCCGGTCACGCTAGTGCCAGTGGCACCTCCGCCGCCGCCCCCGCCGAAAGTGAAGGCGAAGACTCCGCCTCCTACACCCAAGCCAGAAGTGGTGGAACCGGTGAAACTGAATCCGAAACAACAGCACATCTTTGTGGCACCGAAGGTGGTGCAACCGAAGGTGCAAAAGATTGAAGCGAAGGCGCCGGAACTGAACCCGGTGTTCGAGACCGCGAAGATCGAAGTGACACAGACGGGTCCGAAGCGGCCGAAAGACGATGTGAAGGTCAACAACCTGAATACGGGAAGCGCGGCGGTGGCCACGGTGAAGGCGCCGGTGGATAAAGTACAGACGGGCGGATTTGGCGATCCGAACGGATTGCCGGGCAAGGGCGACCCAAACAAGGCCGCGAACATTAACCGGCAAGGGTTACCGACATTGCCGGGTGGACCGGGATACGGAAACGGAACGGCGGGCGATAAAGGAATCCGCGGCACGGTGCAGAGCACCGGCTTTGGGAACAACACAGCGATAGCTCCGCAGGGCGGAAGGCGCGGAGGGGTGCAAGCGACGGGCTTTGGCGACCAGACGGCGGCAGCGGAAGCACCGAAGAAAAAAGCGGCGGCGGCGGATGCAGCGACCACACCTGTTGACATCCTGGACAAGCCCAAGCCCGCGTACACGGCGGAAGGGCGTAGTCTGAAACTGGAAGGCGACGTAGTGCTGGAGCTGGTATTTCTTGCGAACGGCACGGTGCAGATCAGCCGGGTCGTGAGCGGATTGGGCCACGGGCTGGACGAATCAGCGGCGCGTGCGGCGCAGCAAATCAAATTTAAACCGGCGAAACGCGACGGCCAACCGGTGGATTTTCCGGCGCGCGTGCGGATTGAATTCCGTTTGGCGTATTAGGGGGAGAGGAAAAATGCGTAAGCTAGCAACAACGATCCTGGGGCTCATGCTGAGCGGAATGGGAGCGGCGGCCGCAACAGCGGCGGCGGCGCCAGCCGACCAGCCTCGGACCATGGATGACGTGATGGATCGCGTCATCACCAACGAAAGCCGGCTGAACTCGCAACTGCGGCAATACTCGCCGCTGGTGGAGACGTACATTCAGAACCTGAAACCGGACAAGGATCTGGGATATACGCCGGCCGGAGACAAGTATTTTCTGGGACGCGCGGATTTTTCGAAGGGCGTACAGCTGGTTTCGCTGACTGACACGCAGAACAAGGGGAAAAAGGTTTTCACGTCGATCGGAAACTTTTTTTCGTTTGCGATGCAGTTTCTGCCGGACGGCTTCCTGCAGATGATTTTCATCGACACGAACGGGTTCGACAAGCAGCACTACAAATTCGACTACGTGCGGCGGGAGTTCCTGGGCGAAGTGCGCTGCCTGGTGTTTGACGTGACGCCGAAAGAGAAGGCCGGCAAGGGGCGGTTCCTGGGACGCATTTGGGTGGAAGACCAGGATTACAACGTAGTGCGCTTCAATGGAGCGTACGGCGGCGGCGGACACACCAGCTGGTACTTCCATTTCGACAGCTGGCGGAGCAACGTGCAGCCGGGATTGTGGTTGCCCTCGTTCGTGTATAGCGAAGAGAAAGACTTGCACTACGCGCTGGCGAAGAAGCTGGATTTCAAGGCGCAGACGCGGCTGTGGGGTTACAACCTGGGGCATGCGGCGCAAGAGCAGGAGCTAAGCAAGATTCTGGTCGAGACGCCGGTACAGGACGACACCAAGACGGCGAACGATCTATCGCCGATACAAGCGCAACGCTCGTGGGACCGCCAGGCGGAAGACAATGTGATCGACCGGCTGCAGCGGATCGGGTTGATCGCGCCGCGGGGGGAAGTCGACAAAGTTCTCGAGACGGTGGTGAACAACCTGGAAGTGACGAACAACCTGGATGTGCAGCCGGATGTGCGCTGCCGGGTGATGATGACTTCGACGCTGGAGTCGTACACGGTGGGGCACACGATCGTGCTGAGCCGCGGCTTGATTGACGTTATGCCCGACGAGGCCACGCTCGGCGCGATGCTGGCGCACGAGCTGAGCCACATCGTGCTGGGGCACCGGCTGGATTCTTCGTTCGCATTCTTCGATCAATTGCTGGTGGAGGATAAGGAAACCTTCCGGCATTTCGGATTTGCGCGCACGCCCGATGAGGAGCAAGCGGCAAACCGGAAAGCGCTGGAGTTGTTGAACAATTCGCCGTACAAGAATCAACTGGGGAATGCGGGACTTTTCCTGACGGCGCTGGAGACACGGCAGAAGGAAATTCCGAACCTGATCAGCGGGCACCTGGGCAACCGCGTGCCGGTGATCGGAGACCTGAAGTCCACGACGCCGGTGGATGCGAAGCAGAATCCGCAGCGGATCGCGGCACTGCCAATCGGCGGGCGCGTGAAAATGGACCCGTGGAACGACAAACTGGAACTAATCAAGAGCAAGCCGGTGGGAACGGTGGCGGAGCGGGAGAAGATGCCGTTCGAGGTGACTCCGTTTATGCCGTACTTGACGCGATTTGGCGCGGATGCGTCCAAACCGATTGCGGCGAGCGTGGCGGTGCCGGCGGACTCGAAGCCCTGAGAGAGTTCGGGGTGGCCGAGCGTAACGGGCTCAGCCGAAACAAAATCGTATTTCGGCCCGGTGGAGCAGCGCTCCGCCGGGCTTTTTGTTTTTGTCGGTGGAGCTGCGTGCTATTGGGGCGAGGAAAGCGCCTTGAGCAAGCGGAAGTTGAACTCGACGCCGTCGTAAAAGTCCTGGACGCCGACGCGTTCGTCTTTGCCGTGAGCGCGATTGTCGTCCAATTCGTAGAACATGCAGGCGATGCCGTAGGTGGGAATGCCGGCGATGCGGAGGAATTTCCCGTCGGTGGCGCCGGTGGACATGGTGGCGACGAGCGGAAGGCCGGGCCACATGGTGGCGATGGTTTGTTCCATGGCTGTGATCAGCTCGGGCCGGAGCGGTGAAGGCGGAACACTGACGACGGAGATGGGCTTGCCGCCGGCGGAAGTCTGCGAAACGATGCTGACCGAAACCTTTGGATCGGCGGCTACCCGCTGCAGGGTTTTGAGCACCTCGGCGGGTTCCTCGCCGGGGAAGATGCGGCAGTTTACGTTGGCGCGGGCAGTCTGCGGTAGCGCGTTGGGGGCGTGACCTCCGGAAAGCATGGTGGCGACGCAGGTGGTGTGCAAGAGCGAGTTGAAGTAAGGATCTTTTGAGATGCGCTGGACGGCGGCCTGATCTGGCGGCTGCTGCGCGAGTAATTTCAGGTCTGCGGAGAGCTGGCCGCCGGTGAGAGCGGCAGTGCGCGCGAAATAGTTACGGGTGATCTCGTTGATTTCGAGTGGGAAGGAAAAAGACTGCAGGCGGCTGAGCGCGGCGGAAAGATGATAGATGGCGTTGTCCGGGCTGGGCACGGAGCTGTGGCCGCCCGGATTGAGCGACTCGAATTGAAAATCGACGTAGACCTTTTCGCTGGCCTGGATGGCGGCTGATAGAAGCTTCCCTTTGTCTTTTTCGAATTCGCCGCCGTCGAGATTGATGCAGTATTCGGCGTCGATCAAATCGCGGTGTTCGCGGAGGAGCCAGTCGACGCCGTTGGCGGTGCCGCCTTCTTCGTCGGCCGTGAGCGCCAGAATCAGATCGCGATCCGGCGTGAAGCCTTCCTTTTTCAGGCGAATGAAGTTGGTGACCAGCATGGCGTCGCCTTCCTTCATATCTTCGGTGCCGCGGCCGTAGAAATAGCCGTCCTTCTCGATGAACTGAAATGGGTCGGTGGTCCAATCCTCGCGGCGAGCTTCGACGACATCGAGATGGCCGATAAAAAGGACGGGCTTCCGTTTTCCGGTTCCGCGGAAGCGCACCACCAGATTTTTCTTGCGCTCATTGGGTCCAGCAATGCGGACATCCTGCGCTGCAAAGCCCGCATCGCGCAGACGGACGGCCATCGCTTCGGCGGCGGTGGTGACATTGCCGACGGAGTCGGTGGTGTTGATTTCGATCAACTGCCGAAAGATTTCGCGAGCCAGCCGATTTGTTTCTTCACGGCTTTGCGCGCGAAGCAAAGGTGACACGGCCAGTTGCAGGCAGAGGACGAAAAACCAAGGACGAGTGCGACGCATGAATTCTCCTGTGCAAATGGATGTCTCACGAAAAAGGCGGAGGCCCTTCCACGGCGGGCGGAGGCGCGCCGAAAACTGGCAGAGCCAGGCGCAGGCACGCTGAGACGTACGATGCGGCTACGAAGAGCAGAAGCAATCCGAGTCCTGGATCGAAAATAAAGCGCACCACGAACGCAGCGAACACGGCTACGCCGACCCATTCCGGTTTCATAAGCGGACGCCGGAGCGAGACGTTGACGAACTTGGCGATCTCCTGCGGCCACTTGAAGACCCAATAAAAGTTGTAAAAGGGGAGGAAGTGGAAGGCGACGGCACGCGACGGCGAAATGGGATGCTGCCAACCTGGGATGTGGTTCATCAGGACGTGGTATTGATAGACGCACACGAGCCAGTACACGCCGCCGACAAAGATGGCGAGAAAAAGATACAACGGGGGAATAATCTCGCCGCCTTTGGCAAGCTCGGGATGGAGAGTCACCGCAACAACCTCGGAAATGACGGTCACGAGAGCCATCAAATAGCCGATCCAGATTTGCGGCAGAGGCGGCAGCGGAACCTTGCTAACTGGCCCCGATTGCGTCTCCGCGCTGGGAGAATTCATCATTTCCTCGAATACGTAACAGATTGGCAGGGTAACGGTGTCGCGGCGCATCCGTCAAACCGATTACACTGGAGACGGTTTTCATGGGAGGAAGCATGTCATTTCTGAGGCATCGCGCGACACAAGTAGCTTTGGGCGCCGGATTGTTTCTGGCAGGAGCAGCGGCGGGTTCGCTGCACGCGCACAGCAGCGCGGTGCAGAACCGGTTCGGGCAGCCGAAGACGGTCTTGCATGTGGTGGTGTACAAGTTCAAGGACACGGTGTCGAACGCGGACCGCGAGCAGACGATCGATGGGATCAAAGAGCTCTCCGGGAAAATACCGGGGATCAAGAATATCTGGCTGAAAACGCAACGGAACCAGATTCGAGACTACAGCGGCGTCTACGCGATTGAGTTCGCCAGCCCCGACGCCGCGGCGGATTACGCGGAGAGCCCGTTGCACGAAGCGTGGGCGAAGAAGTGGGAGCAGCAGCGCGAGAACAGTTTGTCGTTCCAGATTTCGAATCCGTAAAGCGCTCGGCGCCGGTTAGGGTTCGCGGACGATGCCGTAGCGCCGGCGAATCATGCGGTCGGTGAGGCTGTCGGGAAGCAAACGCTTGCTCCATTTGACCATGGTGGCCAGCGGAGTCACGGTGTAGCGCGGCTTGGGATGCGGCGCTTCCATTGCCTGCAAAATAATGCGCGCGCAGTCTTCCGGCGTAGTCTTTGATTTTGCGCGGCTGCTCTTCGAGCCGGCCCATGCGCTGGCGTACACCTTGGCATATGGACCGCTCTGGATTTTGTCCATGTATGGCTGAGCGAGTTCAATGGCGGCTTGCTGGATGCCGGTGACGATGTAGCCCGGTTCGATTAACACGGTGTCGACGCCAAAGGGATAAAGCTCGTGGCGCAACGCGTTGCTGAGACCTTCGAGAGCGTGTTTGCTGGCGCTGTAAGCTCCCTGCGTCGGCGGCGTGACCAGGCCGGAAGCCGAGCTCATCATAATGATGCGGCCGCTCCGCCGCTCGCGCATTCGCGGCATCACCATCTGAGTTACGCGCAACACGCCGAAGAAGTTGATCTCGAACTGACGCCGCCAGTCTTCCATGCGCATGTCTTCGACGCACGCCACGTAGGAGGTGCCGGCGTTGTTAATGAGCACATCGACCTCGCCGGCCTTGGCGTAGACCGACTCGACGGCTCGGCGGACGGATTCGTCGTCGCAGACGTCCATTTCCAGCGACTCGAGCGGGAGTTTCCTTTCGCGGGCGAGAGCATCGAGTTCCTCGCGCTTGACGGCTGACCGCCCAGCGCCAAACACATGATAGCCGTGCTCGGCAAGAAGGATGGCAGCGGCTTTCCCGAGTCCATCGGTTGCGCCAGTTAGCAAGACTACTTTCTGTGAGCCAGGAATCGCCATGCTTCCCTCCGGGATGAAGACCGACTATCCTACCGCGTTCTCGTGGTACGGGCCGACTGCCAGATCGATGAAACGTCTGTTTCGATCGGCGCGTCTGACAAGCAGCCAGGCGCCTACCTGTACACGCTAAAGTGAGGAAGAGATGAATCAGCGACGAAAGGTCTTGAGCAAGACTCTGTCTGCGGCCCGAATGCCGGGAATTCGCGCCTGTTTGTGCGCGCTTGCTACGATTGCGCTGGCAAGCCTGAGTGCGGTAGATCTTCAAGCGCAGAGCGCCCCGGCTAACAACGAGGCCTACGGAAAGAAAATCCGCGAGTTTACGACCGAGCCGTTCTTCCTCACGGACCTGGTCGATCATCTTCCGGCGTCGACGACCGTCCCTTCGCCCGACAAAATCCTCGGGCACATTGTGGGCGCGCCCGACTTTCTGACGTACTCCAAAGACATTTACCGGTATTACGACGAACTGGCCAAGGCGACGCCACGCGTCAAGGTTCTGCGAGTCGGCAAAACGGAGGAAGGCCGGGATTTTCTTCTCGTGGTGGTAACCGACGAAAGCAACATGGCGCAGATCGATCGTCTGCGCGAGATCACCGCCAAGCTCGCGGACCCACGGAAAATCTCGGATGCCGAAGCACAGCAACTGATCGCTGCGGGCAAGCCTTTCTACTGGGCGTCGGGCTCGATTCACTCGCCGGAGACCGGTTCGCCGGAAATGTTGATGGAGTTGGCGTACCGTCTGGCGGTGGAAGACTCGCCGATGATTCAAAACATCCGCAAGAATGCGGTGTTTCTGATCAGCCCCATCGTGGAGGTCGATGGCCACGATCGCATGGTGGATTCCTGGAACTACAAAAAGGCCAACCCCGGCAAGCTGCAGCCGCCGTTGGTCTACTGGGGCCACTACGTGCAGCACGACAACAATCGCGATTCGCTGGCGATGGGGCTGAAGCTGTCGCAAGTGATGATGCAGAACTTTCTGAACTGGCATCCGCAGGTGCTGCACGATCTGCATGAATCGATTCCGTATCTGTATGTTTCGACTGGGACAGGTCCGTACAATGCCTGGCTCGATCCGATCGTGATCAGCGAGTGGCAGAAATTTGCGTACAACGACGTGCAGGGTTTGACGGAGCGCGGCGTTTTCGGGGTGTGGACACACGGTTTCTACGATGGCTGGGCGCCCAATTACATGTTTTACGTTGCCAACGGACACAATTCCATCGGACGGTTTTACGAGACGTACGGAAACAGCTTTCCGGACACCCATGACGCGGAGTTGACGCCAGCGCAGACCAGCCGCACATGGTTTCGGCCGAACCCGCCGCTACCGAAGGTGAAATGGTCGTTGCGCAACAACACAAACCTTGAAGAGAGTGGCGTGCTGCTCTCGCTCGACTACACGGCCAAGCACGGGCAAGAACTCTTGAGCGATTTCTACAAAAAGAGCCAGCGCTCTGTGGCCAAGGCTACGACGGAGGGCCCCGCGGCTTGGGCGCTCCTGAATGATGGACGCCGCCCGGCTCTCGCCGCACAGCTGGCGAACCTCTTGCAAAAACAGGGCGCGGAAGTGCAGCGCCTGGAGCAGGAATTTGAGGTGAAAGAAAAGCCGGCGCCGAAGGCCGCTGATGGGAAAGAGGATACGAAGGCGGATGCGAAGGCCGACGCCAAATCGGAAAAATCAAAAGAAGGCGCAGAGACTAAGAAATCGGGAGAGCCGAAGATAACCAAGATTCCGATTGGAAGCTACATCGTCCGCATGGATCAGCCGTACAGCCGCATGGTCGATATGCTGCTCGATACGCAGTATTACTCGACCGATGATCCGCGCCCTTACGACGATACCGGCTGGACGCTGGGCCCGCTGCGCAACGTGAAAACGCTTCGCGTGACCGACACCGCCATTTTGAAAGCGCCGATGACACTGATCGATACGCCGGCGCGCTTCAATGGAGGTGGTGTCGCCGCACCGCACGCCATCAAAGGCAAATCACCTTTAGTGAAGGCTTACGTTATCAACGCTTCCGGCGAGCCTGCGCTCGCGACCCTGCGCTTCCGGCTGAAGGACGCAAAGTTTTTCGCGGCTGAAGCGGGATTTGAAGCGGGCGGCGAGAAGTTTGTGGCGGGCTCTTTCCTGCTGCCGGTTGAGGGAAATCCCGCGGACCTTGATTTGCGTTTGAACAGCGCTGCCCGCGAACTTGGTGTGCGCGTTACCAGCGCCGACACAGTTCCGGATGTGGCGCGGCATGAAGTCGGCCTCCCGCGCATCGCGCTGCTGCACACGTGGACTGACACGCAGAACGAGGGTTGGTTCCGCCTGATGCTCGAGGAAGCGGCGGTTCCGTATTCGTACATCTCGGATCAGACGGTGCGCGGCACGCCCAATCTGCGCGAGAAATATGACGTCATCGTGTTGCCGCCGGGCTTCTTCGGCGTACAGCAGCTCATCAACGGCATCCCGAAGCGCACCGCGCCGGATGGCTCGGACGCGGGAGCTCCGGTGCCGTGGCAAAACTCGGAAACGACGCCGAATTTCGCGGGGGTCGATCAGACCCCTGACATGCGGGGAGGGCTCGGCTTAGAGGGATTGGCGAATCTCAAGAGATTCATCGAAGACGGTGGGGTTTTCATTCCTATCGGTCCGAGCACGCGCTTGCCGATCGAACTGGGCATGACGGACACGGTGACCATCGCGGATACCAAACAGCTTCAGGCGCGCGGGATGATTGCGCGGGCCAATGTTGTGGACGCAGCCAGCCCGATCGCCTACGGGTACGACGATTCCCTGGGCGTTTACTTCAATCAAGGCCCGGTGTTTCGTATTTCGGTTGCCGGACGTCTGGGTGGGTTTTTTGGCGACGATTCTGGCGCAGCGCGCCCCAGCGGCCGCGGCGCCAAGAGCGAGCCAGACATTCCGCAGGGGCGTGCGTGGGACGAACCAGAACCACCGGTCAAACGTTCCCGCGCGGAACAGGAACTTTACGTGGCCCCGGATGTCCGCGGATTTTTTGGCGCCATCCTGCCGCCAGCTTCGCTGTATCCGCGCGTGGTGCTGCGTTTCGCGGACGAGAAGAATGTATGGATCAGCGGAATGCTGGCTGGTGGTTCGGAGTTGGCGGAGGCGCCTGCGGTGGTGGATGTTCCGCTGGGCCGCGGGCATGTGGTGCTGTTCGCGATCAATCCGATGTGGCGCCAGGAAACGCAGGGTACGTTCATGCTGGTGCTCAATGCTGCGCTGAACTTCGACCACTTGAATGCCGGGCGGAAGGCTGCGGCGGTCAAATCTGCTGCTGCGGCAAACTAAAGATAACACAGGAGTTATGTGAAAAGACGAAGTCCCGTTTACGGCACAGGCTAGCCGGGTCGGCCGGGTGATGCGCAAGATTGACTGCTAGAATCGTTCTATCGCTGTCACCTTGATGCTACTCCGCGCGGTGCGATCTCATGCCTGCTGACACAAGCAGCCCTGCTTCTCGTTCGCCTCAAGCATGGCGCCGCGGCTTCTGGAGCCTGATCGTCACGCAGTTCCAGAGCGCGTTTAACGATAACGGCCTGAAATTTCTGGTCATCTACTTGATCCTGGCGGTCGTTTCCGAAAAGGGCGAGCGCGACCGCCTGCAGTTCATCGTCGGAATTCTATTTGCCGCACCATTCATCTTGTTTTCCATGACCGGCGGCTGGCTGGCCGACCGCTTCAGCAAACGAAGGGTCACGATTGGCACCAAGATGTTCGAAGTCGCGGTAATAGTCTTCGCCGCGGTTGCGCTCGTGGAACCGAATCTGAAGCTCGCGCTGGCGGCTGTCTTTCTCATCAGCACGCAAGGCGCTCTGTTCGGACCCTCGAAATACGGCCTGCTGCCGGAACTTCTGCCGGATGAAAAACTTTCCTGGGGAAACGGTATCCTCGAGCTGGGCACTTTCCTGGCGATTATCGCGGGCACTTTTGGCGGCGCGTACCTGGCGGACGCTTTCGGCGGGCGCGAGATGTATGCGGGCTTGTTCTTTCTGGCGTGTACGGCGGTCGGCTTGGCTTCGAGTTTCGGAATCAGCCGGGTGCCTGCCGCTGCACCTGAGCGCAAGTTCCATTTGTCCGCGATGGTCAATGTTTGGTCGCCCATCAAGCTGATTCGCAGCGACAGAACCTTGTGGCTCGCCTTTCTCGGCAATACCTACTTTTTCTTCGTCGCCGCCATTCTGCAATACAACATCCTGGTCTACGGAAAGGACACGCTGCATCTGACTTCCACACGTGGCGGATTCCTGCAAGCCGCCGTGGCGCTGGGAATCGGCATCGGGAGTCTGGCGGCCGGATTTCTTTCCGGCGGCAAAATTGAATATGGATTGATCCCGCTCGGATCGATCGGAATGACCATTCTCGGCCTGGCACTGGGCGTTCCGGGCCTTTCGTTTGTCGCTGTGCTGGTGCTGCTCGCGGCGCTGGGTTTCATGAGCGGCTTCTTCATCGTGCCGGTGAGCGCGCTGCTCCAGCACCGGCCGCCGGAAAACGAGAAGGGCGCCGTGCTGGCCACGGCGAACTGGTTCTCCTGGGTTGGCATCGGCGCAGCCGCAGGCGTCTACTTCGTGCTGACGCATTATCTGCATCTGAGCCCGGGCGCGATTTTTTTGTGGGCTGCCGGCGGCACGCTTCTGGCCACCGCGTACGTTCTTTGGCTGCTGCCGGATTCGCTGTTGCGGCTGTTACTCTGGCTCGCGACGCACACGCTCTATCGGCTCGACGTCGCCGGACGCGAACATGTTCCTGCCCGAGGCGGCGCGCTGCTGGCACCCAACCACGTCTCCATGACCGATGCGGTTTTTCTGATCGCCTCGCTGGACCGCCCCATTCGCTTTCTGATGTTTAAGGATATCTACGAGCATCCGCTGATCAAGCCTTTGGCAAAAATTCTCGGCGTCATTCCCATTTCTTCGACCCAAGGACCGCGCGAGATGATTCACTCGCTGCGCGAAGCTTCGCAGGCGCTGGAGAACGGAGAGATTGTCTGCATTTTCCCCGAAGGCCAGTTGACGCGCATCGGCCAGTTGCTGCCCTTTCGCCGCGGCATGGAGCGCATTATGAAGGGAGTCGACGCTCCAATTATCCCCGTGAATCTTGATGGCGTGTGGGGCTCGATTTTCAGCTTCGCGGGCGGGCGCTTTCTTTGGAAATTTCCACGGGAGATTCCTTACCCGATTCGCGTGACCTTCGGCGCGCCGCTTGCGCCTACTGCGACAGCCATCGATGTGCGGCGAGCCGTACAGGATCTCGGCGCGGAATCGTTCGAACGCCGCAAAAAACATATCCAGACGCTGCCGCACTCGTTCATTCACACCGCGCGCCGCCATCCGCGCCGCTTCGCGATGGCCGATGGGCAGCGGCCCAGGATCAGCTACTTCGCCGCTCTTACCGGCACGATTCTTCTGGCTCGCCGCTTGCGTAAGCTTTGGCAAGGGCAAGAGATGGTCGGTATTCTCCTGCCGCCGTCGGTTCCCGGAGCGCTCGTCAATCTGGCGGCCATGCTTCTCGGCAAAGTTCCCGTCAATCTGAATTACACCGCTTCGAACGAAACACTGGAATCCTGCGCCAAGCAATGCAACTTGAAGACGGTGGTCAGCGCGCGAATTTTCCTCGAAAAGGTGAAAGTGCAGCCGCCGGCCGAAGCGATCTTCATCGAGGACGCTGCCAAAGAACCGGGCTTCGGCGAACGGCTGGGCGCAGCCCTGGCGGCGGCACTCTTGCCCTGGCGTTTGCTGATGAAATTTGCCGGGTGCGAACGCAGGCCGGAGCTTGACGATATCGCCACGATTATTTTTTCCAGCGGCTCGACCGGCGACCCGAAAGGTGTGATGCTGACGCACTACAACGTGGCGTCCAACGTCGAACAGCTCAATCAAGTCTTCATGATCCATGCGGATGACCGCATCCTCGGCATCCTCCCGCTGTTCCATTCCTTCGGCTTCACCGGAACGCTTTGTCTGCCCGCAGCCACCGGCATCGGCGTGGTCTTTCATCCGAATCCGCTCGATTCGCGCGTGATCGGCGCACTGATTCGCACCTACAAAGTGACCATGCTGCTGGCTACGCCCACGTTCTTGAATGCGTACACGCGCCGCTGCGAGCCGGAAGACTTCGGCAGCCTGCGTTTTGTTATGGCCGGCGCCGAAAAGTTGCCCGAGCGCATCTCGCAAGCTTTCGAAGATCACTTCGGCATCCGCCCGCTCGAAGGCTACGGTTCCACGGAGTGTTCGCCGGTGGTCACCGTGAATCGCGCCGATTTTCGCGCCGCCGCGTTTCGCCAGGTTGGTGCCAAGCGCGGCACCATCGGCCATCCGCTTCCGGGCATTACTGTGAAAATTGTGGACCCCGAGACGCACCAGCCGCTGGGCGTCGATCAGCCGGGCCTGCTGCTGGTGCGCGGACCCAACGTCATGCGCGGCTACCTGAACAGACCGGAGAAGACCGCGGAAGTTCTGCGCGACGGTTGGTACAACACCGGTGATATCGCCACCGCCGACGAAGACGGTTTCCTGCGCATCACCGACCGGCTCACGCGCTTCAGCAAAATTGGCGGGGAAATGGTGCCGCACATCAAAGTCGAGGATGTGCTGCAGGAACTTGCCGGCGCCACGGAGCAAACCTTCGTGGTGACCGCGGTGCCCGATGAGAAAAAAGGCGAGCGCCTGATTGTGCTGCACACGCTGGCGGAAGCGCAGCTCGAAGAACTACTCGAGAAGTTCGCCAAAGCTGATCTGCCAGCGCTTTGGAGGCCCCGGGCGGACCAGTTCTTGCATATTGAAGCGCTGCCCTACCTGGGCACGGGCAAGTTGGATTTGAGGAAAGCGCGCGAACTCGCGCTGCAAACGACACAGAAAGTCTGAACGGTGCCATTCGTCAGGCTGGTTTCATCGACGCAAGCAAGATAGAAACCTGCGCTTGCAACTCGAGACTACAGCCCCCAGAAGGAAGGATCCGGCTTGTCGAGCTCCAAGCCGACGTCCCACGCTTCGTGATCGCGCCACACCACTTGCGCGCTGGCCTTGCGGCCCGAATCCGGATTTACAATACTCACCCGCTGCCGCAACGGCACCGCCGCGCCCACGACCGCCATGCAACCCGAATAGCTGACGTCAACCGTAACCGCGTTGGCGGTGCGCTTGGCGGCGCCTTCTTTCCATTCCAGGCGCAGCTTAACACGGGAAATAATGCGCTTGTGCGACCGCAGCTTGGCCCAGCGGCTTTCCATCGATTCGGCAACCAGAGTATCCAAGGTCTTGGTGGACATGATGAACCTCTGCCGTAGGAGTTGGAGGACCGGAACAGCGAATTGCTAGGCTAGAACTGGGGAGCTACCGGGTCAATAGTACTTTTTCGGTTTGCTCGGCTGGTTAACGTACTCCAATGGGGCGGCGGTCCACCGGCATAAGCAAGTCCCTAGCCCGCCGATTCCCGCAGTGCCTTACGGTCCGGCTCCAGCCAGCCAGCGCGCGCTTCCGGGCTCTCCAGCCGCTCTTTCGAGTAATGCTGCAGAAGGAAGTTCCGGTCCAGCAGCGCGGAGTGCCTGGCGAGCCAGGCGTCAAACGAGGTTTCGCCGTCCGCCCTGATACGGGCGTGCACGGCGCGCAGCCACGCCAACGTCACGGTGAGATGGAATTTCTCGGGTACGCCGAAGCGCGCGGCGAAGCGAACCAATCCATCGCAAAAGCGCCGCTCCGCCGTCTCGTAGTCATGCTCGCTCAGATAAAGCCATGCCAAGCGGATGTGATCGGCGTGATGGAACAGCTCTGCGGGCAGCGTGCCATTCTCGAAGGCCGCCACGAACTCGCGGTCCGCCAGCCGCGCCGAACCGAGAGGAACAGCAGCGCCGCTTGCGTTCGCGGCGCTCATGGCTGCCGCTCCTGAAGGCGATGGCTGTCGGAAGCCTGGAGACTGAGCGCATAGATCTTCTTCAACTGTTCGATCTCTTTCAGAGTTTCCGGCGAGAAAGGCGCTTTGCCCTCAAAAGCGTGCAAGACGATGCCTTCGAGCAGGTCGCCCAGAGTTATGTCCTTGAGCTCGGCGAGGCCCTTCAGGACTTTGAGCAAGCGCTTCTCGATGCGCACGCCGGTTTGCACGCGTTGGACTTCGATTTGTGCTTTGGACTTCATTGGTACATATGTACCAAGATACCACGGCCATGTCAATCGCCGAATTCGCCCGTCGACGCGACACCGCTTCTGGCGAGCGCCTTCGTCCACCCTTGACCCGCAGCCAAGTTGCGGGCGCAGCGACTGGCTGCTAAAATTTACAGTTTGCCGGGTGCCTGCCGTTCGTGCCAGAGGCACGGACGGCTTTTGTCCGTCAGCGGGATCCAAGGCGTCGCACTTGACTCTAAGGCTTCTTGGCGGGGACTCCTGGAAGGGAGATAACGAGTGGCAAAGTATGACGTGGCAATCATCGGCAGCGGCCCGGGCGGGTACGTCGCGGCGATCCGCGCCGGCGAACTGGGCTTGAAAACGGTAGTGGTGGAGAAAGATCCCTATCTCGGCGGCACGTGCCTGCACGTCGGCTGCATTCCCACCAAGGTGCTGCTGCACCACGCCGAAGTCTACGACCACTTTAAGAACGGAGCGGAACTGGGTTTTGAAGTGAGCGGGCTGAAGGTCATTTGGGCCAACGTGCTGGCGCGCAAAGACAAGATCGTCAAGAAGCACGCCAAGGGCATCGAGTTTCTTTTCAAGAAAAATAAAGTCGAGTGGGTGCAAGGCTGGGGCCGCTACGAAGGGCCGGGCAAGGTAAGCGTCGAAAAAGACGGCAAGAAGACCGCCATCGAAGCTTCGAACATTTTGATGGTCAGCGGCTCGGAAGCCAAATCCCTTCCCGGTATCGAGCCGGATCACAAAACGATTTTGACGAACCGTTCGATTCTCGAGCTCCCGGAAATACCAAAAACGCTGATCGTCGTGGGAGCGGGTGCCGTCGGCGTCGAGTTCGCCTCGATCTACAATTCGTTTGGCACACAGGTCACTATCCTCGAAGCGTTGCCGCGCGTTGTCCCGGTCGAGGACGAAGAAATCTCCGTCGAACTCGACAAAAGCTTCCGGAAAAAGAACATTCAAATCTTCACTAGCGCCATGGTCGATGGCGTAAAGAAAGACGCCAAAGGCGTAACCGTCATCTTCAAAGACAAAGACGGCAAAGCGCAGACATTGCAAGCGGAGAAGCTGCTTCTGGCCGTGGGCCGCAAGGCCATGACCGACGGTTGCGGCCTCGAGAAGTCCAAAGCGCGCCTGGAACGCGGCTTCGTGCACGTCGGACAGTATATGGAAACCGACGAAAAGGGGCTGTACGCCATCGGCGATATCGTGGCCGGCCTGCCGCAACTTGCGCATGCCGCTATGATGGAAGGTATCGTGGCGGTCACGCATATCGCCGGCAAGCCCACCCACGCGATCGTCAAAACGCGCATTCCCAACGCCACGTATTGCGAACCGCAAATCGGATCCATCGGCTTGACCGAGAAGCAGGCGCGCGACGCGGGCCATGCCGTGAAAGTCGGCAAGTTTCCGTTTGTCGGCAACAGCAAAGCGACGATTTTAGGCAATCACGGCGGATTTGTGAAAGTCGTCAGCGACGAAAAATTTGGCGAGGTACTGGGGATTCACATCATCGGCCCGCTGGCCACGGAAATTCTCGCCGAGGCGGCCACGGTGCTGAATCTCGAGGGCACCATCGACGACATGATGAACATGGTTCACGCGCATCCCACGGTCTGGGAATCCATGGGTGATGCGTTCGCCAGCGTGCGAGGCTTGCAGATTAACGTCTGAGCGCGCAGGGTTGCGGGTTTGCACATGACCAATTGCTGGATCATCGATCTGGGGCTGGTGCCATACGCGGAGGCGTACGCGCTGCAGCAGCGCATTGTGGCGGCCCGCAAGGCCGGCGCCATCGGGGATGTCCTGCTGCTTTGCGAGCATCCCCACGTCATCACCCAGGGGCGCAACGGCAAACGCGAACATCTTTTGGCCAGCGAGCGTGTCCTGCAGCAGAAAAACATCGAATATTTCGAGACCAGCCGCGGCGGCGACGTCACCTACCACGGCCCGGGCCAAATTGTCGGCTATCCGCTCCTGAACCTGGCGGCGATTCGCCGCGACGTAGTGTGGTATGTGCGTATGCTGGAGGAAGTGATGATCCGCGCAACCGCGGACTTCGCGCTGGCGTCCTATCGCGTGCCCGGCAAGACCGGCATGTGGGTGCAGGCAGGCGCCAGCGAAGAAAAGCTCGGCGCCATCGGTGTGCACATCAGCCGCTGGATCACTTCGCATGGCTTTGCGTACAACGTATCGACCGATCTGCGCTATTTTGACCTGATCGTTCCCTGCGGAATCGCGGATCGCAAAGCCACTTCGCTCGAAAAAACGCTCGGCCGCGCGGTATCGCTGCCGGAGGTGCAAGCCGGTCTGGCCCGCCACTTTGCCGAAGTCTTCGGGTTGCAGCTTGTTTCGGTGTCGCGGGCTGACTTGACGCAGAAGTTGCAAACCTTTGAGCAGGCGCAAGCAATCTTGGCTATCCCCGTAGAGACCGGACCAGCAGAGGCCACGCAGGAATGTCTATCCCCGCGGAGCGCAGGATGAAGAAGGCTTTGACGCGCCAGCAGTACCTCGACTTGTACTACTACATGCGCTTGAACCGCGCGGTCGAAGACACCATGGTCAAGCTGTTCCGCCAGAACAAGATCGTCGGCGGCCTGTATTCAAGCCTGGGGCAGGAAGGCATTTCCGTGGGCTCGGCCTACGCGCTCGAGAAAAAAGACTGGCTCGCGCCGATGATCCGCAACATCGGGGCACTGCTGGTCAAAGGCGTGCCGCCGCGAGACGTATTCATGCAGCACATGGCCAAGTACGATTCGCCAACCAAAGGAAAAGATGGCACCAGCCATTTCGGCGACCTCGAAAATCTGCACATCGTTTCGCCCATCTCCATGCTCGGAGATTTGATTCCGGTGATGACCGGCGTAGCCATGGCTGGCCGCTATCTGGGCCAGAAAATCGTGGCCATGACCTGGATCGGCGACGGCGGCAGCTCCACCGGCGTTTTCCACGAAGGCTTAAACTTTGCCGCCACGCAGAAAGCTCCCTTTGTTTTGATTCTCGAGAACAATCAGTGGGCTTATTCCACTCCGGTGAGACGCCAGGTGCCGCTCGAGAATCTCGCCGACCGCGCCAAAGCCTACGGAATCGACAGCTACATCGTTGACGGCAACGACGTCGTCGCGGTGTACACCACGGCGAAAGAAGCGGTCGACCGCGCGCGCGCCGGCGAAGGGCCCATCCTCATCGAAGCCAAAAGCTTTCGCCGCCTGGGCCACGCGCAGCACGATCCCGCCGAGTACGTTCCCAAGGAAATGCGCAAGTATTGGGAGGCTCGCGATCCCATCACGCTCTACGAAAAGTTCCTCGCCGCGGAAAAGCTTCTCGACGCCAAGAGCAAAAGAGAGATGGAAGAGAAGATCGACGCTCTGCTGAACAAGGAACGCGACTTCGCGGAGAATTCCCCGATGCCACCAGCCGAATTTGCCGAACACGGCGTCTATTGCACCGGCGACGACTGCCACAAGATTGCGCCCAAGTGGGAACGGCCAAAGGCCGAAGTGACGCCGCCGAAATCCAGCGTGGCCGCGGTCTGGACCGTCGAAGGCTTTGGCGAAGGCAAGGGATCGGGCGGCGGAAACGCGCCCATTCATTTTGGCGACACCACGCCGTCGTCCGCGCAACTTGCTGACAACGAGGCGAAAATCGCGCCGAAAGCTCCGGCGAAAAAAACGCCCAAGAAGCCGGTTCGCGCGGTTGCATCCGCTGCTTCCCGAAAGGCGCGGAGGTAGCCATGGCCGCCAACAATGGAGCCGCCGGCGCGCCGGTCACCTTTCTCGAAGCCATCAAGCAGGCCATGTTTGAAGAGATGGAGCGCGACCCCGCCGTCGTCGTCATCGGAGAAGACGTCGGTGTCTACGGCGGCGCGTTCAAGACCAGTGAAGGCTTGCTCGAACGCTTCGGCTGGGAGCGCGTGATCGACACGCCCATCAGCGAAAGCGCCATCATCGGCGCGGCTTGCGGCATGAGCTATCTGGGGCTGCGTCCCATTTGCGAAATGCAGTTCATCGACTTCATCGTCTGCGCCTTCAACCAGATCACTAATTTCGTGGCCAAGAGCCACTACCTCTGGGATGCTCCCGCGCCGATCGTGATCCGCGGGCCGTCCGGCGGCGGCGTGCACGGCGGGCCGTTTCACTCCGCGAATCCCGAGATGTACTTCGTACACACGCCCGGCCTCAAAGTCATCTATCCCTCGACGCCTTACGATGCCAAGGGCCTGCTGAAGGCCGCTGTGCGCGATAACAATCCCGTTCTTTTCTTCGAGCACAAATTCCTGTATCGCCGCATCAAGGAAGAGCTGCCCAAGGAAGACTACACCGTGCCCATCGGAAAAGCGGTGGTGCGCCGCGAAGGCAAGCATCTGACCATCCTTTCCTACGCGGCCATGATGCACACCTCGCTCGAAGCCGCCGAAGCCCTCGCCAAGGAAGGCATCGAGGCGGAGCTCATCGACTTGCGCACGCTGCTGCCGCTCGATGAAGAAACCATCCTCGCTTCCGTAAAGAAGACCAACCGTTGCCTGGTCGTTCATGAAGATACGAAAACGGGCGGCATCGCCGGCGAAATCGCCGCCATTCTCTGCGAGAAAGCCTTCGGCGATCTGGACGGCCCGCTCATGCGCGTGACCTCGCTTGATACCCCGGTGCCATATGCGCCGACGCTCGAGGACTATTTTCTGCCCAACGCCAAAAAGATTTTTGCCGCCGCAAAAGAACTGGCGCGGTACTAGGATTTTCGCTGGCTGCAGTAGACGCCGCTAAAGCGGCGCGGGCACAAAGATTTTACTGTCGACTGTAAACTGTGGACTGTCGACTTTCCGGAGGAAAGCAACATGGCCGTTGACATCGTCATGCCCCAAATGGGGGAAAGCATTTTTGAAGGCACTATCACCAAATGGCTGAAAAAGCCGGGCGACAAAGTCGAGCGCGACGAGCCGCTCTTCGAGATTTCCACCGATAAGGTGGACGCCGAAATACCATCGCCCTCGGCCGGCGTGCTCAAGGAAATCAAGGTCAACGAAGGGCAGACCGTGCCGATCCAGACGGTCGTCGGTGTGATCGACGCGGCTGGCGCTGCCGCCAGCGCGCCTGCGCCAGCCGCAGCCCCGGCTCCCACGAAAGCGGAAGCGCCGGCATTCAAAGCGGCCGCTCCCGCGCCGCAAGCGCCTGCCGCCAGACCGGCGCCAGCGGCTGCCGCTCCCGTCGCTCCGGCCGCTTCCGCCGACGCCTCGAAAGATGGCGGCCGCATCCACAGCTCTCCGCTGGTCCGCCGCATGGCCAAGGAGCATGGCATCGACCTCTCGGCCGTGCCGGGCACCGGCGCAGGCGGTCGCATCAGCAAACAAGACATCGAAGCGCTGATTTCCGGGGGCGGCCAACCCGCCGCGGCATCGGGAGCAGCGCCAGCCTCTGCGCCTGTGGCTCCGGCTTCAGCAACGCCGTCGCGTCCCGCGCCTCCTCCGCCCGCCGCAGTTGCTCCCGCGGGAGCTCCCGCCGCTCACGGCACGCAGTACCTGCCGGCGTTGCAGTTAGCCGTCCCGCGCGAACGCTTGTACTTCGGCAACTACGAAGTGCAGCCGCTCAGCGTCATGCGCCAGAGAATCGCCGAGCACATGGTCGCGTCTACGCACGTCTCGCCGCACGTCTACTCCGTCGACGAAATCGACATGAGCAAGATCGCCGCGCTGCGCGCCAAATCCAAGGATGAGTTCGAGAAGCGCTACGAAACCAAACTCACCTACATGCCCTTTTTCGTCAAGGCTGCGGTGGCCGGGTTGCGCGCGTATCCCACGCTGAACGCTTCACTCGACGGCACCAGCGTCGTCCTGCACAAGGAAATTAATATCGGCATCGCCGTGGCTCTCGATTGGGGCTTGATCGTGCCAGTGGTCAAAGGCGCCGACGAAAAAAATATTCTGGGCATCCAGCGCAACCTGAATGATCTGGCCGAACGCGCCCGTTCCAAGAAGCTCAAGCCCGAGGAAGTTCAGGAAGGCACGTTTTCCATCACCAATCCCGGCGTCTTCGGCGGCCTCTTTGGCCTGCCGGTGATCAGCCAGCCGAACGTCGGCATTCTCGGCCTGGGCGCCATCGAAAAGCGCCCCGTGGTGATCAACGACTCCATCGCCATCCGCTCGATGTGCTACGTCACTCTGAGCTACGACCACCGCGTAGTGGACGGCGCCATCGCGCACCAATTCCTGCATAAGGTGAAAGAAACTCTCGAGAACTGGAGCGAGCCGGTTCTGTAGCCGGCTCGCCACACCGCAATTTGTAGCGCAGGGCGGAGTCCGCGCAGCCCTGCGGCCTTTTCCCTGCGCCTTGGGGAGTCCCGCAAACCAGAGCGTGTCCCAGCCCGGATTGCCGAAAGTCCACCGCTGCGTCACTGCAGCAGCAGCGGCTTCAGCTTATTCACCCACACCGCAAACCCTTCCATCGCTACCGGTTCGATCCCGGCATCCCGCAAAGTGTCCCGCACGAAGCGGTGTCGCTCGCTCTCCGGCCGGAGCGGCACGTCGGTCACCGCCGCAAATTCCGAAGCAAAAGATGCCCGTGCCGCAATGCGCGCCGCCGTATACGCATAAAGCTTGCAATCCGCCGGCGCCCGCGAAACGCTCAGTGTCTGCACGTACCCCCGCGTGCCATTCCTCCGGTAGCTATAATCGAGGCGCATCGGATCACCTGGCATCGTGAACTCCGCCACTCGCACCGATTTGTCCAGCCGGTCCCAAAGCCGCGCCAGCTTCCACACCTGCCCGCAATAGTCTCGAATCGTGGCGCGGCTACCGGGTGCTCCCATGCGGGACGGTGCGCGCGGCGGCGCGACGTGGTCGGCGTACAGCCGCTCCACTTCGGCGTCGAGGTCCTGGGCCAGAAGCCCTATTTGCGGCGCCAGCTGCAAGGCGTTGGACAAGGTGTCATCCCATTTTGCGAGCAACTTCAGCCAATCCCCGGGTCCGCCATTGGCCGCGCCCTGTAGGCGGTCTTCCAGATCATCGCGCAAGGCCCGCAGCAGATCGTCGTCCGCCGCCGGATGCAGCCGCCGGACTCGCGCGAACTCATCTTGCCCTTCGATCATGCGCAGGCGCCGCTCGCCCGTGTCCGGGTCGAACAGCAAAATTCCAATGTTCACCCACTCATCGCGCACCAGATTCGAAGCGTAACGAAGAACGCGATACGCAAGAGCGCGTTCCCCGGGACCTACAGCTGCCTGTGTTTCATCCATGATTTCACATCCAATTCGGGAATGGCCGCCGGTTTGAGGTCTTGGCCGCAAGAAGCAGCTCTGGCACTCGCGTCCGCCGCGTGTATAACTGTTCTCCCAGTCGCATCAGCGCATCCAGGTCATCGTCGTACCATTCGGGTGGTATTTCCTGCATTGCTTCGTGGAGCACCCGTTCCGTGATGCGTTTTTCCAGGCGTTCCAGCCACGGGCCGAACGAATCTCTCCCCGTGACTCCTTCATAGACCCGGTTGCGCGCGTACAATCCCCGCAGCGGCGCGTCGGGAAAATTCCATTCTCCCGCGTTGAAGCAGAATCCCTGGTCGATCATCAGCGTCCGGTAACGGCCATCCGTGGAATCCGGGTCCGCGTCGCATTTGCGAAGGAACAACGTTTGCCGCCCGTTGGTATTGCAGGTCCATTTGTCGAAGACCAGCATCCCCGCGAAGTCGTGCAGATTCTCGACCGTGCGCAGTTGCTCGTCCGGCAAAAAGTCATGCAGCGTCAGCCGCCGGGGATCGCCCGGATACCGCGATCCGAACTGCAATCCCGGCACACACGGCGTCCGCGAGCGCGGCAGCTCCATCGCCAGTTCCGGCGTAAGACGAACAAGCTCCGCCGAGACATCGAGGATCGCCACCGGCGGCGTCGGCAGCCCCAGCCTCGCCGCCAGCCTCGTACCCAGCAACTCGTTCACCAAAATTCGTCGGTGCTGCGGATTATTTTGAAACTTCACCACATAATAGTGCCCGTCGGAGCATCGCATCAGGTGCGATTGCGCCCCGCCGCGCATCCGCCGTATCTGCTCTAGTGCCCGTAACATACGCGCCCATGCTATTCATCCCGCCTTGTTTACGCAACTGTTCCGACCATCTCCCGTGAATACTTCCCATTTTGGCCCAGCCCAAATGCAAAGCCGAACACACTCTTCCTCCGCCCCGTTCCACACCCGAACGTATGTACCCAAAAAGCAAAAATCCCGGAATACCTCCGGGACTTCGCTCGAACCAGCAGATGGCAATGACGATGCGCTTACCGCCGCTTCTTCTTTTTCGCCGGCTTCTTGGCTTTCTTCGCCGCTTTCTTCGCGGCCTTCTTCCTCGGTTTGGCCTTGGCTTTCTTGGCAGGTTTCTTAGCAGCCTTTTTCGCAGCCTTCTTGGCCGGCTTGGCCGCCGCTTTTGGCGCAGCCTTGGCCTTCGCCGCCGTCGGCTTCGCGGCCGGCTCCTCTTCGCCGATCACGATCTCTTCTTCTTCCACTTCCACGATCTCGTCGCCCTCTCCGGCAAGCTCCTCGTCATCTTCCAGCCGCGACAGCTCGTTGTCGTCTTCAAAGTGATCCTTCTCGAAATCCATTCCGTCCTCCCGTGGGGGAAATCCCTGGGCTTGTGGCTCGCAGGTCGCTGCCTCGGAGCTGTTTTTGGCGTCTCCGTCCAACGCCGTTGTTACCGCATTTCGCGCAGCGTTGTCAAGGTTTCTGCAAGCACAACCTGGCAGACTGCGGTCCCAGTTTTAGCATCGCCAGGCGAACCTTCCGTGCCATCGACAAGCCAGGCGTCCTTTCTGCCCGTCAAACCAACTTTATATTACTGTAAATAAGGCTGTTACGGCCGCGCGCCTGCTCCCGGACCGACTGCCGCAGACGCCGAACCGCCCGCCCGGGTCCCTTTTTTCCTCGGCCGTACCCGCCCCTTCGCTGCTGCCGCTTCCGGCATTCCCCCCAGCGTATACAGCCGCAAGACCATCCCACGGCTCACCCGCCCGCTGCTCAAGCGATTCCACTTGCGAATGTCGTCCGGATCCAGGCTGAAGCGGTCCGCAATCCCGCCCAGCGTGTCGCCTTTGCGCACGCGATAACTCACCAGCCGCCTCTTCGTCTCCGCCGCCGGCGGCGTTGCCGGAATAATCAGCTTCTCCCCCGCATCGAGAGCCGCGCCCTTTTCCAGATTGTTGGCCGCCGCGATGGCCACCGGCGTCACGCGATATTTTTTCGCGATCGACGTCAGCGTCTCCCCTGCCTCCACGCGGTGCCGCCTCCAACTCACCCACTTGTCCGCCGGTATGTCCGCAATGCCCGCGGAAAATTTCTCCGCCGTCCCCACCGGCAAGCGCAGCTCAAAGGACGCATCATCCGGCGTCGCGAGGCGCAGCAGCGCGGGATTCAGCGCCCGCAGCGTCTCCACGTCCGCGTCAATCGTTTCCGCCACCAGCCGCAGATCAATCGCCCGCCCCGGCTTCACGCTGTCCGCCGGCACCGGCGTGTCCGGGTCCACATGAATCCCGTAGTGCGCCGCATCCTTGGCGATCAGCGTCAGCGCCAGAATAATCGGCACGTAGTTCTTCGTTTCCTTCGGCAGCACGTTGCGCCGGTACAGTTCCCAGAAATCCGCGTAACCCGTGCGCTCGATGGCCTTCTGTACGTTTCCCGGCCCGCAGTTGTAAGCCGCCATGGCCAGATACCAGTCGCCGAACATGCGGTAAAGATCCCGCAAATGCTGCGCCGCCGCGCGCGTGGCCTTCTCCGGATCCTGGCGGTCGTCCACCCACCAGGTGTGCCGCAAACCGTATTCGTTCCCGCGCCAGGCCACGAATTGCCAGATCCCCCGCGCTCCCGCGCGCGAAAGCGCCAGCGGCTGGAACGCGCTCTCCGCCTGCGCCAGGTAAATCAAATCCTGCGGCATGCCTTCTTCGCTCAACACCCGCGCGATCATTTCGCGGTACCGCCCCGCCCGCCGCAGCCCGGTTTCCACGATCGCGCGTCCCCGGGGCGTCTGGAAAAAATTCAGGAACGACAGCACTTCATCATTCACCATCAGCGGCAAATCGTGCGAGAAATTCTTGGCCGCCTCTTCCGCGCGCGCTTTCAGCCGCGGATCCACCGGAAAGGTCATCTCCGCCACTTCGTCGATGGCCGCAGGCACCGCCGGCGCTTCGCTGAATCCATCTCCCGCGCGAAACGCCTGCAATTCGTAGCCGTACACCGTATCCACCACGCGGTGAAACAGCTCGCTCAGCTTTGCATCGCTGTTCGGGTCGTACCCGCTCTCCAATATCCAGTCCACCGCGTCGTCGAAATCCCTGCGCGCCGCTTCCAGGTGCCCGGCTTTGAAGTTCTGCTCCCCCGACGCGAACTTCTCTTCCACCTTCTGCATCAAATATCGTTTGCCGTCGGGCACGCTTGGTGCCAGAGCGAAAGGCCGCGCCCCAGGATTGCGCAGCGGCAGCGCGGGGATCACCGCCGGAGTCTGCGCCGCGGCCGCAGCCGCTGTAGCACCAACGGCAGCCCGCGCCGAAGCGGGATGGCGCGCCTGCACCGGCTTCCGCGCTGCATCCTCGCAGCCCCCGGCCAACATCACCGGCAGCGCCAGCGCCATGCCCCAGAACGCCATGCCCCAGAAAAGGTTCTTCGTGCTTCTGCTCATCCCTTCCATGGTAAGGACCAGCCAAGCTCAAGGTCAACGCCTTCCGCCACCCCCACGTTGACGCTCTCGCCACATCCCGTCCCCGGACCGCCCACGCTTTGCGATACACTCCCGCCCGAGGCCTCCACCATGACGCCCGATCCAGAATCCGCCACTGCATAGTCGACAGTTAATAGTCGACAGATATCGGAGAAAACGGTCTGGGCGGCATCCCGGGTAAACACACAAAGAGTGCGTAAGGGATTGAAAAGTAAGAGGATGAGCTTCGCTCTGGTGCAAAAGAGCGAGAAAGAGAGAGGAGTTTGCGGAAGTGGCGAATGACGGGCGAGTGGCGAGAGAAGAGCGCTGGTGACGGCACACCCGCGGTTTTTGCAAAGAGGCGGGAAGTGATTGAAGGGGAAGGGGATGCGCTTCGCTCTTTTGCACGGGAGTGCAAAAGACGCAGAAGAGCGAGGAGTCAGGGATGTGACGTGGGGGAATTAGAAGTACAGCCGGGCGGCGAGGCATAAGAGGGCGGGCAGGGAGGAGATCCGTTGCTCGCGATAATAACCCATTATAGCACATTTTTGAGATTTGTCAAGTGGTATCTAGTAAGTCGTTTGCCTTCTGGGAGATAGCGGGGCGGGCGTGGAGACCGAGAGGCGACCGGGCGTTGAATTCCCAAAATGGGACGGCGGAAGAGTCTCCGCACGCGCTGGTGAATCGTCGCGGATGCGGAGAACTAAGGTACGAGTCGTTTGCGACCGATAGGAATCGCTAGTAAGGAAGAGTCAAAACCCGCAACGGCTCTGTTGATATCCTCACAATTGGAGCGTTGGAGAGCGAAAAGCAGATCCCTCACCCCGCCAAAACCGCGGGGATTCGGGATGACAGCTAGTCGGCAACCCGCTCTCAAGACTGGAGGTCAATAGAGCCGCCCGCACGCTCAAAACCCGGGGGATGCGGCACGCAGGGACTAACTCTTGGCGCTTCCGTCTTTCGGGGGCCAGGGGAAGGTGTGTTGCTTGACGGATTCGTAGTTGGCATCGAGGGCGGGTTCGAGGAGGAGGATGGCGGCGATGCGGCGGGCCATTTCCTGGACGTAACGGACTTCGTCGATGGTGAGAGGGCGGCCGAGGAGAGGCTGTTCACGGTAGGAGAGCCACTTTTTGATGACCTGGTAGCCGCCGATGGTGTAGTCCCAGACGCGGGCGGGGACGTTGGACCAGTAGGCGGTGCCGTTGAGGTAGACGTCGGTGGTTTTTTCGCCAAGGCAGGCAAAAAGCTGCATTTCGGACAGGCCGAGAGCCTTGGCACCTTCGAGCAGGGCTTTGCGTTCATCGGGGGAGTAGGGGCGCTCGAAGAGTCTGCCTCTGCCGGGCATAGTGATACCGCCTTTGCCAGCGTGGCCCCAGCCTGCTGTGAGTTCGAGGTCGGACTCTTTGAGGTTTCCGCCTCCCGCTCGTTTCGTCGTGCCGATCAGTTTGAGTTCTGGCCGAACGCTGCCATTTGACACGCCTCGGACCCCTTCCTGTGGATTCAGGAGGGCAGCAAGTTTCTGACCGAGTTCCGCAGCCTGTGATAGTAGTTTTTGCGAGTTGGGCAGGGGTATCCTCGGCCAGTTGTCTCGGATTCCGTCTCTATTTGCCCGCAAGTAACTTGGAGCGTAGCCCGTTGCGAGGCAATGGAGCCAAAGCTCCTCTGTTGCTGCCTCTAGCTTGAAGTCCGAGGCACGCTGCGACAACGCCCGGAGGTAGGTCTGCGCGTCGCTTGATAGGTTCGGTGACACCGCAACGTCCTTTGAAACATCAAGGAGGTTGTGCTGGGTGCTTTCTTGGTCAGCCGGCCGATCCTTGTTTACAATGGACACCGGGAAATAGTAGGCGTGGCCCCGCATGAGGTCCTGCTCTCCAAGCAGTTGGGTCACATAGAAAGGGCAGCCTTCGGGACTGGCCGCTTGGGCGGGTCGAGTCAGCAGAGCCCAGGAAGCAACTGCCATGGTTCGTCGCAAGTCAGGCCTGGAACGATTCCAGAGGGGACTCACGTCCGAGATATAGGCCCAGCCTACCTCGAAAGGGCGCCTAAGGTACGGAACGATTCTATGGTCCTCATATTTCTCTGCCTGTAGCAGCTTTCGCCGAACGGAACGCGGCTCAAAGCCAGCGGCGGGCCTGGTCAGCCCAGAATGCAACGAACTCAGATCTTCCCAACTGACCGTTTCGTCAAAATACTGTTTCATCCGGCGCTCTAGTGCACCGCGATCACGATCTTGTAATCCTCCGTCGCGATTCTCGTTCAGCCCAAGCATCGGCTTAGTCCCGGACAAATCCGCAATCAGCGGCCAAGATAGGTAATTTGCGGGCACAGTGGCGGGACGGAACGAGAAGCGATTTAGCTGTGCGGGTTCGGCGCCTTCGTAACTCGAAGAACGCTTCAAATCAGAGAGGCTCGCTAACAGGTCTTCCCGCTTGGAGCTCCCCCAAAATTGACGAAAGCTAATTCGGTTGTGCTCCGACTCGCGCTTGATCGACGTGCGGACAAATAGCCCAATTGAGGTTCCGACTCTTATCCCCTCTCGGTTGTACTCAGTCGAAAACACCGACGGATCGGGCTTACCGTCCGGCGTGAGTTTTCCGGTCTCGCGACTGTCGCCGTTCATACAATCGATCCAAATCGAATCAAATTCGGCCAGGAACCGCTGGCGCATTACAACAAACGAAGGATCGCCAAGGTAGGAAAAATTTGAAATGTAGCAAACGACGCCGCGGCCCGTCATTTCAGCGACGCGACGCTCGGCGACTCGGAAGAACCGCACGTAGAGGTCATCCAGGTAGTTCTTGGTGATTCCCCATTTTTTGAGTCCGGCTTTGTAAGGTTCGAGCAAACCGTCTTCTTCCTGCGGGCTGACCCCTGCAAAGCCGTTGTAAGGGGGATTGCCTAGGATGACTAGGATTGGAGTGTCGCGCTTTACGTGTTCGGCGGCGTCGCGTTCTTCCTGGAGTTCGGGGAAGAGGAGGCGCTTCTTGGGTTCTTTGGGCGGTTCCCAGCCCGTGAGGGCGTTGGTGAGGAAGACGCCGATGCGTTCGTTGCCTTTTTCGGCGAGGGGCGCGCCGAGATTTTGGAGCAAGAGGCCAATTTGCAGGTGGGAGACTACGAAAGGAGCGGGAAGAAGCTCGAAGCCAAAGACACGGTTCTTGGCAGCCTCTTTCAAGTCGGCGGCTATGAGGGCGTCGTCCCCGCGCTTTTTCAGGGTTTCGTGAATCTTGTTAAGGACTTCCACGAGATAAGAGCCGGTACCGCAGCACGGGTCCAGGACGTAGACATTCTTGTCGGCGAGGCCGTCCGGGAGATCGAGTTCTTCGCGGAGGACGGTGTCTACGCGGGCGACCATGTATTTGACGATTTCGGGCGGGGTGTACCAGACGCCGAGGTCCTTGCGGAGATCGGGGTCGAAGGCCTGGAGGAAAGGTTCGTAGAAGTATTGGACGGCGTGGCCTTCCTCGAATTTGGAGAAGAAAGTGGCGCGGTCGACGCGATTCAATACGGCGGAGGTCCAATCGAGGATTTCGGAGAGATTGAGGTCTTCCAGTTGACCGGGATCGGCGACTTCATGAAAGAGTTTGCGGAGGACGGGGACCTTGAGGAGATAGGAAGTGAGTTTCCAGTCGAAGGACCCTTGGGAGGAAGAGAGATTCCTCACTTCGCGGACTCCGTTCGGAATGACGGGTGTGCGTGCGTGCTGCTTGGCCCAGAGAACCCAGGCGGAGAATACGCCATAGAAAAGAGTTTGGACTAGGGTGGAGCGGAAAAAGTGTTCGCCTTTTCGCCTTCGAAAGCGAGGCCCAGAGCTTCTTCGAGGGCTTTGCGGACGGTGGCGAGAGCTGGGAGTTCCTGCAGACCGATGCGTGCGAGAGCGTCGCGGGCGTAGGAGGCGAGGAACCAGGCGAGGTCCTCGGGTGCAGAGAGCGGGGCGGCATGGAGCATGGCGCGCTTGGCAAACTCGGCGAACATGACGCCGTGCAAGTCGGCGGTCTTTTTCGGCTGATGCGCGGCTTCCCAGAATTTGGATTCGGAAGAGGCGAGGCGGTAGGTTTCGAGCTTGACGGGCTTGCCGGAAGGGTCCTGACCGATGAAGACGAAGTCGTGGTAGTTGGTGACGAGAACCTGGTGATACCTGTTCCAATAGCGGCTGACCTGCTCGCTGTCTGCGGTGAGCCAGGCTTCGTCCGAAGTGGATTTGACCTCGACTACGCCGCGGGCGGGCGTTTGCGGCAAGGGCTTTTCTTCGCCGCGCTTACTTTTGAGCTGGTCGGCGGTGAACAGGCCGCCATCGGGATTTCCGGCGCCTTGATTCTTGAGCTGCATGTTGCAGCGGACATGAGGCTTGAGGGTTTTGCCGATCTCGTTGAAGAGGTTTTCGAGAGCGCCGTAATAGGAGATTTCCTTGACGGCGGAGCCGGAGGAGCGGATTTCGCGGAGGCGGGTCAGGTAGATTTCGAGAGGGTCCATGTTCGGTGCGGAAGTAATATACCCCGGCGCAAGTTTGTTATCACACGCGAAGTACAGTTTCAATGAAAGTAGCGGCTGGGCGTGCGCAAACGGCGGGACTCGGCAAGACGGGAGCGGAGGGTGATGTTGAGGCTGCGGCTCTGGCGGATCAATGTTGGTGAGGTTGAGGTGGACACAGACCCTTCGAAGCTCAGGGCGGTCTAAGGTCTGTGCCACTGGCGGCGGGCGGAATGTGGGGAGGGGAGCCGAAGAGGGCACGATGTATCGTGCCCCTACAAAGGCGAAGAAAGAGGCGTTCGGAATGGCTTGCGCCGGGAGAGATTTCATCCCGCAGAATTCGCGGGATGCTGAAGAGGTCTCACCCCCAGAATCCGGGGGGATTCGGAATGACAGTAATGAAACAGAGGGCCGGAAAGAAAAAGGCCTCAGTCCGAAGACTGAGGCCTTTTGTAATTTAATCCCGGCGGCGACCTACGTTCCCACACAGTTGCCCGTGCAGTATCATCGGCCCGGCGAGGCTTAACTTCCGTGTTCGAGATGGGAACGGGTGTGACCCTCGCGGTATGACCACCGGAAAATCGATAGAGCTGGAAAGGCCGGAAAACATTCCAACCCTTTCTGCTCAAAACTGGCACCCATGCGGAATCAAAACCGCATGGGCGACAACTGAATGGCTGGCGATACAAGTTCGAGCTTTTTGTTAACGAGCCGAACGCACTGTGAAGACAAAGCGATTTGTCTTCTTGTAACTTTCCCAAAGACGGTTTGGGAAAGTTTTATGATTAAGCCGAACGGGCGATTAGTACGGGTCAGCTCAACACATTGCTGTGCTTACACCTCCCGCCTATCAAAGTCGTAGTCTTCGACTGCCCTTCATAGGCTTTGTTGCCTTGGGAAACCTTATCTTGAGGCGAGCTTCTTGCTTAGATGCATTCAGCAATTATCTCTTCCAGACTTCGCTACCGAGCGGTGCCCCTGGCGGGACAGCTCGTACACAAGAGGTCTGTTCATCCCGGTCCTCTCGTACTAGGGACAACTCCTCGCAAGTTTCCTGCGCCCACACCAGATAGGGACCGAACTGTCTCGCGACGTTCTGAACCCAGCTCACGTACCGCTTTAATAGGCGAACAGCCTAACCCTTGGGACCTTCTACAGCCCCAGGATGCGATGAGCCGACATCGAGGTGCCAAACCTAAGCGTCGATGTGAACTCTTGGCTTAGATCAGCCTGTTATCCCCGGCGTACCTTTTATCCGTTGAGCGATG